>CAINCU010000058.1 GCA_903847155.1 uncultured Gallionellaceae bacterium | reverse complement strand
TCCAGCGCATGTATGGCATCAGAAAGAAGGGAAGCCAGAGCGCAAGTTGGGTATAGGTTTTTACAGTACGGAAGAAACCCGGCATGCGTTTGGCATGGATGGTCTTTTCGCCAAGGTTGACTTTCCACATCTCAAGTTCGTGATAGATGTTCGTGACATGTCCAATTTCCGCATTCTTTGCTTCGTCATTCACACTATCTCTCCTTAATAATATTTTTGGAAATTGCCGACTTCCTTGCCCGTAAAATCCCGTGTTATGTCACGGAACAGCGGGCAACGTACCTAACGGTGAATAGAGTTACGCTCACACCTTCATCAGGCTCTCAAACTTGGCTCGCAATTGCTCATGACTTTCCGCATGCAGTGCATTTTCCAGGCCGATTATGTAAATGTCCTCGCCTTGCGCGAGCGCCCCAATCGGACATTCGGGTTCACACACTTCGCAGTGGATCATGTCTTCAATAAACATTAGTGCTATTTTGGCTTTACTTTGCGGTGACGCTAACTCGAGGAATTCTTACTTAATGTTGGCAAAAAAAACCTGCAACGCACCGCGCTACAGGCTAAAGCTGAAGGACGGGAGAATCCATCAGGGAGGAAAGAAACCAACACAGACACAATTGACTGTTTAACGCCCTCAAATTAGCAATCCCTGTGCCATCCGCTGATCGCTTCACAAATATCTTTATTCTTCATGTAGATGCCGGTATTTGGCTAGAACAGAATCGCTTAATTAAAGTTGATTGCTATGCCACAAATGACATACCATTACCACCATGGCCGCCCAGAATGACACTCTTCCTTCACTGTCCGACATTCCGGCAGAAACCCTCCAATTACTGGACAGTTTCCCCGAGCCCAAAATTCTGCTTAACGGGCAATACCGCATCATTGCTGCCAATACGGCTTACCAAAGGGAGTTCGGTGGCCATCAACAAATCGTGGGGCGCCACTGCTACGAACTCTCACACCACTATGACAAGCCGTGCGATCAAGCTGGGGAAAACTGTCCGCTACGCGTGGCATTAGAGAGTGGCGAACCCCATCGCGTGCTGCACGTGCATCACACCTCGGCTGGCAGAGAACATGTGGAAGTGGAAATGGTGCCGGTCAAAAATAAGGCCGGCAACACGCTCTATTTCATGGAAACCATGTACTCGCTGCGCCATGCGCATGACGGCGTGCGTGAAAGGGAATTGGTGGGCTACTCCAGACCTTTCAACCGCATGCTTGAACTCGCCAAGCGTGTGGCAGCGTGGGAAAGTTCGGTGTTGTTGCTGGGCGAATCGGGTACTGGCAAAGAACTGGTTGCGCATGCCATCCATGACATGAGTCCGCGCGCAACCGCCCCTTTTGTGGCATTAGAATGTTCAGGGCTGACTGAAACGCTGTTCGAGAGCGAACTGTTCGGTTATGAAAAAGGCGCTTTTACGGGTGCGGTCGGTCGTAAGATCGGACTAGTGGAAGCTGTGCGCGGCGGTACTTTGTTTCTGGACGAAGTGGGCGACATTCCGTTATCACTTCAGGTCAAACTGTTGCGCCTGATGGAAGCGGGCACCTACCGGCGCGTTGGCGGTGTGGAGCTGCTACGCGCCGATTTCCGGCTGGTTACCGCAACCCATCGCGATCTGGCACAAATGGTGCGCGATGGCACTTTTCGTCAAGACTTGTTTTATCGCATCAACGTGTTCCCCATCCGTTTGCCGCCGCTACGCGAGCGGGCTGAAGATATTCCGATGCTGGTAACCCGCCTGTTATCCCGTCTGGATAAAGTAAGGAAAATCGCCCTTAGTGAGCAAGCGCTTTCAATCCTGATGTGCCACGATTTTCCCGGCAATGTGCGGGAACTGCGCAATATCCTGGAGCGTGCGCTGATCATGGCGGACGGTAACACCATCCAGCCCCAGCATCTCTTTTTGGACACGTTGAAAAGCGCAGCGAACGGAATGGCGGAAACAGGGCCGTTTGTAGAAATCGCCCCACTGCAAAATCTGGAAAAAAATTACCTCGCATGGGCATCGCAACACTTCCAAGGCGACCGCAAAACTCTGGCAGAACAACTGGGAATCAGCGAACGCACCCTGTATCGCAAACTCAGGAATACTGAACCCACACCCTGAGCCGTTCGGATATGAACTTAGAGTGGGTAAAATTCCATCTAATCCATGTCGATGTGTCTCACATATGCCTCAAATTCTGCCAATGGTAGCGGGCGGCTAAAAAGATATCCCTGATAAGCATGGCAGCCTTGGCTGGCAAGTGAATCTCTCTGTGCTGCCGTTTCCACCCCCTCGGCGATGACCGCCAAGCCCATACTCTCAGCCAAAACAATAATCATTTTGGCAATCGCGGCATCGTTGGGATCAGTGAGAATATCCCTGACGAAGCTCTGGTCGATTTTCAGCTGATCCAGAGGAAGTCGCTTCAGGTAGGAGAGCGACGAAAAGCCAGTGCCAAAATCGTCCAGCGAGAAAGTCACTCCCTTCTGCTTTAAAGCAGACATCTTGACGATGACCCCTTCTATATCATCCACCAGCAAACTTTCGGTCAGTTCCAACTTGAGAAGTCGTGGGTTGGCCCCGGTGACGTCAAGCACTGCCAACACCTGATCGACGAAATGCGGGTGGTGAAACTGCCTTGCACTAACATTTACAGCCACTGTGAGATGCGCCATCTCAGGACGAGCAGCCCAGTCTGCCAGCTTCGCGCATGCGGTTTCCATTACCCAATGGCCGATGGGCAGGATCAAGCCTGTATCTTCAGCAAGTGGAATAAACTCAAGTGGGGACACTAGACCGCGTTGTGGATGCTGCCAGCGCAGTAGCACCTCAACCCCGGTTAGATGCCCTTTACTATCAACCTGCGCCTGATAGTAGAGCAGAAACTGGTTCTGCCGAATAGCTCCTCGCAAATCCGCTTCCAGCGCAGCGCGAGCCGTAACGACTGCCTGCATCTCCGGGTCGAAGAAGCGCAAGGTGTTGCGCCCAGCGGCCTTGGCCTGATACATGGCCAGGTCGGCCTGTTTCATCAGATCATCAATGGTGCCTTGGTGGTCAGCGAAAAGAGTAACACCGATGCTTGCGGTACAGTGATGTTCGTACTTAGAGAGGTTGTAGGTCTTGTTGAGCGTCACCAGGATTTTCTCGCCGACGATCTTGGCCAGAGCGGCGGATTCTTGGATGTTAGCGCTAAGGTCTTCCAGTATCACCAAATACTCGTCGCCACCCAGTCGCGCCACAGTGTCGCCCTCACGCACACATGCGGCGAGACGCTGAGCGACCTGTTGCAGCAGCAGGTCTCCGATGTCATGGCCGAGAGTGTCGTTGAGCGTTTTGAAATTATCCAGATCGATAAACAGAAGTGCGCCAAATATTTCTTTTCGTGTACTGGATGCAAGCGTCTGCTTCAGCCGGTCAAGCAACAGGCGTCGGTTTGGCAAATGCGTCAACGGGTCATAGAAGGCTAGGCTATTGATTTCTTTTTCAGCTGTTTTTCGTGCAGTGATGTCGCGGACGAAGGCGCAGTTGCGTTCTTCACTCCCATACTTCACATAATTGGCGACAATTTCTACCGGAATCAGCCTGCCGCCCTTAGTACGTTGCTCGGATTCAAACGCCATCGAACCTCGCTGCTTAAGTTCAGCGAATTGTTGCGTCCATAGTTCCACGTTGTAGTGAGTATCCACGTCTGGTACGCACAGCTGAAGTAATTCATCCCGGGTGTAGCCGAGGGAATGACACGCCGCCGCATTGACATCCACAATGTGCGCGTCTGGTGTCATCCAGAATATGGCATCGGATGCTGCATCCACACTGAATCGTGTCAGATGCAAGTTCTTTTCCAACTTGTATTTCTCGGTGACATCGCTGAACACCAAAACTACCCCTCGGATTTCTCCGGCGGGATTACGGATGGGGGCTGCGCTGTCGGCGATTTGATATTCCTGTCCGTCGCGAGCCTGTAAAACGGTATGGTTGGCGAGGCCGACTACTTGGCCATGCGCCATCACCAAGTGCACCGGGTTGTTTACTGCCTCTCTGGTAACAGCATTAAGGATGCGAAATACTTCGGCAAGAGGGCGATCACAGGCATCAGCTAGCGTCCACCCGGTCAGGCGCTCTGCCATTGGATTCATCCGCGTCACCAGTCCCGCAGTGTCTGTGGCGATGACTGCATCGCCAATGGAGTACAGCGTGGTGGCCAGGTTTTCTTCGCTTTCTTTCAACGCTTCTTCCATTTGCCTGCGCTTGAGTTCCTGCTCAGCCAAAAGACGGGCATCGGCTTTTTGCCGCTTCTGATGGAACAACAGACCTAAAGTGGTCGTCAAGGTCAACAGCAGAAACAATCCGCTGTAAGTGGCTATATCCTCGTACCAAGGAGCGAAAAGTACCGATATTTCCCGGCTAACACCGACCACTAGCGGCTTGTTCAATGGCACGGTAATCGGCCGGATCGTGCGCAAAACTGTGAGGCGGTTTTCTCCAGTAGATGAGGATGCTTTGCCATCAAACACACTGCTCTGTTGCCCGCTCTTCATGTGCCGATTAAAGGCGGAGTCGGGTTTCGCAGCCAAGTCCATGCCGGTGATGCCCTGAGGGTCTGGAACCCTGTAGATCATTTTTCCATCGCCATGAATGAGCGTTGAACGCATGTCCGGTGCATAGAGTACGGATTTCAGCAAGGTGCTGAAATACTCGGGCCCCAAGCTGACCAAGATGACGCCGGCGAATCCACCGCGATCATCAAGCAAGACCTTCGACACGTTCAGGACATATTCCCCGGTTGCGGCCATAAACGGTTGTGCAACATAAAGTGTTTCCGGGTTTCCTCCTTGGCGAGCGATTTGAAAATATTCCCGGCTGCTGAAATTCTGCCCGACGAATTGATCCGGGCTTCTGGCGACCAGAGTGCCGTCCGCATCGAAAATGGTTATTGCGCGCGTGGCAAACATGGCGCCTCTCATGATCTGAAGGCGGTGATTGATCTGAGAAACGCTATTTTTTCCCGCCTTCAGCGTGCGCAGATCATTGCGAATCGAGTCCAACGCAAAATTTGTCGCCGTCAGTTCATGCTCGAGATTGTCATCGACGACTTTGGCTTGATTGATTAGCAGTTCACGCTCTTGGTCAGTGGTGATAGTGTATTCGGCGTATAGAGCCCAGCCGATAACGCCGCCCAATATCAGCAAGGCGACTGTCAGAAATAACCATTGACGGTTAATGCTATTTAAAGACATCAAGCCTCTCTCAGAAAATATGCTGGTTTAGCAATTGACATAGATGTGTCCATCCGTCGTGATTCTACGCGGGTAATGCTCTATCCTCCCGAGTCACCGCCACGAAACTCTGTTCCAGCGGGGGGTTGCTCTCCAGCACGCTCAGAACCTAACCCTCGCCCCAAAGGTTCCAACCTTGATGTCCTCAACCGCCGGGCCTGAATTCCTATCCAGCGAAAAACGTCGGTACTGCAAGTAAAGCTCGGTATTGTATTTGACAAATAACTGGTCTACCCCCATACCGAAGGCATGCCCGACATCATGCGCGGCAGGCGTGTTTTCGGCGCGCGTGTAATCCACGACAAAAGCGGTGCTACCAAAGTTGTTAAGGCTGGCGAGCCAGCCCAGTTTGCCATACAGGTTGGAATCGTTGATGTGGTTATCACGTTCCTGCAAGCCCTTGGACAAGGTAAGGTTTAAACCGGTATTGGTGTGCAGGATCGAAACCGAACCGTCATAGCGTTTGCCGGCCTGATTAATATTGGGATTGGCAATCGCTGCTCTTGCGGCAGCCTTGAAACCGTAGCCCTCGCCATCCCAGAATACGGCGGCATCCGCACGCTGATTGCTAACCGAGGAGGCTGCAAGGCTGAAGCCGTAGAAACGAGGCGTGTCATAGCGGATTCTTGATTCGCGGCTCAACCCGTCGAGATTAAAAAACGCATCTGAAACTTTAATACCAGTCAAGACATGGCTGCTTGTGCGATCGCGGAACACCATACCGTACACAATATCGGCGACACTAGAATTTTGCACGGCTAGCGTCCCCGATAGATCGGCCTCGGCCGTTGTGTTGGAAGCTGTATCGCCCTTGCCGAGAGATAATTTCCCATATTGATTGCTGTTCAGCGAAACCTCGGCCCAGCGCTGATTGAAGGAATCCCCGGGTGCTTGATTGCCCTGGGAGACCTGCGATGAATTGTCCGGGGCAATGGCAACCTCGATTCGCGAATCCAACGTCAAGTCGTCACTCACCTTGGCCGAAGCGTCAAAATTAAGCCGGCTTCCGCTGGTGGCATGATCCACGAAATATGATTCCGTGTTCTTCCCGTCGGCGGCCAAATTAAGTGCGCGGTTGATTTGGCCGGAAATATTTAGCTTGAGTTGCTCACTGCCCGAAGTAACAGTTGTCGGCGGCACAACCTTGTTGCTTGCAGCCACTGCCAGTTGTGCGTTAGCTGCAGCTTGTGCGGCTTGATTCCGTACATCACTGTTAGCCTGTTTCAGTTCGTTCACTTGTTGTTGCAAAGCATCGAGTGTTTCCGCTTGCTTACGCAGTTGCGCTTGCTGCTGAAGAACCGAGTCTTGGAGTTGCTGCAGAGCACTGGCGTCCACCGGAATGGTTTGTGCAAAGGTTTGGCCAACACTTAAAAATGTCAGCGAGGTCAGTATCTTAAAGCGCATGGAAGAAATTCTATTTTGGCCATTCGAAGTTTTCATGCGACGGATAATCGAGTAGCTTCATACGGGATAACAGAGTCTACCCTGAGTTGAGGGTTGGTCACCAGTGTAGTAGCCAATAATTAAAAATGGCGATTCCTGAAATTATCGTGGGAACAATTTGGGCACGGAGCCAATTTTTGATCTGTTGGCCCCATGAAAAAATGCGGAAAGACGTGTGAAATTTAGCCGTAAAGATTCTTACGAAGCCCAACCATAACAATGGCTTTGAAGGATCTGATGTGGGGAATTGAAGACCAATTTGATTGGTCGGGGTGAGAGGATTCGAACCTCCGACTCCTGCGTCCCGAAGGCAGTAACAGTGTTAGTTGCTCATCAATGTAGTATGTCGCGTAATGTTGTAAGTAGATGTTAATAATAGACTTGCATTGTGCGCGCACATAACAGACAAAACCGTTTTAAATCGTTTGTTGCTATATATGCCACATAAACTGCGAATCATTGAGCTATGATACGGACAATATTGTTTGACTACAAGCGCGCAATTGTCACCACTTCAAAAACTGGCAAATAGGCTTGCATCACCCGCACTTCCCGCCCAAGAGATCATGGACGGGCTCAGGGTGCTTGGCTTCCGGGCATCAGTTGCTGGCCTCCGGCAAATCCTGACAGTCTCAACAGCTCTGGACTCACATTTTCAGACGCTTGAAGCTATCTTCCCAAACGCGCAGAAAATCCTCAGGGATTTTCGAAGCTCCAAAATCATTTTGGAGCTATTGGACTCTGCACCTGAATTTCCCACGAGCGAGCCCATTCAATCAAATGAAGCCGATAGATACTGTACTGCGCTTGGTCAAAAAGATTTCAATCCAATCAACCGCGACGATTTCCCAATCCAGGCTGAGTTGATCGCTTTCTTCTGGCTTGCTCAGTCAAGCAAGAATGCCCAGCCCAATGTTGTCGTATCCGAAAGTCTTGCAAGACTCCTCGAAACTTCGATTTTCTTTGTTGAACAGCCATCGATTGTAAGGATTGCCCCAGAGCTGGCTGGACATTCACCCGGTTTTTTTAACGATGTCGATGGAATCACAACGTGGCTTGATTATGCGAGTGATGCCTACATTAGTTGGGGCGCGAAGAGCTTTGTCATGCATGACATACGTGCTTGTTTTTCAGAGGCATGCGATCTTGCCCAGCAATTGAATCCGACCAAATTCGCTCCACAACCCTTTTTACATGAAGAAGACTTGGGGGAACAGCAGTCCGAGCCAATCCAGAGAGGCTCTTCCCTTCGAGAGCGCGAAAGGTTAGTACTTCATCACAATGCGTTTCAGGTTTTAGAAGCAAAAACATTTTTCAGAAATGTTCGCAGGAATATTGAACAAGATAGGCGTGGCTACGATGTTACAGGCACTGAATATTCCTACCAATATTACTTTGAAGCGCTAATAGCCGGGGTCGCGCTCGCAACGGGGAGAACGGTTCGCGGAGCAATTGAGATGTCACTCGACGCGGATGACCACGAGCACATAGCCATTAGATCATTTCCTGGCTACAAATCTCATTTCAATTACCCAATCTGGACGCGTAAGCTTTCGCCCACAAAAACGCTAACACTTCCGCTCCCAGATTTCCTCAGTTGCCTTGCAGATTCACTCTACTTCAAAGGAGCTCAAACGCTTGCGGACTGCCTGCCCTATTCATTGGTGGACTGGGAGCAAAGATGCTTTGAATGGCTGGATGGGCAGTTTTCCTCATCTGGGAGCAAATTGGACAGAAGAATAAGGGATGCGCTGCCGCGCGCACTTTATCAGCACAGTGCTAATCCGGCGCTGCTGGATTGGATAACAACTCCTGTGCAAAAGATGCATCGTCAGACCGAATCACTGTCTTACTACCTGAACCCATCGAGCGAAAACACCTATATTGCCTACGCCGCCGTCTGCAAGAATATGTTTCATGCATATGGCGCCCCCGTTTCAATTCGAAGCCTGTTGTTGAAAAATGTTGCTGACGTAAGCGTGGAAGAGCATCGCCAGATTTCAGATTGTTTTGTAACTGATTTGAAACAGGCGGAAAGTTCAAAGGATTTAATTGCCTCTCACAATTCGCTTGCGCGATACATCTTGATGCTGCTCATCGTCGCGACTGGGCATCGGAAATCGACAACTCCTTTCTTCTTTCGCTGGGACATCCTGATTTCAGAAAATCTGGTTTTTATCAGCGACAAATTGGTGGTTGGTAGCGAAGCCCGATTTGTTCCAATCCCTGAATGGCTGTCCAATGTAGTCGCAACATATTTGCAGCACCTTGTTGAACTTGCCCACAAGCTCCGGTCGGTCGATAGTCATCTTGCTGAACAGGTCTCCAATTTACTGAACGACAATTTCGAACCCATACGTACACAGCTTGGTGAAAGCGATGAGCATTCACCCTACCAGAAAAGTTTCGGACTGTTTTTTCTGATCGACGAAAAGTTCAAAGCGAAAACCATCGCCACACACGATCTTGAAGAATTCTACAAAATCGCCTCACCCGTGCCGATTGGTCGTTTTAGAAAAAACATAGCCAACGCACTGTGGTCTCAGAACCTGAGCGGACAACAAATTGAAGCGTTTCTCGGCCACAACGGCGACCTGCATTGTTTCGGTGAATCGTCCGCATGGTCGATCCTCCAATGGGCTGAAGCAGTCCGCCAGGCGCAAGACCAGTACCTTGCAGATTGCGGATGGAAAGAGATTGGCATCAGTTTGAATCCGCACCAATCAACCGCTCTCCCATTTACTCCGCCACGTTTTGATAAATCAAGGAGCAGCTACGAAGGTCGTCACCTCGACAAAAAATCTGCGGAGGCAAGGGCGAGGATGATTATTCGCGACCTGCTGCCAGCCGAATGGTTTGACTATGACAATGCCAAGATCACTGACGAAGATGTCATTGCCCTCAGAGAAGCTGCACGAAGCCGAATGGCTGATGATCCTAAATCGGCTGAACAAGTGAGCCGGGTCATAGCAGAGGAAATCCAGAAAATCAGAGGGACTGTTGGAAAAATGATTTCCTCAAACATTGCCAATCTGACCCGAACTGAATCTGGACCGATTTCTGTCAGCAGCAGCCGGCACCATGCTATTGCCACTACAGTGCGTGCCTGGTGGATCGGCAGGCTGGGGGAATTTTCTAGTCGTGACACCGCAGAGAGTTATATGGATCGCCTCGCCGCGATTGGGATTAGCTTGATCATCTTTGACGCAGTTCTGGATGAGAAGACGTGGTCGTCGCTTCTGATGGCGATCGCCAGTCACGAGAGTCGTTCAGCCCAAGGATGTCTGGTTGTGCGCGTGGGCGTAAAAAAGTCAGCGCGAATGTATGACAAGGCGGTGATTCTATCTCCCTACACTGCCGCACAGATTGTAGGTCTTGAGCATCAATTCCCATCCAATGAAACGGATGGGCAGATCATCAAGAAAATATCCGCGCGAATTGTGAAATGGTTGAAAAGCGCTCCCCACAGTGGAGATGGTTTGTCTCTGCTTGGTCTGTTCGTTGTATTTAAAGCCTGGTGGATGTTGAGGCTACCGGGAACCGCATTTGCTATTGCTGCTGCCGAATATTCCGGGCCCGCGCCCGACTTAGTCAGTGAATGCGCGCTCTATGGGATTCAACGCCACGACCTGATCGAAACAGATTCGATAGTTGACGACATCCGCGAGATACTCGTCAAACCTAAACTTGATTCGTCCGCCGCGAAAGCCAGAATCAACGAGCTGCTGAATGAGGCGACCGGCAGTTTCGAACTCAAACAACAAACCAGTCGCTGGCAGCGTAGTCGCCTGCTCATACTTCTCAATGACAGCGAATTGCATGCGGAACTCAAGGAGATTGCAAACCAGAATCCCATCGTTTCAGCCATGCTTGGCTTCCTCCAATACCTTCTGGTGGAGGGTGGCATGCGAGTTGCCGATTACAGGTTCGGTTCCATCAGGACATTGTTCTCCCACATAATCAGTCTGGTCGACACTTGGTGGGAGCGCGACATTGACAATCTTGAGTCTAGCGAATTTGACCAAGCGTATACCGCACTACTGGTTAAATCCGACCAAGCCGGCCTAGCTGTCTGGCGGTTTCACCAATTCTTGAGGGCCACTTATGGCGTGCCTCATTCGTCGAAGGCTGCATCCTACAAACGCTCTGAAGCGCAGTGTCGTTCCTCGCTCATCACGACAGCGCAATTTGACAAGGCTTGGCATGACATCAACGCCATCAAGGACGATGGCCAACTGGCTGGACACACGAAAACATTCCTGGGACTCAGTTATCAATATGCTCTGCGCAACAGGGAAGCAATAGGACTGGAGCTGAAGCATGTGTTGCCGCCGAGGCCTTACAGAATTCGTGTTGAGAAAAACAATGTCAGAGATCTGAAAACAAAAAAAGCATCATTGCGAGTCGTTGACCACGTGCTTGCGAACGCCCGATGTCAAAAATATTTTGAAGGTATTGTGGCTCTGCACCAAGTCGCACCGGTCGGCGACACATCCCTATTCGCCGATGCCGAAAAGCGAGACGCGCTGTATTCCAAATCCAGAATCAATCAGGCAACGACTGTTGCGTTGAGAGCGGCCACGAAAAACGCATCTGTAGTTCCGTATTCGATGCGCCATACCGCCGCCACCCGGCTTGCACACTTCGCCATTCGCGCTCCGCGCCAAATTCCTCTTTCGCCATTCGTCGAAACTGCTTTACGAGGCGAAATTGAAGAGGCATCGATCACCAGTTGCTTCGAACAGGGATTCGATGCATGGCCGTTCTGGACAGATCGTGTCGCCATGTTCCTCGGACACACCAGCGTCGATACCATGCTGAACACATACTGGCATTCATCACACGTCAGACTGGCAGAGCTCACTTGGCACGCATGTGAGGATGTTGAGCTGACGCACCAACAGTTCTCGTCGATTCTTGGACGAGACAGATCGTCCATCAGCAAGAAACTGACTGGGTTGAAATCCAATGGTTTGTGCGTAGGATCGCAGCTTCAGGAAGCGCTGATTGCGCACTATATCGACAAATCCACGATCTCAATATTGGGTGAAGACTTGGAAGAAGATTCCTTTGATCGGTCGCTAATTACTCAGCAGGAGGGCTTGAACGATCTGGAATTTTCCGGCTCATGGGTCGCCTTGCACCGCATTCTCATTGCCCGACTGCAAAATAATCTTAGTCTCGATGAGACGCGACAGCTTGCTACCTCCTTCAATTTGTCCGGCGAGGATGCAGCAGCCTTTTGGGGAGCATATGAGAACATCGTCCTCAACAGCGGATTTGACGATTTTGAACCGCCGAACTCCGAGATTATGGTTGGCGCGCCGAAGCGTCACGCTGGAATCGCGCGCGGCATGGCGGAGCGTGAACGCGGCATCGCCGCCGCAAATCGACTTTCGAATTTATCGGAATTGTTTTCTGCAAAATTGGAGACGTTCACCAATATGTGGTGTGAGCGCATCAATCCAGAGGCCCCTTGGTTTGTCGCGCGTAATGCTCCTGAGCTTGAACTCATTTTGGAAGTGCTTAAGGAGATCGGTGTAAAACGCTCTCAGTTTGAATTTGTCTCCTGCAACTTTGACAAGTCGACACTCAGTGGAGCGCTTACCAAAACTGAGATTGAAGGTGCGGGGGAGCAGAAGTTCCGCGTCAGCTATGGCCCGCGAAATTCGATCATTAGAGAATTCGGTGTGAGGGTGAAACAGCAGGTGGACACCAAGATTGGGGACTACCGAGATACGCATCGCTTGGCTTTGATCTTGGCCGCAATTGTTCGTGCAAAGTTGGGGAGTTGAATTGCGTTCCGTTAAGCCACTCGCACTTTAAGATGCTCAGGGCTATCGCCATCACACGCAATTTCAGAGCCGTACAGAGTGGAATAGCCAACCTCTGTCAGCCAGTCTAAGTCTTGGGCTCAATTCCCTGCTGCGGCACTGCAACAACGCGCACCATTCCATCACTTACGACCACCGCCGCAGTCCAACCCTTGTCCGTACATCGCACACAGCAGGCAACCCATCCACACTGGCCACACAATCCAGCGGCGGGACAGGGCAGGAACCAGATGGACAGCCAGCACGATGATTGCGGACATCGAGACCAGCAGCACCTTTTCGATCAGCGTACCACCGCGCTCCCATGCAGCGGTAACCAATATCCATTCCGACTATTTGCATAGCATTTCTCCTTTGTGTAAGTAATAAATCCAGAACATCCACAGACTCACTCCAGAACCTCTCATCACAATTCGGGCATGAGCCTGAAAACATCTGTGAGGCGGCTGTAGCACATCTCTTACGCACCAAATCCAGCCATACCACCCTGCTTTGTGTGCTGTAGCGCGCCTGTGGAACGTGTGTGGATTATTGAGGGGGTAGAAATTTAAATCCTCAAACTACGTTGCAAATATGCAAGGTAGTTCGAGGATTTATCTATGGAGTTGCGGCAAAGTCATGCTCGCATTTCCCATTCAACTCACATCAAAGGGCACGAACATGGCGGACAAATCGGCAGCAAAGAAAACGGAGAAGCAACCTGCAAAACGAAGGGTGGAATTCAGCAATCCATTCATCCTGAAGACGGTGTTATTGAGCACAACGCCCGCTCAATTGGTCTATGACACTGCTTTTGATGAATGCGCCGTGTCGATGCGCAACTTGAGTTCCGTGTTGCCGACACTCGTTAAGAACCAAAGCGACATGATGGCGGTGAACGGGGCTGTTGACCATTTGATCAATAACGCGCTGGCCGACATCCGCAAAGAGAATGCGCGCATCAAAAAGATTGCCGATGATAATGGTATTGAAATGGGAAAGCTCAACTACACCAATACGGTGCAGGTGCAAGCCAAGCTCACCTGCAACAAGGCTGGTCAGTATCTGCAAATCATTTTCGAGATTGATGAACTGATCTGCCTCGTGCATTCTGCATGGTTCGCTGGCTTCATCGCTGACGATGCCAAGTCCAGCCTGGAAAGGCTGTGGCGCAGAAAGTCCATTGGGGTGGCCGCTGAAATCAAAAACATCACAAACCGCGCATTCCGCGCGCATGAAAAAAAAGCCGGGCCGGAAGTTGATGATGCGCCGCCCGGCGATCCATTGGTAGGAAACGCGGATGCTGCTGTGGCGGCAAAACCCAAGCGCACGAAGAAGGCTGTCGCAGCTGAATCTTCTGCCGCTCAGTCCGCTGAAGCAGCCACTGCTTGATTGAACTAAACCAATATCAAGCTAGAGCGGTCAACGCCGCTGGTCATTGCTCTGTTCTAGCTTGTCCGGGATCGGGCAAGACCCGTGTGCTTTCCATGCGCGCCGCCCGCCTCCTCTCTGAAAACAAAACAGGACGGCTTTGCGCTGTCACCTTCACCCGTGATGCGGCCGCCGAGCTTAAAACCCGCATTCTGCAATTGTGCGGAGAGCGCGAGGCGCAGCGCCTTGCGGTCGGCACCTTCCATTCTGTTGCGCTGTCACAGATCCGCCGCATAAAGAATCTGTCGGGCATAAAGCTGCTGTCCGATGGTGAACGCATAGGCTTGCTGAGGCGGTGCTACTCACAATACAAATGCGATACCCCGTTTGAAAAAGTGCAGTCGGCCATTGATCGCGCCAAATCCAAACTGAGCGAACCAATATTTGAGGATGTGGCTGTTGAAGATGTATTCCATGCGTACCAAGGATTGCTGGCCACGGAGCGCGGCATGGATTTTTCCGACATCCTGCTGACGGTCGTAAACGGCATCCGGGACGGCAGTATCAAACCGCTCTCGGTGCGCTGGCTGTTGGCCGATGAGTTCCAGGATGCTGATGAGGTACAGAAACAATGGGTGCTTGAGCATGGCAAGGCTGGCATCGAGGTAACGATTGTCGGTGATGACGATCAAAGTCTGTATTCATTCCGTAACGCGCTTGGCTATCAGGGGATGCAGGATGTCACTCAATTACTGATCTCCCAGGAAATCACCCTGCCCATCAATTATCGCTGCGCGCCGAACATTCTGGCGCACGCCTCCAGTCTGATCGCCCACAACCCCAATCGTGCCAACAAAACTATTGAGGCACACCGAACGGCCAGCGGAAGCATTAAGGTACATCGCGCAGCGGACAGATTCGATGAGGCCGCACGTGTGGTGAAAGCAATTAAAGAGTCCACCGGGCAAACGTGGGCAGTGCTGGCCAGAACCAATAGTTTGCTTGAAATCATAGAAGCCGAAATGTTGGTAAATGGCATTCCCTATCGGCTGTCTGGCGGCCGATCCGTTTGGGATGGTATGGTGGGCAGTGCGTTGGTCGGACTGCTGAAGAGTCTGCAAACGGATAATTGGACAGGCATGGCCAACGCGCTGTCGATGTGCGGTATCAAGTCCGACTTGCTCAACCTGGACCACAGCCATAAGAGTTGCGACCAGATGTTGGAGAAGATACGCGCGCACATGGCCGACGACGACGCGCGCGCTATCAAGGTCATCGACAGCGTAAGGCGTGGGTGTGGCGACTGGCGCAAACAAATGGCTGATGGCAATACATCGTTGGCCGTGTACGCCGCCGCGAGCTGGCTTTCTCAGCACTTGAAATCTGATCGCGGTAATCTCTTGAAAAAGCTGGCCAGCGTTATTGCGAAGTTGAATGGCTCTCTTGCGCAGCGCCTTAATACACTGTCCCGCCTGAAAGACAGCGGTAATGTGGTCACCGGCGTTGTCCTATCAACGCTGCACGGCAGCAAAGGGCTTGAATTCGACTGTGTGTGGATTATTGGCGCGGAAGACAACAACTTGCCCCACCCGGACTCAACCGAGGATGAAGAGCGTCGCTTGTTTTACGTGGGTATGACGCGCGCGAGGAATAGGCTTGAGATAAGCAGTTCGCTTGAGGATGGGTT
Organism: uncultured Gallionellaceae bacterium; assembly: GCA_903847155.1. Taxonomy (GTDB): domain Bacteria; phylum Pseudomonadota; class Gammaproteobacteria; order Burkholderiales; family Gallionellaceae; genus Sideroxyarcus. Next base: position 38,870 of record CAINCU010000058.1, on the reverse strand, counting down.
GGAATCCCGTTTTGTGAAAGAAGCTGGGCTACTTTGAGTTCGTTGGTGATTATGCTGCCAGCGGCCATTCTTCTGCCCGAGTGAGGATGCGGGCGCGCTTTTGGGCGTTGATGCGGAACATGGTCATGAATATCTCCCAGATGGTTATTGTGCAGAATTCCAGTGGAATTCCCATCAAGAGACTTGCGGCATCTTTGAGAAACATATCACGCACCAGCACTGGACATACCGGAACTGGCCAGAATTACCATCGACAATTAGCTTGCACACAATAGCTACTTTAGCTATTGTGTGCGCATGAAAACCATCACCGCAAAAGAAGCTAAAACACGTCTCGGACAGGCCATCGACACGGCGCTGTCCGAGGGTGGAGTCATGATTACAAAAAATGGACGTGATTCTGTCGTACTGTTGTCGGCGGAAAAATATCGTGAATTGACCGGTGTGCAGGGCTTCATTCAGGATGAATATGCCGCAATGAAAAATAAGAACCGGCGTCAATTTGGCAGCCTCATCAAAAACGGTTTAGCCAGAGCCAGCGATGCGTCCATGTTTCATGGTTTGGCACGTAATAGCGAAGTGAAATACCGCAATGAAGAATTTTAATCCGTCCGGGTTGCAAGAGATCCCAATTAGCAAAGAGGTGATGCTAAAGCTATTGGCAGGCATCCCATCAGACGCAATTCTAGTCGGTGGACAAGCCTTGGCTTATTGGGTTGAGCATTTCAAAATTGACCCGATTCAAGGATGCCTGGAAGGTGAGGAATATGTCAGCCGCGATGCTGATTTCCTCGGTCGGCGCGAGCACGTAAAACTATTGTCGGAGATCGTATCTGGCATTGCTGATTACCCATCCGAAAAGGCCATGACTATATTGTGCGGCCAAATCTTTCTCGTTAAATATGACGAAAAGACCTACATGAATATCGATGTCATTCACCGCATCGGCAACATGGACTCCGAAGCAGTGCGTCGGCGCGCTGTCGAGGCATCCATACAAGGAAACGGTTTTCTTGTAATGCACCCACTTGATGTCCTCGTAAGCCGAGTAGAAAATTATCGGGGCATCAAAGAAAAGCAAACCTCGAATGGGTTGCGCCAAGTCAGTCTATCAATCGACGTGGCCAAGTCATATGTTGCCGAAGCGATCAAGCGTGACGAGAAAGTTGCAATCAAGGCCATCGAGAAGATCGCCGAGGTCGCCAGAAGCGCTGCCGGCGCATACGCTCGCAAGCACGGAGCGGAGATTTACAATGTGATTGATTCTGCAAATTTGGCAGCGACCATTAAGAATGAGAATTTTCTTTTGCGAAGACTTCCGAAGTTAATTGCAGAAATCGAGGTCACCAAGCAGACTGAGTCAATCCAAATTACTACGCCCAAAGGCTAGAGGTTTGCCTTCCGATCAGCATCAGCCAAAATTCTTACGCCGCCAAGGTGCAAATCCAATCAAACTCACCACCGATTTCAATTCCCAAACCCGCCACTCGTTCCACCGCAGACCTGCCACCTGTTCCGATGAAAATTCCGCAAGCAAATTCAACTGCGAATTGTTATATGTGAACGTGGCTGAACAATGCTGCGATTTGAACGACAGCTTTCGCTAACAAAGCTGAAGTTGATATTTTTGTGGTACCAGGTGGCGCAATCGACCCGTTGCAGTCGTTCAGGCTGAGTGTCTTGGCCGTCTCATCGTCGGCCTGAACGGACGGTCGCTCCCCACAAATTATTTTGACCTTGTGTGACCGCTTTAAGGAAGGCAGTATGCAAGGCGCTACAGCCGCTGCGTGCCACTTGCCGACCTTCGAATTGAAAAAATCAAGGTTCGCTCCCCGCAACAAAGCGGTAATTGAAAAGGAAGGAAATGAGCCTATCAGACATGTGCCGATGAGATGAACAAAGGATGCAAGGAAGTTCAGCAGGCGCAGGTCTTGGCGAACTTAGACCAGGTGTATTCAGACCCCGTAAAACTAGCGAAATTGATAGCTGAAACAGATCACGCATCCGGTCAGCGCGGCGCGAAGGTGCGCGACGAAGGTATGGAACATTGATCGCAGCCTAGCAAACTCCACATGCGATGCAGCACCTTCGCACGTCGCACGGTGCAATAAGGCTCGCGGCGATAGGATGCCCTAGATGCATTTTCGACAAAATTGTAGGTGTATGTGTGCGGCGCTGCATGGTAATCCAGCGTTAAGTACAGCAGTTCGACGAGAAATTCCCACTTACTAAGGGGAATGTAAGGGCGAGTTGCCGCGCAAGCGGCCATCTCATCAACGCTTCGGAAAATAAAATATTCGTAGTTGTCGGGGTCGGGATGTATCACCTCAAAAGCAATGCGGTCACTTCCAATAAAATGCTCTAGGAACACGTACTGCGGGTGTATTTCAGTGACCAGCGCTTGCGCTTTTATTTCCAAAGTCAATTTTGAGAACATGCTAATCCCCCCTTATTGTTGGTGCCCGCTATTGTAAATGGGTTAGGAAGAGTCATTCAAGCTCACAAATTATCATCGAATTGAATGTCTCCTACTCGGCTCAAAGCGGTCGTTGAGAGGTTCCATCTCAAGAGTCGGCAGTGGGTCGAATGAGTGAGCTCGCCAGTGTCTGCAATCGGGCAGTACAATTTTAATTACGCCGTAGAATTTTCGATTCTACAAACCAGCCGTTCGCGAACTGGCGCAATCGACCCACACAAGCCCTTCAATGTGGAACACAGGTGCGACTGCTTTACTGCTGACAGCAGCCCTTCAACGAGAACTCTCGGGATTGAATAACCGCCACCAACGTTTACGATCATTCAGCAAAGCCTGCAACTGAAGTATGTCTCAGGGCTGTCGCCGTCACGCGCAATGTCCGAGCCGTACAGAGTGGGATAGCCGACCTCTGTCAGCCAGCCTAGCGTTTCCAGTTCCGGTTGGTCTTCGGTTATCGCTGAGTTCCAAGCAGTATCTGATTCAGCGCTACATTGATGTAGTAGTTGCTACCCTTGATCTTGTGCTTCTGCACGAAGCCAGCTTCGGCCAGCGCATCAATATATTTGGTAGCTGTCAGACGCGACACCTTCAGGTCGCGCTGCACAAACTCAATCTTGGTGTAAGGATGGGTGAACAGGTTGTTGATCAAGTCCTGGCTGTAAAACTTGAACCCGTCACGGATGCGGTGCTTGTAGTCGAACAGCGCCATTTTGATAGCCTGCACCGTGTTGATGGTTTGCCCTGCGGTTTGCTCCACCGCCTCCAGCATATACAGCACCCACTCCTCCCACGCATCGTCATCGCGCACCTTCTGCAGCAAACGGTAGTAGTCCGCCTTGGTGCGCACGATGTGGCTGCTCAAGTAAAGCACCGGCACCTCCAGCAGACCTTCCTTCACCAGATACAGCACGTTCAAAATCCGTCCGGTGCGGCCGTTGCCGTCGTAGAAGGGATGAATGCTCTCGAACTGATGGTGCAACAGCGCCATCTTGATAAGCGGGTCTACCGGGAACAACTCATCCTCGTTGATGAATCGCTCCAGATCCCGCATCAACGCGATAATCTCGTTCGGGTCTTGCGGCGGCGCATACACCGTTTCACCGCTGTTGTTCTTCAGCGCCGTACCAGGCAGCTTGCGAAAACCCGCATTGCTTTGTTCCAGCTCGGCCTGAATGGCAATGATGTGGTTCACCGTAATCAGGCCGCTTTGCCGCACCTGCTCATAGCCCAGACGCAGAGCCTGCCGGTAACGCTGCACCTCTTTGGCTGCCGGGTTGGCAAAGGCCTCGGGCATGATTTCGTTTTTGAAAATCTCATCCTGCGTGGTGACGATATTCTCGATTTCCGAACTGTCCTTGGCTTCCTGCATGCCCAGTGTATTGATCAGAATGCCCTGATTGGGAATGGAGGCCGCGATGCCCTTGAGTTCCGCCAGCTTGCGGCTGCTGCTCGCCAATTTCTTGAGAATGGCAGGCGTATCGAAGCGACCAGCTTTCAATTGCTCAAGGGGGGTGATGGCAGTCATCTCAGGGCATCCTCATTCAATGAATGTATAGAAAAGGCGATTTTCTATATATTCTACCCTCGGCATGTATAGAAAAGGCGATTTTTTATACATGCCTGCCACTATGTGTATAGAAAACAGATTGCGGTTAGCGCGCCAAAGCGTCACGCTGGAACTGCGCGCGGAATGGCCGAGCGTAAACGAGATGTTGCCGCCGCAAACAGGCTTTCTAATTTATCGGAATCGTTTTCTGCCAAACTGGAGACGTTCACCAATATGTGGTGTGAGCGCATCAATGCAGAAGCGCCATGGTTTGTTGCGCGCAATGTTTCTGAAGTTGAACTCATTTACGCATCGATTGGTTTTGATCTTGGCCGCAATTGTTCGTGCAAAGCGCGACTCTACGTCGCAAGCCTTCCTCTCGCCGAGCACCGCTAGATAATCCCTGTCATAGCTGTGCTAGAGTAAGTACATGACGATCAATCTAGATGACGAGTCTCGGATTGAGTTGAACATTGGCGAAAGTGCATCACCAGTGCTCTCTAAGTAGTCCTTCATGTCCATGGCGACGGGTTCAGTACATAGTGCATCTAACTAACGATGGCTCGATAAAGTGATCCAAGCTTGACGATTTTTTCATGTCCTTGATGCCCCTTTTGAATTGCGGCAAACATAGCGCTTTAAACTTTTGTAAGTTACCGATCAAATAGATCGATCGGCAGACTACCAACAGCCGAATTCACCGGACAACGCGATTTGATAGTGTTAGATGTCATCTTGTCGCTGCACGAGTGATGTGTACAGGAAGGAAATCCATGGTCTGGAATGTGGCGCTCCCGTCTAGACCAGAGCTGATAGCGACGTTTTTATCCGCATGCGTGATATTGACCTGACAAAGAAGAAGGCTCTTAAGCCAGATACGATGTGGCTGGGGAAGAAAGAAGAAACCTGGAGACTTGGCATGAATGACGAACAACCCCCGTTTTTTTCTTGCTGCTATCGCAACCGCTTGAGCAGCATTTTGCAGGTCTTCCAGCGTATCTGACCAGACTGCACAGACGAGAATAAACTGATCTATCCCCTTGTGATTCTCTGCCCTAACCAAAATTGATATTTCATCGAAGTTAACTACGCTAGGATCAGTTGTACTTGCTTGGATCTCATCGCGATGGAAGACCAGCATTTCTAAAATGGTGTTGGGTTGGTTTCGCCGGACATCTGGTAGCTCATAGTAAACCATAGTGTGCTTGCCAAAAGGAATGGTGCGGCGATTACACCCATCGTAAGCACAATCCTTATAAACAGACTTCAATGCGTTTAGACGAGACAAGTCGCGTCCAGGTGGATATGAGAATTGTACGTGTACGTTCTTGACTGGGGCGCTTCCGCTGTCGAGCTCCACTGGAAAAGGTATGACGCAATAGTCACGAGTAACAGTACGCGGGACACCGATCAGAAAAGCGATCGGGGTACGATAAATTTTGTTGCTAACAGGATAGCCGAAACGAAGCTTTAACGATGGTTGCAGGTAGGCTCCCGTACGAACTGCAATATGGTACGCAGTAGCGACGCCAACTAGCGAAGTTACAATGGTCGCGATTAGGCTAATGTCCAAGTATCCTCCAATGACACCTATTTAACACCGCGGGTACCGACCATTGAAGAGAAAAGCTGAAGAATCTCCACTTTTGTTCGCCCACCACTTATCACACGCAAAAAGTCGTCAAGCTTGAACACCACATACTTCGCTGAACGTGGGTTTAATAGAATCCCTTCTGACCACTCCGCGCGATTATCTTCTACTGATGCAGCAAAGCTGAGCAACCAATACATAACAACCTGCCGATAGTCCGGAGCTGAAAAATTGCCACTACTACACTTTACCTCAATTAGGGTCGGGCCGATTTCAAAATCACCGTGCCCTGACGAAATCCACTGAAAACCAGGTACGGCAGGAGTTGCCCTTATAGGATGGTTACGTTCTGCGGCCAACTGCTTAATCATTGTTGAGATGTTTCTGCCGGTCATTTCGGCAACCACTTTGTCAAGCTCAGAAAGCTCACTCGGTACTTGTGCGTCGAAGTAACGTTTCTGCCGAGCGATAGCAACCCGCAAGCAATCACCCCAGTCAATAGTATTTCCTTCTAGCAGCTTTTCACCAACGGTGAAACCGAGTTCAAACAGCATAGCTTTATTAAGCATACTCGCCTGCACCATCTCAATAGGAATTGGTGTGCAAGGTGACAGCTGTGCTGTTCGGTTGAAATGTGCGACGACACTGGGTGTTAATTGAGGAAATAATGAGTCAAAAGCACCAGGGATGTTGCGTGCAACTGTTCTGGGGTCACTCGCAGTGTTGTGCGTCATCGCACCACTCCTGATAAATTGAAGCATAACTCGTGATGCCTTGGCGCTCAATCCCAAGTCTCCATGATTGATTTAAGCTTGGCCTAATTTGTCGTTTGAATCCTTCACCTTGATCACCAAAAGACGATGCCGATAGCCACACAATGCGCTGGCACTCGGGGCTAAGCTCATTCCATCTATTTCGGAGGAAGGTGAAAGCATCCCTGTCTTTCCACTGCCGCCAGCAATCAATGCAAGACCTCCTGACGGTATCGGAACGAGTTGTATTGTAGATATTTTGGACGAAGGCTGATCTTTGCGTTGTCCGCACGAACCTCAGCGTCCGAAGATAATGGAGAAGACCTGCCTCTGTCTGTAGCAGATGTGCAGAATGCTCAGGGATAATATCCAGAAGCCGATCGAGTTCGGAAAAGATGCTGTTAAATTCTTCAGACGCGCGAAGATTTGTGACACCACGCATAATGGTTGGCCACGATGCACGAAACGCGTGAAGGTTGTCTTGGCTGAGGAGTGTGGAAGCTAGTTGAATGGCTACATTCGGCTCCTGCAACCTAAGTGTCCTCCCGATCTGCGTCACTAAAAAAGTATCTGGGATGGCTTTTTCTAACTCACGGTTTAGAAGTTTATGGACTTGAAGGCCCTCGACGGTTTGTTTCAACGACTCATAATCTTCGACTGATGTATCTGAGTAAGGATCAAAGCGCAAATCAATCTCTCTAAGTTTTCCTGCCTCGTCGTCATTGCCGCCTAGCTGGGCCGTTACATAGTCCGAGTAATGTTTCGATGTAAGCATTACAGTCTTTGTCTTATTCAGCGTAAGTCCGTAATCGGCGAGCGTGTGCGAAAGAAAGGCAAGTGCCTTGTAGGCATCAGCATGAGAACTAGCAACCAAAACATAGTCATCGACATACCTGTGCCACCTGATTTTGGCTCCCGTCATTCGATGATCAACTGAATTGAGGAATAGTTCTGCAAGAATTCGGGAGCACTGCCCTCCGACTGGAAGACCAAAAGATCTTCCAGATGAGAACTTGCTGAGGAGGGCATTCACTTGATTGCCAATACGTCCATTGGCTGGAAACAGGTCGTCTATAAAGTTCTCAATATGGTGATGTGAGATGTGCTCGTAGAAACTAGAAATGTCGGTTTGTACAATGATTGTTTCATCACCTGCGGCCTTGGCATCGGCAACAGTTTTTTCACGAAACGCTTTCCACGAGGACGCTCTATCAAACAACTCATTACCACCGTTGAGCAGGAAGCGGTAAGAAAAGACCCGTCCGTCACGACTATTTTCCAATGCTTCACCAATTGCTACGCCGAGACCGTTGAAGTAGATGTTCCAAAATGGATGTATTTTAGTTACAACGCGAAAGCCTGTCGGCCCAGTTGGCGCTAAAAGTCGTTCGCTGAAAACACTGAGTTCGGATATCTTTCGTGTGCTATTTTGTTCACTATCGCTTTGTAGCTGCTCGAAGAACGCGAACGCCAAGCGAGCAAGTTCAAGCTGTTTATGCGAAATAAACTGCGTATCAATATCAAACGGAAGTGTGTCGTTGTCACCATGTGCGCTGATATCAGCAGCAGCACGCGAAAAATGCACCAAGCTTACTTCTGGCATTTCTTTGCCCCTATAGATATCCCGTCATTACGGCGTGGTCAATATACCGGAGTCTCTATACCCTGCCTATATATGATTCTTCTAAAAAGTTGAAAGCGGACATTGCGGCAGGATGGGCAGATAATCTTTTCAGAATTTCGCCGGAGTCCGGTCAGGCCGATTTCGTGACTTGGCTGATTCTCGCCCATAGCTGACTTGTTCTGTTATCGCTAGGCTAGTCAGCTTCCTTGAACAGGGCGGATCAGATTGCGTACGTAATCATTACGTCCGCGTAAAATTGATGCCAACCAATTTCAGGTAAAACAAACATGGGATGTTTAACCATCGTTTTCACGATTCACAATGATTCAGGCAAGTGCGACGAAGACGAGCTACTAAAGATCATCCGGGCACTCGATCCGGACATCATCTTTGAGGAGTTAAGCGAGTCTAGTTACGATCTTTGCTATCACAACATGTCCATGCACACCTTGGAAGTAAGGGCACTCCGTAGATACCTTAGGGAAAAGGCCGTACCGCACATTCCTGTAGACGATATATTGCCCCCGCAGAACTTCAAGGAAGAAATGGACCTGCTGCTAGATTATGTTGAAAACGACAGCATTGCGTATCTCCCCTTAATTAACGAGACCAGATTGAAGACGGAACAATTCGGCTTTGGCTACCTGGTAAGCGCAGATTTCGATGCCTTGAGTGTGAGAGCACAAGAAGAACTTGAGAAATCCGTCGCAGAATCCAACAGCGATCAGCTTAAGAGAATTTTTTGGACGTGGAATGATTTATTACGAAGAAGGGAAGAGTGCATGTTGTCCACAATCTTTTCCATTTTCCGAAGCGTCCCAAACAGGAATGGGATTCTCCTTGTCGGCGCTGAACACCGACGCCCCATTGTTGAAGGCATTATGAGACGCGTGGCAGCAGAGCCTGACCTTATAACTTGGACTGTGTGGACAGGAGGGGAACCTTCGTCTAATGGCGATACACATGACGGGTAGGGCGAGCGCCCAGCTAGAGTAATAAAGAATAGAATTTCTATTCACACCCCTACTTTGTGGATAACTTCGCCATGCAATACGCCCTTCCCGAAATCGGAAAGACCTACGTTTCCAGCGTTGACCCCAGCCTTGTTTTTTTCGTTGAGGACTTCCACCCGGCTGAATTCGACCCCGACGATGGGGTCTGTTATGGGTTTGTAGTTAACTGCTGCCGCCCCGGCGATCAAGACGACCAGTTCGCGCTTGGTCATAGCTTTACTGCTGCCGACTGGGTTTTGTACGCGTTCGTTGAATGCGCCTGATGTAGTGACCTGCCCGGTCGCAATCACGGTCTGACGTATGGTGTTGCCGGTATTATCAGTACTAAACAAACTGACACCATCGGTCGTGATGGCATAGACGCCGTAAAACCTTGCCGCATTGCCAACGCCGTTTGCTGCCCCGACTGGACAGTAACCGCCGTTGCTTATACATGCCGCATTGTTAGGTCCGGCAAAAGTGCTATGACCGAGAATCAGCTAGGTCGCGAAATCGGCCTAAGCTGACCGTCGCGATTTTCTAAAAGTGATTCTGGCGCAGCTTTCGGGAACGTCCGGTTTCAAGTTTTCTGAACTCACACATTCGACCGGCAATTCATAAAACACACATAATCACCCCCTTCATGTGTGAGCGGCGTGCGTGTTGACACACATCACTGCGCCGATTACAGTTCACGCACTTGCAGAACTGCCACAGCACATCGCACCGCACGTACGGCGCGAGGCTAAAGGCATAATCCCCAGAATAGGAGCTGGCGCAAACGGGTTCCCGCACAGACGGGAGCATAGCCAGTTCACGACTGAAGGGGGAAGCACTTGTCTCAACCGCAAGCCAACAACCAGAACCCGTTCGCCACCAGCGAACCATGGAACCTCGTCGCCGACGGCTACGCCGAAACCACCATGCTCGTGTTCGAGCAATTCGCCGACGAAGCCATCGCGGCCAGCCAACTCAAACCGATTTCAACCGTGCTCGATGTCATCTGCGGCCCCGGCACATTGGCGCTCCGACTCGTGCACTATGCCGAGAAAGTACACGGTATCGACTTCTCCGAAGCCATGCTCGCCGTGTTCCGCAACAAGATCGAACAAGCCGGACACCGCACATCGCCCTGCACTGCGGCGATGCGCAAACCCTACCCTATACCGACGCAACCTTCGATGCCGCCTTCTCGCTGTTCGGCCTCATGTTCTTCCCCGACCGCCAACGCGGCTTCGCCGAAATCTACCGCACCCTCAAACCGGGCGGCAGCATCGCCATCACCAGTTGGACACCCGTAGACCAATCGCCCGCGATGCAGACCATGTTCGGCGCACTGCGCGCCATCAAGCCCGACCTGCCGCAACCGCAACGCTCCGTCACCACACTGGAAAACCCAGAGCGCTTCAAGCAAGAAATGCGGGAAGCCGGGTTCCGCAACATCGAGATACGCAGCATCACCAAACCCTTCCCCGTCGGCAGCACCACCGAATTCTGGGACAACATGGTCAAAGGCAGCGCCCCGATACAGATGATGAAGAAGAGATTGGGCGAAGCGTTGTGGCGAGAGAAGGAAAAGCTTGCGCTGGCTTGGCTGGAAGAGACACTGCCTACGCTGAAGAGGCCGCTGACTTCGGATGCGTGGTTGGGAGTGGGTATTAAGTGATGGGACTCTTCACAAAGAACCGTAAACGATAATTATTTCACAGGAACTGTTATGAAACTTGATAGCGTCAACATAAATAATTTTTGCTCGTGCCTATCCGTTCCTGTAGACCTATCAGACTTTAATCCAATAGTTGGATATAACAACTCTGGGAAATCAAATATCCTCCGAGCAATAAATTGGCTCTTAAAGAAATCAGTACTGACGAAGCATCATTTTTACATCACTAATGATCCTGTAACTGTAGAGGGAGTGATTTCTGGAATAACCGCTTCACTGCCATTGCTCCCCGCAAACCAGCAAGCGCAAGTTTTACCGTACATTAATAACGACAGACTCATAATTCGCAGAAGGCAAGATCAACCGAATTGCTCAGCAAAAGACATCAAGCTAGACGTATTTGATCCTGCCACGAACACGTGGAAACCCAACCCTACCGGTTTGGATAATGCAATTGGTGTGTTATTTCCAGAGCCAATATATATTGAGGCAATGGATGATGCCGCCGACGACGTTGGTAAGTTTGGTACAAGAAATACAATTGGTCTGCTCCTAAAATACACACTTGAGCAGATTAAAACGCATAACGCAACTGCGGTCAACACGGTGCAACAGGCAATCCAAACAGTTGGCAATCTCTTAAACGGCCCCAATCGGATCAACCAGCTAGCGTCCCTCGAAACGCAGGCAACAACAGCACTTGGCGCATTTTTCCCAGGGCTTGCTGTCCATCTAACAATTGAGACTCCTGAGCTAGATGAATTGATTAAGGGCGCTACACTAGATTTATCTGACGCTGCTGGCACGCAGCGACCATTTACATCATATGGACATGGTGCACAACGTACGGTTCAAATGGCGATGATCCAACTTCTTGCACAGCAAGCGGTGCAAGGTCAACCTGCCCCAGGCACAGTGATACTGTTAATTGATGAACCTGAGTTGTATCTCCATCCACAAGCGGTAGAAATTCTAAAAGAATCCCTTCAGATGTTATCGAGAGCGAATTTCCAAGTAATATTCTCGACGCATTCGCCATTATTTGCAGGCAAAGAAGAGGCACTGAATACATCAGTCGTATATAAAACCGCAAGTGGTGAAACTGCCGTTAGGCAAAAACTCGCATCCGCAGCCACGTCTTTTTCTGCTCATCCACATCAGGCTGGTATGATTTTTTCTCTCCAGAATTCAACCTTCCTTCTTTTTTCAGAAAAGGTTGTCCTTGTTGAGGGTAAAACCGAAGCTATGCTTTTGCCAGATATGTATAGAGTAGTGCGTGGCACCAGCTTAGGCAGAAACAAAGTATGTATGGTGTCTGCAACAGGCAGTTCCTCGATCCCTCCTTTGCTAAGAATACTCCGGGCGGTAGGGTTTACACCAAAGGCAATAGTCGATGTTGATTTTGTTTTCAGGCAAGCCATCGCAGATGGTTTGATAGTTCAAAACGACCCCGACATTGGAGCTTGCAAGGCGTGGTTTACAGCGAATGCAACTGCTGAAGATTTTGCGCTTGATGCGTCAGGCTTGCCTCAACGGGGAGGCGCATTGAGTGCCGAGGAGGCTTTTGAAGTTATGGCGGCGAACATGACGCACGCAATTCAAAACTTACGAACAAAAATGCTCCCCCATGATGTTTGGGTTTGGGAGAAAGGTGCTATTGAGGCACATCTTGGAATACAAAAGAATGACCCTGCTCGAATCTAATTCTTAAACGCGTTGATTACAACTGGTAGCATACATCACGCGACAGATGCTACAGAACTTCAATCTGCACTAAACTGGATCTAGTCATTTAGAAAGCGAATTCAATAATGTTCATCACGCACCGAGCCACTCCCGGGGAGCTATTGTCACAACTACTATTTCTTAGCAGCTCGACCCCAGAAGACACTAAGGCATTCAAACATCTTGCTCATAATAAGGATCTATGTCCAGCCTTTCACGACAAAGTAGAGTCAATTCTTCAACTGTTTAACAGGCATAAAACATCCGCTCTAGATATTCAAGGATTTCGCGACAATGGTGCAGACATTCTCTTTAGATTTGAGGATGAAGAAGGCAATAAAGATGCGGTTGCGCTACAAGTAAAAAGCCAAAAAGAGATCGAAGACGATATAAAACGTGGCGACGGAAAATCATCTTTAGTTAAAGATTTGAAAGCGCAGCGCACTGATGCACAATCCAAACACCACGTAAGCATGTTTTACATTTTGCTCTGCTGTGATATTTCGGCATATCGTGATTACGTCAGGAAGGTCGCAGCGGAATTCACTTCTCTGGATGATGTAAAAATTGTCTCCCCCGAGCATGCGATGCATTTTTACAGCCTTGATGGGACTGACATTGCCGCGTATTGCAGTCGTATTCTATGCCGCAGTGACTATGTCGTTACGAAGGCAGTAGATGAACTTGCAGACACTACACAAGAACACCGGCAGATTGTGATTGGCTCAATGGTTGATCACCTAGAAGGCAAGCTCACATTTAGCCTAGATGATCTATGCAGTTTTACCGAGGCCGCCTCACCCGAGTCTGACCATCAAGTTGCGCAAAGGACAGATGCCGCACTGCAAGATTTATGTTGGGATGGTTTCATAGAGAACAATATTGATGGAGAATCCTTCACTTTACGGGCCAGCGATTACCCCGCACTTCGAGCACTATATTTCGATCTTAATGTGCGCCATGGATTAACAGGAAACCATGCTGTTAGGTATCTGACCATACTCACGGAATCTCGCACTCCAGACGACGATGAGTGAACATCTCGCTCACGACCATGGCAATCACTGACAAGTCACGAAAAATTCTTTGGGGGCGCTCAGGCAATCGTTGCGCGATTTGCCGTCAACGGTTGGTTGTCGATGAAACCAGCGTAGATTCTGAGTCCGTCGTTGGTGACGAATGCCACATCAATTCCGGCGCACTTAGTGGGCCAAGGTACGACGCCGCTATTGAGCCACAGAGCATAGATGACATCGCCAACCTCTTGCTACTGTGTCGCGTGCATCACAAGATGGTGGATGATCAGTTCGACACCTACACCGCCAAGTTACTACGATCCATCAAAGATAATCACGAACGATGGGTCGATTCCAAATTCAAGGAAGCAGAAGGTCTTCCGCCAGTCAAGGTAAGGCGCTTCAAGAGTGAGATTCCGGCTAAACTCAAAACCGTCGAATCTGGGCAAGAACTCTTTAATCTTGCGTCCGGATGTCACGGCTCTTACCAGAATCACAGCGACGACCTCTCTACCGATGAGGTCGAAATTGTTGGTGGCTTCCTGCAGAATTTGAAGGATTGGGTAGACTGCGCGAGTGACCTTGAACCCATCGAGAAGGTGCGAGCCTCAAAGTCCCTTTCTGATGAACTAAATGAGTTGAAACGCTGCGGATTTCTTGTCTTTGCTGCGCGAGAGAAGCAGCGACTTGAGGGAGGTGTCGGCGTACCGACTGATTTTTTAGTTCTTCATGTATCAGTGATTCGAGAAAACGATGCAGACATCGTTCGCCTCGAATGAGCAGCACAGCGAATCTTACACTTGGCATGCATAGCGAACATAACTTCCAGGGGAAGCAACAGTGACAAAATTTGCCAAGTGGTGCACTGCCACGAAGGAGATGGTTGGAAGCAGGGAGCTTACTATCTTAAATGCTGAGCCAGCGAAAATCAATGACGCAGTCAGCCTTGTTGCGAAAGCTGTTCCGCTACATTACGTGTCGGCAGACCGAGTTGCAGACCTCTTAAAACGGTTGGGAAAGACCAAGACTGCTACGTTTATAGAAGCTCAACTCCCTACGACGAAGGCTGTCCGATCAGGAGACCTCGGGGAGATACTAGGGGTCACATACCTTACAGAGTTCACCCAATTCAAGCTGGGTGTAATGCGATTGCGTTGGAAAGATCACCGCAATATGGCGATGCGAGGAGAGGATGTCCTCTCATTTGCCATAGATGCCAAAACCAAGAAGCTATCCATCTTGAAGGGTGAAGCCAAAAGTCGACTGTCGCTGAATACCGTCACTGTTTCTGCTGCTCGTATAGCGCTTGCCGCCAATAATGGCAGACCATCTGCTCACGCAATGGCGTTCATTGCGACAAGATATTTTGAGCAAGGTGATAAAAAGATGACGGACATACTCGACAGAGCTCAGCTGGATGATCAAGTAGCGTCATCTCAGGTCACGCACATGATGTTTACTTTTTCGGGTAATGATCCGACGGCGATTTTGCGAAACGACCTCAATAATTATAAAGGTAGTATCGAACAAATCTCCGTTGGTATTCGCGTTCAGAAGCATCAGGAATTTATCAAGCTGGTGTTTGAACAGGTAAATATCGATGGCCTCTAGCATCCCTGAATTAGAAGCAAGCATTAGAGACGCCATCTCACCAGGCTTCAGATTGAAGCTCTTGGCAAGGGGACAGTCGAGGTCGATGATTTGGCGCGATGGCGTTCTTCCTCCAGATGCGCCTCCATTTTCTCATTTGCTAAGCTACGACCTTATGTCGTATGGATACTCTTTGTTGTCACACGGGCTGCACGTCTTAGAGGGAGAAGGAAACGCTGAGCTTGCACGGAGTGCGTTTGAGCATGCGGGCGAGGCACTGGAAGCAGTTGTCTCAAAAGGTGGCGATACACCCGAGCGCGATTTTCACCGCCTTGTCGCCGCAACTGCTTACCACTTGGGACGATTTTCAGCTAGGGCCTACTCGCTGCTTCACGTGAGTATCGGGGAATCAAATCTGACCGAGTGCGAACTCTGCATTGCTCGCCTGATGTTGAGAGACCTAGACAGACTCGACTCTGATGTCGCACGCTGGCGCTTAGGCGGATCAGCATCTGAAGATGTACTGATCTCTATGGTAAATCCGGGCGATGAAGATGCTGACGAGGCACCGAACTCAGGTCTAATGGAAGTGCTGGATCGGACGCTGACTGACAATTTTCTTGGCGCAGTGGCGACGGCAATGCTTGCGTTTGAGCGAGGGGAGTCAGTGTTACTTGAAGGTGCTGTTGAAAAGCTCCGTGTTGGAATGGAAGGCGCTGCGGAGTTTAATTTAGTCACGCTGTGGTGGAGTCATAAGCTAGCAATCCACCTGTTGCAAGGTCTTTGGGACATGAGCTTTCATAACAGGCTACCAATGATCGGAGCACCAGACGGATGCTCGTCTACATGGTTGGATCTCCGAAACCTGTTTATCTCCTCGCTGTATCGCCGGAAAAAATCTGAAATCGAACTCTGGCCATCGCAGCTCGAAGCGACAAACAGAGTGCTTGAATTAGACGCAAATCTTGTTCTGTCACTGCCAACCAGTGCAGGCAAGACCCGAATTGCGGAGCTTTGTATTCTGGCGTGTCTTGCCACTGGAAAAAGAGTTGTCTTTGTAACTCCTCTTCGGGCGCTATCCGCCCAAACTGAGGTTAGCCTGCAGCGAACCTTTTTGCCGTTGGGAAAAACAGTATCCAGTCTATACGGAAGCATGGGTGTGAGTGGTGCCGATGTCGATGCATTAAAGACTAGGGATATTATCGTTGCTACTCCTGAAAAACTCGACTTTGCGCTGAGGAACGATCCCACGCTTCTTGATGACGTTGGACTTGTTGTGCTCGACGAGGGGCACATGATTGGAATCAACGAACGTGAGGTTCGGTATGAAGCGCAGATTCAGCGGTTGCTGCGGCGACCCGATGCCACGAACAGGCGGATCATCTGTCTGTCCGCGATACTTCCCGAAGGGGAACAGCTAGACGATTTCGTGGCTTGGTTGACCCAGGATAAGCCAGAGGGTTTAATTCAGCAGAAATGGCGACCGACAAGGCTGCGCTTTGGCGAAGTTGAGTGGCAAGGAGATCATGCGCGTCTTAACGTTTCTGTGGGCGAAGAGAAGCCGTTCGTACCGAATTTTTTCAACGCTCGTATTCCTCCGAATGGTCAGCGCACGAAAAAGTTTCCTGCGGACCAACGTGAACTTTGTTTGGCGACAGCTTGGCGATTGGTTGAGGACGGTCAATCGGTTCTCATTTTTTGCCCAATTAGAAAGTCCGTAGAGCCATTTGCATCAGCAATCATTGATCTTAATAATCGCGGAGCCCTCAATTCTGTCCTTGAAGCAGACGAGAAGCTGCTTGCACCAGCACTTTCAATCGGTGCCGAGTGGTTCGGTGCAGAGCATGTATTGCTGAAGTGCTTGAGACTTGGCGTTGCTATACATCACGGCGCCCTGCCGTCCCCATATCGCAAAGAGATTGAACGGTTACTGCAATCTGGTGTTCTGAAGATCACTGTCTCATCACCTACGTTAGCACAAGGACTAAATCTATCCGCTACCAGCCTCATTTTTCACGGGCTTACTCGCAATGGACAGGCCATTGAAATCTCAGAGTTTCGCAATGTGGTCGGTCGTGCTGGTCGGGCGTACATCGATGTTGAAGGATTAGTGCTATTACCAATTTTTGAGGATGTTGCTAAGAACAGGAACAAGTGGAAGGCATTGATAGATGACCAGAGTGGCCGACAGATGGAGAGTGGCCTCGTACGTCTGATAGTTACTCTTTTGATAAGAATGTCTCAAAAGCTCGGCACCAAAGATGTAGGCTCGCTCTGCGAGTATGTCGCTGGTACAGGCGCTTGGGATTTTCCAATTGTAAATGGCGAATCCGCAAAAAATGCCGCCGAAGAACGATCTAAATGGCAAAACTACATTACGAGTCTGGATACTGCGATCTTGAGTTTGCTGGGAGACCAAACCATAGCAGATGATGACATAGAGAAGTGTTTGGAAACCGCCTTGGAATCATCGTTGTTTCAACGTCGATTGAAGTATCTAGACGAACCCACAAAGACGCTTCTCAGTACAACGATGTCGGATCGAGCAAAGTTCATGTGGGCTAACTCGACACCAACTCAACGTCGTGGCTACTTCTTGGCGGGTGTTGGGCTAGAAACTGGTCGCGTCCTCGATGAACTGGCGACTCAACTTGAGGCGTTGCTAGTTAGTGCAAATGCCGCTCTCTTATTGAAACAAGATGCCGTTGCTAACCAAGCTGTCACGGCTTTCGCCGAAATAATTTTCTCAATCCCTCCCTTCGTGCCAAAAGTACTGCCAGATAATTGGCGGGAAGTTCTTTCTGTTTGGCTTAGCGGCAATCCAATGGCATCATTGCCATCAGGGGCGGTCAAAGAAGTGCTTCAGTTTGTTGAGGACGGTCTGATCTACAAGCTCTCGTGGGGAATGGAAGCCGTGCGTGTACGTGGGTTGGCTCATGTTAATCCGTTTGCAGACGGCACTACTTTGGATGCTTATGAACTTGGTTTGGCGGTTGCAGCCGTCGAAACTGGTACCAGGAATCATTCGGCAGCTTATCTGATGCAAGCAGGATTCGGATCTAGGCTAGCAGCAATAAAGGCCGTGTACGATGGCGTAGGAACATTTACGACGGCATCGGAGTTAGCTCGGTGGTTGCGGAGCGCTCCTGTCGTAGCCCTCACTGCTGAAGCTACTTGGCCAAGCAATGAAACGCATTCGCTGTGGGTGGAATTTGTTCGCGCGTTTGATGCTCCACTCGAACGTACATGGAAACGTACAGAGGGCTCAGTTCAAATATCTTGGATGAAAGGTAAGTTACCGCCGCCAGGGCTTCCGCTTCGTATTGGATCCACGGTTGGGTCTGAGAATCTAGTGTTCAGTGCCGACTATGAACTGCTGGGGAAACTGCAAACTCCAGCAAATCCGCATCGAAAGGGGATATTAACGGCAACCGTCTCAGAGGAGCGGAACACAATAGCTTGGCGGTATGTGGGGCCTGACGTTTAACCACCTAGCCCTATTTACTCTTTTTCGAAGATCCAGCCTGTGAATCTAAATTACGGCGCACTTGGATTTTCAACGCGCAATAACTGATATCCACTTTGGCAAATCTCAACCTTCCATTATGGTTCGCAAACTTGGAAGCAGACATTCCTCTAGGCCAGGCTCAAAGCCCTGTAGCAAAATCGCCACAGTCCGCAATGGCCGATTATGCACAGTTCTCGATTATGTAAAGTTTTGGAGTGAACTGCGCTGAGAGGTGTGACAGTGTGAAGTAAACTGAAGCGGTCATAAGCCAGTTGCCACTTTATTGTGCAGGCTACCTGCCTTGCTGTACCCTCCATCAGGAGCGGAACTAACGCTTACCAGACCAAGCGACAATCATGCTAGGCTGACCCTGACAAGTCTTCAAAGTTAACGGATGTATTACAGCAAAATTGACGGCCCCTTCATTCATAGGCGCTCCGCACCGTCACTTCAAAATCATCACATAGCTTATCAACCAGGTCTTCAGTTTCCTTGAAGAAGTAATCTCCAACGGCCTGACGATTGAGCGCCTTATAGCGGCGGAAGATTTTCGCAAAGTCATCGTAAATCTCGGCTTCGGATACATGCGACTTGATCTTTACGATCAGCCGCTCACCCTCATTGGTGTTACGCACATAGCTGAAGAAGTCCGAAATCTTGGCTTCAAATTCCTGAATCAACGTCCCCGTTTTTGCTTCCTGCTCATTACGTGCAGCAATGATTGCGAGAATATCAAATTGATAGCCACCGCCAGGCGGTGGTGCTTCAGCCACTTTGAGCGGTTTTTTCGGTTTGAATTTTGTGTCATAAGTCGTGACTTCAATAATCCCAATCTGGTTATCGAAATACACCTCAATCGGGTCTTTCACGTCCTCACTACGGTGCATCATGTTGTAGAGCGTGTTGAACTTGCGCCAGAAGAATAAAAAGCTCGGCTCACTATACTTGGCATCCAACTCAATCACATATTCGATACGGTTGAGAATGGTGAAATATTGTGCGACCTTGGCTTTGGTGTCGGCGGTGCGCTGGGGGTGGGCATCAATGTATTTTTTTAAACTGCTTTCAAAGTCCAGAAAACTTTCAGGTTCATCTCGTTTGGCGCGATCTTTATAAATCGCCATGAATACGTCAAAAAACTTATCGAGGACATCCGATTTTTTCAGCTCTACGAGAAGGACATCCAGCACCTTCTTGTCGCCGAACGGATCAAAATCGCTCACCACCACATCGGAGTAGTGCTCGAACGCTTCCTTGATGTTTTGCACATTCACATTGTTGTAGGAGAAATCCACAATCTTGCAGTCGTTCTTGTACTTGGCCGTGCGGTTGACTCTGGAAATGGTTTGAATAGCACTGATACCCTTGATCTCCTTATCCAGAAACAAGGTGTGCAGTTTTTTCTCGTCGAAGCCGGTTTGCAGCTTCGCCACCACAATCATCAGGCCGTTATTGTTGGGCCGCGCAAAACTTTCCAAGACCTTTTCTTCCGATAGGTTGCCATTCATCCCCGAAGCACTCTGCTCGTCCTGATTGCTCGAATACACCACATGAATCGGCGCATCGGCATATTTGGCATATTTGGGCTGCTGCACCAGAGCATTGAAGTGTAGGGTCACAGCATCATGGTAGGCAATCGCCGCTTTGATCGAATGCACCGCCAGCATCGCCTTGCCCGTGCCGCGAATCTGGCGGTACACGTCCTTCACCAACAAGTCCGCCACATATTTTGCGATGGCATCAATGCGCTCACGGTTTTCATAGACCTGCTTCTTCTGCGCATCCTTGTAATCTTTTTCGGTGAAGCCCTCCAGTGGGTTGCCGGGCAATTCAAACAACATACGGGAAGCCACCGGCACAATGTTTTTTAGCGGGTTCAGGATAAAGCCATCCTCAATCGCCTCCTTCATCGTGTAGTTGTCAAAAGGCCGCCACAACTTTTCGCTTTCGGCATAGCCGCTGAATTCGCCAAAACGTGCCAGCGTGTGGTCATCCGGGGTGGCGGTAAAGCCGATAATCAGGTTTTTCTTGGTGTGGCCTGCGGCATACGCGGCATTATCAAACGGGGTTTGCAGCTCGTCGAAAATGCTCACCATATCCTCATGCTGGTCGCCGCTATTGGAACGGTGTATCTCGTCGATCAGAAAAGCGATGCGCATATTGGCAAGCTTCTTTAGTACGTCCGCATCCAGCATCTCGCGCACCGCACCAAATTTCTGCAAATTCACAATCACCAAACGGGTATCGGATGCCAGCGCCTCTTGAAAGGTTTTTTTGTCCTTCGCTTCCATGACCATACGATTGTCGATATTCATGTTCAGCATCAACGAATCAATCTGGCCGCGCAGTTGCAACCTGTCCACTACGATCATGATCTTGTCGTAAACGTACTCACCGTCGCGCCGCAGGTCTTTCAGCTGCAATGCTGACCAGCCGATGATATTGGATTTGCCGAACCCTGCCGCGTACTGCATCAGCAGTGAATACACGTTTTTGTTATTGGAATAAGCCTTGCGCTTTTCCAGCAGTTCTTTTTTCTTGGCCTCGCCCACACCCGCCAGCTGTTTCTCCAGCAGCTTTTCGAAGTAATCGGGTTCCCGCTCATGCGCCAGAAATTCATCAATCTTGGCCATGATCTTATCGGTGCCGAATTTCTGCTTTGGGCGCGGCGAAATCAAATGGCCGGTTTCATTCTTGACTTCTTTCACGCCCTTGTTAACAACCACATCGCGCTCGATGAAGTTGTAATACAGAATCTCTTTCTCGATATAAAACTTGCCATACAGCGCGGCGAACAACTCTTTCAGCTTGTCTTTTTTGTCGGCATCCGGCTGCAATAAAGGGTACGGCTTGAACACGCCGCAAGCCTTTTTCTCCACCTCTTCGCGGTCAAATTTTCCTTCGCGGCAAGTGGCCAGAATCTCGTCGAAATAATCCGCGATGGTGCGGATCACAAAAGTCTCGCCGATGTCGGTGGTGGTGATATGAATCGCCTTCTCGAAAATCTTGAGGAAGTCTTTGCGGAAAAGCAGTTTCTCGCTATCACCCAGCATGGCGTTGCTATCAATATGCAGGTGATAGACCTTCACCGCCTCGAAGTAATCCTTGATCACCTTGCCACGGCCATTCTTGCTGGCGCTCTGGCTGGTGTAGTTGGACTTCAATTCGCTGTAGCCCAGATAAATGCCATTCACAAACAGCGCAATATCCGAGCGAAAAGAAAACACCTGCTTGCCCTGAAAGCTGTATTTATAGGGCAGCTCCTGCACCACGGAAAAAATGTTTTCATCAAACAGCGCATTGTCGTGAATCACGCTGTCGCTGGTATAGAACAGGTGTAGCTTGATTCCCTGCAAGCTGATGGACTTGTTGGCGTTGATGAACAGCGCCATGTTGCGGCTGCTGGCGATTCGCTCCTGAATCAGCGCAATCAACTCTTGCAGCAAAAGAGTTTTGTCGCCGTGGTATTTCTTTAGCAGAATTTCGTAGGGTTTTTTGTTCAGCTCGGTGTCCGAGATAAAAGCCTGCAAGTCTTCTTCGATAATCAGCGCTTGCGTGATGGTGTTGGCTTTGACTTCCTTATAGCCCAATCCATCCCGAAAAAACGGAATGAGGAATTTATCTTGCAGGTGCAGTTCGTTCATCTCGAATAGTCCATTAACACAAAACGCCGTCATTTCGGCGCTGCGTGTGTTGTTGGGGCTTTAGCCCCTTACAACCACGGCGTACCCCTTGCGGGTGCAGGCCGGAATCCAGATGATTAAACAATCTCCCGCGTAGCGGAACAACATCTTGGGTTTGTCCGCTGCGCGGAATATTTGTCTTTGCTGGATTCCGGCCTGCGCTGGAATGACGGGCTAATGGGCTATCTGGGGTCATGCGACTAATTAACCTCTGATTTGACGGTAACATATCGTTGATTAGGGCTGGAAGGCTTATCGGGAATAGTTGATGCTAGTTTTCCCGATGCCATAAGAGGTAGCAATAGCGCATCACGAAAATTCTCACGATGACTCAAACCGAGGTGTTGCATCATTTCCTTGGTTGAGCGGGGAGTTTCGCAATACTTCAACAGTGCTTCAGCTTGTCCGGTAGCTTGTCCGGTAGCTTGTCCGGTAGCTTGTCCGGTAGCTTGGTCACTGGCCTGATCGAATCCCTCGGTATAAGGCAAAACCAGCCGAATAAAGTTGGGGGTGAAACGGTAAATGCTGCGCGGGTAATGTTCGAGAATACGCGGCACGCCAGAACCGAGTTGCTCCACCAAGTCCAGATCCCGAAAAACGCGCATGAGCTCCTTGTTTTGCGGAACCGAATAGCCCATGAAAAATTCTTCTTCGTCGAACCCTGTCGGCAGGCCACCTGCTGAAGTGATTTCGAGGCAGTTAGAAAATAGCTCGAATTTTGGCGGCACTTCATTGCTGAAATTATTGTGGATGATGGCGTTGATCACAGCCTCGCGCAATGCAACCGGGTTCAACAGTTTGCGTTCTTCACGCCTGCCGGGCGTAATGCGCGCAAAGGTTCTGTTCTCGACCTTGAGTTTTTCCAGCACCGCTTTGGTGGCCTTCACCAGCGAGCAATAGCCGTACTCTTCGTTTTCGATCAGATTCACCCTGTCGGTGCCCGCATACTTCGCAACCTTGATCGACAGCCCGTTCACGTCCGAGAGCAAATAGGCGGCGTAGTTGTATGCGCCATCCTCGGTGAGCAACTCCAGATTGTGCGCAAACTGCTCGTTCAGTTTTAAGGGTGTTTCGTTGTAGTAGATTTTTAGCTGCTCGAAGCTCAGCGTCTGTTTGCGCGACTTGATGGTGCCGATGGAATTGCGGATTCTGCGCCCGAACAAATCCTCGATCATCCTGACCGGCATAGGCTCGGAGGCGCTGCCGATGCGGATGTAGCAACCCTTGGCGGACATGCCCATCCTGGACAAGTAATAGGGTTTTTCGGAACCGCTGGCCACCGTGATCTTGATGATCTGCTTCCCATCGCGGGTTTCCGCGATCACGTCGAACAGCCCCATGGTAGATGGGCTGATATTGTTCTTGATGCGATCCTTGATTTTCAGTTGCAGCGCATCGGCATCCGCGACACCGATGGTCGCTTGAGTCTTGTCGTCCATGCCAATATAAATCACCCCGCCATCCCGGTAATTGAGGAAGGCGACGACCTCCTTCTCCAGAGAGTCGGTCAGTTCGCGCTTGAGTTCGATACGGTTGGATTCGTGCATCACGCCACCTTGATTTTGCCCGTGACTATATCGTTAATCAGCGTCTTGCGCAGTTCCTTGAGCTTGTCGATCTGGGTGTTGATGGTGGCGACGATGCGGTCGATGTGCGCGGTTTTTGAGTCGAGGTAGGCGGCGATGGCTTGCTGTTCAGCTAGTGGTGGCACGCATATTTTTATGAACATCATTTCATTGCTCATAATTTTTGCCCCGTTTGTATCAATCCTTTTATTATGCTTGGTGCTTACTTGAAGCGAATAATGCAAATAGGGAATATCGCAATTTTTCCTATTGAGCTTCAATGTTCCACAAATGTTAGTGCAGTTGAATTTTCCTCTGCGTAAAAACACTGTTCCCGCATTTGCACCATCTGTTGTCCACGTGACGTACGTGCCGTCATAATCGAACGTATTGATATACCCCAAACAACCATCATCTTTTGTTTGCGATGAGTAAACTGGGAATTGTCCATCTTCGAGTAATTCTGTTTGAGCAATTACTCGTCCACGACTAATTTCAAAAAGCTCTTTAACTCTTTTTGTTTCCCAATGCGCTGGCACATCGCCAATCCACTCAATCTCACTTTCTTTCATCGCCACGGTTTTATCCAGCCCACGGGTGACGGTTTCGTTGATGAGGGAATGTTTGAGCTTGTCGTACTGCGTCGCCTTCTGGCTGAGCAGCTCTATTTGGCGATCAAGCTGCGCGGTCTTGGTGTCGAGGTAGGCGGCGATGGCGGTTTGTTCTTGTTCATCCGGCAACGCTGTTTGTATTTGAAAAAAATCCTTGGGATAAAGTCTCAGCCGAGAAGACACAATCCCCTTGGAATTTTTTGTCATTTCCGTTACTGCATGGGGCGTTCGATATAGATAATCGAAATATTTATGGTTGTAATGCGTATATTTTTTTGGTCTATAAACACCATAAGCGGGACTGCAAATTCCTGCTTCGTTGGCTGTCCCCAATGCACCCATCCAGGCCCACATAGTGTTGATAATCAGGTCGCCTGTTTGGCAAAGTTTATAGCCTTCCATAGTTTCGGCCATAAACATGTTTACATTTTTTTCGGTGCGGCGAGTAACTCCGGTTATATGAGATACGGTGAGTAAAGTCTCATCACCGGAAATACTCAAGTCACCTCGCTCCTCAAAAATATCTTTATTCCTTGTGACTTCCCAGTGAGCCGGAACTTCACCCAGCCACTCCACGCCGCTTTCTTTATAAGCGCCATAGCGCGCATGACTCACAGCGCCAACCCCGCTTCCAGCGCCTGCAACTCCTTATCCAGCGCGGCAATCTCGCCCAGAATACCGCTCACTTCTCGCAGCTTTTCCGGTTGGTAGAAAATCTTGTTGAAGTTGATTTCCACGCCCACCACGTTTTCCAGATACTCGAACGGCTTGCTGATGTACTTCGCCATGAAGGCCGCGATGGCAGCTTGGTTGGCGGCGGCATCCTTGTGAAAAGGAATGATCTCGTAATCCTTCTGGAAATCGGGCGTGAGTTCCACGCTGATTTCGATGCGCTCGGGCTGGGTCTTGCTGGCGTTTTTCAGCGCAGCTTTGACGACAATTTTGCCGCAGCCCAGCACTTCTTTCTTTCCGGCGGTTTCCTTGATTAGGGTTTCCCGCTCGTTGTCGAAATAAAATTTTCCTTCGCTGGTGGTGACGACCAGCGGCTGTTCCTTGTAATCCAGGCTGGCGATGAAGGGCTTGATGTCCTGCTCGAAATATTCGGCGAGCAATGCGAATTTTTCATTGTCGAAGGTAGTTATCATAAATTCGGAAAGCTCACGTTCGCCGTTGCTCAATCTAGTTGGCGATAACTTCTCGCTGCTCTTGCCTTCCTTCAACTGCGCGACAAAGCTGCTGCCCTGATCGTCCACGTTGGTGAGCATGATCGCCTGCTTGTTGAAGTAGAAAAATTCCTTGTCGAATACGCGAGCGTAGTCGTTGTCCTTGTAAGCGGTGAGCGTGGCGACAATGTCGAGACGGCTGGCGGCATCGACCTCCTTGCGCTTGGAGCCTTTGCTCTTTTTCAGCGGTTTGAATTTCTCGCTGGCGTTGATCAGCATCACCCGGTCTTTGTGATGCGGCTGTTTGTTTTTGTTCAGCACCCACAGATAGGTGTAAATGCCGGTGTTGAAAAATTCATCGGTCGGCAGTTGGATCACGGCTTCGACCACGTCGCTGTCCAGCATCCACTTGCGGATATTGCTTTCCGCCGAACCGGCATCGCCGCTGAACAGCGTCGAGCCGTTGTGTACCACCACGCCCATGCCGACGCTGTCGAGCTTGGAGATCAGGTGCTGCATGAACAGCAGTTGCCCGTCCGAGATCGAAGGCACAAATTTGAAGCGCCCGGTCTTGTCGTGGGTGATGTCTTTTTCGTAACCTTTCCAGCTCACGCCGTAAGGCGGATTGGCGACCACCACATCGAATTCTTCGTTGTAGAACTTATCATCCACCAGCGTGTTGCCGTGTTCGATTTTGGAATCGGGGCGAAAGCGGCTTTCGATCTTGGCCAACGCGTAGAGCGCGTCGTTCCAGTCTTGGCCGAAGGTCTGGGTTAGGCGCTTGAATTTCTGGTTGATGCGGTCTTCCACGCCAAACAGCATGTTGCCGCCGCCGCAGGTGCAGTCGTAGATTTTGAGCAGCGTGTCGGATTCTTCGATCTTGGAGGCGATGATTTCGGCGATCAGCGCGATCACGTCGTCTGGCGTGTATTGCTCCCCCGCCGTCTCGGCAGAGATGTCCGCCCATTTGCGTTTGATGTGCTCTTCCAGCGTGGTGATTTCGGAGTTATTGAAAGGCTTGAGATCAATCTCCGCCCACAGCTTGGTGTAACCCAGCAATACTTTTTTGGCTTTGAGCTTGGTGATCACGCCCTTGATGTCGAGGAATTTCTCACCTTCGGATGCGTCCACGCCCAGCAGATCTTTGGTCTCGCCATCGAATCCTTTGAGGTAGGCATCAAAGTCGATGTCGAAAGACTTGTCGTTTTTGCAGATGTCGGTCAACGACTGACCTTTTTCAAAAATGAAAATGTTGTAGCCTTGCCCTTCATCCTTGATAAGGTCATACAGGTCGTCTTTGCGGATTTTTGCAAAATCCTTCTCGCCGATTTTATCCTTGAGATTGCCAAACATCCGCAGCAAGCGGCTTTCAATCATCACTAGGGCAAAAAACGGCATCATGAACGACGGCCATTCCGATTCCTTAATTCCGCAGCCGCGCAACAAGTCCGCAGTCGCCCAGATTTTTGATTCGTATTGAAGGATGTTCATTCGTAACAAAGTGATTCCATTTTCATGTTTGATGACAGTTATTCGTATTTCGGCTATCAAGGCGGCATTCGGCTCACAGGTAGTCAGAACATCAATAATCCTACGAATCCACCAAGGTGTCAGACTACCAGACGAGCCGTTTCAAACCTAGCTCTTCACAATGGATAGCAGTCATTGTAGAACTTAGTTATGGATGACCGCACCGAAATGAAGACGGTCTGGAAGTCGGCCTTATGTAGCCCTTCCCACACAAAGCTGAAAATGGCAAATGCATAACGCCGCTGCAAGTCACCTCAATTTGCATCCGTCCACCCCGCTCGGCAGTGTTCATTGCGCAGTGTAGGAAACGTTTAAGATGATCTGCGCCGACCTATCATGGATACAACATTCGTCCCCTCGAATTCCTTGTGTTGCTCACTGGCCGCTATCGAGCGTTTAATTAGGTCACCAAATGAACCTGGGGTTTGTTCGCCGCTCACGAGACCTGCAATTTCATTTCTGACGTATCCCGGTTCTTGTCCAATGACATGGGTCATCCGCTCTGAGCGCATCATCCCGTCGATCAATTCTTTATCTTCCGTATTATGAGTCATGACATTTCCTTTGATATTGTGGCAGCGTCTGCTGCCGATTTCGTATTTGCCGATTCGTACGGATGTGCGCTGATGATCATACCGCCCCCATCCCCGCCAGCTCGCGCCGCAACTCCGATGCGCGCGCCTGAGAACAGCCAAGGTACTTTCTGATTCCCGCCACCGTTGGGCGACACTTGCCGATCTTTATAGCATCCATGACTGGTGCGACCTGTCCTGAGAGCTCGGTAGTCTCTGCGGATGTGCCCGCAATAACGGGACTTTCCGTTTTGACAGCCCCCGTTACTGCTTCTATGTGGGAAGTCATGTCCTCAGTCACGTCAGCAGTCACGATACTCCATGGCTGACCGTCGCCCCTATCCGTGTGCCGCAGAGCCTCATACCAAAGCAGCGCACCAACCAGTTCGATCAGTACAGAAAAAGTCATCCCAATAAATACGGCGACTGCCCCATCACTATAGCCCGTGACTTCGGCAAGCCTGACCGTGACCGGATCAGTTTCCCCGGTGACCCGGGCAACTGTAGCAATTCCAGATAATTTCGCCAGTTCGTCTTCAAGTGCTTCCGCCCGTCTGCCCTCTGCAATCTCCGTACGCAATGCCGCGCGCTCTCGGCTGCCGCTTGTCACCGCCAACTTGGCAGCCACCGTGACAACAGGTCTGGCATTGATCCGCGCAAGCGACTCGCGCGTCACCGCGATCTGGCGTTCAGTCCCTACTGTCATGGCGGAGTGTTGCGCCCTGTTTTCGTCTGCGTGCACGCTCGCATGAATCAGAAAGGTCAGGTGTCCGTACATCGCGCACAGCAGGCATCCCATCCACACCGGCCACACAATCCAGCGGCGGGACAGGGCTGGTACCAGATGGACAGCCAGCACGATGATTGCAGACATCGAAACCAGCAGAACCTTTTCGATCAGCGTACCTCCACGCTCCCATGCAGCGGCAGCGGCCATACAAGCAGCGGTAAGCGTTACGAAGACAGCGACATGTTTCATCTGTTTCAGCGTGCCCAACTCGACACGCCGATTGTGATGACTCGCTTCACCATGTGTCTCGCCGGCTATTCCTCTCTTCAGTATGTTTTCTGTTCCCATAGCGGTTCAACCTCGCTCAGTTAAAAGGAATCGCGCTCCCGCATCGGGCAACGTGAAAGGCTTGCTCTTGCGGTGGGGATGCTGGTTCCCCCAACCGCCGCTCCGGTTCGACAATTGCCCGGTCAGTTCACTCTCGCCGCTCAGGTGGTCCGCCATCGACAGCAGTGTCGCCTCGGGTGTGACCGGTGTGCGGATACCCAGCCATTGGGCATTCGGTGCGGAAGTGAGCGCGTGCAACAACGACAGGTAATGCCTTTCCTGCAACACGATGCGGTTGGTGGCCATCGCCTGTGAGATCCATTCGATAACCGTATGGCGGTGTCCGACCAGTCTGCCCCGGTCGGACATTGCCCAGTTGTCTCTGCCATTGACGCTATAGTCTGCCGCCTTGCCGACATCGTGCAGGAACGCCGCCGCCAGACTGATACCCCGGTTAGCCAGCGGATACTTCGCTGACAAAAAATTCACTGTTTCCGCCACCTCCACGGTGTGGCGCAGGTTACCGTTCCTCTGGGCATGGTGATTGCCGAGGGAGGACGGGCACTCGCAGAACTGGCGGAAGCGGGTTCCGTTCCACAATACCGCCACGAGCAGATGCCGCAGGTTGTCCGGGACGGTGTTGAATACGGCAGCGGCACGTTCTACCAGCCCGCGATCCTTGACCCAGCTAGACGGCACAGTCTCGAACGGGTTGAAGGTCTTGAACGGAATTTCCAGCAGAACCAGCCTCGAAATCCGTATGGTTTCGCCCTCATGCAGCATGGGAAATTTCCAGCGGACTGATACCAGTGAGTCGACCTTCAGGCGGATATCCGGGTTCGAGCGGGTGTATTCCACTGCAACCCGTTTGTCGTCGCAAAATAGCTCGACGCGGTATTCGACACCGTGGCCGCTTTTCATGGGCAAACAACGGATAGACACGATGCGGTACACGCCGGACAGGGTTTCGGCATCGGGTGCTTGGATCAAGTTATACATGGCTGACCTCCTTGTCCTGAGTTTCAAGTTTTTCCGTTTTCGACTTTGCTTTGCCGTTTCCATCGGTCTGATCCTGCTCTGCCAACGGTGGCGGCACACTATTTTCTGCTGCCGGATTTGCCTGTGCTGCTCCGCTTTGCAACAACAGCCGCTCGAATGCACTGCCGTCCTGCCGCGTCATGTTGGGTACAAAGCGTGAATACACTCGGAACAGCATTTCGGTGGTTGTATGTCCCATCTGTCTTGCGATCCACTCCGGGTTTTCGCCAGCGGCGAGCCATAAAGTGGCGGCTGTGTGCCTACAGTGATACGGGCGGCGCTTCTCTATATCCAGATGGCGCAACAGGGGATACCACACACGGTTGGTGACGTTCTTGTGATCCAGCGGTTTGCCGAGTTTGTTGCAGAACACGAAATCGGACACTTTGCGCGTGGATTTTTCCTGTTCCTTGAGTGCGTCGAAGACGACTTGCGACATCTTGATCTCACGCTGGGAGCCATCGTTCTTTGTGTATTCCTCGTCCCCTGCCACGACTGTTTCGCGGATCAATATCATACGATGCTCGAAATCGACATACTTCCATTTCAGACCATCCACTTCGCCCGTGCGCATCCCGGTGAAGAAGCGCACGGTGTAGTACTGTTTGAAGTCGGCACGCACGGTATTGATGATCAGTTTCAGTTCATCCAGCGTGAAGGGCTTGATGTCGGTCTTTTTGGCTCTGAGTTGTTTCAGGTTTAAGAACGGTGTGCGAAAATCAAATCGGTCGGCCGCTTCGCAGAGGATTTGCCGTAAAGGTCCCATGATCTTGTTAATGCGGCGAGCAGACAAAGTTGACTCCTTACCCCGCGCCGTGACTTTGGCGAGTGCTGCGCGGAATGTAAGTACATCTGCCTTGGTGATCTGGCTGACCACCTTGTCCCCGAATTGAGGTTTGAGCAGCCTGTCCAGATCGGCACGGGTGCTGATCCGATGGGACTTGCGCCACTCAACTTCCTTCTCAGTAAACCAGGTCTCGGCGAAGTCACGGAACAGCGGTGTATCGCCTGCGGTCGCCGGTGCTGCGGCAGCCTGAACCACATTGGTCGCCACAGGATTCATCGCAAATGTGCCGTTCAATTCATCGAACTTTGTTACGTTCTTGCTGGACGGGAAGTATTTGCGGTAGTCGAAGGTGTCGGAGGTAATGTCGGCTTCAATGTGATCGATGACCTTTTGCACTCTTTTGCGATTTGCTGCCGTATCTTCCAGCGCTGTCTGTTCCCGGCAGCGATGTCCTTTGAAATAGAAATCTATGAGCAGGCAATTTGTTCTTTTGCGAACTTGGATGCTAGCCATTGCACACCTCGCCATTTGCCATGGGAATACCCAGTGAACTGCCTGCCTTCTTCATATCGCGTTCGATCGCCTCCCATATATAGAGAATCTTCCGCCCTCCGAATGGCCGGATGTAGTGAGTGCCTTCAATTAGCACGCTGTCCTTCAGGCGTTCGCGAATGGTGCGTTGGTCATAGTGGATACGTTCTGACAAACCATCGGTTGTTAAATATGTTTGACTCATGATGAAGCTCCTTTTATGTTGGTAATAACTAATTACGTTTGCGTTCTATACATTCCGAACGTAAATAGAGATTAACACATAAATCGTAAATTGCAAATAGTAATTAACAAATGATATTATCTGCACACGATGATAAGGTTTAGATTACAAGAATTAATTGCAGAGAAGCAGTTCAGAGAAGGGCAGAGGGTGACCCTTACCGAGCTGTCTGAAGTCACGGGTATCAATCGCGTAACGCTGTCAAAGATGGTGAATCATCGCGGCTACAATACAGTGACCGACAATATTGATCGGTTATGCAAATTCTTTAACTGCAAGGTCGGAGACCTCATGGAATATGTTGAAGAAGAAATCGAAACGACTGTGAACCAACCCAAAACCAAGTAGTCGCCCTTTTTGTAGTGCGAGGTGGCGCTACTTACAACATCTGCCTGATGATGTTTTCATGGTTAATGGCGGCTTACTGATCATGAAGCTGCCGGTCGAGGAAATCTGGCGGCGGTCCCCTTCTCGGCCTTTCCGGACGGTCAGCGAGACTCGAAAAATAGTGCTGACGAATGACCGCTTTTGATTCGTGGTGCGAGTTATGGCATCCAGCACCAATGACCGCTCCGCACTCCAACACCAGTCAGGCAGAACTTTTTCTGGGAAAAATCAGAGAATCAAACTTGAGTGTCGGCCCCCATAAAAGATGATCGGCAGCACCTGATCTATGACGCGAGGGAGCGACTGACCGGAAGGTCAGCCGCAAGCTCATTGGTTATATCTCCGTTTGTTCTGAAATCTCCAGTGCATCGTCAACTTCAATACCCAAGTACCGCACGGTGCTTTCCAGCTTCGAGTGGCCCAGCAACAATTGCACTGCCCGCAAGTTTTTGGTTCGCCGATAAATCAGAGTTGCCTTGGTTCGGCGCATCGTATGTGTGCCATAGACAGTGGAATCAAGACCAATAGCAGCGACCCATCGATGAACGATCCTGGCGTATTGCCGGGTTGAAACATGCGGTGAGTTTTGTAGCCGACTTTGGAACAAGTATTGTTCCGACTTCAGATTGGCCTTGGCAATCCATGCGGCGACCGCATTTCGGGTATCTTCCGTCAGCTCAAACTGCACTGGCCTTTGCGTCTTTCGTTGAATGACCATCGCCCGCGTCAACATCTGGTTGCCGTGAGCAACGTCCCGAACCCGCAAGTTAACCAGATCACAACCTCGCAGTTTGCTGTCGATAGCCAAGTTAAACATAGCCAGATCACGGATACGTTTTCCGAGTTGCAGATGAATACGAATGGCCCATATGTCCTTCAGCTTCAGTGGTGGCTTCTGCCCGATCAGTTTGCCTTTATTCCAGGGTTCGCGGGATTGAGAGATTTCCATTTCAGACTCCTTGTGGATTGAACGGAATCTGATTGTGCGGTTTAGCTTCGCTACTGTTGGTGTCTGCTTTGGAATAACCTTACGCTATGTGCGCACCGTGCCAAGAGCGGTTAGTCACCCACCTGCATTTCTTGCTCCTGAACCAGCGCTGTCTCCAAAATTATCTTTCCATCTTTCTGGGTTCTGCATGATTAGGGATGCTTAAGCTAGTCATCTTATAGTGACACTTGATTGACACACCATTGGTGATACAATAATCGTCAGGAGTTTTTTGACTAGATGGAACATACAACAGATAAATTTACATTAGATGAGTTGTGCGCCTTGACGGAAACGCCAAAGCGCACCGTCAGGTATTACATCCAGATTGGATTGCTGGATAAGCCAATAGGCGAAACCAAGGCTGCGTACTATCAGACAAGCCACTTGGACAATTTGATTCGCATTCGAAAATTCACGCAGTCCGGCATTTCGTTAGAGCGCATCCGAGAGATTCTTTCGGGTGAAGATTTGCCAGCACCCATACGACCGCGTGGGGCTGGCACCATTGAGGTTTGGAGTCATCTGGTGGTCGCAGACGGGGTGGAGCTTCAAATAGAAGCCAGCCGTGCAGGCTTGTCGCCGGAACAAGTGCGTAAATTTTTCCGTGGTGCGATGAGTCTGTTTGAGCAAATTCGGCAGGAGAAGAAATGATGGCTAACAAAGGTTCGGTGTTGAGAAGCAGCGGAGGTGAGCAGGTTGCGCTCCAATCTGTCAGCGCAGTTGG
This sequence comes from uncultured Gallionellaceae bacterium, assembly GCA_903847155.1. Lineage (GTDB taxonomy): Bacteria > Pseudomonadota > Gammaproteobacteria > Burkholderiales > Gallionellaceae > Sideroxyarcus. The sequence goes on along the minus strand of CAINCU010000058.1, from coordinate 5,501 downwards.
CAGAATCTCTGGGCTTTTGTTTGAAATGACTGTTCGCCAGCATTATTGCAACACCAGCCAGCGCACAATTGAAACGGTCTATACCTTACCCCTTGCATGGGGTGCTGTGCTCATGGGGATGTCGGTTGAGATTGGCGGCAAACGCCAAACTGGGGCAGTGATTGAAAAAAAGCAGGCGCAGGATAAATATGAGGATGCCATTGCAGAGGGCGATATGCCAATCATGCTGGAGCGATCATCAACCGACTTGTACACCATCAACTTGGGCAATCTGAAAAGTAGTGAAAAAGCGGTAATCGAATATCGGTATGCACAGCTATTACGCTTTGAGGATGATTGCGTTCGGTTGAGCATTCCAACAACTATCGCACCGCGCTATGGTGATGAGCAAGCGCAAGGCGGGTTGAAACCTCACGAATCGACCGATGCCAGTATGTTGGTGGAGTATCCGTTCGATTTATCTATCTCCATTGATGGGCAATTGGCCAGTGGAACAATAGATTCGCCAAGCCATGCGATTAAGGTGGCCAGAACCGAAATGGGGCTGGTCGCCACGCTGGCGCGCAACGGATATTTGGATCGGGATTTTGTGCTAACGGTTGATACTCTCAAGAGCGCTGCTATATCAACCGTTGTAAAAGATGAGGATGGCTATATAGCACTGGCAAGTTTCTGCCCGTCCATACAGGGAGAATCTAGAGAACCTATTGCCCTAAAAATCCTAGTGGATTGCTCCGGCTCAATGCAAGGCGATAGCATTCATTCAGCGAAGCGAGCCTTGCATCAAGTTCTCGCAGAATTAAATTCCGCTGACCGGTTCTGTTACAGCAGGTTTGGATCTCGTATTGCTCATGGATTTGGCAGCATGCGCACAGCAGATCCCATCACGATACGTGTGGCATCGGTGCTGGTGGAAAAAACCGAGGCCGACCTAGGTGGAACTGAGATAGAGACGGCATTGCGCTCGACATTTGCATTGGCGGATGAAACACAAGGGGCGGACTTATTGCTCATTACAGATGGGGAAGTTTGGAATATCGAAGAGATTATCAAGATAGCCAATCAATCCGGGCACCGTATATTCGCCATCGGCGTCGGCAGTGCGCCCAGTGAAAGCCTGCTTCGCCTTCTGGCAGAAAGCACCGGTGGCGCGTGTGAACTGCTTGCACCAAGTGAAAATATTGAACAATCCATTATCAGAATGTTCCGCAGAATCCGCCTGCCACGCGCCATAGAGCTAAACGTAAACTGGGGCGGCGCAGCTCCCATCTGGGAAACCAACCTGCCATCAGCATTGTTTGATGGCAAAACAGTTCACGTATTCGCCTGCTTTGAAAAGCAACCAACCGAGGCACCAGTCCTGTCATTTCTCATGCAGAAAGGCAAAGATCGAATCCAAGCCATAGCGCCCGTTCCTGAATTATCCGATGCACAGACATTCTGTCGCTTGGCGGTGAGTGAGCGGTTGAAGACTGCGACTAAAGAGGATGCTCTTGAGTCGGCATTGCGCTACCAGTTGGTCACGCAGAACACCAATCTATTCTTGGTGCATGAACGTGCGGCAGGAGATAAAGCGACCGACTTGCCGCATTTGCAGAAAGTCGCACAGATGCTGGCAGCTGGATGGGGCGGTACTGGAACTATTGAAAGGTCGATTAACTATTCAGAAATGGATATGCCCACAATTATGCGAACCGGAAGGCAACGTGATGCAGTGGAAGCGATGAAACAAACCGGCAGCGGCACGCTAGATGTCCCCTCATTCTTAAGAAAACAGGCTGATACTGGCACACGCCATGTTTCAAAGCCAAAGCCACCCGTAAGCATAAGACCGACTGAAGTTCTCAAAATAGTGAACCAGAATCTCAACCATCCAGATGACCTTGCGCATGTCATTGCGTTATTGGAATCAACGACACGTCCAGACAGTGTGGAGCAGTTGATGGTGGATGCTCCCATAATCGGAGCAGATGCCGCGCAAGCGTGGATAGCACTGATCCTGTGGCTATCGAGTCAACTGGGGACGGAAAATAATTGGGGTCGCCATGCCGCGAGATCGGTGACCACACTGGCTGATAAAATGGATAAGACAATGTTGAACAAATTGTTAAGAATGGTTTCAGAAGAATTCGGAACGGTGACTCTCGAATTTTGGAATAAAGACGAGGCTGATTCAGCGAAGTATCTTGGTGGCAGTAAAGTCAACAATTGGCTTCTGTCATTGCGAGGCAAGTTCTAAGCCTATCAAGTAACGACCATGACTAATGAAAAATTCAACAAATTGCGGTTAAAGCTAAGGTGCACGCGATGGCGACAAACTGGATTGAGCATAGTAGCGGTATATGCCGCCTTGATGCCGATACAAAAGTAAATTTGATCGAAGTTATGGCGAAAAAAATGACTGGATAGTTTCAGCAAGATTTGCGGGATGTTTGGTGTACTCAAGCAATACAGGGATGATGAGATGCGCTTAATAAAGCTGATGGTGGTTGTGCAATTGTTTACGTGGGCGTTTACCAGCAATAATGTCAGTGCAGATTCGGTTGCCTCCCCCGGCACGGCGCTGCAACAGACCAAGGCTTTGGCCGAGCAAGGTGATGCTAAGGCGCAGAGCAATCTTGGCCTCATGTACGCCAACGGACAGGGCGTGCCGCAGGACTATGCACAGGCGATGATGTGGTTTCGTAGGGCTGCCGACCAAGGAAATGCTTATGCACAAGGCAACCTCGGCAGCATGTATCACAATGGACAAGGCGTGCCGCAGAACTATACGAAAGCTATGATGTGGTCCCGTAAGGCAGCCGATCAAGGGCTTGCTGTGGCGCAGAGCAATCTTGGCCTCATGTACGCCAACGGACAGGGCGTACCGCAGGATTATGCGCAGGCGCTGAAGTGGTTCCGCAAGGCAGCCGATCAGGGAGATGCTAATTCTCAAAACATCTTGGGCACTATATATCACGAGGGGCGCAGTGTGTCGCAGGACAACGCGCAGGCGGTAATGTGGTTCCGCAAGGCAGCTGATCAGGGATTTGCAAGTGCACAGAATAACTTGGGCTACATGTACGACCAGGGTGAGGGCGTGCCACAGGACAAGGTGCAGGCGTTGATGTGGTTCCGTAAGGCAGCCGATCAAGGGGATGCTATGGCGCAATACAGCCTAGGTCTCTCGTATGAGTTTGGCTATGAATTTGGCGGAGGTGTGCCGCAGGACAATGCGCAAGCGTTGATGTGGTATCTCATCGCAAAGACCAACGGCGAGACATCAGCAGATAACAGTTTGCAACAACTTAAGTCCCTAGCTACTCCGGCGCAGATCGCAGAAGGCCAAAGACGGGCGCGCGAGTGGTGGGCTGCACACCCCAGAAAGATCAGATTGAAATAATTGAAAACACCTATTAGCCGACAAGCGTAAAACGAAATTGTAAAACTGCTGTTAAGCGAAGGAGCATCTGAAATGGCAAAGATTACCCTGCTTGTATTTTGCGCATTATTTTCCTCAGTGGTAATGGCTGAACAAAGTCGCGAAGAGTGTTGGCTTGATAACTTGCCGGGTACAAAAAACGATGTTGTTGCTCAGCAAATAATTGTAGATTGTAGCAAGTATGAACCTTACCCCTATGCAAAATCAGACGGTTGGTTTGGAGGCAAAACAGCAAGTTGGTGTGTAAGAAAGTATGGGGAGGACACCGTTAGTCAACGGGCAGCAATGGTTATCCGTGTTGCCTGTTATAGACTTTACGAAAATAAATAAGGGGTGTGAAATATGGGTATATTTACAAAGCTATTTGGCGGCACGGTGTTGCAACAGACTAAGGCTCTGGCCGAACAGGGGAATGCTGTGGCGCAAAGCAACATGGGAGCAATGTATGCCCTTGGTCAGGGCGTGCCGCAGGACTACGCGCAGGCGTTTAAGTGGTACCGTAAGGCAGCCGATCAGGGGAATGCTGTGGCGCAATTAGGTCTAGGTGCTATTTACGCAAGTGGTCATGGAGTGCCGCAGGACTACACTCAGGCGGTGATGTGGCTTCGCAAGGCAGCCGATCAGGGCTACGCAGGTGCGCAGGTCAACTTGGGCATTATGTACGCTAGTGGTCAGGGCGTGCCGCAGGACTATGAGCAGGCGATGATGTGGTTCCATAAGGCTGCCGATCAGGGGGATGTTATTGCGCAACGCAACATAGGTGCTATGTACGCCAATGGACAGGATGGGCATCGGGACAATACGCTGGCAATGCGGTGGTTTCGTAAAGCAGCCGATCAAGGTGATGTTGAGGCACAAAAAAACTTAGACATTTTTCTCGCCAGTGGTTTTCATGACTCTTAGCCAAAAGCCTGCACAACCACAGGAGATAACCTGTGGTGCTTGTTTCAGACTTTACGAAAATAAATAAGGGGTGGAATGATGGGCATATTTTCAAAACTCTTTGGAGGCACTGCGGCTGGAGGCGCGTTGTTTCAAATGTACAAAGCGCAGGCAGAACAGGGGTTTGCTAATGCGCAATGTACTCTGGGCATGATGTATTCCATCGGCAATGACGTGCCGCAAGACTACGCAGAGGCGGCGTATTGGTTCCGTAAGGCAGCAGAGCAGGATGAGCCTTTTGCGCAATACAGTCTGGGTGCGATGTACTCCAGTGGTCAGGGTGTGTCACAGGATACTGCACAGTCGTTGATGTGGATTCGTAAGGCAGCAGATCAGGCGGTAGCTGATGCGCAATTCTTCTTGGGAAATGCATACCTCAATGGTCTCACAGGTGCGCAGGATTACGTGCAGGCGATGAAATGGTATCTCATTGCAAAGGCTTGCGGCTCAACATTAGCAGATCATAATTTGCAACGACTTGAGTCGCTACTTACCTCGGCGCAGATCGCCGAAGCCCAAAGATTGGCGCGAGAGTCTCTATTGAATCCAGAAATGAGAAACGCGCTGTTGAGGCCGACCTGTTGAGGACGAAAATGCGGAAAATAATTGGCTTCGTTTAAACCCCTATTCCCTCCGACGATATGCCCAAGCGTAATTACAGAAATAATATCGAATTTGTTGGAGCAGGTTTCAAGGCTTGCTGGCACAACACGCAGGACTTAGTAAAAGCTGCCAAAGCTCTGCTTGATAATTCATCGCATGCCCTCGCATTGTCCATATCCGTGTTGGCACTTGAAGAACTCGGGAAACTATTCTGCATCGACGGCCTCTTGTTTTCCCGTACCGATGACCACAAGGCTGAGACATTCGCAAAATCCCTTAAGAGCCATTCGACAAAGCTTTCTGCTTTAGAGCTACTCCCGCTGCTGCTGGGCAATATAGCTTCGATTGATCCCCGCTATCAAACCGAAGCTCGCTTTGTTCAAGCTGTTGCAATTATAGTGGACCCTGATTTTCAGACAATAAATTAAGGTGGTAACCTGCTGCAATTGAGGAGCAGGTGATGAGCGAAACGAAGCGCAAGAATTTTAGTGGCGAGTTCAAGGCCAAGGTCGCACTTGAAGCGATCCGAGGCATC
>CAINCU010000057.1 GCA_903847155.1 uncultured Gallionellaceae bacterium | reverse complement strand
TCATTTTCCCACCGTCGTAGCCAACTACGCCCAGCACTTTACCACCTGCGTGGCGCGCAGCTTCGATGGCTTTCAGTACGTTAAGGGAATTACCGCTACCGCTTATGGCAACCAGCAAATCCCCCTCGTCCATTAGCGCATCAATCTGTCCAGAAAAAACATCCGCATACGATAGGTCATTACCATATGCCGTAATTAATCCGACGTTGTCGCATAGAGAAAACCCGCGGAATTTTTTATTCGTGGCCAGATTCACCATCTTATTCCAGTCTGTAATGTAATGAGACGCAGTGGATGCGCTCCCTCCATTACCGCAAGTAAGTATTTTCTTGCCGCTGTCAAAAACGGCTTTGATCATATCGATGCCATTTTTAAATGCATCGGTGTTAAGTTGCTGTGCAAGGCGAGAATGTGCAGCCAGATAACTGGTAACGGCAATAGTTGTCGACATAAAAACTCACATGTGGGGCTGATAAAAAACAATTTGCGCACCAGTTCTATCAAACCGGAACTTAACAGCGTTAAGTTCTCCTAGCGCTGCCGAGATATGGGCATGCCGATCTATGGGCGCGTAGAACATCATGAAACCGCCATTGCCTGCGCCCAGCAGTTTCCCACCGAGTGCACCATTGTTCACACCCTTGGTATACCAGTCATCAATCTGTGGATCAGTGATTCCGGAGGTTAATTGGGACTTCAGGCGCCAGTTTTCATCCAGTAGGCAGCCAAAGTGATCAAGAGTACCAGACTCGAGTTGCTCCTTCATCTCAAATGCTAGTTGCACCATACGGCGCATGAGCGCTCGGCTATCTGCCGTCTGCATTGCAGCCGATTGATTGGCTAGCACAGCTGAGGCACTACGTGTGCGGCCAGTAAAGAACACCAGGGTTGAATCTTCCATTTCCTGCAGCAGTGAGGGCTTGCAGATGACGGGGTCTACTGAGACCGAGTCGTCTGGATGGAAACGGATGAGGTTCAGACCACCGTAGGCAGCGGCATACTGATCCTGTTTGCCGATAGGCTCACCGCAGCGCTCAATCTCAATTTCGCATGCTTGGCGTGCCAGTTTTTCCTTCGAAGCGAACTGATTGCGGCATGCGTACAACGCATTGAGCAAACCAACGGTATACGTACTAGACGAACCTAGGCCCGATCCTTTGGATGGTATATCAGCCATAGAAGCAATTTCGATGCCACCAACGATGCCAACTAAGTCGAGTGCTTCGCGGACCAGTGGATGCTCCACTTGCTGCCGATGCTCAACATCCTCCGTGCGTGTGTAGCTGATTCGAATTCGACCATCGAACTTCTTGTTGACGCAGATGTACATGTACTTGTCGATCGATGTAGATAGTACGGCGCCCACTTCTTCCCTATAGAAGGCTGGCAGGTCACTGCCTCCGCCCACGAAGCTCATCCGCAATGGCGTTTTACTAACAATCATTCTATTTCCTAGTTGGCGAAGTAACCCGCCCACTGCGGGCAGGCGTGTAAAAGAAACACGTGTCGTTGTACTTGCTATGACGGAAGGGAGTGCCACGCGGGGGAAGACCGATCAGCCAATGGTGCGTCATTGCCCGTGAGTTAGCGCGGTCCTGGGTGACGTCGGCGACAGTGGTGAGTCCGAGTGATCGGACATCCCGATTGAGAGAGTGAGTGAAGACGACGTACCCGATCCCGCGCGGCATTCGCTTTTCATGATGGAGGGCGACATGGCCAAGCGCAAGCAACCTTTTGAAGTGAAATTTCCCAATGCAGCCGGCATCGACATCGGCTCGTCCAGCCATTTCGTGGCGGTGCCACCGGACCGGAATGACACGCCGGTGCGTGAATTTCCCAGCTTTACCGTGAACTTGCAGGAGATCGCCGACTGGCTGACCGCCTGTGGTGTCGACACCGTGGCGATGGAATCGACCGGCGTGTACTGGATTCCGCTCTTTGAACTGCTGGAATCGCGCGAATTCACGG
>CAINCU010000056.1 GCA_903847155.1 uncultured Gallionellaceae bacterium | reverse complement strand
TATAGCCCCTCTCCCGCAGGCGGGAGAGGGGTTGGGGTGAGGGATGTCGCTCTGTCGCAAATTTTTCGTTTATCTTCAGCCCCTCATCCCCAGCCCTTCTCCCGCCTGCGGGAGAAGGGAGCAACAGCACACCGCGCCACATACTGTTTCCTGCTTCGTCAAGTAGGGCTTATTTTTCCAGCCCCTCTATTCCTTCTCTCGCCCCAAGTCAAATTTTCAGGCTTAATTTATTGCTTGAAAACTCTCTGCACTACCCTACAATTAGTGAAATTCAAGTGACCAACCACTATATATAGTGTTTTTTGCCGCCTCAGCCGACGCGGCCTGTGCAATCAAGGGGGTAGCGCCGTGTTCGATACCGCAACTGTTTTGCCTGCAACGCCTGAGACAAATTTCACTTCCGTTTCACCGCCTTAACGGCACCGAATACCGTACCAAGTCGCTCGGGGAATCACCTCCCGATGCAGTGCAGTTCACAGGAATACCAAATTGGAGAAAAAATTGTTAGTCAAACTCATCCAGGATTCAATTGGGAAATCCGCTCTTGAAGGAGCCTCCATCATGACACAAGAGATCAGCACCGAAGTTTTGCTGGAGAAATACGCAGAACCCGACGAAAAATCCGTGCAGGACGTGCGCCGCCGCGTAGCACGCGGCTTGGCGCAGGCCGAGAAACCGGAGCAGCGCGCCAAGTGGGAACAGGCATTTTTTGAAGCGCAGGAGAACGGCTTCGTGCCTGCCGGGCGCATCAACTCTGCCGCCGGTTTGAAGATTCAAGCGACGCTCATCAACTGCTTCGTGCAGCCGGTAGGCGATGCCATCTCCGGCAACACCGACGGCAAGCCGGGCATCTACGACGCCTTGCAGCAGGCCGCCGAAACCATGCGGCGCGGCGGCGGCGTCGGTTACGACTTCTCTTCCATCCGCCCGGAAGGTGCGCATGTCAGGGGCACCAATTCGCGCGCCAGCGGCCCTATCTCTTATATGCGCGTGTTTGACCGTTCCTGCGAGACCGTGGAATCCGCCGGAGCGCGACGCGGCGCACAGATGGGCGTATTGCGTTGCGATCACCCCGACATCGAGAAATTCATCGGCGCCAAGGACAAAGGCGACCTGCGCAACTTCAACATCTCGGTCGGCGTGACCGACGCCTTGATGCAGGCCGTGGAAGCCGATCAGGACTTCGAGCTGGTACATGCCGCCGAACCTTCGGTCGCTATCAAAGCTGCGGGCGCAATACGACGCGACGACGGCAAATGGGTATATCGCAAAGTGCGCGCTGCCGATCTGTGGAAACAGATCATCGCCAGCACCTACGACCACGCCGAACCGGGCGTACTGTTCATCGACCTGATGAACCGCGACAACAACCTGTCCTATTGCGAAGTGATCGAGGCGACCAATCCTTGCGCGGAACAACCGCTGCCGCCTTACGGCTGCTGCTGCCTCGGCTCCATCGACCTGTCGCGCATGGTGCTGAACCCGTTCTCGGTTCATGCGGGTTTTGACTATGCGCCGTTCAAGCAAATCGTGCGCGTAGCCGTGCGCATGCTGGACAACGTGCTGGACGTGACCGCATGGCCGCTGCCGGAACAGCAGCAGGAAGCGCAGAACAAGCGCCGCATCGGGCTGGGCTTTACCGGGCTGGGCGATGCGCTGGTGATGCTGGGGCTGCGTTACGACACCGAAGAAGCGCGTTCATTTGCTTCCGACATCACACGCGTGATGCGCGACGAGGCCTATCTCGCGTCGGTAGATCTGTCCATCGAGCGCGGCAAGTTCCCGCTGCTGGATGCGGAGAAATATCTGTCTGCGCCACGCTTCGCGTCGCGCCTGCCGGACGAGATCAAGGCCAAGATTCGCCAGCACGGCCTGCGCAACAGCCACCTGCTTTCCATCGCGCCCACCGGCACCATTTCGCTGGCTTTCGCCGACAACGCTTCCAACGGCATCGAGCCGGCGTTCTCGTGGTTCTACACGCGCAAGAAACGCATGATGGATGGCACATCCAAGGATTACTCGGTGGAAGATCACGCCTGGCGCGTGTTCAAGCACATGGGTGGCGACGTGGACAATCTGCCGCCTGCGTTTGTCAGCGCGCTGGAAATCTCCGCCATCGACCACATGAAAATGGTGGCCGCCGTCGCGCCGTACATCGACACCTCGATCAGCAAGACCGTCAACGTCCCCGCTGATTATCCGTATGAGGATTTCAAGGACCTTTACACCGAAGCGTGGAAGGCCGGATTGAAGGGGCTGGCGACCTATCGCCCGAACAGCGTGCTGGGCTCGGTGCTGTCGGTCACGCCGGAACCGAAGAAAGAAGATCAACCGCAGGACTTCCTGTTCGACCAGGACCGCCGCAACACGCTGGAAGCCGCACCCAAACCCGCGCTCGCCTCGTTGCGCTGGCCGGGTCGTCCCGAGCTCACCGCAGGCAGCGAAGGTTGGGTATCGCAAGTGGTCAAGCATCCGCTCGGCAGTTTCGTCACCTTCGTCTCGCACACCAAGAACGGCTGCAACCATCCGTTCGAAGTATGGGTGAACGGCTCCGAACAACCGCGCGGTCTGGGCGCACTGGCCAAGTCGCTGTCGATGGACATGCGCACGCGCGATCCGGTGTGGATACGCATGAAGCTGGAAATGCTGATGAAGACCACAGGCGACGACGCATTCGATATGCAGATGCCGCCCGACGGCATCGTTGCACGCATGCCGAGCCTGGTCGCCGCCTTCGCGCACCTGCTGAAATACCGCATCGAAGCATTGGGCGCGCTGGAAATTTGCGAAGGCATGAACACGCCGATGATGGACGCACTGTTCGCCAAGAAAGAACCGAAGACCGGCACCGACGGCACCATGAGCTGGACGGTGGATGTCTCCAACGCTGGCACCGGCGACGACTTCGTGCTGGGCCTGAAGGAACTGGTGCTGCCCGATGGTCAACGCCGCCCCTACTCGATGTGGCTGTCCGGCGGGTATCCGCGTGCACTCGATGGATTGTGCAAAGTGTTGAGTCTGGACATGCGCGTGATCGACCCGGCGTGGATCGGCATGAAGCTGCGCAAACTGCTCAACTTCGGCGAACCGCTGGGCGACTTCATGGCGCGCGTACCGGGCGGAGTCAAGATGGAAAGTTACCCATCCACCGTGTCCTACGTCGCCAAACTCATCATCCACCGCTACGCCATGCTCGGCATCCTCGACGAACAAGGTTACCCGGTGCAGCAAATGGGCGTGCTGGAAATCCCCGCAGGCCAGATCAAACCGACGGGCATAAAACCCATCACCGGCAAGATGTGCAAGGAATGCGGCAACGCCACGCTGATCAAAAAGGACGGGTGCGAGTTTTGTACGAGTTGCGGGGCGATTGGGGCTTGCGGTTAAGCGGTAAGGTGTCTTGTGTCCTAAATAACTTTTTCTTGAGCATTCACTATGAGTTTTGAGTTAAATGAGTTTGCCGTTCTTTGGAGTCCGACACAGGATGCGTTCCATATACAAACCATCTCTGACATGATTGATAAGAACCGAGAAATTCTTATCAACAAGCAGGATGGCGATTTCATTGTTCTGAAATTCACAAAGACAAGAGCTGAAGCAGATGCGGCTCATGCAACATTTGCTCGTAACAGAAAAAACGCTAGTTCTTAAGCATAAGTTCAGATGGGGCAATACGGTGGGCAGCCCGGTAGGGTGGGCACAAAAACGTGCCCACCCTACTTCATGAAGATTCCCGTCAATAGGCAATCTCCACGCAGCGCATAGCGCAGATCGCCTATTGACGGGCATTTCCATGCAGTTGCTGTTTTAAAATCGTTCGCGCAGCCTGTTCCAGGCTGGCCGCTGATGCCCTCTGTTATCATGGCGCCATGCTGAATATTCAAAACATGACGTACCTGCAAGGTGGCATTCCGCTGTTCCAATCCGCCAATTTACAAGCTTTCGCCTAGATTAAAGGGGTCGCGTTCGCATTGTTTTTTTAGTTCATAGCCCGTATTTTCGCTCCCAGCCATTTTTAAAACACGCATCACCTGAAGACGCCCGTCAATAGCCATTCTTCACGAATCGCATAGCGCAGATCACCTATTTACGGGCGTCTTCAGGCTATTGATGTTAAAAAAACCAATGCAGCGCCATTCCGCTGCATGCGAACGGTTACCTGCTCAAGCTCGATCCATTATTGTCTTGGCTGCGGAGTACACTGCTTTGAGATACGGTCCCGTCACGCTTTCCGGATTCGCCGCAATGTCCAGCGGCGATCCTTGCGCCACAATGCGTCCACCACCGTCGCCGCCCTCCGGCCCCAAGTCGATCACCCAGTCGGCAGTTTTAATGACATCCAGATTGTGCTCAATGACCACCAGCGTGTTGCCTTGATCGCGCAGGGTGTGAATCACTTTGAGCAGCATGTCGATGTCGTGGAAGTGCAGGCCGGTGGTTGGTTCGTCGAGGATGTACAGCGTGCGTCCGGTGTCGCGTTTGGAGAGTTCCAGCGACAACTTAACGCGCTGTGCTTCGCCGCCGGAAAGCGTGGTCGCGCTCTGTCCCAGCGTGATATACCCCAAGCCAACATCGAGCAGCGTTTTTAGTTTGCGCGCGAGAATCGGCACGGCGGAGAAAAACGCGTGCGCCTGTTCCACCGTCATGTTCAGCACCTGATGGATGTTCTTGCCCTTGTACTGCACCTCCAGCGTCTCGCGGTTGTAGCGGTGGCCGTGGCACACGTCGCACGGCACATATACGTCCGGCAGAAAGTGCATTTCCACTTTGATCACGCCGTCACCCTGGCACGATTCGCAGCGTCCGCCCTTCACGTTGAACGAAAAACGTCCCGGCCCGTAGCCGCGTTCGCGCGACATCGGCACGCCGGAAAACAGGTCGCGTATCGGTGTGAATAATCCGGTGTAGGTCGCCGGATTGGAACGCGGCGTACGGCCGATGGGCGATTGATCGACATTGATGACCTTGTCGAAAAATTCCAGCCCTTCAATCTCGGCATACGGCGCAGGCTCGGCATTGCTGCCATACAAATGCTTGGCCACCGCCTTGTACAAGGTGTCGTTGATGAGTGTGGACTTACCCGAACCGGACACGCCAGTGATGCACACCAGCAACCCAACCGGCAAATCGAGCGTGACATCTTTCAGATTGTTGCCGCACGCGCCAACGATGCGCAGACGGCGCTCGGGATCGGGTTTATGAAATTTCTTCGGTGCAGCAATACTGCGCCGACCGGACAAATAATCACCGGTGAGCGACTGCGGGTTGGCACACACTTCGTCCGGCGTGCCTTGTGCCACCACCATGCCGCCATGTTCGCCTGCACCCGGCCCCATATCCACCACGTAATCGGCAGTGCGGATCGCATCCTCGTCATGCTCCACCACGATCACGCTGTTGCCCATGTCGCGCAAGCGCTTCAGCGTATCCAGCAAACGGTCGTTGTCGCGCTGGTGCAGGCCGATGGAAGGCTCGTCCAGCACATACATCACACCGGTCAAGCCGGAGCCGATCTGCGAAGCCAAACGGATGCGCTGCGACTCACCACCTGAGAGCGTCTCGGCAGAACGATCCAGCGACAAATAATCCAGTCCCACGTTGTTAAGAAAAGTCAGGCGGCTGGCGATCTCCTGCACGATCTTCTCGGCGATGGCCTGCTTGTTGCCGGGCAGCGTCACGCTCTGGAAAAAAGTCAGCGCCTGCTTCAGCGGCAACGCACTCAATTCATAAATAGTGCGCTCCGCTACGCGCACATGACGCGCCTCTTCGCGTAAACGTGTGCCCTTGCATTCCGGGCACGAACAGCCGTTCAGATATTTCGCCAGCTCCTCGCGCACCGTAGGCGAATCGGTCTCTTTGTAACGCCGCTCAAAATTATTGACGATGCCTTCGAAGGCATGCTCGCGCAGCATCTTCTTGCCGCGCTCGTTCAAATATTGGAAAGAAATCTCCTCGTGCCCGCTGCCGTACAACACCACTGTTTGAATCTTCTCCGGCAAACTCTCGAACGGACGTTCCAGATCGAAATCGTAATGCTTCGCCAGACTATCCAGCATTTGGAAATAAAATTGATTGCGTTTGTCCCAACCCTTGATCGCACCGCTGCTCAGCGAAAGATTAGGAAAGGCCACGATGCGCTTCGGATCGAAAAAGCTGATTACACCCAAGCCATCGCACTTCGGACAAGCGCCCATCGGGCTGTTGAACGAAAACAAGCGCGGCTCCAACTCTTGCAGCGAATAATTGCAAACGGGGCAGGCGAACTTGGCCGAGAACATATACTCCTTGCCGGAATCCATCTCAGCCGCCAGCGCGCGACCATCCGCGTGGCGCAACGCCGTCTCGAACGACTCCGCCAAACGCTGCTTGATGTCGGGCGAAACCTTCAATCGGTCCACCACGATCTCGATCGTGTGCTTTTTGTTCTTGTCCAGCTTCGGCAAGTTGTCCATCTCGCACACTTTGCCGTTCACACGCAGACGCACAAATCCTTGCGAACGCAGCTCATCAATCAAATCCGCCTGCTCACCTTTACGCTCCACCACCAGTGGCGAAAGAATCATCACCTTCGTGCCCTCCGGCAGCGCCAGCACATGGTCCACCATCTGCCCCACACTCTGCGCCTGCAACACAATGCCATGCTGCGGACAATACGGATCGCCGGCGCGCGCAAACAGCAAACGCAGATAATCGTGAATCTCGGTAACCGTTCCCACCGTGGAACGCGGGTTGTGCGATGTGGCCTTCTGCTCGATGGCGATGGCGGGTGAAAGCCCCTCGATCAAATCGACAACAGGCTTCTCCAACAACTGCAAAAACTGCCCCGCGTAAGCCGAAAGCGACTCCACATAACGCCGCTGCCCCTCGGCATACAAGGTATCGAAAGCGAGAGAAGATTTGCCCGAACCAGACAACCCGGTAATCACCACCAGTTGATTGCGCGGCAGATCGAGGCTGATGTTCTTCAGATTGTGGGTGCGGGCACCGCGTATTTTGATGTATTCCATGTGAGGCCGAGAGTCAGAAAAGCGACCTGACAATATACGCGAGTTTTAGTGCTTTCCCAAACGGGAATGTCCGTCGGTTCATGCCAGTACCCTTGCTTTCGCTCACCGGGACGAGCGATGCGCATAATTCAAAGGAGTCCTTTGTGTCAAACCAATAAGCACGGTCATCTCCACGATGCACATAGCGTAGATCGCCTATTCACGGGCGTTCCCATGAGGTTGGTTATTCTATTGACAACAGAACGTCCGTTCTTTACGATGCGCAGTACGTTCGTTCTGTTTGGGTACTGCTATGACTGATTCCAATCCTGCCAATTCCAGAGACGCGGAATATCTTGCCAAGCTGCAAGATTATTACGCCAACTGGAAGAGTATTCCTTCCTATGCTTCGCTGTGCGAGGTGTTCGGTATCGCTTCCAAATCGTGGGTGAAGGCGATTCTGGATCGCTTGGGCGAGGCGGACTTCCTTGAACGCACGCCGGACGGGATGTGGATTCCGACGCGGCAATTCTTCGCGCGGGCGTTGGCCGATTCATCAGTGCCTGCGGGCATGCCGGTGACAGTGAGCGAGACGCAGGGCGAGTATTTCGTGATTGACGAGATGCTGATCGACACGCCGTCAAAGACCACGCTGATTACGGTGAAGGGCGATTCGATGATGGGCGCGGGCATTCACGATGGCGATGTGGCGGTAGTGGAGAAGCGCAATTTGGCGAATGTCGGCGACATCGTGGTGGCCATCGTGGATAACGAATTCACGCTGAAGACGCTGGATAAAGAACGCGGCAAATTTGTGTTACGCCCGGAGAATCCCGCTTATCCGGTGATCCGCCCGCAAGGATCGCTGGAGATATTCGGCATTCTGGTTGGGCTTATCCGCAAGTACCACAAGTAGTTTCCAGCAACTATCTACAGCAAATTACCTTTTGCTTACTGCTTAGATGCCGCTGTAAACCATGCACCAGATTTTGTGTCAGTTCGGCTTGCAGTTCTTCCAGCGGCACGGTGACGCCGCATTCGATGGCCTGGGTGACGCGCAGTCCTTGGTAGCCGCAGGGGTTGATGTTGGCGAACGGTGACAGGTCCATGTTCACGTTGAACGACAGGCCGTGGTAGCTGCAACTGTTTTTGATTTTTAATCCGAGGGCGGCGATCTTTGCATCGCCCACATACACGCCGGGCGCATCTACGCGGCCTTGTGCGGCAACGCCATATTCTGCAAGCAAGTCGATCACCGCTTGCTCCATCAGTCGCACCAATTCACGCACATTGATTTTCCAGTGGCGCAAATCGAGCAGCAGATAGGCGACGATCTGGCCGGGGCCGTGGTAGGTGATCTGCCCGCCTCTATCAATCCTCACTACCGGAATGGAGGTCGGGTGCAGCAAGTGTTCGGCTTTGCCTGCCTGGCCTTGGGTGTAAGTCGGCGGGTGTTGCAGCAGCCAGATTTCATCGGCGGTGTCGGCGGTACGCTCTGCGGTGAAGCGCTGCATGGCGCGCCAGGTCGGTTCGTATTCGACCATGCCCAGCGATCTGATGTGCGGTGTCATAACACCATCTTGACCATGGGGTGCGAGGTCAGATCACGGTACAGGTTATCAAGTTGTTCGCGCGAGGTGGCGCGGATGGTGCAGGTGAGACTGAGGTAGCGTGCGTTGCTGCTACCGCGTTGCTCGATGCTGTTGCTATCGAAGTCCGGCACATGCGCCAGCACCACAGAGGCAACCGCCTGCACGAAGCCAGCCTGCGCTTCGCCGAACACTTTAAGCGGAAACTCGCACGGATACTCGATGAGTGAATCTTTCGGGTCGATCATTTGCGCATCACATCACGTTTAAAGGTTTGATAAAGCGAGTGCAACTTGGCGAACATCGCGCCGGGTTTGCCGTTACCGACGGGTTTGCCGTCGAGCGTCGTGATCGCCAGCACTTCGCGGGTGGAGGACGTGAGTAGCAGTTCGTCGGCATCGAGCACTTCCGTTTTCGAGATGCGGCGCACTTCATACGGGATGTGATTGGCAGCGGCGAGTTCGAGGATCACGTCATAAGTAATGCCGGGCAGCATCAGGTTGTCTTTGGGCGGTGCGAGCAGGACGCCGTTCTTCACTACAAAAATATTGCTCGCCGCACCTTCGGTGAGGAATGCATCGTCGCGAATTAGAATGGCTTCGGCGCAGCCTGCTTCGACGGCGGCTTGGCGCAACAGGACATTGGGCAACAACGCGATGGCTTTGATGTCGCAACGCAGCCAGCGATTGTCTACGACGGTGATGCAGGCGATGCCGCTTTGCAATAATTCTGGCGGAGGTGTTGTGAGCGGATTGCTCAACACAAACACGGTCGGCGGCACGGGCGGATTTGGAAAGGCATGGTCACGCTTGGCGACACCGCGCGTGATGTGCAGGTAAAGGTATTGGTCTTCCGGTGCGTTGCGCTTGATGAGTTCGTTGAGGATGTTGGCCCACTCGTTCTCGCTGTGCGGATTTTGCAGCTTGATTCCGTCCAGGCTATGTTGCAGCCGCTTGAGGTGTTCCGCCATGCGAAACGCGCGGCGCGAATATACCGGGATGACTTCATACACGCCGTCGCCGAAGATGAAGCCTCGATCCAGTACCGGAACCTTGGCTTCCTCGATGGGCATGAAAGCGCCGTTGAAATAGACTGTCATGGCATGCTCCTTATTGGAACAGCAATCGTATCGCATCCACGCCGCGGGAAAAGACATTTGCAAGTTGCACTCTTTCCTGTGCGACGACTGCCAGATCCAGATAAGGTTCGCCGTTCAGCATCAGGTGCAACGTGCCGAGTCGTTGGCCGGCGTTGATGGGGGCGATCAGCGGCTGTTTGGTTTCCAGCTTGGCACTCAATTGATCGCGCTGCCCAACAGGAATAGTTACGTAACAGTCTTCGCGGAAACCAATCTGTGCCTGATGTTCGGTCCCTTTCCACAAGCGCAGGCTGCTTACTGGTTGGTTAGCACGATAGAGCAGCACAGACTCAAATTCCTTTAAACCGAAATTTAGCAAGCGTTGACTTTCCGTGCTGCGTAGGTTTTCTTTTTCAGCACCAAGCACCACCGAAATCAAACGTCGGTTGTCGCGCTCGGTTGATGCAATCAGAGAAAATCCACCTTCTTCAGTGTATGCAGTTTGCAGCCCATCTACATAGGGATCTTGCCACAGCAAACGGTTGCGGTTGAACTGATTGATACCGTTGTATTTGTAATCGCGCAAGGCGTACAACTTGTAAAAATCTGGGTAGTCATGCACCAGCGCGGCGGCAAGCAAGGCCAAATCACGCGCGCTACTGTATTGACCTTCCTCTAATACGCCAGTGGCATTGGTAAAGTGGGTATTAGCCATCCCTAGACGCTTCGCTTCGCTGTTCATCAGGTCGGCGAAAGCCATCTCGTGATTGGCAATCGCTTCCGCAAGCACGCGTGCCGCATCGTTGGCGGATTGTACAATTAATCCGCGCAGCAATTCTTCAACCTTTACCTCCTTGCCAACTTGCAGAAACATACGTGTTTCTTCATTTTGCAAGCGCAAGGCATATGCGGTCGGCGTGAGATCTTGGTCTAGCGAAATCTTATCCTGTTTCAGCGCGCCAAATACCACATAGGCCGTCATCAGCTTGGCGAGCGAACCCGGTGCGATGCGCGCATCGGCATTGTGTTCGGCCAGAACTTGTTGGCTGTTGAAGTCATACAGCACATAGTTTTTCGCCGCCACTTGTGGTGCGAGCGGCAGTGCTTGCGCTATTGCAAGCTGGGGCGACAAGCAAAGCAGAAATATCAAAACTGATTTCATGTCGTCGTGGAGGTTAAAAAAGGTGTGCAATTATATCAAGTCCACCTTGCCAGACGGACAGAAGACTGGACTAGGCATAGATCCAGGAACTGAAAAATGGTCGCGCATTGCGAGTTAGCGCAGTTAAAACATTTCGGCTAGCACACTTCACAATTAAATTCGTGACCAATCAAAATTACAAAATATTCTTTGCGCTCCTGCCACTACACGATAACAAGCCACACACAACCACAAAAAAAATCCTGCGGCTCACTGCGCCACAGGATGAGACTGACGGACGGGAGTGTCCGTTCAGAGAGGAGTTAGCCAGCGTATTACATGCCGACTTACTGTTTTTTAATTTAGCAAAAATCGTGCTAGTTAACGCATGATAAAAATATTGTTCAATATCAATTGACTTCTGATTATTCACTAAATAGCACCTAACTATTTAGCTGATTAATCTGCCATGAATGTCGCGCCATAACCGCCATAACAGTCAATATTGACATCTATTTCGTCAATTCCAACATACCATTTACCTACTATTGATCCAGCACTAATTATCCATGATATCAAACAGCATACTTTTTTCGTGGATCATGAAAGTATTTCTTGACACGTTCAGGTGATTTTCCTGCGTTTACCTGCGCATCGTCGCTGCTGTTTTCTGCACGGCCTTAATGCGTACCGACACTAACGAAGAAATAAGTTCTGAAAATCAACGAACCATTCGACATCCTCCCGAGATTTAGAAGGAACGATACCAGCCAAGAGGGTTTCCATGCACAAGGCTAAAGCCAGACTGACGTGACAGCTACCGGAAGGGATTAGTATGCCAGCGCACAATGGGGATTTCACACTGGCGGCAGGCATACTGCGGGCGGATATGACCAATCACAAAGAACCTGGGCTGGGCGCTTACACCTGAATTCAAGTCACCTCGACAGTAATGCGACTAGACATAATTGGCAGCGAAATATTTTTAAAATTAAAAATCCTCTTTCATCATATGACAAAAGAGGACTTTACACCGAACAGCAATATTCCAAAAACTTTAGCTGAATGGCAAGGGTATAGGTAGCTTACTCGCCTGCTTCTACTGGTTGAGCATCAACCGGGCGATCCATTAATTCGATCAGCGCCATCGGAGCGTTGTCGCCCTTGCGGAAACCGAACTTGAGAATGCGCGAGTAGCCACCGTTGCGAGCTGCATAACGCGGACCTAATTCGTCGAACAGTTTGCTGACCATCTCGCGGTCGCGCAGACGCGCAAACGCCAAGCGGCGGTTAGCCAAGCTAGGGTTCTTGCCGAGTGTCAGGATAGGTTCGGCGACGCGGCGCAATTCCTTGGCCTTCGGCAGCGTGGTCTTAATAACTTCGTGACGCAGCAGCGAAACAGTCATGTTGCGCAGCATCGCCAAACGATGGCTACTAGTTCGGTTGAGTTTTCTAAGTCCTAAACGGTGACGCATAAATTTCCTCTCTAACTTTCTATCTTGGCTTGAGCCAAGTAAGCTTTACATTTCGGTCACTGAAGTCCAGTTTTCCAACTTCATACCCAATGACAGTCCGTGTTCGGCTAGCACTTGCTTGATCTCGTTGAGCGATTTGCGACCCAGATTCGGGGTGCGCAACAAGTCTGATTCCGTATTCTGGATCAGATCACCAATGTAATGGATGCTCTGTGCCTTGAGGCAGTTGGATGAACGAGGTGTCAGCTCTAAATCGTCGACCGGACGCAGCAACATCGGATCAACCTTTGGTGTCTGCGGCTTCTCTACAGGAGCTGGCGTACCTTCCAAAGCTGCAAATACAGAAAGCTGATCCATTAATACGCGTGCGGAGTAACGAATGGCTTCTTCTGGATCGATAGCACTGTTAGTCTCGATGTCCATAATCAGCTTGTCGAGATCAGTGCGCTGTTCAACACGCGCACTTTCAACTGCATAGCTGACGCGGGAGATCGGGCTGAACGATGCGTCCAGAGCGATATGACCAACCGGACGTGTAGCACCTGGTTGCATGCGCGAAATTGCGGAAACATAACCACGACCTTGCTCAACTTTGATTTCCATATCCAGCTTGCCGCCAGCGGTGAGGTGAGCGATGACGTGAGTAGGATTGATGACTTCGGTATCGGCATCGACTTCGATGTCAGCAGCGGTCACCACGCCTGCGCCGGATTTCTTCAAGCGCAATGTCGCTTCGCGCGAGTTATGCAGTTTGAGTACCAAACCCTTTAGGTTCAAAAGAATTTCAACCACGTCTTCTTGCACACCGTCAATGGACGAGTATTCGTGCAATACGCCAGCGATCTTGACTTCAGTAGCAGCGAACCCTGGCATGGAGGAAAGCAGCACACGGCGCAGAGCGTTACCCAGTGTGTGGCCATAACCGCGTTCGAAGGGCTCCATTACCACTTTGGCATGGTTTGGCGTAATACGTTGCACGTCGATGATGCGTGGCTTTAACAGACTATTGTTAGGCATATCCGACTCCGCGTGGATTACTTAGAATACAACTCGACCACGAGATGCTCGTTGATCGTAGCTGGCAATTCAGAACGCTGGGGAACGGCTTTGAAGATTCCCTTGAACGCCTTGGCATCTACGTCTAACCATTCCGGGAAGCCACGTTGTTCAGCAGTCTGCAAGGCCGATTTTAAACGCAATTGACTCTTGGACTTCTCCGCAACTTCAACCACATCTCCTGGACGTACTTGGAATGACGGTATGTTGACGCGCTTACCGTTCACCAGAATACCATTATGACGCACTGTCTGACGTGCTTCGGCACGAGATCCGCCAAAACCCATACGGTATGCCACATTGTCCAAACGCGATTCCAGCAACTGCAACAGACTTTCGCCAGTGATGCCGCGAGATTGCTCAGCGCGCTTGTAAGTCAGACGGAATTGACCTTCCATCATGCCGTAGATACGACGCAGCTTTTGCTTTTCGCGCAACTGACCACCGTACTCAGACTGGCGGTTATTTTTTTTCTGACCGTGCTGACCGGGCGGATAAGCGCGACGCTCAACCGAACATTTGTCGGTAAAACATTTTTCTGCCTTCAAAAACAGCTTCTCGCCTTCACGGCGGCACTGACGGCACTTTGCATCTAGATTTCTAGCCAAGATCTATGCTCCTTAGATACGACGCTTTTTCGGCGGACGGCAACCGTTGTGCGGTACCGGCGTAATGTCCGAAATGCTGGTGATTTTGAAACCTGCGGCATTCAGTGCGCGCACTGCGGATTCACGACCAGGGCCTGGGCCCTTGATGCGAACTTCCAGATTCTTGACACCGCACTCCACCGCAGATTTGCCCACTGTTTCGGCAGCAATCTGCGCCGCAAATGGGGTACTCTTGCGTGAACCTTTAAAACCCTGCGCGCCACTGGTGGACCAAGCCAGAGTATTGCCCTGACGATCCGTGATGGTCACGATGGTATTATTGAAGGAGGCATGAACGTGAGCTATGCCTTCGGCAACGTTCTTCTTAACTTTCTTGCGCACTCTCGTGCTGGGCTTAGCCATGTCTATAGATCCTCTACTAGATTACTTCTTCGCGCCAGCGATGGATTTACGCGGGCCTTTGCGGGTGCGTGCGTTAGTTCGTGTGCGCTGACCACGGCACGGCAAACCGCGACGGTGGCGCAGGCCACGATAACAACCCAAGTCCATCAATCGCTTGATGTTCATGGAAATCTCACGACGCAAATCACCTTCCACTGTGACCTTCGCAACTTCTTCGCGCAGCTTTTCCATATCGGAATCGCTGACATCTTTCATTTTTGTGGTCGTGACAACCCCGGAGGCAGCGCAAATCTGCTGCGCACGAGTGCGTCCGATGCCATAGATCGCAGTCAACGCAATCACGGCGTGTTGATGGTTTGGAATGTTTACACCGGCAATACGAGCCATGCAGCTACCCTATTCATTCAAAAGTCGTAAATTAATCATCCAGAGGCGATTTTACTCAATCAACCCTGGCGCTGTTTGTGACGTGGATCGCTACTGCAAATCACACGAACTACGCGATTGCGCCGAACGATCTTGCAGTTACGGCACACTTTCTTCACGGATGCTTGTACTTTCATTTGCTTCTCCTTACTTTGCCCAACTACTTGGCACGAAAAACTATACGTGCCTTGCTCAAATCATATGGCGACACTTCAACAGTGACCTTGTCACCCGGCAGGATGCGAATATAGTGCATACGCATCTTGCCAGAAATGTGCCCCAACACTACAAATCCGTTTTCCAACTTTACGCGAAAGGTCGCGTTGGGCAGGGACTCTTCAACTTCACCCTGCATCTGGATGACGTCCTCCTTCGCCATTTATCGCGCCAAACCAGCCTTAAAATTGGCCTTCTTCAACAAATTTTCATACTGGTGGGTCATCATGTAAGATTGTACTTGCGCCATGAAATCCATAGTTACTACCACCAAAATCAGCAGAGAAGTTCCGCCAAAATAAAACGGTACATTCCACTTCACCACCAAGAATTCAGGCAGCAAACAAACTAAAGTGATATACACAGCTCCAACCATCGTCAGTCGTAACATTATCTTTTCGATATATCGCGCTGTCTGCTCACCAGGACGAATACCAGGCAAAAACGCGCCACTCTTCTTTAAGTTATCCGCAGTCTCTTTCGGGCTGAATACCAAAGCCGTATAGAAGAAACAGAAGAACACAATAGCAGCTGCGTAAAACAAAACGTATATCGGCTGTCCCGGCGATAATTTCTCGCTCACATCCTTCAACCAAGTCATGCTCTGACCGGAACCAAACCAACCCGCCAAAGTTGCCGGAAACAAGATAATGCTAGAAGCGAAGATCGGAGGAATAACACCAGCCATATTCAACTTCAACGGCAAGTGTGAACTCTGTCCGCCATAAACCTTGTTACCCACTTGGCGCTTGGCATAATTCACCAAAATCTTGCGTTGCCCGCGCTCTACGAATACCACAAGTGCAGTCACCAACACCGCACCAATGAATAATGCCAGTACAAGTGGAATCGAGAATGCACCAGTTCGCGCCATCTCTAAAGTATTGCCAACCGCATTTGGCAATCCAGCTGCGATACCAGCGAAAATAATCAGCGAAATACCATTGCCCAATCCGCGCTCTGTAATTTGCTCACCTAGCCACATCAGGAACATCGTTCCAGTAACCAAAGTGATCACCGTAGTCAATTGGAACATCATGCCAGGGTGCAAAACTAAGTCTCTTTGTGACTGCAACATCACCGCAATACCAAACGACTGGAACAGCGCAAGCACTAATGTGCCATAACGCGTGTACTGTGTAATCTTGCGGCGACCTGCTTCACCTTCTTTCTTCAGCTGTTCCAAATGCGGCACTGCAATCGCCGCCAATTGCATGATGATGGATGCCGAAATATAAGGCATGATCCCCAATGCAAAGATAGTGAAACGCGATAGAGCGCCTCCAGAGAACATGTTAAACATGCCCAAAATGCCACTCTTTTGCGTCTTGAACAGTTCTGCAAGTACATACGGATCAATTCCAGGCACCGGAATGTGCGCACCGATCCGATAAACTATCAGCGCGCCCAGCAAAAACCACAGGCGTTTGCCCAAGTCACCGTATTTTCCTTTAGCTACAACTTTGCTCACAGGCTACCCTTACTCAATGATGCTACCGCCAGCAGCTTCCACCGCAGCACGCGCACCCTTGGTCAACAGCAAACCTTGCAACTTGACTGCACGCGTAATCTCACCAGCCAACACCACCTTGCCAGCCAAAGCGATTGCAGGAACAACACCCGCCTGCTTCAGTGCCAACAAATCAATGATATCAACAGGTAACTTTTGCAGATCTGACAAACGCACCTGCGCAGTATCGTTGCGTGTCAGTGACACAAAACCACGCTTTGGCAGACGACGTTGCAACGGCATTTGACCACCTTCGAAACCGACTTTATGGAAGCCGCCTGAACGAGATTTCTGCCCTTTGTGACCGCGACCAGCAGTCTTGCCTAGACCGGAGCCAATACCGCGACCTACGCGACGTTTGGAATGCTTGGAACCTTCAGCAGGTTTAATTTGATTGAGTTGCATTTACGCCTCGCACTTGACCAAGTAATACACTTTGTTAATCATGCCGCGCACTGCCGGAGTGTCTTCCACTTCGACGGTATGATGCATACGACGCAGACCCAAACCGCGCACGGTAGCACGATGAGATTCCTTGGTGCCTATAATGCTCTTCACCAGCGTCACCTTCAATTTTTTGGCTTGCGCCGTTTTAGCTTGTGCCATGACTTACCCCGTGATTTCTTCTACGCTCTTGCCGCGCTTGGCAGCAATCTCAGCTGGCGAATTCAACGACTTCAGACCATTCAGCGTGGCACGCACCACGTTGTATGGATTGCTGGAACCGATACATTTGGCCAACACGTTGCGCACTCCAACCGCCTCGAACACTGCTCGCATCGCGCCACCAGCAATAATGCCGGTACCTTCAGAAGCAGGCTGCATGTAAACCTTGGCTGCGCCGTGACGGCCTATCACCGCATGGTGCAGCGTACCATCTTTCAAATTCACTTTAAGCAACTTGCGACGGGATTCTTCCATTGCCTTCTGCACAGCAACGGGGACTTCCTTGGATTTTCCCTTGCCCATGCCGATGCGACCATCGCCATCGCCCACCACGGTAAGCGCTGCAAAACCCATGATACGACCACCCTTAACTACTTTGGTCACACGGTTCACTGCAATCATCTTTTCGATGAGGCCGTCGCCCTTGTCTTCTTGTTGATTCTTGCTTTGTTGTGCTTTAGCCATGATTCACCCCAGATTAGAACTGCAAGCCATGCTCGCGCGCGGCATCTGCCAGCGCCTTGATGCGACCATGGTACTTGTTGCCGGAACGGTCGAATGCTACTGCCGTCACACCTGCGCTCTTGGCCTTTTCGGCGATACGCTTGCCCACTGCTGCTGCAGCAGCTGCATTACCACCGTTGCCGACAGTCTTGCGCACTTCCGCTTCCAGAGTTGAGGCGCTTACCAATACCTTACTACCATCAGCAGAAATCACTTGTGCATAAATATGCAAGTTGGTGCGGTGTATTGCCAGACGCACTGTCTTTTGCTCAGCGATTCTTGCTCGTGTTTTGCGTGATCTGCGCTGACGCGCTACATTCTTGTTCAACATATCAACCTCGATTATTTCTTCTTGGTTTCTTTCAGGATCACTACCTCGTCGGAATAGCGCACACCTTTACCCTTATAGGGCTCCGGCTCACGATATGCACGAATCTCAGCAGCGACTTGACCAACTTGTTGCTTGTCCGAACCGGTCAGTACAATCTCGGTCTGGGTAGGCGTTGCAACCTTCACACCCTTTGGCATCTTGTGCACCACAGGATGCGAGAAACCCAACGTCAGGTTCACCGAATCACCAGCAGCTTGGGCGCGATAACCCACACCAACCAATGTCAGCTTGCGCTCAAAGCCCTTGCTTACGCCAACAACCATATTTGCCAGCAGAGCACGGATAGTGCCGGACTGCGCATCAGCTTGAGCGGACTCGTCAGTAGCCTTGCACAACAGGACATCGCCCTCATGCACCACAGCAACATCACCCTTCAATGCTTGCGTCAGGACACCCATAGGCCCCTTCACAGAAATTTTATCAGCTGCAACCGTCACTTCAACACCGGACGGAACCACGATAGGATTCTTAGCGACTCTAGACATGATTCCCCCTTACGCGACTATGCAGAGCACTTCGCCGCCAATACCGTTGGCGCGTGCTTTGCGGTCTGTCATCAGACCTTTAGAGGTGGAAACGATCGCAATACCCAGATTGTTCATCACTCGCGGGATATCTTCGCTACCCTTGTAAACACGCAGGCCTGGACGGCTTACGCGTTGAATTTTTTCGATCACAGGACGGTCGGCATAATACTTGAGGCCAATTTCCAATGTGGGTTTGCCATCATGATCAATGATCTTGAAGCCATCCACATAACCTTCGTCCTGCAACACTTTGGCAATCGCCACCTTGATCTTTGAAGAAGGCATCGACACCGTTACTTTTTCCGCCATTTGCGCGTTGCGAATTCGCGTCAACATGTCGGATATAGGATCACTCATACTCATAGATTCACCCTTACCAGCTTGCCTTGACTACACCGGGGATTTCGCCGCGCATTGCATATTCACGCAATTTGATACGCCCCAAACCGAATTTACTGAATACACCACGCGGACGACCAGTCAACGCACAGCGATTACGCAAACGCACCGGGCTGGAATCGCGCGGCAGTGCTTGCAATTTTTGACGCGCAGCAAAACGTTCTTCTTCGCCCAGCGACATATTTGTCACAGTTGCCAACAAAGCAGCACGCTTGGCAGCGAATTTCTTCACAGTGTCACGGCGTTTCTGTTCGCGGTTAATCACAGCAATCTTAGCCATATCGCCCTCAGTTTTTCAATGGGAATTTGAATGCCAACAAAAGCGCCTTAGCTTCTTCATCGGTCTTCGCAGTTGTCGTGATTGTGATATTCATACCACGCAGTGCGTCAATCTTGTCGTACTCGATTTCCGGGAAAATAATCTGCTCCTTGATGCCCATGTTGTAGTTACCACGACCATCGAATGACTTGCCGGAATTACCACGGAAGTCACGAATACGAGGAATAGCAACAGTCACTAGGCGATCAAGAAATTCATACATGCGCTCACGACGCAACGTCACTTTGCACCCGACCGGATAATTATCACGAATTTTAAATCCGGCGATGGATTTCTTGGACTTGGTCACTACCGGCTTTTGACCTGCAATCTTTTGCATGTCACTGACAGCGTGATCCATTACCTTCTTATCAGCCACTGCTTCGCCCACGCCCATGTTCAGAGTGATCTTTTCAATGCGCGGCACTTCCATGATGGACTTGTAGCCGAACTTCTTCATCAACTCCGGCGATACTGTCTGTTTGTAGTAGTCGTATAAACGAGCCATGCTCTTACCCCTTACGCAATCACTTCGCCGTTGGATTTGAACACTCGCACTTTGCGACCGTCCTCCAACTGCTTGACACCAACACGATCCGCCTTCTTGGTAGCCGAGTTGTAGATCGCGATATTGGAAATATGAAGAGGCTTCTCCATTTCCACGATACCGCCCGACGTACCTTTCACCGGATTCGGCTTCTGGTGTTTCTTAACCTTGTTGATACCACTCACAAGAACCAAGTCTCCGTCAACGTTCAGAACGTTGCCACGATTGCCTTTGTCCCTACCGGTGATGACGATCACGTCGTCGTTCTTTTTAATCTTGTTCATGATTTATCCTCGACTGCCGCTTACAGCACTTCCGGTGCCAGAGAAACGATCTTCATGAAGCGCTCATTGCGCAATTCACGAGTAACCGGTCCAAAAATACGCGTACCGATCGGCTCCAACTTGTTATTCAACAACACAGCCGCATTGCCATCAAACTTAATCAAGGATCCGTCTGAACGGCGCACACCCTTTGCAGTGCGTACTACAACAGCACTATAAACTTCGCCCTTCTTGACGCGTGAGCGGGGTGCCGCATCCCTGATGCTTACTTTGATGACATCGCCCACACCAGCGTAACGACGCCTGGAACCGCCCAGCACCTTGATGCACATGACCGAGCGAGCACCGGTATTGTCGGCCACATTCAAAACTGACTGCATTTGTATCATTTTTCAATCTCCAACTTTGTCCGCCTGCGGCGGCTAGTTTTGGAACCCGTTCGGGTTAGGCCGCCGCAAGCGACGGTGAAACGAAGCCGCGCATTCTATTCAATCTTGCCAAATTGCACAAGCACTAATTTAACAAATTATATTTCGCTGGCTTTTTCCACCAGCTTGGACACGCGCCAAGTCTTGGTTTTGGACAGTGGACGAGTTTCTTCGATAGTCACAACGTCGCCCTGACTAAACTCGTTGTTCTCATCGTGTGCATGGTATTTCTTGGAGACTCGCACCACCTTGCCAAACACGGGATGCTTAACCTTGCGCTCGACCAACACGGTAACGGTCTTGTCCATCTTGTCGCTGACAATAGTTCCTGTCAGCGCGCGTTTTAGATTCGTTGCACTCATTGCTGCACACCCTTCTCGGTCAAAACCGTTTTCACTTGCGCAATGCTACGGCGCACTTTGAGCAATTGGCTGGTATTGCCCAACTGCTGTGTCGCCACTTGCATGCGTAGGCCGAATTGTTCCTTGCTCAGGGACAGCAACTCTTGTTGCAGATCAGCCACCGACTTTGCTTTCAGTTCGCTTGCCTTCATGATCACGCCCCTACCTGTCTAACTACGAATGTGGTTGCGATAGGCAACTTAGCCGAAGCCAATTTGAATGCCTCACGCGCCAACACTTCATCAACACCGTCCATTTCATACAACATCTTGCCGGGTTGTATCTCGGCGACGTAGTACTCTGGACTCCCTTTACCATTACCCATACGGACTTCAGCAGGTTTCTTGGAAATCGGCTTATCGGGGAAAATCCGAATCCAAATTCTTCCACCGCGTTTAATGTGACGCGTCATGGCGCGACGTGCAGCTTCAATCTGACGTGCGGTAAGACGCCCGCGACCAACAGCCTTTAGTCCAAACTCGCCGAAACTAACCTTGTTGCCACGAGTTGCGACGCCATTGTTACGGCCTTTCTGCTCCTTACGGTACTTTCTTCTAGCTGGCTGTAGCATGTTTTGCTCCCGACTTTCTTACTTTCTTTTCCGGTTCAGCAATGACAGGCGCAGCGGCTTCCTGCTGCCCAGTATCACCCTTATAGACCCACACCTTGACGCCAATAATCCCGTAGGTGGTCTTGGCTTCAGAGAAGCCGTAATCGATATCAGCACGAAGTGTATGCAATGGAACACGACCTTCGCGATACCACTCGGTACGCGCGATCTCGATACCATTCAAACGCCCTGCGCTCATGATTTTGATGCCTAGTGCTCCAAGCCGCATCGCATTCTGCATCGCACGCTTCATTGCGCGGCGGAACATAATGCGCTTTTCAAGCTGCTGCGTGATGGAATCGGCAATCAGCTGCGCATCAACTTCCGGCTTGCGAACTTCTTCAATATTCAGACCCACATCCGGCAATCCCATGCGCTTTTTGAGCTCATTGCGAAGCAACTCGATGTCTTCACCTTTCTTGCCGATCACCACACCCGGACGTGCCGTATAAATAGTGATCTTGGCATTCTTGGCAGGACGCTCGATGATGATCTTGGAAACACCGGCTCCAGCCAGCTTCTTCTTCAGATAATCACGAACCTCAATGTCCTTGTGCAGCATTTCAGCGAAATGCTTTGTGTTGGAATACCATTTAGATGTCCAGTTTTTCTGGACACTCAAGCGGAATCCTATTGGATGAATTTTCTGACCCATGCTCTAGCTCCCGACGGTGATCGTAATGTGGCAGGTTTGCTTCTCGATGCTGTTACCACGACCCTTGGCGCGCGGAATCATGCGTTTCAAGGAAGCACCTTTGTCCACGTAGATAGTAGCGACCTTCAATTCGTCGATGTCTGCGCCGTCGTTATGTTCGGCATTTGCGATCGCGGAATCCAGCGCTTTCTTAATAATGCCGCCGCCCTTTTTCGGGCTGAAAGCCAGGATATTCAGCGCTTGCGCGACAGGCAGACCACGAATTTGGTCAGCGACCAAACGAGCCTTTTGTGCCGACAGGCGAACTCCACGGATGACTGCTGTTGTACTCATCATGTCTCCTTATTTCTTGGCGACTGCTTTTTTATCAGCAGCGTGACCTTTGAAGGTGCGGGTCAAAGAGAATTCGCCAAGCTTGTGTCCAACCATGTTCTCGGAAACATACACCGGGACATGTTGCTTGCCGTTATGCACTGCGATCGTCAAACCAACGAACTCAGGCAATACGGTAGAGCGACGCGACCAGGTCTTCACTGGACGCTTGTCGTTAGTCGCGCGAACCGTTTCCACTTTCTTCAGCAGATGCAGATCGACAAACGGGCCTTTTTTAACTGAACGTGCCATATCTTGTTACCCCTTAAACCTGAAAGCGACGGCGCACGATCATGCCGCTAGTACGCTTGTTACGACGTGTACGGAATCCCTTGGCTGGAACACCCCATGGGCTGACAGGATTGCGGCCTGCTGCAGTCTTGCCTTCACCACCACCGTGCGGGTGATCGACAGGGTTCATCACCACACCTCGCACCGTCGGACGAATACCGCGCCAACGGTTTGCGCCGGCCTTACCAATGGAACGCAGAGAATGTTCACCATTACCGACTTCGCCTAGCGTTGCGCGGCAGTCGATATGCACCTTGCGAATTTCACCTGAACGCAGGCGCAATTGAGCGTAGCTTCCTTCTCGCGCCAACAATTGCACCGAAGCACCGGCCGAACGCGCCAATTGCGCACCCTTGCCAGGCAACATCTCAATCGCATGAATGGTGGAGCCGACCGGAATGTTACGCAGCGGCAACGCATTGCCTGCCTTGATCGGAGCTTCAGAGCCGCTCACCAGCTGCGCTCCGGCCGATACCCCCTTCGGCGCGATGATGTAGCGACGCTCTCCGTCTGCGTACAACAGTAAAGCTAAATGCGCAGTGCGGTTCGGGTCGTATTCCAGATGCTCGACCTTAGCTGGAATACCATCCTTGTCGCGCTTGAAATCCACGAGACGATAATGCTTTTTGTGTCCGCCACCCATATGACGCGTAGTGATGTGACCGTTATGGTTACGCCCTGCGGTTCTGGTCTTCTTCTCCAGCAACGACGCTTCGGGCTTGCCCTTGTGCAACTCCGGAGTCACCACACGCACAACGGCGCGTGTTCCCGGTGATGTAGGTTTAAGTTTGATCAGTGCCATGATTTACCCCTGCTCACTTGCAGCAAAGTTGATTTCCTGACCGGCAGCCAGACACACATAGGCCTTTTTCCAGTCCTTACGGCTACCCATAAAGCGGCCGAAACGTTTTTGTTTGCCTTTGACGTTGCTGATCTGCACGCTATCAACAGTCACGTTGAACAACTTCTCGACCGCCGCCTTGACTTCGGGCTTTGTAGCATCAGAAACAACGCGAAAAATCACTTGCTCGTTTTTCTCTGCAACAAAAGTTGCCTTCTCGGAAATC
This sequence comes from uncultured Gallionellaceae bacterium, assembly GCA_903847155.1. Taxonomy (GTDB): domain Bacteria; phylum Pseudomonadota; class Gammaproteobacteria; order Burkholderiales; family Gallionellaceae; genus Sideroxyarcus. The sequence continues at coordinate 1,937 of CAINCU010000056.1, read as the reverse complement.
TGCGGAGCCAACAATATATTCAGCAAACGTTCTTCATTGAATTTTTGTGCGGTCATGCCAGCATCTCCTCGATTTTTGCGATCGCGCCGCGTGTCACCAACACGTTGGGGAAACGCACCAGACTGACCGGATCGGCTTGGTGAGCTTCCACCACCAAGACATTCGGCAAGTTACGCGACGACAGATACAAATTCTCGTCAATGCTGTCGGTGATAATCAGCACTCGCACATCTTGCAGGCCCATATCCTTGATTTTTTGCGCCAGCAATTTTGTCTTTGGCGCTTCAATGGACAAATTATCAACCACGCTCAAACGACCCTCACGCACCAGTTGAGAGAAAATTGAAGCCAAACCGGCGCGATACATCTTACGGTTGATTTTTTGCGTGTAGTTTTGATCCGGACTGTTCGGGAAAATCTTGCCGCCACCGCGCCATAGCGGACTGGATGCCATACCGGCACGTGCACGACCTGTACCCTTTTGAGCAAACGGCTTGCGCGTGGATTTCGCAATTTCGCTACGACCCTTTTGCTTGCTGCTCGCAGAGCGGGCATTTGCTTGATATGCCGTTACCAGTTGATGCACTAGCGCTTCGTTGTATTCACGACCAAACAAGTCGTCGGATGCATTCATGCTCTCCGCTGCCTTGCCGTTTTGATTAATGACTTTCAGTTCCATCATGCCCCCGCTTTCACTGCCGGACGCACAATCACGTCACCACCTGGCGCACCAGGCACAGCACCACGCACCAGCAACAACTGGCGCTCGGCATCGATACGAACAATTTGAAGATTTTGAACGGTGCGCTGCACGTCGCCTAGGTGACCTGTCATACGCTTACCCGGAAAAACACGACCCGGATCTTGAGCCATGCCAATAGAACCGGGCACGTTGTGCGACTTAGAGTTACCGTGGGAGGCACGGCCAGATTTAAAGTGGTGACGCTTGATCGTACCGGCATAACCCTTACCGATAGTCACTCCTGTTACATCTACTTTCTGACCGACCTGAAACAGATCAACGCCCACCTTGCCACCTAGAGCAAAGCTAGCAAGTTGTTCTGGCGTAGCAGTGAATTCTTTCAGCACGCTACCGGCTTCGACACCGGCTTTGGCGAAATGCCCCGCAGCGGCTTTGGTCACGCGACTGGCACGGCGAATACCGAACGCAACCTGCACTGCACTGTAACCATCCGTGGAAGCGGTTTTGATTTGGGTGACACGATTATTAGACACGTCCAACACCGTCACCGGCAACGATGTACCGTCGTCGGTAAAGATGCGAGTCATGCCAATCTTGCGACCGACAAGTCCTAAGCTCATTTTCTTTCCTTTTATTAAGGGGCTGACTTCAATTGGTCAGCCGATCCATTACTGCAAAAATACTTATTTACGGTTACTGCAACTTGATTTCCACATCCACGCCAGCTGGCAGATCCAGCTTCATCAGCGCATCAACTGTCTTATCTGTAGGATCGACGATGTCCATCAGGCGCAGATGGGTGCGAATCTCAAACTGATCACGTGAAGTCTTATTCACGTGAGGTGAACGCAATATGTCAAAACGCTCGATCTTGGTAGGCAAGGGAACCGGGCCTTTGACCACAGCGCCTGTCCGTTTAGCCGTTTCCACGATTTGCAGCGCGGATTGATCGATCAAGCGATAATCAAACGCCTTCAGGCGGATGCGGATTTTTTGAGTTTGCATTGTCTTCTCTTGCATCTATGCGGCATTGCCGCTGGTTTAAAGAACGAAAACGCGTGACCGCAGTCACGCGAGGGCGCGCATTGTAGCCTTACTCGATAACCTTAGCAACCACACCGGCACCGACAGTACGTCCGCCTTCGCGAATCGCGAAGCGCAGACCTTCTTCCATGGCGATGGGGTTGATCAGATTCACGGTGATACTGACGTTATCGCCCGGCATCACCATCTC
>CAINCU010000055.1 GCA_903847155.1 uncultured Gallionellaceae bacterium | reverse complement strand
TTTATCATGGATGCCAGTGTGACGCTGGTGAAGCGCAGCATGCGCGGTGTGAAAATCACCGAAGCGCACCGTGAACATTATTATCAGCGCGCTATACAAATGGGTTGGAAGCACAGCCATGTTGCGCTGATCGAATACGGCTTGATGCTGGGTGGCGGTATCTCGGCACTGTGCTCGTTACACCAAACTTTGCCGTGGCAAGTTTTTCTGGTCTGGGGAGGCATCTATGGACTGCTGATGCTGGTTTTGGATGCGCGTTGGAAAGAGTTCAAACGAAAATGAACAAGCTACACGTCAATACATTGATCGCCTTGATGCATGATTTTGTTGCAGCGGCACTCGCTTGGTGGTTCGCTTATCTGCTGCGTTTCAATTTTGATTTGCCTGAAGGCTTTCGAACTGAATTGTTGCAAACCATTATCTGGGTCGTGCCGCTGCAGGTATCGGTGTTCTGGGGGTTCAGCCTGTATCGTGGTGTCTGGCGTTACGCCAGCGTGGCCGATCTGCGTCGCATCCTGTTTGCGGTCATCGCGGCCATCGCGCTTATTCCCATGGTGCTGGGTTTGTTCCGTGTGCAGGCAGTCGTGCCGCGCTCGGTGCTGGTGGTTGATCCGCTACTGTTGCTATTGATGATGGGCGGCAGCCGTCTTTTGTATCGTCTGTGGAAAGAGAATCTGCTGGTCGGAGATTTTCATTTGCGCGGCGAGCCGGTGCTGGTGCTGGGCGCGGGTGAAGCGGGTGTGGCGCTTTCCAGGGAATTGGCGCGCAGCAACGACTGGCATCTGGTGGGATTTCTCGATGACGACCCGGACAAGCAAGGATGCACTCTTAACGGCATCAAGGTGCTCGGCAAGCTGGAAAGCCTGACGCACTGGACAGAGCGTTTCGGTGTGACACAGGCCATTATCGCCATGCCTTCCGCTGCGCATCAGCAGCGCAAACGGGCCATTGATCTTGCCAGCCAGAATGGCGTAAAGGCACTAACCGTGCCGAACTTCGATGATTTGTTAAGTGGCCGCGTCGCTATTTCGCAATTGCGCGCGGTGGAGTTGGACGATTTGCTCGGGCGTGACCCGGTGCAACTTGACGATGCCGGGCTACACCGACAATTGACCGGCAAGGTCGTGCTGGTCACTGGGGCGGGAGGATCAATCGGCTCCGAGCTATGTCGCCAGATCGCGCGTTTCATGCCGGAAAAACTGGTGCTGTTCGATGCTGGTGAGTTTGCGCTATATAACATTGAGCAGGAAATGAACAAGCATTTTCCCCAACTCGGCATTGTCTATCTGGCGGGCGATGTACGCGATGCGGTGCGGTTGGAACAGGTGTTTGCCGAGTATCAACCCGCCGTCGTCTTCCACGCTGCCGCCTACAAACATGTGCCGCTGATGGAACGCCACAATACTTGGCAAGCTGTGCGCAATAATGTGTTCGGCACATGGCAATTGGTCAAGTGCGCGCAGAAACACGGCGTGGAAAAATTCGTGTTGATCTCCACCGACAAAGCGGTGAACCCGACCAATGTGATGGGTACTACCAAGCGCATGGCCGAGATGGTGTGCCAAGGCATGCAGCAAGAAAGCGCCACGCGCTTGGTCATCGTGCGTTTCGGCAACGTGCTGGGCAGCAACGGCAGCGTGATCCCCAAGTTCCGCGAACAGATCGCCAATGGCGGTCCGATCACCGTCACCCATCCTGAAATTACGCGCTTCTTCATGTCCATTCCCGAAGCTGCACAATTGGTGATGCAAGCTGGATGTATGGGCAATGGCGGCGAAATCTTTGTGCTGGATATGGGCGCTTCGGTGAAGATTGTAGATTTGGCGAAGGACATGATTCGTCTCTCCGGCTTTAGCGAGGACGATATCAAAATCGAATTTACCGGTCTGCGTCCCGGCGAAAAACTGTATGAAGAGTTGCTGGCCGACAGCGAGCAGACCTTGCCCACGCCGCATCCCAAGTTGCGCATCGCTCAGGCACGCGCCGTTTCCGCTAATGAATTGCAAAGCATGGTGGATTGGGTTAGCCAAGACACGGCACATTCAGACGAAGAAGTGCGCGAACACTTGCAGCACTGGGTTCCCGAATACACGCCAACTCCAAACGAGCATTAAGCATGTCCTCGTTGTCCGTCATCCTCATTACAAAAAACGAAGCAGCCAATATTCGCTCTTGCCTGGAATCCGTGGCATGGGCAGACGAGATTGTCGTGGTGGATTCCGGCAGCACGGACGATACTGTAGCCCTTGCCAAACAAATGGGTGCGCGCGTTTATGAGCATGACTGGCCTGGCTTTGGCCCGCAAAAAAATCGTGCGCTTGGCTACGCAAGCAAGGATTGGATATTCTCGATTGATGCCGACGAACGAGTGACACCTGAGTTGCGTGCCGAGATTGAGCAGGCCATTCGCGACGCAAAATTTGACAGTTACTACTGTCCGCGTCTGTCGCAGTTCTGCGGCCAATTCGTGCGCCATTGTGGCTGGTATCCAGACTATGTGTTGCGCCTGTTCAAGCGCGGCAAGGGGCATTTTTCCGACAGCCTCGTACACGAGAGAGTCTTGCTGCAAGGCCATACCCACAAATTGAAAGGCCAGCTCTTGCATTACAGCTACCTTACCCCGGACGATGTGGAGCGCAAGGTGGAGCACTATTCCACTTCCGCCGCGCAACAGATGTTTCAAGCGGGGAAGCGCGCTAATCTGGCGGGCGCGCTGTTGAGTGCAGGCTGGGCATTCGTGCGTACTTACCTTATGCGCTTGGGCGTACTGGACGGCATGGCTGGCTGGCGCGTGTCCTGCATGAATGCACGTACCACTTATCTCAAATATCGAAAACTCGCCCTGCTCGTAAGCCAGTAAACACGGGTATCTTCAATGTATCATCACGCAGAGCGCCTATTGGCGGGCGTTGCGGGGTAGGCGAGTAAAAGCTAGGCACAGCACAGAAATTCGGAATTGGATCGGTCACACAAAGTAGAATACACAAAGTGCGAATGAGCATAGAAATAAGAAAAAAATGTATGAATGAGGCGTCAAAATCAATGGGAGTTTCAAAATGCGATTAAGAGAATTTTTTTATTTGCTCGGGATGAAACCAAACTTTCAATTTTATGGTCACAAAATCCAAGAGCTAATTGTCGATAAAGAAACTATAGAATTCGCAAAATGGCTTGCCCCCAAATCTCCTGATCTGCTCATTGAGCAAAGCGAAATAAATGAGCTTAAATCTTTTATCAATGAAGGAGATTTCGCAATTGATATTGGCGCACATGCGGGTGACAGTACTTTGCCAATTGCGCTTGCTTGCGGGGCTTCTGGAGCTGTTCTTGCCTTGGAGCCAAACCCTGCAACATTCGCTGTTCTTGCTGCCAATTCAGCTCTTAATCCAGAAAAAACCAACATAATTCCTCTTCCTTTTGCCGCTACACGTGAAGATTGTTTAATGACTTTCGATTACGGCGATCCTTGGTTAAGTAATGGCGGTGATCACTCTGGCGTATCCAAATGGACTCATGCCAGTGCCTTTTCAATTCCAGTAAACGGAAAAAATATCAGCCATTTACTCAGAAGGAAGTTCAAGCAAAAATTGGGTAAACTCAAATATATAAAAATAGACGTTGAGGGTAATGATTTTAATGTTATCAAATCAATAGCAAATGAAATCACTGAATTTCGTCCTTACATCAAGCTGGAAACCGGTGGGCCAACCTCGACAGAAGATCGCAAAGGTCTTGCCGAATTTTTTCATAAGATAAATTATGAATTGCGTCTTGTTGAAAACAGGAAAACCTTGTTTGGCCCCGTCTTGAGCGATAAATATCTTTTTGGAAAGGACACGATTGATGTCTTTGCCATACCAAAGTAAACAAGCAGGACATGATCAGAATCTTCCCTCCTATGGGCTCCCATGTGAAAAAAGCTGCGCTTGGTGTGTTGCGTATAGCACCGTCTAATGGATTGCACACTCTTGGTGAAGCCAGCTGCTGAGCCATTGAAACTCCTGCACGTTGTGCGCCGCTACGGCCCGGTTGGCGGCATGGAGCGCTACGTATGGGAAGTCACGCGCGAATTGGCTGCGCTCGGCCACGAGGTCGTTGTGATCTGCGAACGCTGTCATGGCGAAAAGCCTCAAAACATTATTGTGTATGAGCTGGGCGAAATTGCAGCGCGCCCACGCTGGCTGGCTTTGTTGCGCTTCGGCGCCCGAGTGGCGCGTTGGCTGCAAGACCATCCACATTCCGGCTTCGTCGTGCACAGCAACGAGCGCCTGAGTGCGCATGATGTCACCACCTTTCACGGTCCGCCGTTCGCCACTGTGCGCGACAAACCTTGGTGGAAGAAAATATCGCTGCGCATCGCTATGCAGTTTTATCTGGAGCGGCGCGAGTTGCTCGTCACGCGCTTTATCGTTCCCAACTCCATCCTGATTCAAAAGCAACTGGCGCAATATTATCCCGAGTATGCGCACAAGCTGACTGCGCCCATTGTTCCCGGTGTGGCAGCGATGCCACAGCGCACTTGGCATACGGTGGCAGATGATGGCGGCATCATCTGTTTTGTCGGCAGGGAATGGCAGCGCAAAGGTTTGCCGTTGGCAGTAGAGATTGTGGCGCAATTGCGGAAGGAGCGGCCAAATCTGGAATTCTGGGTAGTCGGCCCGCAGGCTGAAGAGGTGCAGCATCTGTTTGTCGATTGGCCGGGAAGCTATCGCCTGCTTGGTTGGCGCAGCGATACGACCTACTTGCAGCAGATCGACGTGTTGTTGCACCCAGCAAAAGCCGAGCCCTACGGCATGGTCATCAGTGAAGCGATGGCGGCACGGGTGCCGGTAGTGGTGTCTACTGCCTGCGGTGCGGCGGCGCAGGTGAGTGCTGAAGCGGGCGAAGTGCTTGCACTGGATGTGCCGGTGAAAGAGTGGATGGATGCAGTTACCAGACAGCTGAATCGTACAGAACCAGCGCCCGCCTTCGTGCGCGGTTGGGAGATGGTGGCACACGAGTATGAGACAATTTACCGACAAATTTCTCAAGGAAGTGTATGAAAGTTAGCGGATTCACCTTTATTCGTAACGGCAATATTCTGGGGTATCCCTTCGTGCAGAGCATCAAATCTGCATTGCCGATTTGCGACGAATTCGTGGTGGCGGTAGGCGCTTCAGACGACGATACGTTGCAGGCATTGCAAACGATCAACGATCCCAAGCTGCGCATTATTCAAACCACTTGGAATGAAAAAGTGACGGATCGCGGCTTTGTTTACGGACAACAAAAAATGATCGCGCAGTACAATTGTACCGGCGATTGGGCGTTTTACTTGGAGGGCGACGAACTGTTGCACGAGGCGGAACTGGAAACCTTGCGTGCCGCCATGCAACGTCATCTGGACAATCCGCAAGTTGAAGCGTTGGCTTTCGATTACTACCATTTCTACGGTAGCCCGCAATGGATCGCCATCGGCACTGCTGGTTATCGCCAAGCACCGCGCATCATCCGCAATTCGATCCGCAGCATCGCGCCGGATGGCTTGTTTTTTGTGGTGTTGCATCAAAACAAAAAGGGGCGCTATCCGCGCGCCGCGCTGACCGGCACGCATATTTACCACTACGGTGCAGTGCGCAGTGTGGCAAGCATGAACGAGAAGAATAGGCGAATAGCGAAGTATTGGGGCAAACAACCTGAGGTATTTGCCTACAATCAAATTGATCCATATGAACTAGTGCCGTTCACCGGCACGCATCCGGCGGTGATTCAACCATGGCTGGCGAGCGATGCCGCCGAGCACCACTTCACTCCCGATGCCAACCATATACCAACTAAACGTCAAAAGCGCCACCGCCTACGCATGAAGCTGGAAAAATTGCTGGGAATGGACTTGAGCAAAAAACACTTCAAGCTCGTGAGATGAATTCTTTCCAAACCATAAACAATATTTATCGCAACATCGCCACCATGCGCAGTGAGTCTTGTTATGCTATTTAGATGGAATGTTTTTTTTGCGGTTAATAGGGTGACGGCCTGATGTCCATCTACGCGATAGGCGACATTCAGGGATGTTACAAAGAGCTTCAGCAACTGTTGAAGCAGATACGCTTCGACCATGCGCGCGACCATCTATGGTTCGTCGGCGATTTGGTCAATCGTGGGCCTGATTCTCTGCAAGTATTGCGCTTCGTTAAGTCGCTGGGCGACAGCGCCATTACCGTACTCGGCAATCACGATTTGCACCTGCTGGCTGTTGCCGAAGGCGCAACTGAACTGCATCGCAGCGATACCTTGGATGAAGTGCTGAATTCGCCTGACCGAGACGAACTTTTAACCTGGCTGCGTCAGCAGCGTTTGCTGCATGCTGAGAGCGGTTTTGTTCTTGTTCATGCCGGTTTGCTGCCGCAATGGAGCGTCAAGCAGGCTGCCAGCCTTGCGCGCGAAGTGGAGCAAGCCTTGCGCGACGACCACACAAATTTCTTCGCACACATGTATGGCAACAACCCGCAAAGCTGGGATGATGGGCTTACCGGCAGCATGCGACTGCGTGTTATCACCAATGCCTTTACCCGTCTGCGCATCTGCACTCCGCAGGGCGAGATGGAATTCAAATTCAAGGGAGAAGTGGAAAATATTCCAGCAGGTTATATGCCGTGGTTCGAAGTGCCCAAGCGAACGAGCAGCGATGCCACAGTTATTTTCGGACACTGGTCCGCACTGGGATTGAAAGTTACGCCCAACGCTATCGCGCTGGATACCGGATGTCTATGGGGCGGTCCGATGACTGCCATCCGGCTCGAAGATCGCCAGCTATTTCAAGTGAACTGCAACACTCCGGTCGCGAAAAACTGGTAGGACTAAATCAAAATCTTCGTTTCGGTGGCGGTACAAAAGCGCTACGTCCTTCGATATGGCGGAAGGTGATACGACCTTTGCTCAGATCATAGGGTGAAAGCTCCAGCGAAACCTTGTCACCCGCGATGATGCGAATGTGATTCTTTTTCATCTTGCCCGCGCTGTAAGCGAGCAGTTTGTGGCCATTCTCCAGCGTTACGCGATAACGCGAGTCGGGCAGAACTTCATCCACCACGCCATTCATTTCAAGCAATTCTTCTTTGGCCATAATTGTGCCCTCAAAGGAAAGTGGAAAAGAAAAAGCCCGGCTTGTGCCGGGCTTTTTCCGGTAGGACTGACGGCATGGATAGTCCATGCCATGCCCGACCGATTACTCAGCGCCGCGAATATTCGACGCTTGCTGACCCTTGGGGCCGGCAGTGATATCGAAACTGACTTGTTGACCTTCAGTCAGGGTCTTGAAACCCGAACTTTGGATCGCGGAAAAATGAGCGAAAAGATCATCGCCGCCATTGGATGGGGTGATGAAGCCGAAGCCCTTGGAATCGTTAAACCACTTTACTGTACCTGTTGCCATTTTGAATCTCCTGAAAAACAAACAAAGGGGACTTGCCCCGAACTTAGGCGATGGT
>CAINCU010000054.1 GCA_903847155.1 uncultured Gallionellaceae bacterium | reverse complement strand
TCAAAGATTGCAACTGTACAAAAACGTGCCTGTGGATTCAGGAACCGTGACCACTTCAAGATCGCCATCTATTTCCACTGCGGCGGGCTTGATCTGTATCCGGCTCAGGTTACCCATGGGAAAGTCTGATGAACCAAAATTGTTTTGCTGCTGCACCTCTTGATCCGACAGTGATTCACCGTCGTTAAAGTTTGATGTGCGTGTGTTGCTGAACTTTTAATTGTGGAGCCGATGGAAGTATCCGTGCGCTTCTGGCGACCAGATGTATCCCCAGCCGAGCAGGATGGAGGCGGTCTCGCGGGTGTAACGATCCTTGTTGTGCGGCTTGATCCAGGCTTGTCCATCATTGATGTAATACTGTGCGATATGGCGTTCGCAAAAATGTTGCCGGGTTAGTTCTGAATTGCCCAGTTCTTGCGCGAAGCGTCCCTCCCAAGTCATGAGCTTGTAGTCGATATGCGCCATGCGCTGGCCGTGCGGAGATATGGCGTTTTCTTTCAGCGCGTTGCCCACGCTGAGTGCGCCTACATCCACCCACCCTTTACTGAGATAGAACTGCGGCGTGCCGTGAGTTATATCGTAGAAGAACGCTGCGTTCATCTCCTGGCTGAATTCGACCACGTGGTGTGTGGCGAATTGCAGAATGACAGCGTGCAAATTGTGCTTGCTGTCGTTGAGTCTGACCACCAGCCCTTTGGCATCCTCGCGGAATTGCAGGAAGGCGCGGTTGTGGAAGTCGAAGGCATCATTGCCCAGCGCGAAATACATACCATGCAAGTCATCGCTGTAAAGGTTCCAGAATGCCGCGCGGCGGCTGTTGTCGGCTCCGCTTTGCGCGAAGAGATTGAAGAATTGTCGCACGAGGTATTGCTTGGTCCAACTGGCGACCATGTTCAATGCCGCTGTGCTGCACAGCCAGTTCACCGCGTTTTGCGGTAGCCACGGCGCACCCCATTGCACTACCGCAAAATGACGCAAGGTCTCTCTAGGCGCGCGCGCGGCGCATCGGCAGTAGCGATCCAGCAGTAGGCCGAGACACTGTCTGATGTACAGCGGGAATTGATCCAGCAATAGCAGTGCCGCATCCAGTCTGGATTGGAAAGGCTCGTCTTCGAGGACGACGATGTGATTGATCTGATCCTGCACGAAAGTGCGCACCAGCCAGGAGTCGGCGTTGATGTCCAAAGTCAGGCGCGCTGCTTCGAATTGCCCGATACCTTCGTGCGCGCCGCAGTAGGAGACACACGGGTTGACTGTGAGTAACTTGCGGTTTGCGGTCAAGGATTGCACCCATTCCGGTGTGTGCCATTCGGCATGGGTGAGCGTGGGCAAAAACTTTTGCAGGAATTCGCGCAGCACGAACCAGTTGCTGCGACCGCTGTCATTCACCTCCGGCGCGTTCGGGTCGTAAGAAAAATAGGCGTTGAGCAATCCGCGATAGCATTTGCGGAAGGGTCGGGTTTGCGAATGATGCTCGATGAATCTCAACAGACGATCGAGCTGTTCGTGGCTCTCCAGCAGGCGCAAGCCCTGATCGGTATAAGCCTGCGTACAGCCGTAGCAAAGCAATCTGGCTTGGCGCAAGTCGCGCACATAACCGGTCTTATGGTATTGCTGCAAAGCGTTCAGGATGCGGTCGCCCTTGAGATCGCCCGGATCGACATCACCGCCCAGCCATGCGATGAGTTTCAAGCGTTCGTTCTGGATCGGCATCAAGTCCGAGGGGCGCATCTTGCCAAGCGCGACCAAGCTCATGCGCTCCATGGTTTGCGCAAGCTTGCTCAGCGTTTCCATCAGATGCGGCAGCTTCCGAAATCGTTGTGCGGGACTTCATCAGCCTTTTGATGCAGTTCGCCGAGGCCGTAGAATTCCAGGCGCAATTCGATGCGGCGGCTTTCTTCGAGGGATTTCTTGGCGGAATTGAAAGAGTAGCCGCCGACCAGAAACAAATCGCGGACCTGCTCCATCTCATCCGCCGACAGGGCATTTTGCTGAGTGCGCGGCGGTGCAAGCAGCACGCATAGCACGCGCTGGCTACGCTGCAAACTAAGATTCAGATTGAGCAGATAATTGCCGCGCTGATCGGCGAAACCTTCGACCACCAGGCGCTTGATCCACTTCTGCGCCAGTTTATCGCGCGCGATCTTGAGTAGTTCGCTGACGAAGGTGGTCAAATATTGCGCCTGTTCGGCAGTCAATTTTGAACTGTCGGTATCGAAACGCGCACGGTCGCCAAAGTCGATCACGTTGCGATTTCGGTCAACCGAGATGCCCGGATATTGCTGCGCAGTTTTTTCGATGCGTGCCCACAGTTTGTCGATCTCTTGTACACGTTCGGCCTGCTTGCGATCCGTTTCACTCACGTCCTTGGTGATAGCCAGCACGGCCACGCTCATTACCAGCAGGAACATCACCATCAGCGCCGTCATTAAATCGGCGAAGGAAATCCAGAACGGTTTTTCCGCCTCATCCTTGTGGCGTCGTCTAACGGGAATGATCTTGCCCAGCATGTCGCTACCCCGCGTTATTGAGTGGAAACAGAACCCAGCGTGTCTTCGAGTTCCTGTATGCCTTCGCGCAACAGCTTCACCGAATCGGCCAGCGCCTGATGAAACTCGCGGTTGGCTTCGCCCACGGCTTTGGTCATGCCAGCGCTGAACGATTCGTGCGATTGGGCGATGACATCGGAGACTTTCTCCAGATAGCTATCGGCCTGTTGCTGCGCGACCACGAGTTTGGCGGTGGCCGCTTCGATACGCGAAAGCACATCATGCGACATCGCGGCATCACGGCGCGCCTGATCGACGATCAGTTGCATGGCGCTCACCAGTTCCACCATGGCGTTGCGTGATGCCTGATATTCCGCGAACACGGTGCTCAAGCTCATGGTGGCTGTGCTGACTGCAGTTGCAGCCTGCGTGAGCTGTCCCGCGACCAGCGCCGATTTATCCATTGTCGCGTTAACGCCTTCTCCGGCTTTGGCGAAATCCTTGGCTGCCAGATACAGTGTGTCGGCACCGCTGTTGAGTTTGACCAGCGTTTCGCTGGTCGCGATGCGCATCGCTTGCACGGAGGATTTCATTTCCACGATGGCAAGGTTCACGCCTCCCACCAGTTCGCTGACCTGTCCGCTGAATTGTCCCGCAAAAGCCTGGCTGCGTGCGGCGAGGTCTTCCTGCTGCTGTTTGCTGGCGCTGCTGGCCGAGCGCACCTGGCTGCCAAGTTCGTCGATGATGACGCCCATGCGCTCGGATAAACCGTCGAGAGCACGCTGCAATCCCTGCTGGGTCGCTCCCTGAGTTTGTTCCAGCAGTTGCCGCACTTGTTCAATGAACACGCTCAGCTTTTCGTTCATCACGCGTTGCTGCGATTCGGCTCCTTCCATCGCTTTGGATAGTTGATGTGTCAGATTTTCGCTGTTGTGCTTGCCGGCGGCTTGCATCTCGGCGGACATATGCTGCAACGTGGTGGTTGCCGCCTGCAAGGATTGGATAGTCTGTTGTTGCAGGCTGTTGATGCCGCCGATCTGACTGCCGAACATTTCTTTCAATTGTTCGCTGAATTGATTCAGTACGCTGGTCAGCATCTTTTGCACCGTATCCTGCTGTTCGTTGCGCGTCGCCTTCAACGCACTGGCGATCTCGCTGAGCGGCTGCTTCAGGCTGATCTCAATCGACTTGCTTAGGCTTGCGCCCAGCGCAGCATTGCTCGCGTTGGAGGCGGCGATCTGCTTTTCCAGCAATTCGCTGAGCATCTGCTGCAACTCGTTCTTGAGCAGCGTCGCAGTTTGCCCCGAAGATGCCTCTGTCGCCCTGACCAGACGCGCCAGATATTCCTCGCTCGCGCCGCCTTCGAACAGGTTGTCGAGCAATTGTGTGAGCTGATCTACTTTGGTGTTGAGGCGGCTGAGGATGAGTTTTTCGATGAAGGTGATAATCATCGCCAGCGTGATCGCGCTCACCGAAACGAGGAACGCTTCCCACACGCCATGCAGCAGATGGTTCAGACTGTTGCGCACGATCACCGGATTTTCGGAAATCTCGAACGCCTGCAGGCCGATAATCAGACCGTAAAACGTGCCGATGATGCCGACGCCGGTGAATAGCCCCGGCAGATGCTTGAAAAATTCGGTACGCAGCGGCGTGTCAATAATGCTTTCCGGCGCGAACATCAAACTGGCCGGTACCGTGGAACGAAAACGCGTTTCCGACTGGCGGTGCAGTGAATCAGCGTATTCGTGCCACAGGTGTTCGAGCGCGCCGGACTTGGCAAATATCGCTGGCATGTCGGCGGCAGGTTTTCCTTCAAGCGCGCGCAACCGGCGAATGACGCGCGAGATGCGCCACGAGACGACCAGCGAAGGCGCAAAGAAAAACATCAGAAACGACAGCGATAACAGCCCGAGCACGGCTGCAAAGAAATAGATGTGTACCGGTAACTGTTCAAAATTTAGCATAGCGGGCTCTATCGGATTCTAGTGAACAAAATGTGAGCTGTATAATACACTGCGTAGTTAGCACGGACGTAACGGAGTATGGACGAACAATTGCCGAAAACAACGCAGGATATGCTGGTGCTTTTCGCAGATGTGAGCGGAAGCACCCGCCTGTATGAAGCTTTGGGGGATGAGCGCGCATTCTCGGCCATCAGCCAGTGCATCGCTGTGTTGCGTAGCGTCGCCGAGGAGTTTGAAGGGCGCGTGGTGAAGACCATCGGCGACGAGATCATGGTGGTGTTCCCTTGTGTGCTCTCCGGCATTCAAGCGGCTTGCGCGATGCAGACGGAAGTAGGCGCTATCACCCCGGTTGAAAATAATATCCATCTGGCGATTCGTATCGGCCTGCACTTCGGGCCAGTGTTGATTCAGAGTGGCAATTCGGATGTGTTCGGCGACACCGTGAATGTGGCCGCGCGCCTGACCGAGTGGGCCAATGCCGGGCAAATCATTTCTTCGGATACGACCATTGCAGTATTGCCACCCTTGTTGCGTACTTCGACCCGCGCGCTGGATGCGACGCCGATCAAAGGAAAATCGTCAAATATAAAAGTGGTCGAAGTGCTGTGGCAGGAAAGTGTTGACGAAACGCTGATGGTCGGGCGCACTCAGCCGTCCATACACGTCGCTTCCTCATTGCGCTTGAAACATGGCAATGTCGAAGTGGTCGTGAATGCAGCGCGTAAAAAAATCGTGTTGGGCCGTGATGAACTGGCAGATTTCATGGTGGCAGACAAGCGCGCATCACGCCTGCATGCAACGATAGAACTGCGCCGCGATAAATTTGTATTCATGGATCACAGCTCGAACGGCAGCTACATCACATTTAACGACGAGAACGAATTGCGATTGCGCCGAGAAGAAGTCGCGCTACGCGGCAGCGGCATCATTTGCCTCGGACACTCACTGAGCAAAGATGCTGAGGGGGCGATTTCTTTCTCCTGCGAATCTGAATAGTCTAAGCCGGACAACCGGAATCAATAATATTCTCGCGCCAAGCCGCAAAAGCGCGAAGCGAATCAAATCCGCTTTTTCAATTATTTATCGCATCCGAAAGCCAATAGATTCGGGCATCTCCGCACATCGCTCAACGTGGATTGCCTATTGACGGGCATTGCGGGGAAGTTTATGTATTGAAGTTGGTGTCAAAAGTCGTTCCTCCGTTGGCTGACGGTGAGCAACGTCTACAACTTATTTTTCTATTTTGCTACTGCGTTGCACACGCTGGCGCAATTTCCGACGCGATTCTTTGGCTAATTCTGCTTTGGCGGTATCTTCAGCTTCGCGTTTAGTCATTGCCTCGGCAAATTTCTTTGTGTGTTCGATAGCGAGAGCGGCAAGTTCCTGTTGCCGCCGTGCCCGTTCAGTGGACTCTTGGGCCTGTTTGGCTGCGGCGGCCTGGTGTTCGCGCTCGCCTTCGGCCCTGAGTGCGGCCAATTGCCGCGCGAGTCTTGCTTTGTAGGCTTTTGCCTCACGCTGTTGATCTGTAGCCAATGTATTGGCACGGTTTGCTTTTTCCTGTTGTACGCGGTGCTCCTGCGCGTGGCTCGCTGTCTGTTCCAGTTCATCAATGAGCGACAGGCGCAGCCGTGCCTGCTCGGAAAACGCACCGCGAGGAAATTGTTGCAAGTAGTTCTCGTAATCGCTGCGCAGTTTGCTGCCTTTGATCTTTTTCCAGAATAGGCTGTCGGGCTGACGGATCGTCGAATCATCCGGCAGGATTGACGAGTCAACCAGATGCGCGAAAGGAATGGATTTGTCCGCGCTGGTCGTGGTGACGGTGGCAGCGGCCTTCTTCAACGCGCGCATGAATTCCGAGGCAGTCTGGTAACGCTGCTCCGGCGTTTTGCCCATACTGTGCGCCACTACGCGATCAAGTTCCGGTGTGATCTGGGGATTGAAGCGGGAAGGCGGAACAGGAATCTGGTGCATCACTTTGTTCATGAGGGTGATTGCGCTACCGGTGAACGGACGCTCTCCCGTCAGCATCTGGTACAGCATCACTCCGGCAGAATACAGATCGCTGCGCCCGTCGACTTCCAGACCCATGAACTGCTCGGGAGACATATAAGTAGGCGTGCCCAATACCATGCCGGTCTGTGTGAGTTGGCTGGAATCAATTTTGGCAATGCCGAAATCCGCGACTTTGATGTTGCCATCCGGCGTGATCAAAATATTGGCCGGTTTGATGTCGCGATGGATGACACCGTGTTTGTGCGAATAGTCCAGAGCATCCAGTACTTGCAATATGATGTGCAGGCAATCGCCGATTTCAAGATGTGTCCCGGTGTCGATATACTCCTTCAGTTCCTTGCCGGACACGTATTCCATGGCGATGAAGGCCAGATCGCCGTCGACACCATAATCGTGGATCGCCACGATCTTCGGGTGGGACAAGCGTCCCGCCGCCTGTGCTTCGCGGCGGAAGCGGGCAAAAGCCTCATCAATTTCGCTCGGATCAACCAGCGACTTCTGGATGGTTTTGATGGCAACAATGCGCTGGATGAAAGGGTCGAATCCTTCATAGACGATACCCATCGCGCCTTTGCCGATCTTGCGGCGCAATTCATATTTGCCTAGTGTTCTGATGGAGGACATGCAATGTTGAGTACGTGAATTGTGGCTACGGTAACTTTGCCGCGCGATGGCTACGCTGGAAGTCTTGCATAAAGCCTAGAAGTTTTTCCACCGCAGGGAGCGACAGCCCATTGTAAATGGAAGCGCGGACACCGCCTATCGAGCGGTGGCCTGCCAGGCCGGAGAATCCGGCAGCTAGCGATTCATCGAGAAACTGTTGTTCGATTTTTGCGTCGGGCAAGTTGAACGTGACATTCATCAGCGAGCGGTCTTTGGGTTCGGCTCTGCCGCGGTAAAAACCATCGCTGCTATCCAGTAGGCGATACAGCAATTCAGCTTTGTTGCGGTTGATCTCCGCCATGTGCGTCAAGCCGCCGATTTCCTGGATGAGCCAGCGCGTGACCAGCAACACGACGTAAATCGCAAACACGGGCGGAGTGTTGAAATTGGAATGCGCATCGATGTGATTGCGGTAATTCAAGTAGCCGGGAAGATCGCTTGGCGCATCTTTGAGCAACTCGTCACGCACCAGCACCACCGTCACTCCGGCAGGGCCGATGTTCTTTTGGGCATGCGCATAGATGAGCGAGAATTGTTCCGCCGCACACGGCTGGGACAGAAAATCAGAAGACATATCGCACACGCGGGGCACATCGTCGCGTCCTAATAAGCGATGAAACTGGAGTCCTTCCACGGTCTCGTTGGAGACGTAGTGTAAGTAGGGCGCATTTGGCGAGTAAGCAAGTTCGCTGTCGTCGGGTAATCGCCGGAAGCCGCTGGATTCGCCGCTCCACAGTACGCGGATAGGGCCTTCACGCCGGGCTTCAGCCAGTGCTTTGCCACTCCAGTAGCCGGTGTGCAAGTATTCTGCCGGAGAGGTTTTTCCGCGCAGCAAGGTCATCGGTATCATCGAGAATTGCTGCGTGGCGCCGCCTTGCAACAAAAGCACATGGTAACTTTCCGGCAGTCCCAGCAGTTTGCGGATATTGTTTTCCAGTTCGCTGATAACGGCGGCGAACCAGTCGGAGCGATGGCTGATGCCGAGGATAGACAGGCCGACTTCGGGCACTTCAAGCACAGCTTGCTGCGTCTGAAGCAATACGCTCTCAGGCAATGCGCCGGGGCCACCGGAGAAATTCAAATTGTTGCGGTGGTTCATATGCGCAAACTCATTTGTTGGTCAGGCGATAAAGGTAATCCCTGAACGCATCATGCACCTTTTTCATGTGGACTTGTTTGTAGGGAAACAATTGCTCTGGGTCCATGGCGTGCACGACCATGCAATGATCGATCTCGAATACGAACAGTTGTCCGTCCCGCGTTTCCGCGCAATCGATGCACACGTAGCCAAGCTGCGTGCGTTGGTAAATGGCTTCCAGCGCCGCTTGATGGCGCTTGGCAAAAGCAGCGAAGTGTTCCATGAAGGAAGCTTCTTCTACACGCTTTTGCGCCTCTTCATACATCCCGGCATTCACGTAATGGATCATCCAGTGCGAAGAAACGCCCAAGTGGCAAGCGTAGGGTTTGCCATCGATCAGCGCGACGCGGAATTTGCGGAAAAGTCCGTCTGGCCCGCTGTAATCAATGAAACGTGACAGAAAGAAATCCGCATCCTCTACCTTTGCAAGATAGGTATTCAGTGCCTCTGGATTGTCAATCTTGTCCAGATTGCGTCCGGCATGAGAGCCGACCGGACGCACGATGACCGGAAAATCGCAGTCGGCAAATTGTGCGGAGAGTTTGGTTGTTCCGGTTGCAATGGACTGCAACAGTGAGCGGGATGCGCGTAGGGTCGGCGGGATGAGCACGCCGGGTGCGCCGTGCAGCAGTGCGCTGGCGGCTTCGCGTCCCGTGCTTGGGATGTGTTGCGGGGCGTTGATGACCGGCTTGGGCCAATTCGCCAGTGCCGGTTCCAGTGCCGTCAACGCTGCACGGTTTTCGTCCGCGTCGCAAATGCCCACCATCAATGCGTCGTGCTCGGGGATGGGCAAAGCCAGTGGATCGTCGGGCGTGACGTAATAAAAAACCAGATCGATGTCGCTGTTTTCCAACAGGCAATCGAGTGGCGTATTCGCAGAAATATCACCGGCGACGCACAGCATCAACAAGCGCAGTTTTGTCGGCTGTATGGTGGCCGTGAGATGATAAATGCGCTTCTGTTGCAGCGCCAGAGATTGAATCGCCAAGCCAACATCGCGTTGTCCTATGCATTGCATGACCACGGATAAGTTCATCCACAGCGCTGCATCGGTGGCATTCTTTTGGGCTTGCGCCAGCATCTCCTGGGCGATGGGCATCAAATCAGTTCCGGCTATGCTTAGGCGCAAAAAGGGCGCCAGTCCCAAAAAGGGTGACACAGACTGCTGCTGAATTTTGGGTGTAGGAAGATCGGTCATTTTATTGATGTCGTGGTTTGGTTTTCGACAATTGTTAAGGGACGTATGTTACCAATTAAAGACTAAAACACCGTGGCGCTGATCCAAGTCGGGAATAGAGCAGAGTATCCGTCGCTAATATCACTTTACCAGCGAAGCGTATGACAGATGCGCGCTCGCTTAGTCTGACTGGTATGCCAGTAACGGTCATGCAAATTCAATGTGAACCCAACTGCGACATGATTCGCGAAGAGGTTTCAAGCGCGATCTGGCTGAAGTGATCCAGCAATGGGGAGAGGAACGGCATCACCATCATGAGGGCAGCGAAGCCAACCGCGAGCGTGATCGGGAAGCCGACGGCAAAGATGTTGAGTTGTGGCGCGCTGCGGGTAAGGATGCCGAGTGCCAGATTGGTGATGAGCAACGCGCCGATCAGTGGCAAAGAAAATTGCAAAGCGAATGCGAATATGCTGCCACCCCATTCCGCCAGAGTGCGAAAAGCCGTGGCTGAAGGTTGCGCGGTGCTGATCGGAAATGCCTGAAAGCTGTCGGCCAGTGCCGCCAGCATGTACAAGTGTAAATTCAGCGCTAGAAAAGCCAGTGACGCAATGATGCCGAGGAACTGTGCGACGACCGGCTGGAACGTGGAGTTTTGCGGATCATAGAAATTTGCGAAGCCCAGACCCATCTGCATTCCTGCTATGTCCCCAGCCATTTCTATCGCAGCGAAAACCAGACGTATCGAAAATCCCATCATCAGTCCGGCGGCGATCTGCTGCACCAGGACAAACAGCCCCTGTGCAGAAGCAGGTTCCAATCCGTCAGGAATGCTGATGGTGGGAGCGATGACGACAGTGAGGATGAACGCCAGTCCGACTTTCAATCGCGCCGGAACTTCCTTGTTGCCAAAGATGGGCGTACTGGCGATGAGCGACAGAATGCGTGCCAGCGGAAAGATGAAAGCAGCAAGCCATGCAGAAAGTTGCGCGCTGGTGAAGCTAATCACGTATTACCCGACCAGATAGGGAATGTTGCTGTACAGGCGGGTCATGTAATCGACCAGCAAACCGATCATCCAGTGCCCCGCGAATAATAACGCGAGGAAAATGCCCGCCAATTTTGGAATGAATGACAGCGTCATTTCGTTGATCTGGGTAGCGGCCTGAAAGATGCTGACCGCCAGACCGATTACCAGTGCAGTGAGCAGTAACGGCGCGGATACCAGCAATGTCAGTTCGATGGCTTGTTGACCTAAGGTCATTACGGATTCAGGAGTCATGCTCACCTCATGTATAAAAGCTCTGCACCAACGAGCCGATCAGCAAGTTCCAGCCGTCCGCCAGCACGAACAGCATGATCTTGAACGGCAAAGAAATAACGGAAGGCGACACCATCATCATACCCATCGACATCAGCACGCTGGCCACCACCATGTCGATGATGAGGAAGGGAATGAAAATCACGAAGCCGATTTGGAACGCGGTCTTCAATTCGCTGGTGACGTAGGCCGGGACCAATATTTTTAGCGGCACTTGATCCGGGCTTTCCAAGGCTTCGCTATTGGAAATACGCACGAACAAGGCGAGATCGGTTTCGCGCGTCTGGCGCAGCATGAATTGTTTGAGCGGAACACTACCGATGTCATAAGCCTGTCCCAGCGACATTTTGTTTTGGCTATATGGCAGGTAAGCTTCCGCGTATATCTTGTCGAGCACCGGCGACATCACGAAAAAAGTGAGGAACAAAGCCAGTCCGATCAGCACCTGATTTGGTGGTGATGAAGGTGTGCCAATAGCGGAACGCAACAGCCCCAGCACGATGATGATGCGCGTGAATCCGGTCATCATCAACAAGATGGCGGGCAGGAAGGTGAGCGATGAGATTAGGATTAGCGTTTGCAGGCTCAGCGTGTAAGTTTGTCCGCCGCCGGGAGCGGGCGTACTGGACAGCGCCAGCAAGCCGGTCTCGGCAGCTTGCGCAGAAGTGGCAAGCGCAAACAGTATGAGTGTGACAAATAAGAAACGACTACGCATTGCGCTTCTCCATCATCTGCTTCAACCAGCTCTGAAATTTGTCGCCGCCGTCTGTTGCGGCGTTCGAAGATGAAGGTAAAGAACCTTTGGGCATGGTGTGCAATGCGTTCACTTGTCCAGGTGCGACACCGACCACCAGCCATGTGTCATTCACTTCCACCAGCACGATGCGTTCGCGTTGGCCTACAGCTACCCCGCTGATGACTTTGAGCGCATTGCCTGCGCCTTGCTGCGGCAGGTTGATACGTTTCAATACCCAAGCCACCATAACCACCGCAGCTAATACCAGCAGCAAACTCAAGACTACTTGCAGTACGCTACCGGAAGATAAGGTCGCGGTAGGCGGCGGGGTGAAAACAGGTCTTACAGTTTCTGCTGCAAGGGCGAGCGGCGAGGCGAATGCTGCGATCAGGGCAGCAAGGATGCGTGTAAACATGATGGATATTCCTGCTATTTATTGATGCGACGCAGTCGTTCGGACGGCGTGATGATGTCGGTGAGACGGATGCCCAACTTGTCGTTTACCACCACTACTTCGCCCTGCGCGATGAGAAAGCCGTTGATAAGCACGTCCAGCGGTTCGCCGGCCATGCCGGCCAGTTCGACGACTGAACCTTGTGCCAGTTGCAGTAGGTTTTTGATCGGCATTTTGGTGCGTCCAAGTTCCACGGTCAGTTGCACCGGAATGTCGAGGATCATGTCCAGATCGTTATGTGCGGTCGCTCCGCCTGTTCCGGCCAACTGCTCAAATACATGCGGTTGCGCGGCAGGAGCGGCAGCCTGTTCCGCCATGGCGGAACCCCAGTCGTCTGCGGAAATTTGTTGTGCGGTTTCGTCAGCCATGTTTTCCTCCATTCAATGGTTCGCCGCTTTCGGCGGCCAGCATTTTCTCGACTTTGAGCGCGTAATGCGCATTTGAAACGCCATATTTGCATTCCATCACCGGTATGCTATCCACCATTACACTGACATTCTCTGGAACATCGAGTGGAATAATGTCGTCATTGCGCATGCTGAGTACTTGCTCCAGCGTGACACGGGCATGCCCCAGTACGGCAGTGAGTTCGATGTCGGCCGACTGGATCTGTTTGGACAGCAGATGCAACCAGCGCTTGTCGGCGATGACATGATCGCCCTGCATGGTGCTGTAAAGCAATTCGCGGATCGGTTCGATCATCGCGTAAGGCATGCAGATGTGGATGGAACCGCCAACACCGGTGAATTCCACCTCAAAGGTGGTTACCACCACCACTTCGTTCGGCGTGGCGATATTGGCGAATTGCGGATTGACTTCCGAGCGCTGGAATTCGAACTCCAGCTTTTGCACCGATTCCCAGGATTTGGTATAGGTTTCGAATACTACTTCCAGCATCTTCTGGATGATGCGATGTTCCGTCTGCGTGAATTCGCGGCCTTCCACACGGGTGTGGAAACGGCCATCGCCGCCGAACAAACTGTCCACCACCATGAACACCAGATTGGGATCGAAGATGAACAGCGCTGTGCCGCGCAACGGTTTGACCTGTACCAGGTTGAGATTGGCCGGAACCGGCAGGTTGCGGATGAACTCGGAAAATTTCATCACCTTCACCGGGCCGACCGAAACCTCGGAGCTGCGATGGATGAAGTTGTACAGCGCGATGCGGAACAGCCGCGCAAAACGCTCGTTGATGATCTCCATGGTGGGCATGCGCCCACGCACGATGCGCTCCTGCGTCGCCATGTTGTAGGGACGCACAGCACCATCATTGAGATCCGGCTTGGATTCCTCGGTCTCACCCGTGACACCCCGCAACAGCGAGTCTACTTCGTCCTGGGATAAGAATTCGCTCATGGCATCAACTCTGCATTATTGGATAATGAAGTCGGTAAACAGCACATCAACGACACCGGCTTTATTTGGTCCTGCTGCAATCACTGGCGCGGCAGCGGTTACTGCGGAAGCTGCTGCAACGCCATGTTTGTCGCTGTGTGCTGCTGCCGCATTCACACCCAGTGTCGTATTGGTCATCGCGATGATTTGCTGCACCAGTTCTTGTTTGCCTTCAATGCTCACCAGTTCTGACGGTTTCTTGCTGGAAAGCAGGAACAGTAATTTGCTGCGCAGCTCAGGCATGTTCAATTTGATCTTTTCTTCCAGCATAGGGTCCAGAATTTTCAGCATGATGCCGGCCTGCAAATATTGATCGCCTTCCTCGCGTTGCAGGTTGACGGTGAATTTTTCGCCCAACGGAATGAATTTGGCTTCCATGACAGGCTCGACCTTGGCCTCGGCAACATGAGAAGCGTCAGGTGCGTGACTTCTGGTGAAATACCAGCCAGCTCCACCAGCGATTATCAATACCAGCAAAACAACCACGATAATGAGCAATTTGTGGCTTTTTGGCGGCACAACAACGACCGCCGCTTCCGCTTTT
Organism: uncultured Gallionellaceae bacterium; assembly: GCA_903847155.1. Classification (GTDB taxonomy): domain Bacteria; phylum Pseudomonadota; class Gammaproteobacteria; order Burkholderiales; family Gallionellaceae; genus Sideroxyarcus. The sequence continues at coordinate 114,292 of CAINCU010000054.1, read as the reverse complement.
GCGGCTGGTGCGGAGGGAGTTGATGGGCGGGCGGGTGGTTTTGTTGCCATTTTCGATTCCTTTCGAGTGATGGTGATTGTCTCGTTAAGTTATCGCCTGCCATCCAGAGAAAAAGTGGGGAAAGCAGCCTTAATTAGATTTCAGGCGAATATATCAACTATACCGTTATGTCGGGCAATAGGGGACACCAATGTAGTGGTGGCAGTGGATGTCACTGTTTCCAGAACACTTCCATTTTGCGAAGTTTGGCGCTGGTTGCCGGAATCGCCGCGTTGCTCGCGCGGAGTTTGGTCGCTGACCGTGGTATTTCCCAGCATGATCCCATTGTTGGCCAGCATATCGCGCAATTTTGGCATGGCCTGTTCTATGGCTTCGCGTACCGCCGCGTGGTGTGAGGTGAATTGTGCGGTTGCCTGGTCGCCACTGATTTTTAGCACCACATCCAGCGGTCCCAGATGCGGCGGATTGAGATGCAATTCGGCACTTTGATCTTTGTTGGAAGTAGCCAGCCAGGTGATCTTCTGGCTGAACTCGTCGCCCCAGCGATTCTGGGTGAACGGAGTGTCGATCACGAGCTGCGTAGCTTGCGCAGCCAGCGGAGAGAGGTTGGGCATGACTTGCGGCGCGGTAACGGCGGGCGCGGCGGCTTGCTGTATTGGCTGGGTGGCGAATCCTTCGGATTGCGCATTCAACGCGACAGGTTTGGCAGCGGCAACTCCTGCCGCACTATTCAGAGCATCGGCAAAAATCTCGGTATTGCTCGGCTGGGCAGCAGTCTTGGTTGGCAAAGCCGCCGGGGTGACGGTGCTCCCTGCTACGAGATTCTTGGCATCAGTCGTTGACTTGAGCTTTCCCTGCAAGATTGCACTTGAATCCTTGATTTCAGATGGCTGAACTGATGCCTGCACGGAAGCACCGGTTTGCCCGGCAACGGCTACAGCAGCATGCGGCATCAGGCTGGCCAACAGGTCGGCAGGCAATTGACTGGTGCTGTCGGCACCATTCACTGCATCGGGTTGTGTGTCGGAAGCGGCGGCATTCGATGCGTCCGATTTTTTTACATTCGAATTCGGCTGGCCGGAGATGCTTCGAGCCAGTACATCTCCGAACGGTTGCGCATTTTGTGTGTTGTCGTCGCTCGTACCGGAGGCGCTGTTGTTCTGGGCTGCAGTATTGTTGCTTGCCGGTACGGCGTTGGACGAGATAGGCAAATTGCTCATGCTCATGTTGTTCCCCTTGTAATCTATTTCTCGTTCTGTTTTTCTGCTGAATGCAAAGAGGCAAAGCGCCCCGACTGTTCATCTTGTATACGTTGTTCGGATTTTGCTTCCAGTTTTCTCTCCGACTCGATATGGCGCTGCGCAAGCGTATCGAAGGATTTCATCTTGCGCGTGGCGTCCCTCAATTCATGGCGACCTGTTTGCACCGAATTTTCGGATTGTTCGATGGCAGTCTTTTGCTGGCGTATAGCCTGATCCAGACGATTGATGAAGTCCTGAAAATTGCGCAGGTCGGCCGGCTCCATCCCAAGTTTTATAGATTCCTGAAATTTTGCCTGATAGTCCTTGCGATATTGCTGCAAGGCATTCATTTTTTCCTGCGCAGATTGGTGCTGCTGGTTGAGTTGGCCGAGCTTGCGCGTGGCGGCATTGTTTTTTTGTTGCGCCAGATGAACCAACGGCTGCAGGGAAAAAGGTTTGGTCATGGCTTGGGTTAATTATCGGTTGGCGAATAATGCTGTGAACTGATCCATGCTCGCTTTGAGAGGTTCCGCCTCATACATGCCTTGCTTGAGATATTGTTCCATGCGCGGATAAAGTGCGATGGCTTCATCCAGCAAGGGGTCGCTACCCGGCACATAGGCGCCGACGCTGATCAGATCGTGGTTGCGCTGGTAATGCGCATACAAGTGTTTGAAACGCTGCACTTGTGAAAAATGTTGCGGACTGACCAGATGATTCATCGCACGGCTGATCGAGGATTCGATGTCTATGGCTGGATAGTGACCCGATTCGGCCAAGCGGCGGGAGAGTACGATATGACCGTCGAGAATGGCACGCGCGCTGTCGGCGATGGGATCTTGCTGATCGTCGCCTTCGGTCAACACAGTGTAGAACGCGGTGATCGAACCGCCACCTTCCGAACCGTTGCCCGCTCGTTCCACCAGTTGCGGCAACTTGGCAAACACCGAAGGCGGGTAGCCTTTGGTGGCGGGCGGCTCGCCAATGGCCAGCGCGATCTCGCGTTGTGCCATAGCGTAGCGTGTGAGCGAATCCATGATGAGCAGCACGTTTTTGCCCTGATCGCGGAAATATTCGGCAATGGTGGTGGCGTAAGCGGCACCTTGCATGCGCATCAAGGGGCTGGTGTCGGCTGGGGCGGCGACCACCACCGATCGCGCCAATCCTTGTTTGCCCAGAATGTCGGTGATAAATTCCTTCACTTCGCGGCCGCGTTCGCCGATCAGGCCGACTACGATCACGTCGGCGCTGGTGTAGCGCGCCATCATGCCGAGCAACACGCTCTTACCGACACCGGAACCGGCGAACAGACCCATGCGCTGGCCGCGTCCGACGGTGAGTAGACTGTTGATTGCGCGCACCCCGACATCCAGTGCAGTGTTGATTGCGGCGCGCTCCAGCGGATTGATCGGGCGGCTTTGCAGCGGCGCGCTCTTGCCCTCCATTAATGCACCGAATCGATCCAGTGGACGGCCTGCGCCGTCCAGCACGCGTCCCAGCAAATGCTCGCCTACCGGCAGATGTCGTGCCGAATCTATTGTTCTGCGTCGTTGCGTCTGATGCTGCCCCATGGTGGTAGGTACGCGCAGTAGTGGTTCGGCCGGAATCACGCGCGCACCGGGAACCAGTCCTTGCACATCGTTCTCCGGCATCAAGAACAGCCTTTCACCAGCGAAGCCAACTACTTCCGCTTCGATGCGGTTGTTCGGTAGTTCTATCCAGCAAGTGCTGCCCACTGCCATGCGCAGGCCAACTGCTTCCATCACCAGTCCGGTGACTTTGGTCAAGCGGCCGCTCACTAACATGGGCGTGCTCTGCATCGCCAACGAGCGATTCAGTTGCAAAACTTCCTGCCAGCGTTGATGGTGAGCATTCATAATTTATTTTAGGCTTCGCTGATACAAAATAGTGCTCTTATGCATGAATTTTGTTATTCCTGTATCAACCATGGAGCATCCTGCCCCATCGCGGCGATGACTCGTTTCCAGCGTGCTTCCAGCGAGGCGTCAACTTGGCTGTTGGCTGTTTCCAAACGTGCGCCACCGCGTACCATGCGCACATCTTCCAAAATTTTCCAGCCGGAGTGCGCCAACTGTTCACCCATCCGTTCGCGCACCAGTGATGCATCGTCGGGGTGCAGAATCAAGTGCGCACCATGATTGAAAATCGGCAAGCTGCCGATGGCTTCACGCACGGCTGACAGCAGTAGTTCAGGTTGCACTTTGAGGGATTGCTGGATGACTTGACGCGCGATGTCCAGCGCCAGTCCCATCAATTCTTGCGCGACTTGCTCGTCCACTTGCTGTTCAAGCAAATTCATCAACGCTGTCATGCGTTGAATCTGCTGAGCAGCTTGTTGCATGCCCTCGGCATGGCCGCGTTGCTGGCCTTCCGCATAACCTTCGTCGCGCGCTTGCTGTTGCATCTGTTCGACTTCCACGGCGGTGGGCAGTCCGATATTGCGTGCGAGAGTTCGACCGTTTTCAAAGGCAGGCAATTCCCAGCGTTGATAAGCGGTAAGTTTTTCAGGCTCCTGTGGTTCCTGAAATAGCGCGGTGTCCGAGGGATCAGACATAGGCATCTTCTCCCTTGCCGCCGATCACGACCTGACCTTCGTCCGACAAGCGGCGCACGATCTTGAGAATTTCTTTCTGTTCCGATTCCACTTCGCTGAGCTTGACCGGGCCTTTCGATTCCAGATCTTCGCGCAGCATCTCGGCGGCGCGTTGCGACATGTTTTTGAATATCTTCTCGCGCAATTCTTCGCTGGCGCCTTTGAGGGCGACGATAAGCGATTCGGATTGCACTTCGCGCAATATCATCTGGATGCTGCGATCCTCGATTTCAAGCAGATCCTCGAACACGAACATTTCGTCCATGATCTTTTGCGCTAATTCGGGATCCTGATTGCGCACCGATTCCAGCATGACTTCCTGCGTGCTGCCGATGTAGTTGAGGATTTCGGCAGCGGCCTTTGCGCCGCCGCGTATGCTCTTCTTGGAGATGGCGTTACCCGACAATAATTTGGTCATCACATCGTTCAGCTCGCGCAGTGCCGTCGGCTGCACGCTGTCCAGCGTGGCGATACGCAGCAACACATCGTTGCGGATACGCTCGGGCAATAGGGCAATCACGGAAGCGGCCTGATCCGGATCCAGATGCACCATGATGGTAGCGATGATCTGCGGGTGTTCGTTAGTGACCAGATCAGCCACCGAGCTGGCATCCATCCATTTCAGACTCTCGATGCCGCTGGTGTCGCTGCTGTGCAGGATGCGATCCAGCAGCCCGGCGGCTTTGTCGTCGCCCAGCGCCTTGTTCAACATGTTGCGGATGTAATCGCCAGAGTCCATGCCGATGGTGGTCTTTTCGGAAGCGAGCTGATGGAACTCGTCGAATACCTCGGCGATTTCGTCGCGCGACAAGTTTTTCAAAGCGACCATGGCGGTGCTGATCTTTTGCACTTCCTTGGGCTCAAGGAATTTCATCACTTCAGCAGCTTCATCCTCGCCCAGCGTCATGAGCAGGATGGCACTTTTGTTGATACCGGCGTCACTCATCTTTGCTCACCCACTCCTTGACCACGGTAGCGACGATCTTGGGGTCGTCCTTGGCCAGTTGTTTGGCGACTTGCAAATTATTGTCGTAGGAATGCACAGCTCGCTGCGCGGTGTAATCAACTGTTTCATTGGCTTGATGGCTATACTCATAGGCTTCCTGTTGTGCGGCTGCCTGTTCCGCCACAGACTTGAACGCCGGCTTGATGATGCCGAACAGCAGGAAACCGACACCGCCTGCAATCAGCAGATATTTTAAAGTATCTTTCACCAGCGCGATCACGTCAGGTTGTTTATAAAATGGAGTTTCCGGCAGCACTTCCTGCTTGTCGTTAAAGGCGCTGTTGAGCAAGTTCAGCGTGTCGCCGCGCTTATCATCGAAGCCGACCGCCTCTTTGACCAGTGCGGTTATCTGCGCTTTTTCATCATCGGTATAGGGCGTGGATATGGCCTTGCCATCAGTATCGGTAGTGTTGCGATTGTTCAGCACTACGGCCACCGATAAGCGCTTGATGTTGCCGGTGGGCTGTTTGACATGTTCGATCGTGCGATCCACTTCGAAATTGGTGGTCGACTCTTTGTGCGTATTGCTGGCCGCGTTGTTGCCGGCTGCCCCCGGAAGCGCGCTGGCCGGAGAGACGATGGGTGCAGTCGCCGGTACCGGCGGCTGATTGGACAAGGCACCGGGCACACCGCCGACGTTCTTGATCCCGTCCAGCGTTTCCGCGCTTTGCATGCTGCGCACCGCAGCTTGATTCGGCGGCTGGTTCGGTTTGTAGATTTCCGAAGTTTGTTCGCTGATTGCGAAATCCATGTTGGCGGTTACTTGGGCGCGCACGTTCTGCACGCCGGTGATCGGCGACAGGATGTCTTCGATGCGCTTGACGTAATCCAGCTCGATCTGCCTTGCATACTTGAGCTGCGTGGCATCCAGCAATTGTGCGCCGTCGCGCGCGCTGGACAGCAGCGTGCCGCTTTGATCGACCACGGTGACGTTCTGTGACGGCATGTCCGGTACGCTGCTGGAAATCAGATGCACGATTGCATTGACCTGTCCTTCGTCCAGCGAACGACCGGCACGTAATGCCAACACCACCGATGCGCTGGGTTTTTGTTTTTCCTTGACGAATACCGTGGGCTTGGGAATGGCCAGATGGACGCGGGCATTTTCGACCGCCGCCAACGTTTGCACCGAGCGCGCCAGCTCGCCTTCCAGCGCACGCTGATAATTGACCTGTTCGAGGAATTGGCTGGTACCGAATTTCTGGTTTTCCATCAGCTCGAAGCCGACCGTGCCGCCTTTGGGCAAGCCTTTCGCGGCCATTTGCAGGCGCACTTCATGCACCTTGTCGGACGGCACCATCAGCGTGCCGCCCTCGGAGAACTTGTAGGGAATATTTTGTTGTTGCAGGGATTCGATCACGGCACCGCCGTCGTTTTCTGACATGTTGGCGTACAGCACGCGGTAATCCGGGGTCTGTCCCCACATCCACAAACCGGCGAGCAGAGCGACCGTGGCCGCCATGGCCACGATGAGTCCGAGCTTTTGCTGACTGGGAATGCCAATCAGCAATTGCAGTATGGATGGATTCGAATTGATGTTTGCGTCAGCCATGCTTATCTACCCGATAAAACAACAGTTCACTATTTCACGTTGCGGATTATCTGCCTGCAAGCCTAGTTTGGTGTTCGGAAAAGCGGGGGAAATCGGTGGCTATTCCGCCGCTTGAATCACGAACAGACTGGTAACGTGCTGGCCTGAGACAAGGAGGTGTGACATGAGCATGAACGTTACCAGTGTGGATAGCTTGTTAGCGCAGATGCGCGCGGCAATGGTCGCCGCACAAGGCGGGACAGCCCAGCCGACAACGTCGGCAAGCGGAGCCGATTTTTCCAGCATTTTGAAATCTTCGTTGGACGGAGTCAATCAGGCTCAGCACCAGGCGGAAGATTTGCAAAAGGCATTTGTATTGGGCGACGACAAAGTGAGTTTGAGCGATACCATGATCGCCATGCAGAAAGCCAATATTTCGTTCCAGACCGCCGTGCAAGTGCGTAACAAAATGGTGTCGGCCTATAACGACATCATGAATATGCAAGTCTAAATCCTCACAAAAGCAATCCGGAAGATAACATACTCCGCAAGCCAGTAAATACGGAAATCTGCAAGGCATCATCTTGCAGATCGCCTATTGACGAGGCTTGCAACGAGGTGCGGTATTGGCTCGATCTATATCTGATAGCGCAGTAACTGTCTCGCGGGTGTGAGCGGCACATCACGAAATAGATCGGGTTGCGCTACAAGAACAAATCCGCACAGCCATCAACATCGCAACGCAAGATGACGGCTTTGCCGCTGTCCCAGTCACCCAGCACACGGCGTTCGCAGTTGTGCCCATCCACTTGATGCAGATGCTTTGCCGGACGGTGGGTATGGCCATGGATCAGGCGCGGGTAGTGGTGCTGGCGCAGCAGTTCGTTAACTGCGTCAATGTTCACATCCATCACGGACATTTGCTTGCTGCGCTTGTGCGCTTCGCTTTGTGCGCGCAGTTGTTCGATTTGCACTTTGCGTTGCGCCAATGGCTGGGCCAGGAATTGCGCGCGCCAGTTGGCGCTGCGCACAGTGTTGCGGAATTGCTGGTAGGCCGCGTCGTCGGTGCACAAGGCATCGCCGTGGGTGAGCAGGGTGGGCGTGCCGTACAGATCGAGCAGCGTCGGGTCGGGCAACAACTTGGCATGACACGCGGTCGCCAATTGTTCATCCATCAGAAAATCGCGGTTGCCGTGCATGATGAAGATGGCCGTGCCTCGGGCATCCAGCGCACACAATGCGGAGCAGATGGTTTGGTGACACTGGTCGGACAAGTCGTCGTCGCCCGCCCAGGATTCAAACAGGTCGCCGAGGATGTAGAGCGCATCGGCTTTGGGTGCGATGTCGGAGGCGAAGCGTAAGAACAACTCCACACTGCGCAGATTTTCCGCGCTCAGGTGCAAATCTGAAATAAATAAAGAATGAGGCATGAAATCAAAACGGCGCCGAAGTCCCAAAGGGACGCAATTTTTTATGTTGCAAACAGCATGAAAATGGTCGGCGCCGTTTGAGGTTACTTCACCACTTCCGCTTTGGTGATGATGACATCTTCCTTGGGTACATCCTGATAACCACGGCTGCTGCCGGTCTGTACTTTGCCGATGGCATCGACTACTTCCTTGCCTTCAACCACTTCGCCGAACACGCAGTAGCCCCATCCGTCTTGTCCGGGATAGTCGAGGAAGCCATTGTTCTTGGTATTGATGAAGAATTGCGCGCTGGCGGAATGCGGAGCACTGGTGCGCGCCATGGCGATGGTGTAGACGTTGTTTTTCAGGCCGTTGGCTGCTTCGTTCTTGATCGGCGCATTGGTCGTTTTTTCTTTCATGCCAGGCTCGAAACCGCCGCCCTGAATCATAAAGTTGGGGATTACGCGGTGGAATATGGTGTTGCTGTAAAAGCCGCTGTTCACGTAGTCGAGAAAGTTCTTAACGGTGATCGGCGCTTTTTCAGCGTCGAGTTTCAATGTGATGGTGCCGAGGGTGGTGGTGAGTTTGACCATTTTCGTTTTTCCTTGAGTTGCGGTTGTAGATGCGGCTTGCGCTGGCAGGACACACAGTCCGGCCAACAAAAATGTGAGAACAATACGGATAAATTTCATCATGCTGCCCCTTCATAAATAATTTGCCAGTGCCCGTTCTGCTTGATCCAGTATTGGCGCTTGTGCATGTGGTTGGAAAGATTGTTGCTCTCGTAATCCTGCTCGAAGTTGACCACCACCAAATCCGGTTGGCTGGGGTAAGGGAACATGCTGACATCGGATAGATGCACCTTGATCCAGGTCTTGCCGGAATTGACCAACCGCTTCTGTTGTGCAAACGCAGGTAGCTTTAGGCCGCCGCTTGAGAAGTTTTGTGAATAATGAGTGAGATAGGTTTCGGTGTTGCGGCTTTCCCAATCGGTGCGCCACTGCTCGATGGATTTCGACAATGTGTCGCGTTCGTTGCGATCAGCCGCATCGCTCCATGCCATCTGGTTGGTGATAATGACCGGCGTGATGCCGATTTGCAGGTCTTTTTCCAGATGAGCCAGATCGTCGTTAGCCAACACCACGCAGCCGTTGCTGGCGCGCGGCGGACGGCTGTAGGTATTGCTCGGTGTGCCGTGCAGCCAGATGCCGTGTCCGTCGCGTCCTTCGCGTTTGTCCCACTCGTTGGGGTAGCTAAGCGGGTAAGCGCCGAGCCCGAAGAAATCGGACAGCTTGTTGCGCGGAATATGGCCATTCACAAAATACACGCCCAGCGGTGTTTTCTGGTCTCCCTCGGAAAGTTTGTCCGAGCCTTTTTTGCCCACGCTGATGTAATAGTCGGCGACATAGCGCGGCTCGCCGTTTGCGTTTTCATACAAGTAGAGAGTGGATTTGCTGGTATCGACCACGATGGCGTAGTGCTGCTGCGCATTGAGTTGCCACAGGAATTTTGGTGCCATGAGCGGCTGTTGTTGTTGCACGCGCTGCAAGCGGGCATTGGCTTCCTCGCGCAAATCCCGCACGCGGTCGGGTGGCGCGTTAGGCGCATCGCCGAATTCAGTGATGGGCTTGGAGCGTGCCAGCAACAGATCGCCCCTGACCAGCTGCGCCAGCCTGAAATTTGGATTGATCTTGAGCAGCGAATCGACTTGGTTCAGCGCCAGACCGAGGTGATTACTGCCGATCTCCTGCAAGCTTCTGGCTAGCTCCTGTTCCATGTCGCGCGAAGCCGGCTCTGCTGCTGCCAACGGAGCAAAGCAAGCAGAAATTAACAGAAAGGAGAGTGCTCTGAATCTCATGGCTTACTTGCCAGATCGTTCTTCTGCGATCAACCAGCGTCCGTCTTCCATCACCCAATGCAAGGTCTTGCGGGAGTTGGACTTAAGATGGGTGGCGCGGTAGCTCTGCTTGAAATTAATGCTGGCGTTATTCTCGTCCAATACTTTGACCTTGGCCTCGCCGATTTCAACGTGGATGGATTTGGGCGCAGCGATGCGCTCTTTGCGTTGATTTTCCCAAGCGCCGCGATCTTCACCATCCGGTGTCTTGAATTCCTTGGCGTAGAAGGCGAGATATTTTCTACTGTCCTTGGCCGCCCAAGCGGCTGCCCAAGCGTGTGTAGCCTTCAATACTTCTGCCGGCACATCAGCAATGGGTGTTGCCTTCGCTTTGACGGGTGCAGTGGGAGTTGGAGTTGCCGGTGCCGGTGTGGGCGCGGTTACGGGAGCCTTGGGAACCGCGGGCTGAGCTGTGGGTGTCGGAGTAGGAGTGATCAGGGTAGGGGCAGCCGCCGCAATAGTGGTCACCGGTTCAGTTTTATTGCTGCGCGGAACTTTGCCGAATAAATCACGAATCATTGCCAACTTGGTTTGGGTCGTGGTGTTGCTCTTGTCCAGTTGCAACGCGCGGTCATAGGCTTGACTCGCCATCTTGGCGTAGATGTCGCCCAGATTTTCGTGCGCAGTGGCGTAACTGGGATGGGTGCGAATCGCCATTTCCAGTTCGGTTTTGGCTTTCTCGTACTGGCCTTGTCCGGCGTAGAGTACAGCCAGATTGTTATACGGCTCCGGCAGCTCCGGGTAATCATCGGTCAGATCGGAGAATATTTTGATCGCCCCGGCGATATCGCCCTGATCGTTGACGATCAATCCTTTGAGAAAGCGCGCCTGCGCGTCTTTGGGTTTGCTGGCGAGAAAGGCATTGACCTTCACCAGCGCTTGCGCGTCTTGCCCCTGCTTGAATAATTTATTGGCATCCTGAATTTCATCAGCTCCACAGGACAAACTGAACGACAGCAAAGCACATAGCGCGATACCCAGACTGAATTTATTGAACATATTCATTTGGTTTGTTTTCTCGAATTGGTTTTGATGGCAGGCCATCGACAGGCGGCGATTCTACCAAAGAAGGCGCGGAGTTACACAGGATAGTCCATTTGTACAAGCAGTCATCGAGCGCACATGGTTTCGGGTAAAATCGCGCATCTCGATTTCTGTCATCATTTTTAAACCGAATATGAGCAGTAACGCACCCACATCTCCCGCACCCGTTTCCAATTTCATCCGCACCATCATTGATGCCGATCTTGCCAGCGGCAAGCACCAAAGCATCATGACCCGTTTCCCACCCGAGCCGAATGGTTATCTGCATGTCGGCCATGCCAAGTCCATCTGCCTGAACTTTGGTCTGGCCAAGGACTACAACGGCAAGTGCAACCTGCGCTTCGACGATACCAACCCGGAGAAGGAAAGCGAAGAGTACGCGCAATCCATTCAGGACGACGTGCGCTGGCTGGGCTTTCAGTGGAACGGTGAAGTGCGCTGGGCATCGGATTATTTCGATGCGTTATACGACTACGCGGTGGAACTTATTAAAAACGGCCTGGCTTATGTGGATGACCTGACGCCGGAGCAGATGCGCGAATATCGCGGCACGCTGACACAACCCGGCAAAAACAGTCCGAACCGCGACCGACATGTTGCCGAGAATTTGATGCTCTTTCTGATGATGAAGGAGGGGCAGTTTCCAGACGGCGCTATGGTGCTGCGCGCCAAGATCGACATGGCCTCGCCCAACATCAATATGCGCGATCCGGTCATCTACCGCATTAAACGCGCGCACCACATCCGCACCGGCGACAAGTGGTGCATCTACCCGATGTACGACTACACCCATTGCATCTCCGACGCGCTGGAAGGCATCACCCATTCCATCTGCACGCTGGAGTTTGAGGATCACCGCCCTCTGTACGACTGGGTGCTGGACCACATCACCATCCCCTGCCACCCGCGCCAATATGAATTCTCGCGGCTGGAGCTGCACTACACCATCACCAGCAAGCGCAAGCTGCTGCAACTGGTGAACGAAAAACACGTGAGTGGTTGGGACGATCCGCGCATGCCCACCATCAGTGGCATGCGCCGACGCGGTTACACGCCGGAAGGCATCCGCGAATTCGCCAAGCGTATCGGTGTATCCAAGAGCGAGAACAGCGTGGACATGGCCGTGATGGAAGGCGCGATCCGCGAAGATCTGGAGTTGCGCGCACCGCGTGTGATGGCGATCATCAATCCGCTCAAAGTCACCATCACCAATGCCGAAGGCGCGCAAACGCGCGAAGCGGATTTTCATCCGAACATGCCGGAGTTGGGCAAACGCGTCGTGCCGTTCAGCAGTTCGCTGTTCATCGAAGCCGACGATTTCGCCGAAGTGCCGCCCTCAGGCTGGAAACGTCTGACTCTCGGTGGCGAGATTCGCCTGCGTCACAGCTATGTGATGCGTTGCGACGAAGCGGTGAAGGACGCATCAGGCAAAGTGATTGAACTCAAGTGCAGCATCGACCACGCCACGCTGGGCAAGAATCCGGAAGGGCGCAAAGTGAAAGGTGTGATTCATTTCCTGTCGTGCGAACATGCCTTGCCCGCCGAGATTCGTTTGTATGATCGATTGTTCACCGTGCCGGAACCGGATGCGGACAAGGACGTGGACTTCTGCAAGTACCTGAATCCCGCTTCACTCAACGTAGTGCAGGGCTGGGTGGAAAGAAGCGTGAAAGATGCTGCGCCGGAAACGCGCTACCAGTTCGAACGTCTTGGCTATTTCGTGACCGATCGGCGCGAGCATCAACCCGGCGGTAAACTGGTGTTCAATCGCACCGTGACGCTGCGCGATTCCTGGTCGAAAGAACAAGCCTAAAGGAGAATGCTATGTACAAACGTATTGCCGTAGCGGTGGATGGCAGTGCTATTTCGATGGCCGCTTTGAACGAGGCGGTCAAACTCGCCAAGGTGATGAATTCGACCTTGCTCTTGCTCTATGTTTGCGAAGAGTTGCCCGTCATTTGGAATGCGGACGGGATGACTCCATACCCGATGGAGGATGTAACGAAAGCATTCATCAAGGCGGGTGAACAGTTGCTGCAAAAGGACAAAGTGCGCGTGGCGGAATCTGGGGTCAGCGTGGAGGCCAGATTGGTGGAAGACTATAGCGGGCGTATCGGTGCCGTCATCAGCAAAGAAGCCGCGCAGTGGAAGGCCGACTTGCTGGTCTTGGGAACGCATGGACGCAAAGGGCTTGATCACTTTTTGCTGGGCAGCGTGGCAGAAAACGTGACACGCAGTGCAACCGTGCCGGTGTTGCTAGTGCGCGGTACAAAATCGTAACCGTCATACCGGCGAAGGCCGGTATCCAGTTTATTTGAGAAGCCGTGCAACGCACGGACAAAACCAACGGCATGTTTAGATAAATGCACTGGATACCGGCCGTCGCCGGTATGACGGGAAAGCCGGAAGGTGAACCGATGAGCAAGCTACCGTGCGTTTATCTTCTTGCCAGCAAACGCAACGGTACTTTGTATGTTGGAGTTACCTCGGACTTGGTTAAGCGGGTGTGGGAGCACAAGAATCATGTTGTCGATGGTTTCACCAAACAGTATGGAGTGGAGCAGTTGGTTTGGTATGAGGCGCATGAAACGATGGAGTCTGCCATTCAACGCGAAAAGGCAATCAAGGAATGGCAACGAGCGTGGAAATTGAAACTGATCGAAGAATTCAATCCTGACTGGAAGGATTTGTATGACTCGATATGTTAGCCCGTCATACCGGCGAAGGCCGGTATCCAGTTATAAAAAAACGTATCTGCGAAGCGGATACAAAACCGAACTGCATATTAAATAAAACCGCTGGATTCCGGCCTGCGCCGGAATGACGGCTCAGGTAAGAAGAAACAGAAATGCTAAAAATCTACAATACTCTCGCCCGCGACAAGCAGGATTTCAAACCCATAGACCCGAATAAAGTGCGCATGTATGTGTGCGGCATGACGGTGTACGACTATTGCCATCTCGGCCATGCGCGCGTGATGGTGGTGTTCGACATGGTGTATCGCTGGTTGAAGGCCAGCGGTTACGACGTGACCTATGTGCGCAATATCACCGACATCGACGACAAGATCATCAAGCGCGCGGCGGAGAACAAGGAATCCATTCACGCCTTGACCCAGCGCTTCATCGACGCGATGCATCAGGATGCCGATGCGCTTGGCGTGCAGCGCCCAGACCGCGAACCGCGCGCCACGCAGTACATCCCGCAGATGCTGGCGATGGTCGCGCTACTGGAACAGAACGGTCTGGCCTACTTGGCCGCGGACGGCGATGTGAACTACGCCGTCCGCAAGTTCGAAGGTTATGGAAAATTATCGGGCAAATCGCTGGAAGACTTGCGCGCGGGCGAGCGCGTGGAAGTCGCTTCGGACAAGAACGATCCGCTCGATTTCGTGCTGTGGAAACACGCCAAGGATAGCGAAACGGACGAAGTGAAATGGGATTCAAAATGGGGCAAAGGCCGTCCCGGCTGGCACCTCGAATGTTCGGCGATGGGTTCGGATTTGCTGGGTAATCATTTCGACATCCACGGCGGTGGCGCGGACTTGCAGTTTCCGCACCACGAGAACGAGATCGCGCAAAGCGAAGGTGCGCACCAGTGCCAGTACGTGAACTACTGGATGCACAACGGCTTCGTGCGTGTGGACAACGAGAAGATGTCGAAGAGCCTCGGCAACTTTTTCACCATCCGTGAAGTGCTGAAAAAATATGATGCCGAAGTGGTGCGCTTCTTCATCCTGCGCGCGCACTACCGCAGCCCACTGAATTATTCCGACCAACATCTGGATGATGCCAAGGGCGCGCTGACGCGGCTTTATACGGCACTGAAATCAGTCTCCGTTCGTGCTGAGCCTGATGTAACTACTAGCCATTCGACTAGGCTGTCAGAAAACGCCAGCCAAGTCGCTGGTTATGTCGAAGCACAAGTTGCTTCGCCCGCCCGTTCCCCTTCGACAAGCTCAGGGCGAACGGGCTTGATTGACTGGAATGAACCGTTTGCGCAACGCTTCCAATCCGCCATGGACGACGACTTCAACACACCCGAAGCTGTGGCCGTGCTGTTCGACCTCGCCAACGAAGTGAACCGCAATCAATCCATAGAAGCAGTCGCGCAACTCAAAGCATTGGCCGGAATACTGGGTTTGCTGCAACGCGACCCGCAACAATTCCTGCAAGGCGAAACAGTCGCAGGCGGCATGAACGATGCCGAGATCGACGCGCAGATCGCAGCGCGCATCGCTGCCAAGAAAGCCAAAAATTTCGCCGAGGCCGACCGCATTCGCAAAGCATTGCTGGAAGCGGGCATCGTGCTGGAAGATACGGCGCAGAGTACGACTTGGCGCAGGGCTTGATGCGGTAGCCGGGTTTCAATCCGAAAAGTTAATACGCCTGAAGATGCTCGTCAATAGGCGTTCTGCAAGATATAGTTATGGAGATTAGCGTATTTACTGGCTTGCGGGCAAGGCGTGTTTTGCGATTTGCGCGCAGTGTATTTCAGCCTTGATTGCGAACCGTAGCAGGAAATAAAAAACGCACCCTTCGGGGTGCGTTTTTTACTGATGCCGTTGAAACTATCGTACCAGTTTCGCGAACTGTTACAGGTTGATGCAAAGTGTGTAGAAGTTGGCGTCGTTGTAAGGGCCTGCATCAGCAGCGACCGGGGCTGTAATGGCACCAGAAGCACTGAGTGTTACCTGAACAGAACCGGTATTGGTGACGCCGTCATCCAGTTGAGCATCGATCGCGCGTGCAGCCTTGCCCGGAACTCCCGACATGCATATCGTGTTGCTGCTGGTCATGCCGGTAACGCCAGCACCAACCCCTGTCAGGCCATTGAAGGCATTGCGCGGCAAGGCGGCGACACCAACGGCGGTCGGACTACCCTGAATAAAGCCGGCCGCTCTCAGAGCCTGCCAGAATGCAGGTTCTTCACCACCATTGGCAAATACGTTAGCTTGTGTGATCAACAAGAGCCCGTTAGCGTTGCCTGCTGCGGTAATAGTGGCCCAACTACCGCCGCGCGCCTGCAAGGCGGCAGCGTTAGGGCCGTCATCGCCGGGAATGGCTTTGAAACGATCAATGTAACTGTAGTAAGCCGAGCTGATGCCTTGAATATCCTTGATGCTATTCTTGACCTTGGCGTTTTCGATCAATTCCTGACCCTTCAGTACGCCGCCGAGCAGCAGGCCGATGATGACCAGCACGATAGCGATTTCAACCAGCGTGAAGCCGGATTGACGGGCAGACATTCTGCCTCGTGACATTTTTAGATTTTTCATATCTTCTCCTGTAATAATAAGACTTGCTTGTACTACATTGATAATTGTAGCGTTATTGGTCTGGCGGAGAAGTAAAAAAATTCTACTTATGGCGCGTTATCCGCGGACAAGGGCAGGGTCAAGGTGTAGCGGATGCCTTGTGCGCAGGGTTCGGCGGACAGGTCGCCGCCCGCCTCGCGCAAGCTCTTGCGCGCCTGATACAGTCCCAAGCCCAGTCCGCCGACGCGCCCGCTGCTGAAGGGTTCGAACAGTTTTTCGGGGTGTGTCAACGTCGCACTGGAGAGTTGGGGCATTACGATCAGGACGGACGCACTGTGCTGCTGCGGGGCAATGGTCACGGGCAGCGATGCATCCGGTCGTGCGCGCAACAGGGGGGCGACGTTGGTAAATAAATTATCCAGCGCGCGTTCCAGCAGGTCGAGACGCAAGTAAACACGGGCATCTCCAGTCACCTCAATGGCGATGCCGGCCAATTCGGCGGCTTGGTGCATGGTGTGCGCCAGCTCGACAATTTGCGCGTGAAGTTCATCGGGCTGGATGCGGCGCGTGGCGGCAAGAATGCGTTGCGCGCGGGCGGCGGCATGCGGCACGCTTTTGGCGACGCGCTTGGCCGCGCCGAGCAGTGAGGCATCGCTTTGTTCGGACGGGAAATCGTCAGCCAGCCAGGTGACCCATTGCGCGAGGTTGCGCAGATCGTGTTGCAGATACAAAGTGAGCCGCGCTTGTTCGGCCATGGCGGCGGCAAGTGCAGATACCTTGACCTGCACCGCCGCTTCCATTTGCAGTTGAAACACCTGACACAGATGTTCGGCAAACAGGCGCGCTTCGCCTTTCGCAGATTTGGTATAAAGGTGAAATTCAAGACGAATGTCATCTTCCACTTCGATCAGAAAATTGAGCGTGTGCGGTATGTTGGCTGGCGGTGAACCCAAAACCAGATTGACCTTTTGCCCGAACCATTTGCCAGAGCAAGTGAGCAGGGCGATGCCGCCCAGCGATAGAGCAGGCCATGCTGCAGCGGGAAGCAACAAAGGATCGAGCTGGGGTTTGATGGTTCGCAGCAGCGCGGCAAGCGTGCGGCGATGCTGCTTCGCCAGCCGCGCCAGATGCCACGCCGCACCCATCAGCGAGATGCCGGCTGCGAGAAAAAACAGAGGTAAAACTTCGTAGAGAGTCATGGTGTCGAATTTTGAACTCAAATAATCCAATAGATCGTCATTCCGGCGCAGGCCGGAATCCAGCGTTTTAAATCAACTGGACACCGGCCTTCGCCGGTGTGACGAATTATTTAGGTTCACTTCAGGTTGGATCATTCATTCATCCCCGGCGAACGTTCAAGCTGGATGCCATATTTTTTGATGTAGTAGTACAGGTGTTCGCGCGCGAGACCGAGCTGGCGCGCGGCTTCGGCGACGTTGCCGTTGCAGTTGGCAAGCGTGCTGCGTACCAATTGTTCCTCCACTGCCGACGAGGCTTCTTTCGGGCCGTCGGCCAGTCTGGCGGTGATCTGGATACGCGATTCGCCGACTGCCTCCAGTTTCTTTTCCTGATTCAAAAACAGTTGGGCGCGTTCGAGTGCAGCTTTGATTTTGCCCAAGGATGCCGGTTTGGTGAGGAAGTCGAATGCGCCGCGACGCACGGCTTCAAAGGCGGAAGATTCCTCGTCTTGTCCGGTGAGCACGACGATCTTGGTGTTGGGCGCACGGGCCAGCAACGCATCGATCAGCAGCAGTCCTTCCGTGGTGCGGCTGGCTGCGGGGGGCAAGCCCAGATCAACGATGGCCAGAGTTGGTTGCGGAGAGACGGACAATGCAGCCGGGCGCGAGTCGGCACAAGTAATTTGATAGCCCTCTTGCTGCAATGCTTCAGCGAGATAGCTGGAAAGTGCGGGATCGTCTTCGACCAGCAGCAGGGAATTCATGATCAGTCTTTGGTTCCAATAAGTCCGCCAAGCAACGGTACGACAGACATCATAAAACCGACTAAAACGAAAATGAAGCCAAGCACCACGCGCACCAACACCCAATCCATTGAGGTGTCGGGGCTGATGGCAAGCAGCATGTAGCCGAGCGCCATTACGAGGATGCCGACGAGAATTGAAATGCGCCGTTTACGTAAATGCGCGAGATAACGCTCGTGCTTCGGGTCGGGTTGATGGTTCATGGCAACTTGCCAGCAGAAAGCATGCGGTTGTACAGCACGTTGGGCGAAAGCCAAGTGACGAGGTCGTCAAATTCGCCGTTGGCGGCGCCCGGGTTGGTTGGTGTATGGCTGACGTAGGTTTGATTGATGTCGGTGTTGGCGGTTTCATCAATGCCTGCTGCGGGAAGGGTATTTTTACCCAACGAGAAAATGACCGCTGCCGCATTGTTGGTGAGCGTGGTGACGCCTGCACCGCATGTGGTCGCAGTGATGCCGGTGGCGCTGGAGCAGACGACGAGGTCGGGAAATAAGAAAGCCATGCCGCCTGCCGTGCCAGTGGTTTTCATTTGGTCGGTAGCAGTGAATGAATTTTTGCCACCTGTGTTGAAGTCGGTAACGGCATAACGGATACGGTTCAGCGGTGTGCCCCACGCATCAACGCCATAACCGTTGCCGTCCACCGGAGTGAAGCCGAGCGAGGCGGCAGGCAGGAAACCGTCCCACGGATTAGTACAGCGGCCATGCAATGGAGCACCACCGGGTGTCACCACGACAACGGCGGCGCCGCAGGCCGCCGGATGGGCGTTGGTGCAGAAACTTTCAAAGCCGTTGGATGCCGCAGAAGCGGGGCAGGGCAGGCGCCCGTTGGCGGCGGCGAAGCCGAGCAGTTCTTCTTTCGCGGTATCCAGCATGGTGTTGGTGGTCTGGATGCGCTGGATCTCTTGCTGCGTAGCAAGCAGGGCCAGTCCGCCCGTTACCAGCATGCCGACGATCACCAGCACGATGGCCATTTCCACTAGGCTGAAGCCGCGCTGTCTGGCGGATGCAAACGGGCTGGTTTTTTGTGCGGGGAAAGGCGGGTTCGCAATGTGTGTGTGCATGATGTTTTCCTGCTATTCGCTGCGCAAAATGAAATTGCTCAAGATTACGTTCTGTGAATTGGGAACGCTGGCGCGGAAGCCGCCGGTGAGCGCGATGTAGGGCGAGTACAAGGCCGGGCCGAAAGGGAGGCAGCGGTTGACGGTCGGCGTTTGAGCGCGGTCGGTGGTGACATCGCTGCAATCCGGGCAATCCACCCAGACGCTGACCTTGGCGTAGTTGTTGACGAGATAACTCGCCGGGTTGCAGGTGGAGCAGGTGGAATTGCATCCGGTGTGGATCTCTACGCGCTGGTTGTGCAACAGTGGCGTGGGCCACTCTTCAAACTGGTTGGCAGTGCTGAAGCGGCAACCGGCGGCGGTGCCATTGCAGGCGGTGGTGAGATAGCCGTTCGATCCGGGAACGGCGCCATGCTGGGGGTTGCCGAACGCCATGATCGCGGTGTGATTCTCCACCGGGTCGGAATTTAGTGCATCTCTATAGACATCGGTTTCGATGGTGTACGACTCAAGCGCCCACGTCGCACCCGGGGGAAAGGAAACATTAAAAGCGCCCATGTCGGCGGCCCGTCCGCAGAACGCAGTTGGAGTTGGGTTTGGAGGAGATGGTATTGAGCCGTCCACAATTTCCAGCGTAATGCCGTTGCCCAGGTCGGTGCCGCTGCCGGTCAAGGCGTAAGTGTCGGCATAGCCGAACTGATATTCGTAATAAACACGCACTGTCTTGCCTGCCACGGCGACCGGGCCGGGCAACCAGAAGCAACCGTTGCCGCCACCCGCCGCCGTGCCGATGGCTACGGTCTGTGTTGCTGCATCCGGGGCGATGTTAGTGCCAGCCTGAATGAAGCTGCCGAAATCGGCGGCAAAGCTGGTTTGCGCTGCTGGAGTGGTTTGGATGCAGGCCAATACATCCGCAGAAGAAGCAAGGGTGCTGTAGGCGGGTAGGCCGTTGAAAGTGGGGACGGGGACGCTGTTGGTGAAGTTGTTCCACACTGCACCTTCCAGATAATTGCTCCAGGTGTTTTTGTCAGTATTGGTGGCGCGTGTTTGTGCGGGAACGGTAAGTGGACTACGGTCACCCGCAAATATCAGCACGCCGTTACAACTGCTGCCATTCACGGTCAGGCAGAGGCCGCCGGAATGGCAGCGCGCATACAGCAGGTTGTCCTGCCATGCTTTCAGGTCGTTGGAGGTCAGTGCGCTGCTAGGCACGCGCCCGATGTCAATGAGGCCAGTAGCAGTTATCACCGCCGTTTCAGTGGGTGGAACTGTGGAGAAATCAAGGGCGGCGGGCGACGGCAGCGTCAGTGCCAGATTGCTTTGGGCGATGTAGAGCAAATCATGATTGACGTAGTTGGCGAAGTCGCTGCGCTGTTTGATGACTTTGAAAATATCATCTGCCGTGATCGTCAGCAGCATGTCGTTGACCAGCGGGTTGTTGGCGGCATCGTTAACAGAGCCCTGTATGAGTGACTTGGTCGTACTGGGGAAATAGCTGTTGTTGCCCGCATTGTTGGGCAACGGCCCGGGAATGTAGTTGACGATGTTGTTGAGTAACGGGTTGGCATTGAAGGTGTCGAGATAATTGCGCGCATCGTAATTGCCACCACACTCTGTTACCACATCTGCACCGGCAGCGCGCACTTGGCCGCTGCCGCTAAGAATGGGACCCGGCGCGAAGATCACGGCAACAGGTTGCTGGTGAAGGTTGGTGAGGGTGCTGACGGTGCCGCCTGCCGTGCCGTTGGAGCTGAAGGTGTTGAACACGCCCAGCGTGTCCCAGTTCATGAACTTCACTTTGCTTTTCTGCGCATCCTGGAACGTGCCGGATACGGCGTACCACAGGCATTCCCCTGCGCCGTCATGTAACGGTGTAAGCCCCAGCGTCCTCCATGGCAGGCGTCCGACTACAGTCATGTCGGCGGTGTTGTTCAAGAAGCTACCGGCTGTACGCCCTTCTTCCGGGAGGGCGTTGTTGTGCGTACTGCCCAAATCGGGCAGGGGCAGGTAGCCATTGACTTGCCCCGTGTGCGTGTCGCGGTAGGATGCGGCAAAACCGATCAAGGCTTCCTTGGCTTTTGCCATGTTGGCAGCTGTGGCCTGATTGCGTCCGGCAACCGTATCGCTGTTCAGCGCCTTGAGGATGATGAACGCCATCGCCGCAAGGACGATCGCCAGCATGACGACCAGTGCTGAGCCACGTTGTTTGTTTTTCGTCGCGGAATGCATGATGGTTATTTGATCACAGTGACTGCGTCCGGCGGCAGTGCCGATGAACGTTCACCAGAAGTCGCGTCCAGCGTTTCGCCCACTTTGGCGGGTTTGCCGTCTATCAGCACGCCGTCACGGGATACGCTAATCGGCGGAGCGCCTTCTTCTTGCGGCTTTTCGGCGACTGGGTGTCCGTTGATCCACGCCACGCTTTTGTCACCTTCGCGTTTGACGAAACCGGAGACGGCGTAATAGGTGGTTGCTTCTCCCATCTTCGCATCAGTTCCACTACGGGCCGCCACGATGGCAGCTCGTTCGGAGGGGGAGTAAAACACGGTGCCGAGCTGGCTGCCAGCCGCAAATACGGTGCAACTTGCAGGCATCATCAGGGCAACGAAGCCGATGCGAAACATCCCGATTGTCAATGCTGTTTTCATCATTTCGTTCCCGTTTTGCGGCCTGTAATCTGTGACGAGTTTACTCCGCGTACTGGTGGCGCTCCAGTGAAACTATTTTAGTTTTGATGGATGTTTACGTTACCTTAGCTCTCTGCAAGCCAGTAAATACGGACATCTTCATGTTGCATGTTTGTAGAACGCCTATTGACGCGGCTTGCGGAGAGGGCGCTTGAAATTTTCCGAGCACGGATCAGTTCGGTGCAGGCTCGGCATTTGTCGCCAACGGCAATGAAAACAGGCGCATGGTGCATTTGATATTCAGTCCATCTTCTTCTATGCGGGTCATGTCACAGTTTTCGATGCGATACGGTGTTAACCATTCGGCGGCGAGTTTATCGGTGAATGTGAGGAATTCGCCTTCGTGGATACCGGTCAATTCGATCTGCAGGTCGTGAGACAGAGCTTGAGGCTGAGCGCCTGTCGGGGCGGCAGTAGCATTGGCGGTGTAGGGTTTGGGCGCAGCGAGTATGTAACGCAAAGTGGGCGGCAGACCGGATGCTTGATAAAGTGCGTTGAATCGCTCCACCCATGCTGCACGATCCGGCTCGCCGAGCAGCCCGAGTTGGGTGAGGTGCTTGTAACTGGTCAGGTTGGCTTCGATGGATTGGAGATCGTTTGTGAGCGCCTGAATTTCAGTGCGGGTGCTTTGTAGCGTTGCCTGTTTTTGCGCTAATGCGCTCGCGGCAAGCGTATTGAAATATGACACTACGGCAATGCTGGAGATCAGGATGACAAGCGAAAACGCGAAGATGATTAGCGCAATTTTGGCTTGCTTGAAGATGAGTAAATAATCTTTCATGGCTGCTCCGGGGTCTCGGAGGGCGGTGTTTTCCACGGGAGACTGAGACACCATTGATCAGGCGTATCATCCGTTGCGCCGACCCCGCCTTTAAGTATGGCGTTGCGTGCTACGGTTAACGGGTCTTGCAGCACCTTCACACCTTTTATGGATTTAAGCGCGGACGCGATGCGTTTTCGCGCGTCGGTTTTTTCGTGTGCCGAAAGTTCGTCGGGCAACATGATTTTGAATTGGATTTCCGCATGGCGTAGCGTGTCATCGCCAGCAGTCGGCACAGTACCGGCTGACGCGTCGCGGGCGGAAGCACCGCTGCAACTGGCCGTGGGGTCTTGTAATATATTGAAGGTGAGATCGTGTATGCGCGCGTCCGGCAATTTGGCTATCGCGGATGCGGCAATCCGCAAAATATCATTGGCATCGGGAGCGGTGCTGATTTCCTGTGTTTCAAATTGTGTGGCACGACGTACCGATTCAGGGTCGACGCCCGATGCTTTGATGCGTTCCGTCAGTTGGTCGCGCTGGGCCGTAGCACGCCCGATGTCGGTAGTTATCGTGTTGGCACGTTCATGCAAGGCGTAGAGGGCGCTAATATCGCTCTCATTGATGAGCAGGGCGGTTGCCACACTTGCCACTGTCCCCAGATAGGCGAGCAGGCGCAAATTGCCAGCGTGGTGGCGTGCGCGTAACGGCAGCGGTGCAATCTGGCAGGGAGGCGATGTGACGAGTAATTCAAAAATCGGGTGTAACCAGCCGGATTCGCCTTTGGGGGCAAACGCTTTCGGGGGCGGCAGCAGCGTTATTCCGGCATTAGTCAGACGAGTGCTTGATGCCGAACTGTCGCCCAGAAACAGCAAAGGCAGTGGCTTGCCGCGTTCGATGACGCGCTGGTTCTCAAGATATTGTTGGGTGAGCAGTATTTCGTTGATTTCACTTTCAGCATCGTGCTGCACGCAACGAGTCAACACCGGGATACGGTTTTTCATGACGACAATGCGCAATTGGTGTTCGCTGGGCAGAGCCAGCATGACATCAGGCGGCGCACTTTTTCTGGCCATCAAGCTGAGCAGCGCGGCACTGCCCCAGATGCCGATTAGCGTGGTGTCCAGTTTTTCGAGCGCAGTATCGATGTCTTGCGTCGCGCTGATGTCGCTCAGCATGATCTTGCCTGGACTGAGCATGCCACCGGACAGTGAATGCGCCGTGCAGTACTGACTTCCCTGAAAGGCAGCGACTAGTTTGCGCTCAATATAACTGGTGCGATCACGACCGAATAGCCGTGGTATGTCTATCACTTCAAGCGTTTCTTCCGGCAGATCGAGCAACATCCACAACGTATCTTTGCGCGAAGGCGGAGGGGAAGGCTGCCACAATCCTTTATGGCGCTGAAAAAAACGCGAGCCGGTCGGGTCGATGAGCAGGACGGTTTTCATTTGAACAGGATTAGTGAACTATTCGAATTCATCACATTTTGATTTTGCTGATAGTGTCGTATATCGGCCCTAGCACGGCCAACATCACCCAGCCGATTATCAGGCCGAGCACCACGGTCAGTGCAGGTTCGATCAATGCTTGAACGCGCTGAATCGATTCGTCGATGTCGCGATTATAAAAGTAAGAAATATTTTTCAGTGCACCGTCCAGATCGCCTGTTTCCTCTCCTACCTTGAGCATACGTATCACCAGAGAAGGAAATAATAACTGCTTGGCGAAACCTTGACTGATGGGCGCGCCGTTGGCAATGCTGTCGCGTGCTCTTTCAATGGCTTCCTTGATAATCAGGTTGCCTGAGATGTTGCGGCAGTAATCGAGTCCTTCCAGCACCGGGATACCGGTGCGGTAGGTCAGCGCCAAGGTGTCGCTAACCCGCGCGAGGATGATTTTTTTGATGACTTGGCCGATGAAAGGCGTGCCCAGTATGGCGGCATGCAGTTTGTGCCTGATTCGCGGATCAAGTTTGCTGACGGTCATCAGCAAGATAATGAGAGCTGCCGGGGTGGGCAGAATCAGCCACCAATAGTTGACGAAAGCGTCGGAAACCCAAATCAAAATTTTCGTTTGCAAGGGGATTTCCTGTCCCATGTTGACGATGAACTTGACGATTTGCGGAACGATAAATACCATCAAAAAAACCACGACTGCCGTGATGACCACCGTTACGAAAGCGGGGTACATCATGAGTTGCTTGGTCTTCGATGCCAGTTCGTCCTGCCATTTTAATGAGCGCCCGATTTCCTGGATTACCTCCGGCAATTGTCCGGTGGCTTCACCCGCACGCACCAGATTGATGAGCAGTTCCGGGAATACGCCGGGATTGGCGGCAAAGGCTTCCGAGATGCTGGAGCCTGTGTCGATCCTGTCATAAATGCCGCCGCAAAGATTGCGCATGTCGGGGGTTTCTGCGGCATCGCGCATATCGGCCAGTACCGCCAGAATGGGCACGCCGGCACGCAGCAGCATTTCGAGTTGAAACAAAAAATTGATGAGTTCGCGCCGGGGCATCTTGCGCGCTGCACGAACCACGGTTTTTATGGGTGTTGCCTTAATTAGATCGAGACCGCTATTTTTCAGCTGCGATTCAAGATCCAAATCGTTGAGTGCTTCGAGCTCTCCCTTGATCACTTTGCCATCTTCGTCAATGGCGCGGTAGCGGTAAATCGCCATTAGATGGAGACCCGATCTGTCAAGTCAACTACGCGGCGGATTTCGTCCAATGAAGTGCTGCCCTCGCGTACCCGTCTGAGGCCATCTTCGGCGATTTCGATGAAGCCTTTGGAAATCGCGTAGTCATTCATTTCTTGCAGCAAGGCACCGCGTGCTACCAGTTCATCGAGGCCACGGTCGAAACGCAATATTTCAATAATCGCCAACCGACCCTTGTAGCCCTCTCCCTCGCAGGTTGGGCATCCGGTTGCGCTGTATAGCGTGATGTCTTCTTGTGCATCTGCACCTAGCATGGTGCGCTCCGGTGCATCCGGGCTATACGCAGTTTTGCATTGTGGGCATAACCTGCGCACCAGTCGTTGGGCGATGATGCCGATAATGTTGCCGGACAAGATTTCGGCATGCACACCCAAATCAACCAGACGCGGAATCGAGCGTATGGCTGAATTGGTATGCAAGGTGGAGAAAACCTGATGGCCGGTCATGGCTGAGCGCACCGCCATTTCTGCGGTATCTTTATCGCGAATTTCGCCCACGAAAATGATGTCCGGATCTTGCCGCATGAGCGAGCGAATACCTTCGGCAAAATCGAGTTTTACCGCTTCGGCAACCGAGGTTTGCCGGATCATCGGTATCGGGTATTCGACCGGATCTTCGAGGGTCATGATGTTGACCCCTACCGTGTTCAGATGGTTCAGTACTGAATAAAGCGTGGTGGTTTTGCCGGAGCCGGTGGGGCCGGTGACCAGTAGTATGCCTTCCGGTCTTTCCAGCATGAGCTTGAGCAAAGTCAGTTGGAATTCAGTCAGCCCCAGTCCGTCCAGTGCCACGACGCTACGTTTGCGATCCAATACGCGCAATACGAAATTTTCACCGTGGATGGTCGGCTGTACGGCGGCTCTGAAGTCGATCTGGCGGCCAAACAAAGAGAGCGAGATGCGCCCGTCCTGTGGCGCGCGGGTTTCGGCGATGTTCATGCTGGACATGACTTTCAGGCGAACCAGCATGGCCGTCCAATTCGGTTTGGCCAGCGAGCGTATCGGTCTCAATACGCCGTCAATTCGGTAGCGTATGCGCAGAAACAAATCTTCCGGTTCGAAGTGGATATCCGATGCACCGTGACTCACCGCATCCGCAAACAGCGCATCTATCAGGCGCACAATCGGGTGACTGTAGGCAGCACCCGCTTGTGAGAGTGCGAGCAGGTCGAGTTGTCCACTCTCTAGCTCGATCAAAATGCCGTCGATCGATAATTCGCGGTCGTAGAAGCGGTCGATGGTGGCTAGCACTTCAGAGCTGGAAGCGATACGCCATTTTGGCTTGATGCGCTTGCCGGTACCTTGGCCGGCGCGGGTAAGCAGGGAGGCGACGGCATCGCGCGCCACAATGTCATCCGGGTTGGCTGCGGCAATGATTAATTCGCCATTTTCAATGTCATGGCTCACCGGGAAAAGTGAGTGCTTGAAAGCAACGTGTTTCGGGATAAGCGCCAGCGCATTGGTATCGGCAATGATTGCGGAAAGGTCTATGGACTCATATCCGACAGACTCGGAAACCGCGTCGCGCATGGCTTCTTCGGTAATAAAACCCAAATCGAGCAATACTTCACCCAATGCCTTGCCGGTTAATTTTTGCTGCTGCAGGGCGATGTGCAGCTGATCTGAATTGATAAATCCGCGGGTAATGAGGACATCGCCTATGCGTTTTGGTTTACTGGTTTGCAGGAGGTCTGTGCTCATGGCAATAGATGCTCGGCTGGGCTGGGATTATTCAGTTCGAGCACGCGTTGTTGAATGGCGGTGCGGTTGACTGTGCTATCACCCTGTTGGGCGAGTTGGCTGGCTTTTTCGTAGTAAGTCAGCGCGGATGCTGTCTTGTGCAGATGGTCGAGTGCCACGGCCAGATTGAAAGCGTACAAGGCCTTATCCGGTTTTAATGAATAAGCACGGAAGAAGGATTGCTGCGCTTCTCCCCAACGATGCTGGCGTGCCTGCACGTTGCCGAGTGCGTAATACGGCTCCGGTGCCGAGGGTTTCAGTTCCAGCAACTGCTTCAGACGACTTTCGGCGGCCACCGGGTCGGCCTGTTCCGACAGCGAAAATAATGCGGTCGCCGCGATGATGTTGTTGGGGTCTTCACTCAATACCTGTTGGTAATAGTCTAATGCGCGCTCTGTTTGTTTCTGGCGCTGGGCGATGACAGCCAATCCCAACAGCGCATCTTTTTCATGCGGACGTTCGGCGATCACCGCTTGATATTTGGCTTGGGCATCGGCCAACCGTCCTTCGGTGAGTGCTGTATATGCTTCTTTGAGCATATCTACGCTTGCCGACATATACGACACCGTGACCGGTTTTGCGACGGCTGGGGTGGATGACGTTGCCGGTGTTGCGGACGTATTGTCTTCCACGGGTTGTCGGGGTTGCCGTGAGTGCACGGCATGTTTTGCAGCTCTGGTTTTGTAGAAAGGTTTATGCTTTACGATAACAGGTGCTGGTGGCGCCGTCGGAGCGGCCGCAATAACTTCCGGCGTCGTCTCCTGCGCGATAGGCGCAGCCACAGGGGCAGGATTGATATTGGATGCCGCGATGGCTGAGGTGGAGTTGAGTTGGAATTGCAGGTAATACCAGCCACCCAAACCGCCTGCGATCAGCACTAGCAAGATGCCGATCAATAGCGGCGAGACGCGGCGCTCCGTCCGCGCTGTGGCGGACATAATAGATCGAGCTGCATTGACACCGCCGTGATTCAGAGGGTTGGTCGTCGGACGGTCTGCCGCAGATGAAGCGGCGGGCGACTGGTCGGCAGGCGCAATGCCTTGCGGTTCATTAGCTGGGATATTGCGCACACTTTGTTGTGCCCGTTTCAATGCGTCGAAAAGCAAGCTCACTGTACAGCCTTTCCCTGACCGGGATTATTTTGTTGCCATTCTGTTTCGGAGGCGGAGTTTTTGTACAGGCGCAGCATGTCATGCTGGTTTTCCGGATTCAGGATAACCGGGCGCAGGAAGATGACCAGTTCGGATTTGGAGGTGGTGTCGTTGCGCGACTTGAATGCTTCGCCAATGCCCCACAGGTTGCCTAAGCCCGGTATCTGGTTGGTGTTGCCCTCCCGCGTATCCTGCATCAGGCCGCCCAGTACGGCAATGTCACCGTTTCGTATGCGCAGGATGGATTCCATTTCGCGTGTCTGGATTTGCGGGATGAGATTGGTCAGGTTGTTTTGCGCCAGAACCGGATTCGGATCGTTGGCATAACCGATGATGCGGGTGATGGTCGGCCGCAGATTGAGCGTGACTTCATCATCGCCGCCGATTTGCGGGGTGACATACATCAGGAAACCCACCGGCACGGTGTTGACCGTGGTCGAATAGGTAGCAGGAGTGACTACGCCTCCAGAGTTAGTGCCAGGGGTTACATTAACGGTGAAGTACACCGCCTCGTCCACCACTTTCAGCAAGCTGGTCTGGTTGTTGAGCATCGAAAGTTTTGGGCTGGACAGCACATGCAGTTTACCGAAAGACTCCAGCAGTTTGATGGACATGTTCAGATCGGCTCTACCACCGAACGCGCCTTTGAACACGTAATTGATCGTACCCATGGTGCCCGTCAACGCGCCATTAGGGGTGGCCTGGGAGATGCTTAACCCCTTGGATGCGGACGTGGAAAGCGAGGACCAGTCTATGCCTTGTTGATAGTTATCGGACAGTGAGACTTCAACCACGGTGGCTTCAATCAGAACTTGGCGATGGGCGCTGACGGTCACCTTGTCGATAAAATCCCGAACGCTGGCTTGCTGGCGAGAGGTGGCGCGCACGCTGATGATGCCGGTTTCGGGATTGGCAATGACCGAAGCCGCTTCGCGATAGGTGACTTTGCGCGTCACGGTTGCTCCTTGTCCTTGCAATTGAGCAGGCAGGGTTGCCAGTGCTTTGCTTGAGCCGGATTTTGCGGTGGTCGCAGTAGTGCCGGGCTGCGCGGTGATTTGTTGCTGGTTGTTCTGTTCGACAATGGTCTCACTGGAACCTTCCGGCAGGGTCTTGTCGGTTTCGCGCAACAAGTCTTTAATGTTTTCTACCAGTGTTTTCCAGAACTGGTTGTTGGATTCGTTCAGTATGTTTGAGCTGGATGCATTGCCACCCGATGAGCCGGAGCCACTGGTTTGGCCACTGCCGATGGTGGCCACATTGGTGGCGATGCTGACGCTGTTCTTGGCGTTGCGTGAGATGTTGGGATAGTCAATCTGGTAGCTTTTCAGATAGGGAATGTCCGGCATGATGGACAGGTTGTGACCATTCAATTCATAACGCATATCAACCTGACGACTAATGGCATCAAGGATTTCGGTGAGCGTTTCATCAATGAGGTTCATCGTCACCATTCCCGTAATATCGGGATGTATCTCGATATTGAGTTTGGCATCACGCGCCAGCGCAAACAGAATCTCCTGTACCGGAATGTGGTTGACTACGATGCTGTAGCGCTCTGCTGCCTTGGTTTGTACGGGGGGCGGAGGCAAAGGTGTGTTGTCGGCGAGAAGCGGAATGCTGGACGGTGTCACAGTGTCGGGCAACGCGATATGAAGTGCGGATGGTTTGACGGCTTCGGGAGAAGTGGAACAGGCGACCATGCTGATGCTCAGCATGGCGATCACAAACTGGAGTAGCACTTGGTTGAGCCAGTCTGTTCTAATGTATCCACGGCGCATCAATAATTTCCTTCCAGGTACGAATGATTGGTTTGGCAAGTCGGTATTTATCCGGCAATTGAGCAATAGAGCGGTTTGTGGCAGCAAGACTGGCATAACCTCCTAAGTATATTACATACCTAGATTGTTGATAATCAGATTGTTTTCCGAAAGGGGAGCGTCTAACAAATACGCGATCATTGTTCAATGTCTTTTCTGTGACTGACAGGAACGCCTCCGCATCTTCGGCAGTCTGGATAGTGGCAAGCTGAATGGCATAGGCGTTAGCTGCAGTCACCTGATGAGCATAGGTGTAATCCTGGCGGATGTGTTCAGCAAAGCTTGTGGGTTGGTGAACTTTGCCAGATGGAACTGTAGTTGGTGTGACGTTTTTTGCTGTGGGGGCAGTGTTGGTTGCTGTTGATATTGTCGTGGCTTGCGCTACATGTGGCGAACTCGTCGGAATAGGCGTTGCTGCTGAAATTGGCTGGTGGGATTCGCTTGTAGTTGAAGTAATAGCCGCAGCCAAAGGTAGAACGCTATTGACGGTTTGATTCAGAATGGGCGTTTGTTCGCTGTTTTGAGATGTCGCAACTACCGGTACCGGGACGATGGAGAGAGCTGTTCTGCCGATATTTGGAGTTGAACGGTAGTTGGAGAACCAGATGGACAGCGCGGCTGTCGCAGCTATGCTCGCGAGCCACATTGCGAATATCAAGCCGTTCGTTTTATTCGCGCCATCGCGAGAGGTAAAATTTTTTCCGACGTCGCGTATTGCCAAGCGCACATGTTTGGCCTGAACCAGGCTGCTTTGATCGGCATACGCCGCCAATAGCGACTTATCGGCGATCAGGTTGATGCGGCGCGCACGACCGGATGCGTCGCCAAGTAGTTTTCGTTCGGCAAGCCAAGTGAACATGCGGCCACCCCGCCATCCTGCCACGCGTAGCCTGTGATCGAGGTAGGCGCGCGCATCGTCATGCGAAAGGTTGCGTAATGTCAACCGGTAAACTACACGGTCGTTTACCTGGCGCAACTGCGGTGCTTCAAGCAGGGTGTTCAGTTCCGGTTGTCCGAAGAGGATGATCTGAACCAGCTTGTGATTGTCGGTTTCCAGATTGGATAAGCGCCGGACTTCTTCCAGAGAATCGGGAGGCATGGTGTGTGCCTCATCAATCAGCACTACGATGCGCTTGCCTTGCGTATGCAGCTTGATGAGTTCCTGCTGCAGAATTTCCAGGCGACCGCCCTGGGGTGAGGTAGGTTCGACCAGTCCCAGGTCGCGCGCTATGACATCAATGATTTCGTCGCGTGAAAACGCCGGGTTGGGCAGATATACCGTGTTGACGTAATCCGGCAGGCGCGTCAGCAGAATGCGGCTCATCAGCGTTTTGCCGCTGCCCACCTCGCCAATCACAATGACGATGCCTTCGGCGTTCAGAGTTGCGTGCAGCAGTCCTGATATAAACAAGCCGCGATCTTTCCCCTCGAAGAAAAACCCCGGATCGGGGGTGATGGAGAATGGCGCTGAGGCAAGGCCGAAGTGATTTAGGTAGAGTGAATTCAAAATAATAATCCCATATCTATCAGCACCTATGCATTGTCAGCTATCCAGCCCGGCTTGTCACCCCTATTGCGATGTTTGAGAAAACGGTGGCACTGCAAGCAAAATATGCAGTAGTGATAGAATGCGCATCCCGAAATCAATGCAAAAGGTCATTTGTGTCCTCACAGTCGCTGGTAGAAATACGCGATGTCAACTTTTCGTATGATCAACGCCCCATTCTGAACGGGATCAACATGTCCTTCGGCAAGGGCAAGGTGGTCGCGGTGATGGGCGGCAGCGGCTGCGGCAAAACGACATTGCTGCGTCTGATTGGGGGTGCACTCAAACCGACCAAGGGTGAAGTCAGGATAGACGGGCAAGTCATTCATGAGCTGGATATGGCGGGTCTATACGCAATGCGCCGCAAGATGGGTATGCTGTTCCAGTTTGGCGCGCTGTTCACCGATATGTCGGTGTATGACAATGTGGCGTTTCAGATGCGTGAACATACCGATCTCCCGGAGGAACTCATTCACGATCTGGTGCTGATGAAATTGCATGCGGTGGGATTGCGCGGCACTCATAATCTGATGCCGGCTGAGCTTTCCGGCGGCATGGCGCGGCGCGTGGCCTTGGCGCGTACTGTGGCACTGGATCCGATGCTGATTTTGTACGATGAGCCCTTTGCAGGGCTTGATCCGATTTCGCTCAGCGTGGTGGGGCAATTGATCCGCAAATTGAATGATGCGCTGGGGGCGACTTCGGTGGTGGTGACGCACGATGTGCAGGAGTCGCTGAAAATTGTGGATTACGTATATTTTATAGCTGAAGGGGTGATCGTGGCGGAAGGAACACCTGCCGAGATCGTCGCTTCCGACAAGCCTTTCGTGCACCAGTTTGTGCATGGCGAAATGGATGGGCCGATCCCGTTCCACTATCCGGTGGCAAACAGTTACGCGCAAGATTTGGGAGTGTCTGCCTGATGCCTATTGTCAAAAGCCTAAGAGCCATTGGTCACCGCAGCGTCAATTCGGTGTGGCGACTCGGTTTTGCCGCACGTTTCCTGGCACTGACGCTGTTTTATTCAGGTACCAGCTTCCGCCGTTTCCACTTGACCGTTAAAGAGATATTTTCCAGCGGCGTGATGTCGCTCATCATTATTTTGGTGGCCGGTATGTTTGTCGGCATGGTGCTGGGTTTGCAGGGTTTTGAGACGCTGAAACGTTACGGTTCGGAATCGGCGCTGGGTTCATTGGTGGCGCTGAGTCTGGTGCGTGAATTGGGGCCGGTGCTGGCGGCGTTGTTGTTCGCCAGTCGCGCAGGTTCTGCGATGACCGCCGAGATCGGTTTGATGAAAGCCACCGAGCAAATCAGCGCAATGGAAATGATGGCGGTGAACCCTATAGCGCGCGTCGTTGCACCGCGTTTCTGGGCAGGAGTGATCTCCATGCCTTTATTGGCTGCGATGTTCTCGGCGATGGGTGTATTCGGCGGATATGTGGTTGGGGTGGTGTTGATTGGGGTGGATGAGGGTTCGTTCTGGTCGCAGATGCAGGGTGCTGTGGATTTTCAGCATGATGTGATGAATGGTGTTATCAAGAGTTTTGTGTTTGGAGTGGCGGTCACGGCGATTGCGTTGTTCGAGGGTTTTGATGCGCCACCCACGGCGGAAGGTGTGTCAGGTGCGACCACGCGCACTGTAGTGCAATCATCGCTGGCGATATTGATGTTGGATTTTGTGTTGACTGCGTTCATGTTTCGGGGAGCTTGAGTAATGGAACGGACTACATTGGATTTATGGGTGGGCGCTTTCGTGGTGGCAGGTCTCGCCGCCTTGGTGGTGCTGGCGTTGAAAGTGGGGAACCTGAGTACCTACAACGTGTCGGAAACATATCAGTTGCAGGCGCATTTTACCAATGTCGGCGGATTGAAACCTAATGCTTCAGTCAGAAGCGCAGGCGTGCTGGTGGGGCGGGTGACCAGCATCGTGCTGGATACGGAACTTTATCAAGCCAAAGTGACCATGAGCATTGATAAGCGCTACCAGTTCCCCAAAGATACTTTTGCCAATATTCTGACTTCAGGCTTGTTGGGCGAGCAGTACATCGGCCTGATGGCGGGTGCGGACGAGCAGATGTTGAAAGGGGGCGAGGAATTCAAAAAGACTCAGTCTGCAATGGTGTTAGAGGAGTTGATCGGGAAATTTCTTTTCAGCAAGGCGGACAGTGCGAAATAACTAGTTATCGGAAGAGTGTAAGAAATGAATAAAAT
This sequence comes from uncultured Gallionellaceae bacterium, assembly GCA_903847155.1. Lineage (GTDB taxonomy): Bacteria > Pseudomonadota > Gammaproteobacteria > Burkholderiales > Gallionellaceae > Sideroxyarcus. Next base: position 80,620 of record CAINCU010000054.1, on the reverse strand, counting down.
CTATTTGTCGTTGTTGTGTGCGTTGATGTTGGCGGTGTCTTCTATTGCGAAGGCGGAGCTTACCGCTCCCGATGTGCTGATCCGGGACACGGTGCATGATGTGATGGAAATCGTGAATTACGATAGTAGCATCGTTTCTAATCAGAAGCGGCTACTGGGATTGGTGGAAGCAAAAATACTGCCGCATTTCGATTTCGAACGTATGACGAAGTTGGCGGTAGGGCGTGCCTGGCGCACCACCACGGATGAGCAGAAGCAGGCGCTCACCATAGAATTCCGTACCCTGCTGGTGCGCACCTATACCAAGGTGTTCGTTACCTATCCCAATCCCAAAGTTGACGTTAAGCCTGTCAAGCTTGATGCGGATACAACAGAGACTACCGTGCGCAATCTGATTCGAATCACCGGAGGAAAAGTGGTGACCGTAGATTATGAGATGGAGAAAACGTCGGCCGGTTGGAAGGCGTTTGATGTGACCGTGGAGGGAGTGAGCTTGGTGACCAGCTACCGAGGTTCGTTCGCTGACCAGATACAGCAATCCGGAATAGATGGTTTAATCAAAGCATTGAACGATATGAATCATGATGCGGCAAGTCATTCGGAAGCTCAAAAAAAGGCGCAACCCAATTGATACAGCGTGACGGGAATCGTATTATGGTGTCCGGTCGTTTAACGTTGGACACCGCTAGAAAAACAGCAAATGAGCTGTTCGGTGACAATTTTCGAGTGGCGAACGGCGAAAAACTGGTGATCGATTTGTCCGGGGTGGAGGCAGTGGATTCATCTGCCGTGAGTGTGCTCTTGCAGTGGTCGCGACAAACTCTTGGAAACGGCGCCCAAATTACATTTATCAATCTTCCTCCCAATCTGTGCAGCCTCGCCAAGCTCTACGATGTGGCAGAAGTTCTGCCCATTGCTTGAGCAGAATTCAATTAAATTAGAAATATTTCATGCAAAAACTAGCTATTCAGGGCGGAATTCCTTTACGCGGCGAAGTGCGCATCTCGGGTGCCAAGAACGCAGCGTTGCCCATTATGTGCGCCAGCCTGTTGACTACCGACTCTTTACGCTTGACCAACTTGCCCGACCTGCACGATGTCGGCACCATGCGCAAACTATTGCAGCAAATGGGTGTCGCTGCTGAATCTGCGATTGGCGAGATCACTTTCAACGGTGACAAAGTCGATAACTGGGAAGCACCGTATGACATGGTGAAGACTATGCGCGCGGCGATCCTGGTGCTGGGGCCACTCGTAACACGCTTCGGGGAAGCTCGTGTTTCCTTGCCCGGCGGCTGTGCCATCGGCTCACGCCCAGTCGATCTGCACATCAAGGGTTTGCAGGCGATGGGTGCGGAGATCGCCATAGAGCACGGCTACATCCATGCCAAAGCCAAGCGTCTTCATGGTGCACGTATTTTCTTCGACATCGTCAGCGTGACGGGCACCGAGAACCTGATGATGGCCGCAGCACTGGCCGACGGTGTTACCGTGCTGGAGAACGCGGCGCGCGAACCGGAAGTGGTGGATTTGGCCAATTGTTTACGTGCGATGGGCGCGCAAATCGTTGGCGACGGTACCGATGCCATCACTATCACCGGCGTGGAGAAATTGCACGGCGCGACGCATCGCATCATGCCGGATCGTATCGAGAGCGGCACTTTCCTGGTGGCAGCGGCAGCAACGGGTGGCAGCATTACCTTGCGCGAAACGCGTGCCGACATTCTGGAAACCGTGCTGGAGAAACTCACCGAAGCAGGCGCGCAGATCAAGGTCGCGGGCGATACCATTCATCTCGAAATGAATGGTCGTCCGAAATCGGTGAACGTGCGCACAGCTCCGTATCCGGCGTTTCCTACCGATATGCAGGCGCAATTCATGGCGCTCAATTGCATTGCGGAAGGCAGCGCGATGGTGGTGGAAACTATCTTCGAAAACCGCTTCATGCACGTGCAGGAATTGCGCCGCCTCGGCGCGCAGATTGACGTGGAAGGCAACACTTCCGTGGTGCGCGGCGTGGCGCATCTGGAAGGCGCAACGGTGATGGCCACCGACCTGCGTGCCTCGGCCTGTCTGGTCATTGCCGGGTTAGTGGCGCAGGGCGAAACGGTGATTGACCGCATCTACCATCTTGATCGCGGCTACGAGCACATCGAAAGCAAACTGACGCAGCTCGGTGCTAACATTCGCCGCCTCAAATAGGAACACAACATGATTACTATTGCGCTTTCCAAAGGCCGCATCTTTGAAGAGACCATGCCGCTGTTGCAAGCGGCGGGCATCACCGCGCTGGAAGACCCGGAGTCTTCGCGCAAACTTATTCTCCCGACCAATCGTGATGATGTGCGCCTCATCATCGTGCGTGCCTCCGATGTGCCAACTTATGTGCAATACGGCGCAGCAGATATGGGCGTGGCGGGCAAGGACGTACTCAACGAACACGGCGGCGAAGGTTTGTATCAACCGCTGGATTTGAACATCGCCAAGTGCCGCATGATGGTTGCGGTGCGCAATGACTTCGATTACGAGTCGGCGGTGAAGCAGGGTGCGCGCTTACGTGTGGCGACCAAGTATGTGAAAACCGCGCGCGAACACTTTGCCTCCAAAGGTGTGCATGTCGATCTCATCAAGCTCTACGGCTCGATGGAGCTGGCACCGTTGGTCGGACTGTCCGATGCCATCGTCGATCTGGTGAGCAGTGGTGCGACATTGAAGGCCAATAACCTCACGGCGGTGGAAGAGGTCGCGCAGATTTCTTCGCGCCTGGTGGTGAACCAGGCATCGTTGAAACTCAAGCGCGCAGTCATTCAGCCGATGCTGGATGCATTTGCCAAAGCAATTAAAAACTAAGCCGTCATTCCGGCGCAGGCCGGAATCCAGCGGTTTTATTCAACATGCTTTTTTGGTTTTGTCACTTGCTGCGCAAGTGATGTCTTAATAACTGGATTCCGGCCTGCGCCGGAATGACGAATTAAATAGGTGATCCATGAACATTACCAGACTCTCAACCAAACAATCCGACTTCGATGCCAAGCTGAGCAAGCTACTGGCTTTCGAGGAAACTGCCGACGAAAAACTGGAAACGACCGTTGCCGCCATCCTCGCCGATGTAAAAAAACGCGGCGATGCTGCCGTGCTGGAATACACAAGCAAGTTTGACCGCCTGCCGTTGGCGAATGCTGCCGCGATGGAGCTGCCGCAAGCTGAACTTAAAGCCGCGTTCGAAGGTCTGCCCGCCGACCAAAAAGACGCATTGGAGCAGGCTGCACAGCGCGTCACGTCCTACCACAAGAAACAAACACAGCTTTCTTGGAACTACCTGGACGAAGACGGCACCATGCTCGGCCAGCAAGTCACGCCGCTGGATCGCGTCGGCCTCTATGTGCCTGGCGGCAAAGCGGCCTATCCTTCTTCTGTGTTGATGAATGCGCTGCCCGCAAAAGTGGCGGGCGTGGCCGAACTCATCATGGTCGTGCCCACGCCGGACGGCGTGAAAAATCAACTGGTGCTGGCGGCAGCTTATCTGTCCGGCGTGGATCGCGTGTTCACCATCGGCGGCGCGCAAGCCGTGGCGGCGCTGGCATATGGCACGGCGACCATTCCCAAAGTGGACAAAGTCGTCGGCCCCGGCAATGCCTACGTCGCCGCTGCCAAGCGCCGCGTGTTCGGCGTGTGCGGCATCGACATGATCGCCGGACCTTCCGAGATATTGGTCATCTGTGACGGCAAAACCAACCCGGACTGGGTGGCGATGGATTTGTTCTCGCAAGCCGAGCACGACGAACTGGCGCAAGCCATCCTGCTGTCGCCGGATGCCGCTTTCATCGAAGCCGTGGCAGCGAGTGCCAACAAGCTATTGGAACAAATGCCGCGCAAAGAAATCATCAAGACTGCACTGGAAAATCGCGGCGCATTGATTCATGTCGCTGACATGGACGAAGCCTGCCGCATCAGCAACCGCATTGCACCAGAACATCTGGAATTGTCCGTCGGCGACCCGCAAGCCTGGCTACCCAAACTCAAACACGCCGGAGCCATCTTCATGGGACGCTACACCTCCGAGTCGTTGGGCGACTATTGCGCAGGACCTAATCACGTCCTGCCCACCTCCGGCACCGCGCGTTTCTCTTCGCCACTGGGTGTATATGACTTCCAGAAACGCAGCAGCCTGATCCAGGTTTCCCCCAAAGGCGCGCAGAAACTGGGCGCAATCGCCTCTGTATTGGCTTTCGGCGAGGGGTTGCAGGCGCATGCGCAGTCGGCGCTGTATCGCAAGAACGGTTGAAACCGCGCTTTCCAAATAACTTACCAAGCCAGTAAACCGAAAAATATTTGCCTACCTCTTGGAGAAGCGCATGGATAGGCGATCTACAACATGCGCTTGATGGAGATGGCCGTGCCTATTGGCTTTCAGGCAATGTGGAAAAATATATAGGCCGTTTTTCGCATTGACCTAGCATGGTGCGCAAGTTAGGGTGCGGGCATGCACCTGCTGACACAGCCCATCCTCCGCCTCAAAGCCCGCATGCCCCAAGCCGGATGCCGCAGCATCTCAGACATTGCAACCGCCGTTTCGCCGCATCATGCAAAGTCATCGTTGGTAAAACATTCGTCCACCAAACCCTGCAACGGCACGACTACGAAATCCAAATCCTGCGGCGCGAGTTCAAACACATTAAACCAAAAAATGTTCGAGTAAAAAGGGATCAGCATCACATTAAGGGTGAATTTGGATTTTTTAACGGGAGCTGTGAAATGCGAAAACTTATTGCGATGCTGACCCCTTTGATTCCAACGGATTGTGAAACTAGGATTGATCCTGATGGTGGGTTCAACCATCAGCGCGTGTTCATCCACGATGCGCTGGAAAGAAGAAGTGAAACTGCATGATGGGAAGGTCATCGTCGCGAAGCGCGATTACAACCTTGCGGGTTATGCTTATCTGGATAGTTCCGAACGCACGCCGCTGGATGAAACCGTCACTTTCAATTTGCCAAATGGCAAAAGCATTATTTGGAAAAACGACTTCCGCAATTCAGTACCCGAACAAAACAGCCTCAACCACTTTCGCTTCGACATCGTTGACGGTGTGCCGTACCTCGCCACCTATCCCGCTGGCTGCATCGCCTACAGCAAATGGGGCAGGCCGAACCCGCCGCAGATATTGTTCAAGTATGAGGGCGACCAGTGGATACGCATCACCTTGGATGAACTGCCGCCGGAACTGGTCGGCACAACGGCCAACGTCATCGTTGGCAGACCCGCATCGAGCCTGCTGAAATCCTTCTACACCGTCGAAGGCGTGAATGAAAAGAACCACTACATCAGCACGCCGGAATACAAAACCATTCTGAGGGAGCCAATACCACATGCGTGGAATTGCGGCGAAATGATTTACGACGGCCATGGTGGTTGGCAAGGGACTGGCTTTTTTAGCGAGCAACCATCCAAAGAAGCGTGTTTCAAATACTGCGAGCGAGAAGAGATACCCGCTCAATATTGTCCATGCAACAGATTTTTTAAGGGGAAATAATCATGACGACAGCAAGCGAATATATCGACCAAGAATCAAAAGGGTCAGCTTCGCATTTAATTTCCCAAAACCATGCCACGTCGCCCACGCATTAAATTAGCCGAAGTCCCGCAGCACGTTGTGCAGCGCGGAATCAATCGCGAGCCGTGTTTCTTTGCCGATGAGGACTATCACTGTTATCTCCATTGGCTACAGAAATCGGCTGCCGATTGGCACTGTGCGATACATGCTTACGTGTTGATGACCAACCATGTGCATCTGCTGGTGACACCAGAAAAGCCGGATGGCATCGCCAAGATGATGCAGTCCATCGGGCGGCGCTATGTGCAGTACATCAACCGCAGCTATCGTCGAACGGGCAGTCTGTGGGAAGGACGATTCAAGTCGAGCGTGGTGCAAGCAGAGGCGTATCTGCTGACCTGCATGCGCTACATCGAACTGAATCCGGTGCGGGCAAACATGGTGAACGACCCAGCACAGTATCGTTGGTCAAGCTATCGGCATAACGGTTTGGGGCAAACGGACGAGCGCATTACACCACATTCGTTGGAATAATAAGGGACAGACCATAAGGGACAGACCACGGTTTTCTAATCTCTGCTAGACTGTCTCCAGCTATTATGCACCGGAGTTCACCATGCCTCGTCGTGCCCGTATCGCTCTCCCCAATGTGCCCATCCATCTGATCCAGCGCGGCAATAATCGCCAGTCATGTTTTTTTGCCGATGAGGATTACCGTCGCTACCTTGATTGGTTGACCGAGTATTCCGTCAAGACTGGCTGCCGGGTTCATGCCTATGCATTGATGACGAATCATGTGCATTTGCTGATTTCTGCCGACCGCGCCGATACGGGTGGGGCGTTGATGAAGTTGCTTGGGCAGCGTTATGTGCAGTATGTGAACCGCGTCTATCGGCGCAGCGGGACTTTGTGGGAGGGGCGTTTTCGTTCGTGTCCGGTGCAGGAGGAGGGCTATCTTCTGGGGTGTCAGCGCTATATCGAGTTGAATCCGGTGCGGGCGAATATGGTGGCGCATCCAGCGGAATACCGGTGGTCAAGTTACCGCGCCAATGCGCAAGGCGAGGCGGATGCTTTGGTGCAGCCGCATCTTTTGTACGACGCGCTTGGGAGTGATGCGGCAGCTCGGCAGGCAGCCTATCGTGAGTTGTTTCGCTATGAGTTGGAGCCTGGTTTGGTGGATGAGATTCGCAGGGCAACTAATGGAAATTTTGCGTTGGGGAGTGACCGCTTTGCGGCAGAGGTGGAGGCGATTATTGGCAGGCGGGCAATCCACGGGCAGTCGGGACGGCCTCGTAAGTCAATACTCCCAACGTCAGGCAAGTTGAATTTGGAATAGAAATCTGTAAACCGTGGTCTGTCCCCGGTTTTCGGGCAGGCCTTTGGCGGCGCGCGATGAGGGTGAGCAGGCTGAGGATCAAGCGGATTTCGGATTTTAATCAGAAGAATTGAGTATGGATTCCTCCCAAACCTTGCTGTAGAGGGGACATTTCATTTGCTCCATATGGGTTGAAACTTTGGGTTGTGTCTTTGCCGGTGTTTATGTAGAATCGCGCCTCTTTGAAAAACTGGTTGGGGAAATTGTCATGGCACGTGTCTGTCAAGTAACTGGGAAAAAACCCATGGTGGGCAACAACATCTCCCACGCGAATAATAAAACCAAGCGTCGTTTCTTGCCGAATTTGCAACGTCGTCGCTTGTGGGTTGAGTCTGAAAATCGTTGGGTGGCTTTGCGCCTGACCAATGCTGCGCTGCGTACCATCGACAAGAACGGCATTGATGCCGTTCTGTTCGAAATGCGCGCCCGTGGCGAGAAGGTATAAAGGAGAACGACTGTGGCAAAAGGCGCACGCGAGAAAATCAAACTGGAATCCTCCGCTGGTACGGGGCATTTCTACACCACCAACAAGAACAAACGCACCACTCCGCAAAAACTTGAATTCCTGAAGTTTGACCCGGTGGTACGCAAGCATGTGGCATACAAGGAAACCAAGCTGAAGTAATTCGGCTCAGTTCCACTGTGCAAAAGAAAACCCGCGCAAGCGGGTTTCTTTTTGCGCGATTGTTTATGTTCAACTGGTTTTGATTATTGCGTCCCCCAGTAAAAGCCGCTATATTCCAACACATGCACTTCTCTAGACACATCTCGCAACTGCACTCTACCTTCAGCCTGCTGGCAGCGCTGAAGCTGCGCTCGCGCGCAAACTAAACCCACCCCCAAAGTAGTAAAGCAGGCGGCTCGGTTGGTGTGAGCCGTGGATGAACAATTGCGATGGAGTAAATCATGACCGACAAATTAATCATATTCGACACAACCTTGCGCGACGGCGAGCAAAGCCCAGGCGCGTCCATGACCAAAGAAGAGAAATTACGCATCGCGCGCCAGTTGGAAAAACTGGGCGTGGATGTGATCGAGGCTGGCTTTGCCGCCGCCAGTCCCGGCGATGCCGAGGCGATCCACAGCATCGCCAAAGTGATCGAGCGTTCCACGGTATGTTCGTTGGCGCGTGCCAGTGAAAAGGATGTGCGTGCGGCAGGCGAGGCGATCAAGCCGGCCAAGCATGGGCGAATCCATACTTTCATTGCCACTTCGCCAATTCACATGCAGCACAAGTTGCGCATGACCGAGGATCAGGTGGTGGAACGTGCGGTGCAGGCGGTGAAATGGGCGCGTGAATATACCGACGACGTAGAGTTTTCCGCCGAAGATGCGGTGCGCTCGGACATGGATTTTCTGGTACGCATCTTCGATGAGGTGATCAAGGCGGGTGCCACGACTTTGAATGTGCCGGATACGGTGGGCTACAGCATCCCCGTGTTGTGGGGTGAGATATTCAAGCAGTTGATTGCGCGCGTACGCGTACCGAACAGCGACAAGGTGATCTGGTCCACGCACTGTCACAACGACTTGGGCATGGCTTCGGCCAATTCCTTGGCGGCGGTGATGAACGGTGCACGTCAGCTGGAATGCACAATCAACGGTTTGGGCGAACGCGCGGGAAATGCTGCACTGGAAGAGGTGGTGATGGCGGTGAAGACGCGCCGCGACATCTTTACCTGCGATACGCGCATCGACACCACGCAGATTGTGCCGACTTCCAAGCTGGTTTCCAGCATCACCGGTTATCCGGTGCAGCCGAACAAATCTATCGTTGGTGCCAACGCTTTTGCACACGAGTCCGGCATCCATCAGGATGGCGTACTCAAGCACCGCGAGACTTATGAGATTATGCGTGCCGAGGATGTGGGCTGGGGAGCGAACAAACTGTCCTTGGGCAAACTCTCAGGGCGCAACGCATTCCGTACCCGTTTGCAGGAATTGGGTATCGTGCTGGAGAACGAAGATATGTTGAACGCTGCTTTCGCGCGATTCAAGGAGTTGGCCGACCGCAAGAGCGAGATATTCGATGAGGACATCCAAGCGTTGGTGAGCGATGAAGGTGTTATGCATGTAAGCGAACATTTCCGTTTGGTTTCCATGCGTGCGCACTCAGAAACCGGCACCTTGCCGCAGGCGCAGGTCACGCTGAGCGTTGGCGGCAAAGAGCAGCAGGCCGAAGCGCAACGCGGCGGGCCGGTGGATGCGACGTTTCAGGCCATTGAACAGATTGTGCATAGTGGAACCGAGTTGTTGCTATACTCCGTAAATAACATTACCAGCGGTACGGATGCTCAGGGCGAAGTGACGGTGCGTTTGGCTAAAGGGGGTAGAGTGGTAAACGGGCTGGGCGCGGATACCGACATTGTGGTGGCTTCCGCCAAGGCTTATTTGAATGCGTTGAATAAACTGGATACGGGAGCGGATAGGGCGCATCCGCAAGTGTGATCGACTTGGGAGGTTTGGGATGAATCTTGCGGCGGGAGTATTGCTGCTGAGTGTTGTGTTGCTGGGCATGATGTTGTTGTGTTGTGCTCATGCTGATGATACTCAGATGGCCAAAGTACAACGGAAAATTGCAAGTATTCACCCTGACCGACCTGCAGTTACAAAGGCCAACACGGTATTGAAAAAACAAAAGAGCCTTGTTGCCAGACCGGAAGAAACTGCCAAATTTGATTTGATCGCAGTACCGGTGCCTGTAGAAAAGCAACAAGGGGGCATGAATATTCCTGAAGCTTCGCCGGAACTGTCCATACAGCTCAAGGGTGTGCGGGGATAGTTCACTAAATGCAAAGTGGTTTTGTCAGGGCATCGTTCTCGATGCCCTTTTTATCGGGCTATGTTTGCAGCAAAGCCAATACCTGAGCACTGTCAAGCGCGAGAGATGGAAAATCATGACGCACGGTGTCTTCGTTCAAACGCAGGTCATAGCCGTCGCAGTCAATGCCAATCACTAATCCTTGTGAGGCAGAGCGTGTGGAGTTGAGTTGGACGAGCAGTGCATCTTCTTCTGCGGCGAGCGAATATGATGGGACAAGATAGTTTTCTGCCTTAATCCAATGGATGTCGCCGAAGCCGCCGATGTAACGTAGTGCCTGCGGCACAATACGGTAGAACTGGAAATCTGGCATATCGTAATAGGTCTGCGCTTCGGGGAAGTAACGCAGATAATGTTTGCCGTTTTGTTCACGTTGCGCGACCAGTGATGCGCTACCGACGACAGTGATACGCCCCTGTGTCTGGATGTGCGGGTCATGCTGATTATGCGTGATGAGGCTGACACGCTGATCGCGCTGGATATTTTTGGTGTGTTCCGCAAGCGCACTGATAAGGATGAGCAGACTGCCATCGTAATCCACCAGGTAAGGCGTGATGGAGCCAAACGGATGACCGTCGAATTTTTTCGACAGAGTTGAAAGCGCGCCGTAGCGATGTGCGCGCAACAATTGTCGTGCGACGCGCGGGTCGCTTTGAGTGTTGGTTTTGTCAGGTATCATGTTGTCATTGTATGCAGTTGTCAGAACTTATGAAACTTCCGAATTTAGGTTTGATTGATGCGCTGCATTTTTTGCGTTTCGTGGCGGTTCGCTTGCGACAAGATCGCTGCACCGAAATGGCGGCCAGTCTGACGTTCACCACACTGCTGTCGCTGGTGCCGTTGCTCACAATCATGCTCACCGTATTTTCGGCATTCCCAGTGTTTACTGATTTATCTACGCACCTCAAAGAATTCATTCTGTCGAATATGTTGCCGGAGACCGGTGGCAAAATGATTACCCGTTACATGGAGCAGTTCGCCGAAAGCGCGTCGCGCCTGACTGCCGTGGGGATCGCGCTGCTTGCTGTCACCGCAATGTGGATGATTTTGACCGTGGACGATGCCTTCCATCGCATTTTCCGGGTGTCGCGGCAGCGCAGTGTGTTGCAGCGGGTGCTGGTGTATTGGTCAGTGATTACACTGGCCCCGTTGTTGGTGGGAGGGAGTCTGTCACTGACCTCGTGGCTGATTGGATTCTCGGTGGGCTATGCGCAACAGATGCCGTCTATCGGTATCGAAGCGTTAAAGATTATTCCAGTGATGCTGACTACCGCCGCATTTACGCTGGTGTTTCGCGTTGTGCCGAACCGCTTTGTGCCGATGAAACACGCCATCATCGGCGGCGTGATTTCGGCGGTGGCGTTTGAATCCATGAACCGCGCCTTCGCATTTTATATTTCCCACTTTCCAACATATAAGCTGGTGTATGGGGCATTCTCCAGCGTGCCGATCTTTCTGTTATGGATATATTTATCCTGGCTTACGTTATTGTTTGGCGCCATCATCACAGCATCAATCTCGCATTGGCGTAGCACCCATGCACTGAAACTCGATCAAGCGGCACAGCTTTATTTCGCGCTGGGTATGCTCAAGCTAATGCAAAAGGGGTTGCAAAATGGCGAAGTGCAGGATTTGCCAGAATTGTCCCGAAAATTGCGTATCGGTTTTGAAGATGTTGAACGCATCTTGGGTAAATTGGCAGATGCCAATATCGTCGGCAAACTTTCCGGTCTCGGCTGGGGTATGGTGCGTGCGCCGGAGCGCATTTTGTTGTCTGAATTGACCAGAATTTTTTTGCTTGATGCTGCGTTGCTCCCCAGGCAACCCGGAGATGAGGATATTCGCGCATGGTTCGCTGACAAGGAAAAACGCTTGTCCGAGCCGAACGGTTTGACCTTGCATGATATAGGGATCAACTAGCCGGAATGGTTGCCGTGCGGGTTCTTTTCAGTTTAAATGCGCAGCCTTGATTATGGTGTCGGGATGCATTCAGGAGAGAAGTGATGAAGTTTATTGAGTTGTTGTTTGAGGGCACATTGTGGAATAGTCGCTTTGTGATTCTGTCCGCAGTGATTGGTAGTTTGCTGGCTGGATTCACTATTTTTTACATGGCGACGGTGGATGTGGTGATCCTATTCCAGCATGCATTCCATTATGCGGACGGATCAATGACCGAAGAGGCGCGTAAAGTTTTGCATGACAGCACGGTGTCACACATCGTTGAAGTGGTGGACGGCTACCTGTTGGCGACGGTGATGCTGATCTTCTCGCTGGGCCTGTATGAACTGTTCATCAGCGACATCGACCAGGCGCATGGCAGCAAGGCTTCCAGCAAGATTCTGGTCATCAACAATCTGGATGATTTGAAATCACGGCTGGCAAAAGTGATCCTGATGATTATGATCGTGACCTTATTTGAAGAAGCGATCAACATGCACATTTCACAACCGATAGACTTGATCTACATGGGTGGCAGCATAGCGCTGATTGCATTGGCGTTATATTGGTCTCACGCGGCAGAAGGCAGGCACGGTGGGGATGATAGCGACATGACTCACGACGAAAAAACGGAACAATGAAGACTTATTTTTCGCAACTGTTAGTCATCGTGGCACTCGCGCTTTTGGCAAGTGTTGCCTCTGCTCAACCTTTCGTGTTCAAGGACATGCAGGGGCACGCACAACGTTTGCAGGATTATCGCGGTAAATGGGTATTGGTGAATTTCTGGGCAACCTGGTGTCCACCCTGTCGGGAGGAAATTCCAGATCTGGTGTCGCTGCACGATGCACACAAGAAAACCGATCTGGTGGTGATCGGTGTGGCGCTGGAGTCCACTGAAAAATCAGTCAAGGAATTTGTTGCCAAGCAGCACGTGAGCTATCCGCTGGTGATTGGCGATTATGATCTTGCCGATCAAATTGGCGATGTGCAGGTGTTGCCTACCTCTTATCTGTTTAATCCGCAGGGCGAACTTGTAAGCTATCAGGAAGGCAAAGTAACGCGGGAAAGTGTTGAGTTTTACATCAAAAGCAAGAAGTAGCAGTATCAACCCGTGCTGCGCATGGTATTGAACTGCGGTTTTGTCCAGTGTTTGTGCCAGGCCGTTTTTACCAAGTCGGGATATTCCGGCTTGCCCAGACTGCCGTTGTAGCGACCCAGCGCGCGAAACAGATCACCCTTTTCGATGTCCAGATAATGACGCAGGATGGTGCAGCCGTAGCGCAAATTGGTACGCAGATGAAACAGGTCCTGACCTTTCGAGCCGATGTCCTTGACCCAGAATGGCATGACTTGCATGTAGCCGCGAGCTCCAGTCTTCGAGACTGCATATTTTCTGAAGCCGCTTTCCACCTCGATTAAGCCTAATACCAAGTGCGGATCCAGCCCGGCACGTGTCGCTTCGTAATGCACCGTGCTCAGAAAATCGAAACGGTACTCCGCATCCGGCATGCGTTTTTCCAATCGCTTGGACATTTCGTCCAGCCACATCTGTGCTTCCTGTTGTGAAGCGAATGCGAGTTTTGGTGCGGCTTGATCGGAAACGGCGTGTTGCATCATGCTGCGCACGCTGGCAGATAGTGCTTCTTCCCGTTGCGTTCCTGCGTATGCGGAAACGACACAGCACAACCCCGCTGCCACGAACGACAGCGTGAGCAAGGGTTTGTGGAGTGTCGCAGTCAAATTCATAGTTTGGATTGTACGAGCTTAGCTACATCTTGCAAGAGAACGGGCTGTGCCGAGTCGTCGCGACGGCCTTGGTATTCCACCTTGCCTTCTTTCAGGCTGCGGTCGCCGATCACGATACGATGCGGAATGCCAATCAATTCCAGATCGGCAAACATCACGCCGGGACGCTCATCGCGGTCATCCAGCAACACCTCGATGCCTGCGGCAGTGAGTTCGCTATAAAGCTGTTCTGCCGCATTGCGCACCGCATCGCTTTTCTTGAAGCCGATGGGCGCGATAGCGACCTGGAACGGCGCCATGCCGGCGGGAATCGTAATGCCGCGTTCATCGAAATTCTGTTCGATGGCGGCGGCCACGATGCGTGACACGCCGATGCCGTAACAGCCCATCTCCATCACTTGCGCCTTGCCGTTCTCGTCCAGGTAAGTGGCTTGCAGCGCTTCGGAATACTTGGTGCGCAACTGGAAAATGTGGCCGACTTCGATGCCGCGACACAGTTCGAGTGTGCCTTTACCGTCTGGTGAAACATCGCCCGCGACCACGTTGCGCAAGTCGTGCACGTTGGCCTCATCCAGTTGCACATCACGCCCGAAATTCACGCCGCTGAAATGAAAACCGTCATCGTTAGCTCCGCAGATGAAATCACTCATAGCGGCAGCGGCACGGTCAGCAAGTACGTGCACTTTGGCGTTCACCGGGCCGATGTAGCCGGTGCGGCAATTCATGTTGCGATGCACTTCATCCTCACTGGCGAAACGGAATTCGCCCAGCACCTTGCTGGCTTTGACCTCGTTGAGTTGATGGTCGCCGCGCAACAGAATCAGCACAAATTCGTTCTCGTGCGTCATCACCGCTATGGCTTTCAATACGTTCTGTGCGGCGGTGTTGAAGAATGCCGCGACTTCCTCAATGGTCTTCTGTCCGGGAGTAATGACCTTCTGCATTTCTTGCGTGCCAAGTGCGCGTGCGGTGGCAGGTGCAACCGCTTCCGCCAACTCCACATTGGCTGCGTAATCCGAATCTGGGCAGAAGGCCAAAGCATCTTCACCTGAATCGGCCAGTACATGGAATTCATGTGAGCCGCTGCCGCCGATAGCACCGGTATCCGCAGCCACGGCGCGGAATTGGAGGCCGAGGCGGGTGAAGATGCGGCTGTAGGTTTCGTACATCACGCGGTAGGTTTGTTCCAGACTTTCAAAATTGCTGTGGAAAGAGTAGGCATCTTTCATGATGAATTCCCGTGCGCGCATCACACCGAAACGCGGACGTACTTCATCGCGGAATTTGGTCTGGATCTGATAGAAATTTAGCGGTAACTGGCGGTAGCTTTTCACTTCGCGGCGCGCAATGTCGGTGATGACTTCCTCATGCGTGGGCCCGAAGCAAAACTGGTTGTTGTGCCTATCCTTGATCTTCAGCATCTGCGGGCCGTACACTTCCCAGCGCCCGGTTTCCTGCCACAGTTCGGCTGGTTGCACGGCGGGCATCAGTAGCTCGATACCGCCGCTCTTGTCCATCTCTTCGCGCACCACAGCTTCGACCTTGCGTAACACGCGCAGTCCCAGCGGCATCCAAGTGTAGAGTCCGCTGGACAGTTTGCGGATGTAGCCCGCGCGCAGCATCAGGCGATGGCTGGGCAGTTCGGCTTCGGAAGGAGCTTCTTTCAGGGTGGAAATGAAGAATTTTGAAACGCGCATGGCCGATATTTAAATAGATATAAAGATAGGGCGGCATTTTACCGCCAAAGACGGTTACTAGTGAGCCGTTGCTGAATGCTGCGCAGTTACGATGCGCTTCGGTTAGGTTATTAGATTAACAATATTAGCCTTACTTAACGCTTGCCATGCTGAGCTAGCAGCGTGTGGGCAGTCGGTGTATGCTGAAAATATGATGCGGGACAGAATAATTATTGCTCGCGGTATCGAGACGACAAAGAGCTTGGTTCGAGGGGTTACGGACTAATGCTGGTGATCCGCCTTTGCTACCCGTTCAGGTGGAAATCAGCTGTAATCTAAAAATCCAGAATAGGAGTGCAGGTAAATGGACATTAATATGAACACCAGCGCAGCACTCGCTCAAAATAGCAATGATGTCGTGGGTTTGACGGTGCTAAAAAAAGCGATAAATGCGGAAGCTCAGGCGGCGATGAGTCTGATCAGTGCCATTCCCCTGCCACCGCAAATTCAAGCAGCGAATCTGCCACCGAATCTGGGGCAAAATATCAATACAACTGCTTGACCGGTCGTTGCAGGGCGAACACCTTTCATAACCATTTTTCTATGACGATGGTTAGTTATGGTCGGTATTTTGTTTTCCTCAAATTATGGCTACGGTGCGCTGAAGAGGGTGCGGTACTCCATAGTTGCTGTCGATGTCCGATCTTGTTTTTTCAAGCGCGTAAACGGTACCTACGGGTATGACGTAGGTGATTAGCTGTTGCAGGATGTCTCCCATTTGATGAAGAAAGACATCCGTGCCAATGATGTTGTAGCGCGCTGGGGTGGGGAAGAGTTTTGGATGCAGATGCCATAATCGAATATGCAGGCCACCAAGGATAAGGCTGACTGCCCAATGATTGAATTTTCGCCATTCCTATGGGATTGTTCAAAATAGTATCGCCCGGCAAGCCGCGTCAATAGGCGATCCGCATTATGTGGTACGCGGAAATGCCCGTATTTATTGGCATGCGATTAAGGCGGTATTGGGTAATATATAATTATTGAATGCCTGGCTTAATTGGATAATCGAGTGTCGGTATTTCACTCACCGCTGGTAAACTTCTAACCATGAATATCAAACTTTTCCTGCTGAGTCGTTTTCGATTTGCTGTCGAGTCGTTTTCCAATCTGATCGCGCGCTACTGGAAACAGAGTTTCTATCTGTATCTGGCGCTGCTGTTCAGTATTTTTGCTGTGGTGGACACCGCCTTTTTGCATATCACCAGCGAGATTCGCACGGCGGCATTCGACGCCATGGTGCGCCACCGCTTGTCACCGGCCAAGCCCGACCCGGATATTGTGATCGTCGATATTGATGAGAAGAGTCTGGCGGCAATGGCTAAGGAATATGGGCGCTGGCCATGGCCGCGTCAGGTGCTGGGAGAGTTCGTCGAGCATTTGGAAAAGCAGCAGCCGAAAGCGGTGGTGTTTGATATATTGTTCAGCGATGCGGACGTGTTCAATTCCGCAAGCGATGCGTATTTTAATGCGTCCATCGCCGCCACCAACAACACCTTCTTCCCGATGTTGCGCCTTGATCCGTCAGGCGATGCGCAGAGCCAGATCAAGGCGGCGCAGATTCCGGGTGTGATGAAGATGCCGGAGGAGGACCAGGATGCCGATGCCACCATGAGCGTCATCCTGCCGCATTTTCAGGCGGCGCTGGATGGCGGACGGCTGGGCACAAATAACGTGGCGCTGGATAGCGACGGCGTGGTGCGCAGCTACCCGGTGTATATCGCCGGGTACGGTTGGAAACTGCCTTCCCTGCCTGCGCGCATCGGCAGCGAATTCGGCTGGCCACGACCAAGCACCGAGCAAATGTTGTTGAACTGGCGCGGTATGCCTTTCAGCTATAAGTATGTGAGCTTCTCCGATGTCTTTCTGGATATGGGCAGCAAGCAGAAGCAACGCGCGCAAGATGAATTCAAAGGCAAGGTCGTACTAATCGGCTCAACCGCTTCCGGACTGTATGACCTGCGTGCCACACCGATGGCGCGCATGCATCCCGGCGTGGAAGTGCTGGCGACCGCCATCGACAACGTCAAACACGGCGATTCGCTGCGTTTCCCCGAAGGGCAAATCTGGTATCTGTTCATCACGCTGGCTTTGATATGGGGTACGGCCTGGGCTTTCTATCGCGAAGACGGGCGCGGCAACATCGACAGACTGTTCGGCCTGTCGCAGATGATCTTGATCGCGTTCTCGTTCGCCAGTATCAACTTCACTAATACCTACATCAACCTTGCGGGGCCGGTACTGCTGGGCATCGCCTATTTTACGCTGGCGCGCCTGTATTCCACGGCGACCAGCAAGGCGCTGGAACAAAATATGGTACGGGTGACGGCGGCGCGCGCGGGCGAATTGCAAGCCACCTTGCTGTTGATCCGCTTCGACCAGCGGCGCAATGTGATACCGGCGACCATGCTGGAAAAAATCCGCCTTGCGTTGAAACGCACCGGTTCCGCGCACAAAAGCGTGGAGGTGATGAGAGGTGAGCAAAAAGGCATCTGGGGTTTGTTTGAAAGTACCATCGCCATTTCCTGGGTCGCGGATATAGGCGATGGGGCAGCGCAGCAGGCGGTGGTAGCCGATGTGGAACTAGTGCTGTCCGCATTGCAACCGCTGCTGCGCAAGAACCTGTTTCATGTCGAAGGTGCGGCCAGCCATCTGCTGCATCGCGGCAACATACACTGCGGCGAGTTGGCGGCAGATGGTTGGCGTTTGTTGTTTGCGGAAGCGTTGCTGGAATGGGAAAAACCTTGGGTTAATCCGACAACGCATATTGATCTATGACGATACATTCCACCTTTTAGCGGTGCAGAAAATCATGAAAAACAAATTGAAACAGGCCGTCGCTTTGTGTGTGCTGTTGAGCGCATCGGTAGTTTGGGCGGCGCAAAGCGGCTCAATGATGAAGGACGACGAGTTGAAGTCGGAGCCGTTCCGCGATGCTAAAACGCTGAAGGCGTTAAAAGCGGGTGAGACCATCAGCATGATCAGCAAAGATGGCGGATGGTACAAAATCAAAGTAGGCAACAGCAGCGGCTGGGTGCGCATGCTGAGTGTGCGTATCGGCGCAGCCAAACAAAGTGCTTCTGCAGCAACCGGCTTGCTGGCGTTGAGTTCTGGTCGTGCCGCGACGGGCAAGGTGGTGGCGACTACCGGCATACGCGGTTTGAACGAAGAGGAATTGAAAGCGGCGAGTTTCAATGCCAGGGAATTGCAGCTTTCCGAATCGTATGCAATCAAAAAAGACGATGCGAAAAAATTCGCCGCGCAAGGCAAACTGGTGGCGCGTCCGTTCGACTATCTGCCTGATGCGCAATAAGGGGACGACATGAAAACTATGATGAGATATCTCCCGCTAATAGGTTTGTTGATGCTGGCAGCGAACAGCGCCGCACTGGATTTTGGCTCGCTGCGCGATCAACTCAAATCGCAGGTCAATCCCAAGCTGCTTGATGCAGTGGATGTGGCCAAGGAAGTCAGAGGCCCGGACGAAAGCGAAGAGATCGCCATCGGCAGACAGATCGCCGGCAACCTGCTGGGTGCAGCACCCTTGGTCAAAGATGCCAAGTTGCAAAAGTATGTGAATCAGGTTGGCGAGTGGGTGGCAAGCCAGAGTGAGCGAGCCGATCTGCCCTGGCATTTCGGGGTGATTCAGTCGGAGGATGTGAACGCCTTCGCCGCGCCCGGCGGCTATGTGTACGTCACGCTGGGGCTGTATCGCCTGCTGCAAAACGAAGCGGATTTGGCCGGTGTGCTGGGGCACGAGATCGGCCACGTCATTCGCAAACATCACCTGAAAATATTGCAGCAGAGCAAGCTGGTCGATGCGGGCGGCAAACTGTTTTCCAGACAAGTCGGCGGGGATGACAAAGTGCAGCAGATGATCGGCAGCGGCGCGGAGATCGTCGCGCGCGGTCTGGACAAGGATGCCGAGTTTGAGGCGGATCGCATCGGCGTGGTGCTGGCGACACGTGCCGGATACGATGCTTACGGCTTGCCCAGCGTATTGCAACAGATTGGACACATCGCCAAAGACGAAGGAAGCGTCGCGCTGTTGTTCAAGACCCACCCGTTGCCCGAAGACAGGCTGACCAAACTCGATACCGCTATGGGCGAACGGTTTGACAGCATCAAGGGTGCAGCGCTGGCTACACGTTTTTATCAGATGAAGCCTTGAAACCCAGGCTGCTCCCGGTTCTAATTGCCGTCCTGAGTTAAGAATGCATGAATGGCATCAGGACTTGCGTTAACACATATTCCTCAGACATAGATATTTGAACGCGGGAAATGATATTGGGGTGATGGAACAGAACACACCACCCATGTCCGGGTGGCTGCGTAAGTGCAGGCATGATCCCGTTCTTGGATCGCGACATCAGGCTCATGAATGTGGAGGAGGTTGACAGCAAACGACCCAAAGGCGGCCTACAAGGTGGATCAAATGAGTGACTGCTTCACTTCATGTTGCAGCCCTTCAATCTGATGTGGATTGGTATACCGATAGTCTCTTGATAACCCATTGCCGTCCGTGGCAATCGTCTGCTTTGTAGCTGCCAATTGTGCAGATCAAAATTCGGCTTTCGGCCCTTAAACGACGCTCGCTTTTGTGAAAAACAGACTTGCGTTGATGTTGATGCAAGTTTTAATCAGACTACTTTTTCTTAACAGAAAATTCTTGATTGCTGAAGGACAAAATACTGGGGCGCTTGATAATGATGAATTCCTGACTAGCTGCTTCATGGCATGAATTACATGCTCGCGTAAGATTGTCGAACGAGCTTATAAATTTCTTGCTATCCCTTGCCTCAATAGCTTTCGCAAGTTCATTTAGTGGTGGGTTTGTGAATTCTTCAAGAATGGCTGCAATAGGCGCGTCTTTTTTGAACACAGGATGGTATTTGATTGCATCAGCTAATCCTTCCTTGATTTCATCTAATTCATAACTCGCAAGTCCCCAGTTTTTGTTCTTACCGGCGAACCATAGCTTTGCGTGGCGCATTTGCGTGGCGCCCATAATTTCGCCCATACCAGGTACATAAATATCTTGGCGCTCATCAACCTGTTTGTTGGATAGCTTGTACCGATTTTCGGCAGCACAAGCTCCAAATGAAATTCCAATGAATACAAAAAACGATGCTATGAAAATGACTTTCATTATCTTCCTATAATGCATACAGTCCTGTTTACGTGTTCGATAGTGAATCTGCCGGCATCCATTCTCGCTAGCAAGAGGTCATCGAACCTCTTTTGGTATTTTGCATTTCCAGCGATCACTAATGTCCAACGTTGTGCCGCGTGCTTTAGCCCAAGTAAACAGCGTTTCAATAAGTTCAGCACGCTTTCGTTCCGAAAGTGGCGTTAGCAACTTACATTACTGCTCATCAGGATCCACGTACTCTTTCGGCAGATGGTGGGCAATACCCTTATGGCAGTCGATACAAGACTGGCCATCGTCTTTCGCCTTCATGTGCTTGTTGAAGATGGTCTGCTTTTGTTTCTCGCCGCTCATGGCTTCGAAATTATGGCAGTTTTGGCATTCACGCGAATTGGAAGCCTTCATGCGCGCCCATTCGTGAGTTGCCAGTTCCATGCGGTGCGCCTCAAATTTCTCAGGCGTATCCACAAAACCAGTGAGCTTGCCCCAGATTTCGTTGCTTGCCTGAATCTTGCGCAACATCTTGTGACCCCAATCCTTGGGTACGTGGCAATCGGAACAGACAGCGCGCACACCGGTACGGTTCGAGTAGTGAATAGTATTCTTGTATTCCTGATACACGGTGTCGCGCATTTCATGACAACCAATACAGAATTCCAATCGATTCGTTGCTTCCATGGCAGTGTTAAAGCCGCCCCAGAAAATGATGCCGGCGAAGAAGCCCACCACCAGCAACGCCAGTAGGGAATATTTTGCACTTGGTGTTTTCAGCATATTCCATGTGCTCTTCAACATGCCTGGTTTGTTATCCATGATTTCCTCGCATTATTAATTATTAAAATGTTATCAGTCTTGCTTATTGCTATTGCACTTGCTATTCCAGATGAGAAAAAAAGACGGGGCACAACATCGTCCCCGCCAAACTACATCGCTCTGGTGAGGTTGGTCTCGCTTTCATCGTAGCATCTGGTACAGGTCGCATCCTTTTTCATCGACATGGCTGCCGCATCCGCAGACGCCGCAGGAGCCGCCGCGCTGGCAGGCTGGCTCTGTTGCGCAGGCGCATCTACTGCCAGCGCTACCGGTATCCAAGCCAGGCATCCGATGAGCACACCCAAGAAAAATTCTTTTCGTATTGAAATCATTTTTTCACCCGATTCTTATAGTTGTGTTTGGTTGGGTTTTCCCTAAACGCCTACTGCGCGAGTATCCACGCCACAAGATTCCTGATGCTTTCCGGCGATTCTTTGCCCATGATGTCCTTGTGCAGCTCCACATGGCCATCGGTGAGCTTGACCCTGTCTTCGCCCGTGGTGATGTGCTTGACCAATACGTCGGCAGCGTCACCCCTGCCTTTATATTCGTAAGCGATGGTCTGGTACGAAGGCCCCTCCTTTTTCTTGCCTACCGCATGACATCTCAAACAACTGCTTTTGCGCGCCATGCTCTTTGCGGCCGCAGCATCCTGGGCAAACGCGGGTGCCGAAAACGAAAGGACAATAGCGCTGACGATCATTCCGGCCAGAATATTGGTACTTGCTTTTCGGCACATTGGTTTCTCCCTGATTTATAGTTTGAACGTTTGGTTCTTGTCGCCGCTTAGAGTGAAAGAATAAAGTCCACGAGATTCTTGATTGCTTCCGGCGACGCTTTGTCCTTGATGTTCTTGTGCTCTTCCTCATGGCCGTCGGGGAACTTGGCTTTTACACCTGTGGTGAGATGCTTGATCAATCTTTCCTCGGCACCGGCCTTGCCGCGATATTTGTCGGCCACTTCTTTCCATGAGGGGCCGTCTTTGGGCTTTTCAATGCCGTGACACTTGAAGCAACTGTTTTCACGAGCCAACATCTTCGCTGCATCGGCATCAGCGGCGGATGCATTGAGTGAAAAAGCCAGTACGATAGCGGCGGCCACACCGAGTAACATTGGGGTTTGAGCTTGGCAGTTCATTTGAATCTCCTAAAAATTGCGTTATAAAATTTTATTGAAATCGGGTAATTTGGATACTTTTGTCACGTGCGTTGCATGCTCTGGTCAGACTGTCGAATCAGTCTCTGAACTTCTTGCTATCCTTCATACTTGGAACATAATTATCTTGGTGCATCGCAACCTGTTGGTCGGTTAGGTTGGGCGGGATTTCGGCAGCATAAGCTCCAAATGAAATTCCGAAGATTACAAATTTCGAGAAAACCCATATTTCATGCGCTTTGCAGCCGGATGCCTCTGCAGTCGCCGCACCACTGCACAGCAACCAAATGATTCTGTTTTATTTTTAACCGGACACTACTGATATTTGATATTAAAAAACCGGGATCCGATTCGAATCCCGGCCTGGATTGCCTTAGAAAATGAAGATAGCCCTAGCCAAGAGCTGATTAGATGTATTGTTGCCCGGTGTTGCACCAGCCTCAGTAGTTTTATGCACCAAATCCCCAATCAATTGCACATTGGTTAGTGGTTTATAATTTACAGAAGCCGATATGGCTTTTTGGGTATTGTGATCGATGTTTTTGGATGGATCGAACACATCATAACGAGTCCCAAATGCCAACTGGTTGTCAATCACTTCATAATTGGCTTCAAGGAAATAGCCGCCACTGCTGCCAACCTTGCTACCGCTCACCGTGGTGTTAGCCCCCCCGTTTGCACCCAATATTGTCCCTGTCACAGTAGGATCTGCCAAGGTATCCTTCGCAGACAAAAAGCCCGTCAGGAGATTCAACTTTTTAGGTATGACATACCAGTTTCCATAGAGCGCCAGTCTGCTGAAGGTGTTTTCGGTATATGTTTGAGCAACATTGGAATCACCGAAAGGAATTAGGCCACTGTAATAGTAAACCGAGAAGCCGGAATCATTAGTGACATACTGATTCAATACGATTTGCCAGTTTTTATGATTCAAGCCTGGCGCGTTGGGGTTTTTCATTAAAGCACCGCCTTGCGCAGGATCCGCATGATCAGTCCCGGATGTTGGATCACCTTTCCAGATAACACCGTTGCTGATCCTTGCGGACAGGTTGGTGCCGGTCTGGGGCCAGTAGTAACCCACTTCAGCGGCCATTTCATCAATATTCCAAAGGTAGAACGGGTTACCTGTGGAGGGT
Source organism: uncultured Gallionellaceae bacterium (assembly GCA_903847155.1). Taxonomy (GTDB): domain Bacteria; phylum Pseudomonadota; class Gammaproteobacteria; order Burkholderiales; family Gallionellaceae; genus Sideroxyarcus. Next base: position 57,195 of record CAINCU010000054.1, on the reverse strand, counting down.
TGTTTCTGGATCAAGGGCCGGTTATTGCCTAGCGGGCGATCCGAAGCGCCAAAACCTTCCTGCGGATGCATGACGCCGATTTTTCCAGAGAAAAAACCACCAGTCGTTGCATCACCCCAAACGCCTCTGACATAGGCATTTTCCACTTCAAAGCCTCCGCCTGGAGCCATGGAAAGCTCAACCAGAGAAGCAAAGTTACTTCCCCATGACCCTGTCAACGGATACAGAGTGCCTTCATAAAATGTCATCTGATTACTTGATGTAACCGCCGATCCATTTGCATTAGTACCTGATGTAACGTTCTCCTGCATTTGTATCCGAGCCGCAAAGAAATCACTCATTTTGAGTTCCCCTTCCGCTTGGCCAATCTCTTCTGGAAACCGGTAACCTGCCAGCCTGAATTCAAACCCGGTACGGTTTAATTTTGGAACTTCGGTATGGCACATCGCACAGCTCTTGTTGTATTTCCTTGCAAAGTTCGGCATTGCATTGCTGTTGGTCGCAGCAAACAGCAACATCGAACAAAGCGCCAAAGTTGCAGACACTCTTAGTTTGAATTTCATGTTTCTCCCCTTCGTTAATTGTAGAGACAAAAGTGGATCGCAAAGTTTCTTGGATACCACTGTATTCACCGCAATCAACGTGCCAGAGTCGGAAGTTTATTTTTATTAAACAAAACAATATATTAAATAATGTTTTCACCAGCTCTATTGGGGAAGTGTCGTCACGATTCCATGACAGTAGTCATGATTACATGACAATTCCAAGCTGCTTGATGTGGGTGTGAAAATTTTGGCGGGCGATGCCGGACAGACGAGCCGCTTCTGAAACATTACCTCCAGCCACCTGAAGAAGATTTGTGAAATAGACTCGCTCGAACTGCTCACGTGCTTCGCGGAAAGGCTGTATCTGGGTGCCAAGTGCTGCTTCCTGAAAAGGAGGGCTGGTTATGCCGATGTCTGCTGGGCGGATAGGGCCACCCACATTGATGACTACAGCACGCTCTATCGCATGCTTTAACTCGCGCACGTTGCCAGCCCAGTACGCCGACTCCATGGCTGTAATGGCGTCGTGCGAAAAGGCTTCTACATTCTTATTGAATTTGCGATTGAAGTGGTCGAGAAAGAACAATGCCAGCGGCAAAATATCATCTGGACGCTGGCGCAATGGAGGAACAGACAACACTACAACATTGATGCGGTAGTACAGGTCGGAACGAAAATTCCCGGCCTTCACCTCGGCTTCCAGTGATTTGTTGGTTGCGCAAATCAAACGAAAGTCGCTGGGTCGCTGCACCGTGCTTCCGATGCGGGAAAAAGTTCGTTCTTGTAGCACACGCAAAAGACTAACCTGGAGTTTCTGGCTCATGTCCGTGATTTCGTCGAGCAGAAGCGTGCCGCCATCGGCATTCTCAAAATAGCCCGGAGTTGCCTTTGCCGCACCGGTAAAAGAACCTTTTTCATAACCGAACAACGTGGCCTCCAGCAGCGATTCGGACAGCGCCCCGCAGTTGATTTCCAGCAGCGGCATCTTGGCGCGACTGCTCATCGCATGAATTTGCTTGGCGACCAATTCCTTGCCAGTGCCGCTTTCGCCTTCGATCAGCACTGTGACGTCAAGCGGCGCCACTTGGCGCACTTGAAGAAGTTGTTTTTCCATGACGGCAGAATGACCGATGATGATCGGATGCCCTGGACGTGCTTCCAGCGTCTCGCGCAAATCGGCGATCTCGCGATAGGCAGCATCCATTTCCAAAGCCTTGCCGATTACCGCATCCAGCTCCTCCAGATTCTCGAAAGGCTTCGTCAGGTAATCAAACAGCCCTTCCCGCACAGCACGCACCGCATCGCGCACTTCGGCGAAGCCAGTGATGAGGATAGCCATTTGTCGCGGGCGCTCACGACGCATCTCCGCGAACAGATCCAGACCGTTACCGTCCGGCAACCGCTGATCGAGGATGGCAAGATTGAAATCGGCTAAACGGTATTTATCTCGCGCCTCGGCTGCTGTGACCGCTGTGTGTAGCTCAATTGGAGCGTCACGCAGCAATCCTTCAAACAAACGTCGCGTGAATGGGTCGTCATCAACCAGCAGAATTTTCGATTTCATGCATTCGCCTTTGTTTGGGTAACCAGATGGTAAAGCACGAACCGCCTTCTGCCCTATTTTCTGCGCGAATACTGCCTCCATGCAATACGGCAATATGCTGCGCCACAGAAAGTCCGAGTCCGGTACCACTCGGCTTCGTAGTAAAAAATGGCGTAAATAGCTTAGCCATGACATTCGGTTTAAGGCCCGGTCCGGTATCGGCCACAGTCAGGCGGCAGCCTGTAACACCGTCTCTAGTATCGAGCGTAAGTGAAACCGCTACAGGCATCTTGGGCGCAGCTTCGACCGCATTGTGGATCAGGTTGAACAGGGCGTGACGAATCAGAACCGGGTCCACTTCAAGCATCATCGGGCTTTCCGGTGTCTCCAGCGTTACGATTGACTCATTGCCCAGACTCTGCCGGAAAAATTCAATGGTCTCGCGCACCAGGCCGATCATATCGGTTTGCTGCGGCTCATAACGAGCCACCTTGTTGAGGAGCAGCATTTTCTGAACAAAGTCGCGGCAGTGCCCGCCTGCTTGTCGGACTTCTCCGAGCAACTCTTTCACTCGCTGTGGATTGTTCACTTCGCGTTCGGCAAGTTCAGCCAGGTTGATTACCCCAACCAGCGGATTATTCAGCTGATGCGCGATCTCGCTGACCAACTGACCCATTGCCGAGAGTTTTTCAATATGGATAATTCGCTCATGCTCGGTACTCAATTTGGCGAGTTGCGATTCCGCCTTGCGCTGTCCGTGGTAAACAGTCAGGAAAAGCCTGTACAGGGCAATAAACAGCAACAAGCCCCCCACCCACGTTACCGACCACAACAAAAGCAGACCATGCCAAATAGTGCGATTAAGTTCATCTGGAGAACGGTAAATGGAAACTACACCGCTGGTTGCCATATCGGATGCGCTGGACTCGTCCAAGCGAAACGGAACGTAAAACTCAATCAGCTGAAATTTAGGTAGCTCTTCCTCTGGAAAGGTCGCCTGTTCAGGCACGTTAAATGCGGCACGTACTTCGCCGCTAATCGCACGAGTCAATGCTTCCTGGTGGTGTGTCAGTCTTTTTCCAATAAGTTTGGGTTTGTTGGACCAGATGATGGTTTTGTTCCGGTCAAACACTTTGATGAGAACCACGCCGGAAAGATTTTCCAAAGCATGGAAAGTTCGCTCCAATTTGGCGTGCGCGCTGGCCTCAGTATAGCGATCCATATCCGTAGCTGATAGCTGTTGTCCAGCTTGCTGCTCGCGAACAATTGCCGTCACCATTTCACTGATAACCACTGATTCTTGGTCAATGATCGCTTGGCGAAAGAAAGATAATTGAGTAAAACTCGAAAGGATTGCTGTCACTGCTATCAATGCGAAGCTAATGACTGCGAATAATGTAGGCGGTGTCATCCGCAAGCGCTTACCTAACCTATCTAAGCCCAAGGCTGTTACAAGCGATGTGGGGAGATTTTTTATTTTGTGCATTTATTGCAGAGTCCTGACGTGTGCTAGTTTTTAACTACAGCGTTGGCAATTTCGGACACGAAATTGTTGGCCTGCCAACAGATTCGGGTAAGGTTTCAAAGTGATCGGCAAAATAACTGCAAGGTGTCTGGAAGGCACGCGGTGCGTTTCATAGGAACTTGAAATCGTCTTGAGTAGCACATTCAATTCTCCCATTAGCTCTACGGCGGTAGGCATTCCACTTCTGTCGTCGCATGATGCCAACGTGCTGGGCTCAAATGGCGATGAGTGTTCTCTGAACTACAATCCTCGATCTGTCTCTTCCTATTTGCACCTCTAAAATTAACAGCAAGCTGTATGCCATATCGTGACTAGGTTTTATCACCATAAGAACAATTGCTTAAAAAGACATGGTTCAACAGCAATAAACTTAAACTGTCATGATGTCATGACAGTTTGCACGTTTGCATGACAACGATCATGTGTCGGGCGATTGCAGTGGCGGTATGCACCCATACAATCGGAACACAGCTGCGAATGTCTCCATATGGCACGCTGCCGTCCGTGACGAATGTCAGCTTTCCGGCATCGAGTTTTCAACCTCGACTGTCGCTTCATGGCCGATAGCGGGATGTCGAACATTTTACTCGCCAGTGTCTGTTGCGCAATCAATACAGGTCGTACAGCTTGGCATATGTGAAGTTTCGCAGATGGCACGGACCTGCCAGTGATCTCTCAAATCAACCGCCCATTAAGCTGACGTTTAACTTAGGGCCGATCAATAACAAAATCGCAACCCCACAAAATCAATGAGCCTCGGGATCATTATCACCCGAGGCTCATCTAGTTGTGTTGTATGACAAGGCTCAACAGCCCCGGCTTACGGTTTTTTAGGCCGCCATAGCAAAGTTTTCATCGTTTGCATTTACATGCTTGCTTCATTTACGTCGATCGCCTGACGTGTCGCCCCGAAACCTATCTGCTCGCTGTCGAAACCAGGTCATCCCCATCATAAGCACACTGAGATCACTGCACTTATGGTGGAGATGGGCGGAATTGAACCGCCGTCCAACAAACCCTTATTGAGCCGGAGTTTTCGCAAACCGAAGTTTGCTCACAACAATGCGGAGTATTTTAACACAATGAAGATTTAACATCCTCCGATACCAGCATTGCCACCAATGGCCGAAGAAGTGTGAGCCAAATAATAAAATTGACTGTCCCCATTGGAGAATATTTTGTGTGATCGGATTGGGCACAACCCGGACGATCTGGAACCTTGTCCAATCGCATAAATTCCGCAAACATTCTCAATATCCACTTGACTGAAGATGTCCGTCAATAGGCGATCTACACGCGGTCATATGATGTAGATCGCCTATTGACGGGGCTTGCGAGCAAGTAGTGAATTTGTAGGGTGAGGCACACCCGCCATTTTGATATTCAATTCAATCTCAGAGCCTCGCTTCGGTAACTGTTGCGGCGACGGGGTGGCCCGCCCTATGGGAATTTCTCAAGCAGGCGCAGGTTGTCGCGCGCTTTGTCCAATTGCGGGTCAAGTTGCAGTGCAGTAGTGAATTCACTTCGTGCTTCTGCGTTACGCTGAGCAAGCAGATAGGCGCTGCCGAGGTTGTTATGCACGCGCGCTTTGTGCGGCGACTTCATTGCGGTGTCTTGCCATAGTGCGATTTCGTTGGCATATACCTGATTGCGCAGCACCGTCAGACTGACAAAGGCGAGCAGGAGTGTAGCAATCGCGATTTGGAATATTCTGCTGTCCAGCCACAAACGCAGCTCAATCACCAACGCCAGCAGCAGCGGCCACGCAGCCAGATACAGTTGGCGTTCGTTGGCGATGTCGATGCGCGGCAGCAACAGATAGAGCGGAATCAGATGCAGCATCGCCCACGCCAGTGCAAAGCTGAGCCACGGGCGTTTGCGCCAGCACAGCAGCATCAACCCAACCAGTGCAATAAACAATGCATGCGGCAAGAATGCGTCGGCGAGATTTTTTAGCAGCGGCAGGTCGGGGTCGATGTTCAGCCATAGCGGCAGCGCCCATTGCCGCATCAGGTAGGCGAAGGCGGCGAGTTGCGTGGCGACATTGCCTTGCATATCGTTGAATGCGGCGCTGCGTTGCATCTGAGCTGCGTAGCTGTCGCTGAACAGAAATAGCAGCGTGGCGACGATCAATACTACCCAGCACGGCCACATTTGTTTGAGTGAGATTTTCCAGCGACCACCGCAGCAAAATTCCCAAATCAGCAATGCCAGTGGCAAGGTCACCGCTGTTTCCTTGACGCCCAGTGCCAGCACGAACAGCAAGGGCGTGGCGACATACAACAGCATTTTGTTTTGTTGCGCGCGACCAAGCACGTAGCACAGCAGCGCGGCCAGATAGAACAGCGCCATGAGAGAGGCCGAACGCCCGCAGATGTAAGTCACCGCTTCGGTGTTGATTGGATGCACGGCGAACAGCAGTGCGCCGAACAGCGGCACTTGTTGCAGTTTTTCCTGTTGCCATTGCTGTTGCACAAACTCCTGCGCGAGGCGGTACACCAGATACGCGTTCGCCAGATGGATCAGCAGATTGGTCAGGTGAAAGCCGATCACGCCGGTGCCCATGGTCCAGTTCAGGGTGTAGCTGAATTTGAGCAAGGGGCGGATGCCGCTCCCTAGATGTGCGAGCCAATTTTCCCAAGTGTGAACTTGCGCTGCATTGACGATGACGTTGTAGTCGTCGAATTGAAAATCGCCGCTCAGCACATTGGCATAGCTGATGCACACGGCCAGCGTCAGCCATAGCCACACTGCTGCCGGAGTTTCAGTGCGCAGGCTGCGCATGGGCAAACGCCGCATCCAGCATATCCACCGTATCCCACCAGCGATTCTTGCCGTGCAGCATGACCAGCAACACGCGCTGCTCGCCGCGCTTGGCGTAGGCGATCAGACATTTTCCGGCATTGGGAGTGTGGCCGGTTTTCAGGCCGAATGCGCCGGGATAGCGACCGATCAACTCGTTCTTGTTTTCGAACTGGTATTGGTGCGCGCCGTCTTGGGTGGCGATGTGCGCATCGATGCGTGAGGTGAGTTTCAACAGCGCCGGATGCTGCAATACTGCGTGCGCCAGCAACGCCAAATCATGCGCGCTAGAAAAATGATCCGGCGCATCGTGGCCGCAGGCGTTGGCGAAATGCGTGTCCTGCATGCCCAGTTCTTTGGCGCGGCGGTTCATCATTTGCACAAAATGAATCTGGTCTCCGCCAATTGCATCAGCTAGAGCGTGACAAGCATCGTTGGCCGAAGCGATCAGCAGTGCCGCCAGCAAATCGTCGCTGCGAAAAATCGTTCCCGCTTTGAGGTGGATGCGCGAGCCGGTTTCGTGCGCTGCGGCTTGGCTGATGGTGATGAGTGCATCGGGCTGGTTGTGTTCTGCCACCAGCAACGCGACCATCAGCTTGGTCAGGCTGGCAGGCGGCAAGCGCTGGTGCGCCTGTTTTTCCCAGAGCGGCGCGCTGTTGAGTTCGACCAGATACGCCGACGCGACTTGCGGAAAAGCATCGGGGTGCGCTGTTGCCGCAAGTGCATGGCAGAACAGCAACACCCCGAAAAGATACTTCATCACGCGATCAGAAACCGAACATTCCCTTTAATTTTTTCGCGCTGTCGATGGCATTGCCGACGGGGTTGTCGGTGATCACGCTGGTCGATCTTGGCGTGCTGGAATAACTGCGCTGCACCGCAAACGACTTGGCTTCGTTCGGACAATAGTCGGCGAGTTCCTCGTGGTTGCTATCGTCCACTTTGGCGCAAATAGACTTGGTCGCTGCCGCCATGTTGATGCCGCAGGTCTTGGCAATGGACACGTCGGAAGTGTCGTCATGCTTGGACAGCTTCACGTAGACCTCGACGTTTCTGACCGCATCCTTGGCGATGGCTTTGCAAGCGAACTTTTCCTTGCCGGGACAGGCTGCGCTATCGCCAAAGAATCTGCTGGAGATCAGTTCGACGGCCTTGAAGTTGGAGACCTCGCATTGCTCAGCCATCGCGCTTGCCATTTGCGATTTCGCCATGCCCATCATGTCGTTCATATTTTCCATGCCCTGCACGGCAACCACCGGCGCTGCCGAAGTGTCGCATGCAGTGCCGATGCGCTTGCCGTTGAAGTTCGCCGTCATATTGATGTCATGGCCTTCAGATTTGCCCGACAGTTTGGTCACGCCCTGATAGCTGCCGGTTTTGTTGGTAACCTCGCCCGTGCCGTTCATCACATCACCGTTTCTGTCGCAGCGCATTTTCCAAGTGGTGTGGTTGCCCGCAGTTTTCATGTCGGTGATTTTGCATTCGCCATCCTGCTTCATCATCTGTTTGGGGTCTTTCTCCGCGCCCTTCTGCAGACACAGCGTCATGGTAGTTTCCGGCATCGCCATCGGCATACCGGCCATCTCCGCCTTGGTGGTCACTTGCCATTGTTCGCCGGTTGCGGCAAACGCGGTGGAAAAACACAGACTGCTGGCTACGACTACCCAATTGATCAAATGTTTGTTCATGTTGGTCCCCTTAGTCGAACTGCGTTGAAATGAAATCCTTCTATGACGGAAGGATTTTTGACCTTCCAAGTCTTCGCGTCAAGTGAAGTCGGCAGGCAAAGTGAAATATAAAATCTGAATAGCCACCTCGCTCGAAAGGCAGTAAAGACGGCAATCTCCATTGATAGTATGATGTAGATTGCCTATTGACGGGCGTTTCCGCGAAGTAAGCTTTTTATATGCTGCGTTTGAACACCGCTTTGATGCGCGCGACTAGCGCTTTGATGCTTTGCTTGATGTGCTGATAGGCAACCCAGTTGTCCAGATAGGCGTGGATAAGGTTGCGGTAATGCATGACGGTGTCGTACAGGCGCACGAACCAGGCGAGTTGCATCAGCGCCGGGCGGGTGAGGTTGAAGATACGCGCGAACAGCGCCACGCCGAGCAGCTTGGCGATGACGAAGACGCTGCTGCCGACAAGCCAGTGACCACTGGCGATGGCGTGCAGGCCCAGCAGTTTGGCGGGAATGAGGATCAGGCTGGGCAGCAGGAACGTGACAAAAGCCCAGCGCGGCGGCAAGGTGGCGATGTGTTTCTCAATAGCATGCACCAAGCGCACTGCGCCGAGTCGCGCCATGAGCTTGGCCGTCCAGTCCCAGATGGCTTCCTCGATCAGGAAAACAATGGCGGCGAGCCATGACAGCGGTACCAGCAACAGGCGTTTAATTGTTTTCACGGGCGGCCTTCCTTAATTTTCGTGCGGCATTTTAGCAACGGTTTGGTAATATCCGTTTCCAATTTGCACGGTGAGTCCGCCATGAATCCCACACTTGTTTTCGACATTGAAACTATTCCCGACATCGCCGGGCTGCGCACCTTGTATGAACTGGACGGCGCGGTGAGCGATGCCGAAGTGGCGGAGATGGCATTTCAGATGCGCCGCCAGAAGACTGGCAGCGATTTTCTGCCGCATCATTTGCAGCGCGTCGCGGCGATCTCCTGCGTGTTGCGCGAGGGCGACAACTTCAAGGTGTGGACGCTGGGCGAGATGGATGAGGACGAAGGCAGTCTCATCAAGCGCTTCTTCGACGGCATCGAAAAATATTCGCCGCAGATCGTATCGTGGAACGGTGGCGGTTTCGATCTGCCGGTGTTGCATTATCGCGGGCTGATCCACGGTATCCAGGCGCCGCGCTATTGGGATCAGGGCGAGGACGACAAGGATTTTAAATGGAACAACTACATCAGCCGCTACCACTCGCGCCATCTCGACCTGATGGATTTGCTGGCGATTTACACCGGACGCGCCAACGCGCCGCTGGACGAACTGGCCAAGCTGATCGGCTTTCCCGGCAAGCTAGGCATGGACGGCAGCAAAGTGTGGGAGGCGTATCAGCAAGGCAAGCTGGCGGAGATTCGCAACTACTGCGAGACCGATGTAGTGAATACCTGGCTAGTGTTTGCGCGCTTTCAGTTGATGCGCGGGCAGTTCACCAAAGTGCGTTATGAAAAAGAGATCGAACTGGTACGCAGCACTTTGAGCAAATCCGCAGAGCCGCATTGGGCGGAGTATCTCGCCGCTTGGAACAAGGGGTAATGCATGCTGCGTAAAGTTTTTTTGGTCTTGGGTTGCCTGGGGATAGGCACTGTGTTTTATTTGTCGCTCACGCCGCATCCGCCTGAGCCGCTGTCGTTCAATGGCGCAGATAAACTGGAACACGCGCTGGCGTATGGCTCGCTTTCGTTGTGGTTCTGCCAAATCTACAGCGGCAAGGTGCGCTTCAGGGTGTTGCTGTCGCTGGTAGCGATGGGTGTCGCCATCGAATACTTGCAGCGCATGACGGGTTACCGTCAATTTGAATATGCCGATATGCTGGCCAATGCAACCGGTGTGATGATCGGTTGGGGCTTGGCGCAAACCCGCTTGGGAAATGTTTTGAGGATGTTGGAAATAAATGGCAAACACTGAACACATAGTAACAATTGAATCGCTGGATCACGAAGGGCGCGGCATCGCGCATGCCGACGGCAAGGTGATCTTCATCGAGGGCGCGCTGACCGGCGAGCGCGTGACTTATTCCTCGTATCGCAAAAAGAACAATTACGAGCAGGCGAAGGTCGAAAAGATTCTGAAGCAGTCGTTCATGCGCGTGCAGCCGAAGTGCGCAAGTTTCGGCGTGTGCGGCGGCTGTTCGATGCAGCATCTGGATTCGGGTGCGCAGGTCGCGGTCAAGCAGCGCGTGCTGGAAGACAATCTGCAACGCATCGGCAAAGTGAAGCCGGAAGTCATGCTGCCGCCGATCTACGGCCAGGCTTGGGCGTACCGTCAGCGCGCGCGTTTGTCGGTGCGCCATGTGTTGAAGAAGAACAAGACGCTGGTCGGCTTCCGCGAACAGAACGGCAAATATGTGGCGGACATGCAGCACTGCGAAATCCTCACGCCGAAGATCGCCAACCTGTTGCCGTTGCTGGGTGAGTTGAATGAAAAATTCACGGTGCGCGATATTCTGCCGCAGATCGAAGTGGCGGTAGGCGAGCATGTGGATGTGCTGGTGCTGCGCATTCTGGATGCGCTCACGCCGTCGGATGTGGCGCATATCAAACAGTTCGCCGACGAGCACCAAGTGCAGTTCTGGACGCAAACCAAAGGGCCGGAAACGGTAAAACCGTTCTATCCGCTGGATGCTCCCGAACTGAGTTACAGCCTGCCGGAATTCGCCATCACCATGCCGTTCGCACCGACCGAATTCACCCAGGTCAACAGCGACATGAACCGGCTGATGGTCAGCCGTGCGGTGCGCTTGCTTTCACCGCAACCCGGCGAACGCATCGCCGATTTTTTCTGCGGCCTCGGCAACTTCACGCTGCCCATCGCCAGAAGCGGCGCGCAAGTGCTGGGCATTGAAGGCAGCGACGCATTGGTGAAACGCGCCATGCAGAATGCCGCGTACAACGGTTTGACGAGGAACACTGAGTTCAAGGCAATGAATCTGTTCGAGATGAATGAAGAGGCATTGGCGAAGTTGGGACGCTTCGATAAATGGCTGGTCGATCCGCCGCGCGATGGCGCATTCGAGTTGATGAAATCCATCAGTGATGAAATCGCACCGCGTCGCATCGTGTATGTCTCGTGCAGTCCTTCGACGTTGGCGCGCGATGCCGAAGTGCTGGTGCATGCCAAGGGCTACACGCTGAAAGCGGCGGGCGTGATGAACATGTTCCCGCAGACTTCGCATGTGGAATCGATTGCCGTATTTGCTCGGGAAAATATTTAAGGGGATTTAAAAATGGAAGGTTACGACGATCTGGTGGCCGAGGCGCTCACGCGCGTGAAAGAGATTATGCCGTGGGATTTGAGCCGTGCGTTGGCCGAAGGCAAGAAGCCCATCCTGCTCGATGTGCGCGAGGCGGTTGAATTCGATTCGCTGCGTCTTCCCGGTTCGATCAACGTCCCGCGCGGTGTGCTGGAACAATCCTGCGAATGGGATTATGACGAGACTGTGCCTGAATTGGCGGCCAGCCGCGAACAGGAGATCGTGGTCATCTGCCGTTCCGGCAAGCGTTCGGTTCTCGCTGCGGACATGATGCGGCGCATGGGCTTTACCAACGTGGTCTCGCTCAAGACTGGCGTGCGCGGCTGGAGCGATTACGAGCAACCGATGACCAATGCCAACGGCGAAACGCTGGACGCAGATGATGGCGATGTGCTGCTTGCGCCGCGTGTGCGGCATGAGCAACACAAGCCGAAACAAACATGATGATGCAGGAATTAAAAAAGCGGCCTGCTGGCCGCTTTTTTATGGATGCGTGCAATGTTTAATTGCGTTCTCCGCTTAAAGCCATCAGCAGGCTGAGCAGGTTGATGAACAGGTTGTAGATGTCCAGATACAACGATAGCGTAGCCATCACGTAGTTGGTTTCGCCGCCGGTGACGATGCGGCTTACATCAAACAAGATGTATGCGGAGAAGATCATCACGGCGATGGCGGAGATGGTCAGTGCCAGTGCGGGAATCTGGAAGAACATGTTCGCCAGCGAAGCGACGATGAGCAGCATCAGCCCGATGAACAGGAACTTGCCCATGAAGCTGAAATCCTTCTTGGTCACGCTGGCGATGGTGGCCAGCGAGAAGAAGATGACGCTGGTACCGCCTGCGGCAATACCGACCAGTTGTGCGCCGTTCTTTAGGTGCAAGGCGACTTGCAGGATTGGGCCAAGGAATACGCCAGCCACGAAGGTGAAGCCAAGCAGGGCAACGATGCCCCACACGCTGTTGCGTAGTGCGGTGACGGAGAACAGCAAGCCCATCATCACGCCGAACATCAGCAATCCGTAGATAAACGGATGTGCCGCCATGAACGAGAAGTTGATCGACATGCCGATGAATGCGCCGATGACCGTGGGGATCATGGTGAGCGCCAGCATCATGTAGGTGTTGCGCAAAACTTTGTTTTGTTCGACGGCAAGCGTGCCGATTGCTACAGGTTGAGTTTGAAATGCCATTGCTTTCTCCAAAATGAAAGTGCGTCAGTGCGCACGGCAAGCGTGAGACTACAGAAGCAGCATAAAAGTTGCAACCACGATGATGAATTGGCTTTTTAGCGTCGACTGTGAGTGCAAGATACAAAGAGGCGGCAGATATGCCTGTAATAGCTGTATGTGCGAGAAACCGCTACGGCAGTATCACTATTCGGCATTAATGAAATCGTTTATACCCCTACCTGGCTTAGCCATGGCCATTCATGCCAAATTGACTTTGCCAGATTGAAGGAAAGCTGCTGCTCATGACACTACTTTGTCAGAAGGACGCACAATCAGCTTCAAGGTTCGTTTTCCTTCATATTCAATACGGACAAAACTCAAATTACTGATGATGGCTTCACCTTGCTGATTTAATATTTGATAGATATGTCCGCAATGGCAGAGGTAATTGAGTAAAGGATTGAATTGTCCGTCCTGTATCAATTCCACTCCCTCGAGCTTGGGAATCAGTTTTGATATATGTTGCCAGGCCAACTCATGACGGCGGAAGCCGAACAGCATTTCGAAAGCCTTGCTGCACTCCAGAATCATGCCTCGCTCGTCCAATGACAACGATGGCGGATCATAATGCTCAGTCAAGGGTTTATCAGTCAATTTCTGCCGAGAAACTTGGGATGGAGTATGATTTTCGAAGTTTGCGTTTTCCACTCTCAATAAGTTCATCTCTCACTCCTTGAAAAAGCTTGAAGGGTTAGCAATTCCGGAGGAGTGAAGTTACAGCAGCATTACGATTGAATAAATACGGGCGAGTACATATGTGACAATACGTAGCGTGTCGAGATGTAGGAAGATTTCCAACATACATGGCGCGTTGATAATTGTGTTAACTAGCTGTTAATATTAATACAATGTATATCTGATCTATTGGATTAAACAAAAGATTCTAATAATCGACGCCATTATAAAAATGATGCGAACTAAGAGTATTGGTATGGGGCTTGCAGTCAATCATTCACTTCCCGAAGCGAATGGCGGCCAGCGATGGGTTGATTCTCATGAAGTAGCATGCGCCAAGTTCCATCTCACTTTACCCCTTGCAATATGAGCAATATGGCAAAAGTATTTGTCGTGGATGATGATGCATCAGTGCGGGATTCGATTTCCATGCTGCTGGAAACTGTTGGTATAACCGTCGCAACATTTTCAAATGCCGTTGATTTTCTGAATATCTGTACCCCGGATACTGAGGGGTGCGTCATCCTTGACGTGAACATGCCCGATATGGACGGTCCCACGTTGCAGGAAGAATTGACACGTCGAGGATTGCGACTGCCGATTATTTTTCTTTCAGGACAAGGTTCCATCCCGCTAACGGTGCGCACTCTCAAGTCAGGTGCGATGGACTTTCTAACCAAGCCAGTGAAGGGAACTGTATTACTGGCTAGCGTCCAAAGTGCATTGGAGCAGTGTTCCATCCTGCAAAATCAGGCCAAAATTGCTCAATCTGTCGCCGCTCGATTAGCAATGCTGACTGAGCGTGAACGTGAAGTAATGATGCTGGCTGTTGCAGGGCAAACCAGCAAGGAAATTGCGCAACGTCTGTATATCAGCTATCGGACGGTGGAAATACACCGCGCTCACATTATGCAGAAAACCGGCGCAACCAATATGCTGGAACTAGCGCGCATGACCACATTGCCATCACTGTAATAATTACCAACCGGAATATGTATTCGTACTGATTTCATCGCGCCATCATTTGATGATGCAATACAGGGAATCTGGAGGTAATTGCTATGGTACTGCCCACTATCGGAAAGCCACATGGAAAAAATGTAATTGAAGCCATTCTTGCGCGGCGTTCGGTACGCGCATTTACAGCGGACAAACTTGATCGTGACATCGTTCAGTCCTTGTTGGAAGCCGCTGTGCGTGCGCCCACGGCGATGCATGAGGAGCCGTGGGCCTTTGTCGTAGTGCAGGACAAACAGTTATTGAAGCAAATATCGGATCGCGCCAAGCCGATATTTGTCGAGGAGGTGCGCCACCATAATTCCCATGGAATGAGCCACTCATTTGAACATTTTACCAAGCCGGATTTCGATCTAATCCATGGAGCAAATACCCTCGTCATCATCTGTGCCAAGCCGTCGAGCCCATTCGTTGTTGCGGATTGCTGGTTGGCTGCCGAGAATTTGATGTTGGTTGCCTGCGAAATGGGGCTGGGTAGTTGCGTCATCGGTTCAACCGTTTCTACCCTGAATATACGCATGGTGAAAACGGAATTGGGTATTCCGGAGGAATACACCGCAATTGCGCCAATCATCGTGGGGATACCGGAAAAAGAGACACTTGCAACTCCAAGAAAAGAACCGCTGGTTCTGGCCTGGAAGCAATGAACCCTATTGTTGGTTTCGATCATGAGGTACGCATTCTGGGCGTCAACTTTCAGTAATTTCACAACAGAATTTCGTTTGGCGTTTCCCGCATAATTCACTCAACCTGCACGGCTGTCTATGCTTCCCAAGGTTATCTTTTAAGCAAGCCTGTTCCGCTAGAGAAATTTGAATTATTGATCCCGGAATATGGTTTAGATGTTCAAGTCGGCGTAGCAACGGCCATAGATGCGAATTCACTATGTCTATAACCCTTGTCTGTCCGCCACGTATCGAAGCCGATGCGCGATACGTACGCAACAAGTATCAGCATAGCCTTTTAGAGTGGGTGAAATTTCAGGTATCATGCGCGCCATTGTTCTAACGGGTGTCGGGTCTTGTCGGGGACTTATCGCCGACATGACAGCCGTAAAGCGGCATCCGCAGGATGTAAAGAGCAGTCTGGAAGCGTGGCCGAGCGGTTGAAGGCACTAGTCTTGAAAACTAGCGAGGATGAGAGTCCTTCGTGAGTTCGAATCTCACCGCTTCCGCCAAATTTTATAAGGAGTGATTATGTTGCGTCGTCTTGTTGCTTTGTCTTTGTTGGTAATCAGTTCCGGCGCCGTCGCGGACACAGTCGGTATCGATCTGAGCAATAGCGCAGCCCAGTTCAAGTACAGCGCGGCTAGCGGCATTGCAGGCAAGTCCGATCTGTTCGCTTCTTTCATGTACAACGATGCCAACAGCCTGTTGGGCGAGGCAGGGCTGATGGTGCTGAATGAGGAAGGCTCGATTCCGGGGCTGTCGCTCGGCATCGGTGCCAAGGCGGTGGTTGCTTCGCTGAACAAGGTTGCGCCTGACCGCAAGCTGGTTTCCGGCATCGCCTTGGGCGCACAAGTGCGCTTTGAAGTTCCGACCGATCGCCGTTTTGCATTTGTCGGCGAATTTCACTACGCGCCCAAGATCATCAGCTTCGGCGATTCGGAGCGTTATTACCAGGGTGCAGTGCGCGCCGAATTTTCCGTCTCTCCGCAGACCCAGGCCTACATCGGCTATCGGACCACAAAATTTTACCTCACCACTGTCGGACCCTGCGTGCTGGACAACGGTCCGCTCATCGGGGTGAGGTTGTCGTTCTAAACCACTATTGCCGATTTAAGGAGATAACATGTTGAGAACGATGCTGGTAGTAGCTTTACTGGGGGCGATGCTGGTCTCGGTGTCAACGCTGGTACAGGCCAAGGATGTCTCGGCGCAACAAGCGGGTGTTGAATATGCGCGCGACGGACTGCTCAAGGCCGAAGCCGAGCATCAGGACGATATGAAGAAAGTCGCCGATTCGGAGAAAGACTTGGCTGAGGCGCAGAAGCGCTTGGCCGAAGACAAGAAAAAAGCGGATGCCTCGAAGGTGAAGCTGGATCAAGCCAAAGCCAAGTTCGACAAGGCGCAGGCATTGTTGGATCAAGCCTGGAAAGAATAGCCTGAACGGAAGGAAATAAACGAAACGCCCCGGCTAGTCCGGGGCGTTTCGTTTTATGATTTTTGTTAATGCACTGCCTGAAAGTCCACGTCAATAGGCGATCTACATCATGTTATTAATGAAGATGCCCGTGTTTATTGGTTTGCGGGCACGATGCTTATTTGTTAATACCCCAGCGCACGCGCGCCCTGATAGAACACAAAACTGACCGCCCAAGCCAAGGCGAGCGACCATGCAAGAGCGAACAGCGTGTAGCGCAGGTCTTTCGCTTCGTTATGCAAGGTGGCGATGGCGGACAGGCAGGGCGTGTAGATCAGCGTGAACAGCATAAAGCTGTAGGCCTGCACCCAGTCCAGTTGCTGTCCCAGCGCGTGACCCAGCGCATCCCCGCTCAATCCGTAAATGACGGCCAGCGAGCCGATGACGATCTCCTTGGCGACGAAACCGAACAGCAGCGCAATGGTGAGTTGTTCGTTGATGCCGATGGGGGCGAAGATCGGATGCAACAGACCGCCTATCATGCCAGCCAGCGTGCCTGCACCTGCAGGTGCGGCGGAAGGCGGCAGATGGGTGAGTAACCACACCAGCACCACACCGGCCACGATGAATTGCGTGGCGCGTTGCAGGAAGTGGCGCACTTCCAGCCAGCCGCGCAACAGCATCTGTTTCACGGTGGGGAAGCGGTAGGGCGGCAGTTCCAGCACGAACGGTTCGTTGTTCTTGAATTTTGTCTTGAACAGCAGCGCGGTAACGATGGCGGCGGCGAAGCTGAACAGGTACAGGCTGAACAGCACCACTGGGGCGGCCTTTGGCGAGAACAGTGCAGCGGTGATGAACACGAATACCTGCAAGCGCGCCGAGCATAGCGAGAACGGAATCACCAGCATGGTGAGCAGGCGCAGGCTGCGCGAGCGCATCACACGCGTGCCCATCAGTGCGGGCACGTTGCAGCCGAAGCCCATTAGCAGCATGACGAAGCCGCGTCCGTCCAAGCCCATCTTGGCCATCAGCGCGTCCATCAGGAACGCGGCGCGCGACAGGTAACCGCTGTCTTCCACCATCGCCATGAACAGGAAGAATAGGATGATGATGGGCACGAAAGCGGCGACGGTGGCCACGCCGTTGTAGATGCCATCCAGCAACAGACCGGAAAGCCACACGGGTAGTCCCGCGCAAGCGGGATCAAGCGCGGAAACACGCAACCAGCCGAGGGCGTCGCCGACCCAGCCTTGCAGCGGCTGGCCGAGCAGGAAGATGCCCTGGAACAGCAGATACATGATGCCGAAGAAGATCGGCAGTCCCAACCACGGATGCAGCAGCACACGGTCGAGTTTGTCGGTGAGATTCTCCGGCAACTGTGCCGGGACTTGCACCGCGTGTTTCAGTACGCGCGCCATTTCGGATTCGATGTGTTCGTCCTGTTCCAGTTGGCTGCGCAGTTGTTCCGCCATGCCGGGCGTGGGGTAGCGCAGCGCTTTGGTGATCGCTTGCAGCGCTTCCTGATAACCCGTGCCGTATTTGCCGCTGAGCAGGAAGATCGGCACGCCTAGCATCTCAGTCATTTTTTTGCTGTCGATGCTGATGCCGTATTTCTTCGCCTCGTCGGACATGTTGAGCAACACCACGATGTTCATGTTGAGCTGCCTGAGTTGCAGCAGCAAACTCATCTGGCGTTCGATCTGCGTGGCGTTAAGAATCACCAATGCCAGATCGGGAATATTGTCGTGCAGGAAATGGCGCACCACCTGTTCGTCATCGGAGAAGCCGTGCAAGTCGTAGATGCCCGGCAGGTCGATGATCTCCACCATGTCTGAACCGAGCAGGATCTTGCCGCTAAGCAGTTCCACCGTGATGCCCGGCCAGTTGCCGACGCGCGCCGCGCCGCCGGTCATGCGGTTGAATAGCGTTGATTTGCCGGTGTTGGGCATGCCCAATAGCGCGATGCGTTTCATGGTCGGCACACCGTGATCTTCGCTGCTTCATTGCGCCGCAGCAGAATGTCGGTGGTGCCGATGCGCACCTGCAACGGGCCGGAGAAACTGGCCTTGCGGATCAGTTCGATTTGCTTGCCGCTACGGAACCCCAGCGCCAGCAAGCGCTGGTGCAGAGCTTCTTCGGCGTGAATGGCAACGATGGTGGCGGTGTCGCCGGAATGTAGCTGGGCCAGAGTGAGAGCAGACATGATCAAGTGGATTTTTATGAACGCGCATTATTTCACAGGGGTGCCGCTCTTGTCGCGTTGGGCGGTGTGATTGGGGTAGAATGCGGCCTTTATTTTGCAGCAGCGAGCACGAACATGATTAAGGGAAGTATCGTAGCGATTGTTACGCCGATGCACGAGGACGGCAGTCTGGATATGGTGTCGTTTCGAGCGTTGATCGATTTTCATATTGCCGAAGGTACGGATGCCATCGTGGTGGTTGGCACCACCGGTGAATCCCCCACGGTGAATGTGGAAGAGCACGAGTTGCTGATTTCCGAAGCAGTGAAACATGCCGCCAAGCGTATTCCCATCATTGCCGGAACCGGCGCAAACTCGACCAAAGAAGCCATTGAACTGGCGACCTTCTCCAAGAAGGCGGGCGCAGACGCTTCGCTTACTGTTGTGCCGTATTACAACAAGCCGACACAGGAAGGTCTGTTCCAGCACTTCAAAGCCATCGCCGAAGCGGTAGACATGCCGCATATTTTATACAACGTGCCGGGACGCACTGGCGCGGACATGAACAACGATACTGTGCTGCGTCTGGCGCAGATCAAAAATATTGTCGGCATCAAGGATGCTACCGGCGGCATTGAGCGCGGTAGCGACCTGTTGCAACGCGCCCCGAAAGACTTCGCCATTTATAGCGGGGACGATGCGAGCGCATTGGCGCTGATGCTGCTTGGAGGACACGGCACTATTTCTGTGACAGCCAATGTGGCGCCGAAGTTGATGCATGAAATGTGCGCTGCTGCTTTGAACGGCGAGCTTGCCAAGGCACGTGAAATAAATTTCCGCTTACTGGGTTTGCATCGCCACTTGTTTGTTGAGGTCAATCCTATTCCGGTGAAATGGGCGGTCGCGCGCATGGGCAAGATGAAGAATAATTTGCGATTGCCGCTTACGCCACTCTCCACAGGGATGCAACCTGTGGTGGAAGCAGCGATGCGTCAGGCTGGTGCCATTTAATGGGAATAACTATGAGAAAAACGAACATCGTAATTGTGCTTGCGGTAATTTTGCTGCTGGCAGGATGCGGCAGTTTCTTCGAGCGCAAGCAGGTGGATTACAAGGTGGGGGCAGTGGAAGCTCCATCGCTGGAAGTTCCGCCTGATATGACTGTGCCAACGACTGAACAGCGCAATACGATACCGGCAGCCGATGGTACGCAAGTGGCGAAGTATTCCGATTACTCCCGCGAAAAAACAAACGGGCAGACTGCGGCTGAGCTTGCCAGTCCGGCAACAACAGCGGTATCCTCTGCTGCTCCTGAAGCCAAGTTGCTGGAGGTGGGCGGCATCCGGTTTATTTTGTTGAATGAGTCGTTTGATCGAAGCTGGCGCAAAGTGGGATTGGCATTGGAGCATGCGGGAATCGCCGTCGGTGATGTAGATAGAAGTAAAGGCGTCTACTTTCTTAAGACGGGCGACAAAGATAAAAAGGTGGACGGCATGCAGTTGATAGTGCGTGAAACCGATGGCATTTCGCTGGTAACAGTTGAGCAGAGTGCAGGAATCAATGCCGGCGAAAGCATGCGTATCCTCGAAGCACTGCATCAGAATTTGGATAAAATCAATCGTGGCGATGCGGTTCGCCCTGCTAGGTAGCGGCAGCGAGGGTAACGCCCTTGTTGTACAAGTTGTTCAAACTTGTGTGCTGTTGGACTGTGGTTTTTCCTTAAGCGAAACTGTGTCGCGTTTGGCACGGTTAGGGCTGCAAGCCGATCAATTCAGCGGTATTCTGGTTACTCACGAACACAGTGATCACATTGCCGGTGTGGCGAAACTCTCGCGCAAATTCGACATTCCCATATGGATGACCCATGGCACTTTGCGTTCGCAGAAAGAGGCGTTCGCTAAATTGAATGTCACCGAGATCAATCCGCACACCGCATTTGTAATCGGCGACATTGAAGTGCAGCCCTATCTGGTTCCGCACGATGCGGCAGAGCCGGTGCAGTACGTGTTCAGCGACGGCAAAAAAAAATTGGGCGTGCTGACCGATGCTGGACATGCCACGCCACACATCCAAGCCATACTTTCCGGTTGTCATGCTCTGGTGCTGGAGTGCAATCACGATGCAGAGATGTTGCGTAGCGGGCGTTACCCTTACAGCCTCAAGCAGCGTGTAGCTGGGCGTTTCGGGCATCTGAACAATCTGCAATCGGCAGAATTGTTGTCGCGTTTGGATAACAGTCGGTTGCAGCACATCGTGGCGGCGCATTTGAGCAGCAACAACAACCTGGCTGAACTGGCAGTTGAGGCGCTAAGCGCCGTACTCGGCTGCACACAGGATAAAATTGCAGTGGCGACACAAGCGCAGGGACTGGATTGGCGTGAGCTTGTGTAAGCGAATGGAAAAGCAAAAACAAAAAAGCCGACTTGCGTCGGCTTTTTTATCGAGCGGGTAAAACTTATTTCTTTGCTGGAGCAGCGGAATCAGCAGGTGCAGCAGCAGGTGCGGAGGCAGCAGCAACAGCTGAAACAGCAACTTCTACAGCAGGTGCAACAACAACAGCAGGTGCAGCGGGTGCTTCAGCTTTTTGACCGCAAGCAGTCAAGGACAAGGCAAACAGGGCAGCAATCAGGGCGGAGAGTTTCATTTCGTTTCTTCCTATCGGACAATAATTACATTAAGTGAGGGTCAGTAAGGCAATACCTATGCAGCAACCCTCCCACTGCAAAAGGCGCAACATTCTAGCAATTCCTACAGGAAAAGCTAGTGGATTACAATCCAAGCCTGGTTGGAGTTGCGCCAGAATGTGACGAAAGCCACATCTCCTGGAAGCGCGCATTGAGCAGGCGCGCGCCTTCCGGGTCGTTTTTGGCGAGCAGGCCGCGTGCATCGTCGAAGTGATAGCGGCGTACGTAATGCGTATTGTCGGCAACGGCGAAAGGCTCGGTTACGTTCTTCATGTGCGGCGGAGTCTGGAAGATTGCCATATTGTGACTAAATTCGCGTAATAGATGCATCATCCTCGGGCAAAACCGAATCAGATGCTGCGGATCGTGAGCCAGCAATTGCAAGCGATTGTTCGGGCCGCCCAAAAGGAGACGGCGCAAGGTGTTGAAGCGCGCCTCAGAGTTGAAGCCGATATCCGAGAAATCATTTTCAAAAATATTTAGCGTGTGTTGCGCCGATGAGCACACCGTATCCAGCGCCGCGATGTAATCTATAGCGCCGTCGAATAGTGTGTGTTGCAGTGTGTCATCGTTCATTTCAACGTCTCATTGGTGGCCGCGCCGGAGTGTGAGATAACCGTCCAGATACCACTCATAAAACAGCGCCATGAGGGTCTGTGCCAGCTTGTCTGCGCATATCGGAAGCTGCGGTAAGCCGCTTTACATAGCGGGTGGGTTTCGCCGTTAATGAATACTGTGCTCTTATAGCATAGTGTTGCATTTGAGTTTTCTTGTCCAGAGTCACGCAGAATTATTGCAATGCTTGTGCAAATTTAACTTTGCTATAAGGCTTGGCAGGGACGTACGTTCGATCAACGTTTGATCATTTTGCGTGGAAATTTGCCAGCGCCGCCGTCCAACTTTGTGCAGTAGAAATAATTCATAAGCATCGAAGCGCGGTCCGACTCTTTTGTCCTTGGGGGTATGGCTCACCATCAGGCCATCGAGCTGTGCATGCGGGATAAAGTTGAATAATTTGAACAGATCAGGCACGGTAGGCAGGGAGTGGTTTACCCCCTGTACCAGCACTGACCATTTGGCTTTGCCAAAGTACTGGAAATCATCTGCAACAAAAGGCAAATGTTGCAAGGTGAATTTGTCGCGCTGCTGAGTCACGATGGGCGCTTGCACATTGTCATCGCAAGTTGGTTTGATCAGTTGTTGTGAATTGAGCAAACCCTTGAAGCCGGACACCGCATGACGGATCAGCAAGGGTATCTTTTTCCAATAATCGCGCACGAATTGTTGCGGAGTGAGCCCGCTATGTAATGTTTTTTTCATGTGCGGATTATATCCATGTCGCTTGTATTGGAAAGAGCTTGTACTGAAAATTCCGGTAATCGCCAAGCGGAAATTTGGATAGAATGCAACCTCAGGAGGAAGCCATGCCATCACAAGCTGTAACGTTGCATATCGGAATGGAAGCGCCACATTTTGAATTGCCGGATGCGGACATGGAAGTGTTCAAGTTGGTCGCGCAGCAGGGGAAGCGCAATGTCGTGTTGTATTTTTATCCAAAGGACGATACGCCCGGTTGTACCATGGAAGCGAACGAATTCTCCGATCTGGACGAGGAGTTTGCCAAACTGGAAACACAAGTGATTGGCATCAGTCGTGATGACTGCATCAGCCACGCATCTTTCCGCGACAAATACGGACTTTCGGTGTTGCTGCTGGCCGATCCTGAAGCGCGCGTTTGCAAGAAATACGGCGTGTTGTATGAGAAAGAAGCCTGTACCGAACATGGTCAAAATGGAGACGGGCACAAGAAACTTGCCATCCAGCGTTCCACTTTCATCATTGACAAAAAAGGCAAGTTGCGCCATGTCTTGTATGGTGTCCACGCACACGGACATCCCCAAGAGATACTTAAATTGATAAAGGAAATGAAATGAAGATCGAAAAGAACGCCGTTGTCTCGCTAACCTATGAACTTACCGATGCCAGCGGCGCGCTACTGGAAAAAAATAGCGAACCAATCAGCTACTTGCATGGTGGCTACGATGGCATTTTCCCTCTGGTTGAAGAAGCACTGCACGGCAAGGCAGAGGGCGACAAATTCTCTGTCAGCATGGAGCCGGACGATGCCTTCGGCGAATATGAACACGATCTGGTGCGCGCTGAACCGCGCAACATGTTCCCGGCTGATGTTGCCGTCGGTATGCAATTCGAAGGAGGCGCGGAAGGTGATGATGACGAAGATTTCATGTTGTACACCGTTACCGAAATCACCGAGGATGAAGTCACTGTCGATGGCAACCATCCGCTGGCCGGCAAGACGCTCATCTTCTCCGGTACTGTCACTGGCGTACGCGCCGCTTCAACCGAGGAATTGACGCATGGGCATGTGCATGGCGACGGCGGACATCATCACTAGGTTTGTGTTCGGGCGAAGTTGTGAATTTGGGGCGTGCGTATGAAAAAATGGCTACGTGAAAATCGGGAATTCATCGTTTTTTTATTCAGCACTTTGCAGACTTTCGCACAGCGATAGCCGATTGGAATCCGATTCCTTCCGGCTCCATGCGTCCCAGCCTGCTCGAAGGTGACGAGGTATTTGTTAAACGGCTGGCTTACGACTGAGACTGCCTTTGACTGATGAAATACTGGCGCACTTGGGCGATCCTCAACGTGGCGACATCGTCACCTTCACTTCTCCTGCTGACGGGAAAAGGTTGATCAAACGTTTGATTGCACTGCCCGGCGATGTGGTCGAAATGCGCGACAAGCAATTGCTCATCAACGGCAAGTGAGCAGAATACAAATTGCACGATGTATCAACTGAGCCGATGGGGGATGGTTCGATGCTCCCGGTTTTACACCTTACTGAACGATTGGGTGATGATCAGCGCACTATCCAATGGTTGCCGGATTTGACGCGCGCGTCGAGTTTCGGTTCTGTAACCATTTCCGCCGGTCAATTCTGATGCTGGGTGATAACCGTGACAACAGTGCTGATTCGTGTTACATCGGCCTTATCCAGCGCAAGCAATTGATTCGAAAGGCCGAGTGTATTCTGGTTTCCGCGCATCAACTGTTTTGGGAAATCGCTTTATTGATACTGTTGGGCGGCGAGTATGTGGCACAAATGCTCGTCATTTGGATTCAGCGTGCAGTACGCCACTGCATCGAACAGGCCCTGAATCTCTGTTAGACTGAAATTGGCCAACAAACGGTTCGCCATATCTGTTTGTAGCGGCAACATACGCGACTGACCATCCGGCAGGGTGAAGCGAAAGCCAGCAAGGCGCTTCAGATCGCCTTCATTTTTGCTGAGGATTACCTGCTCTTCTTCCAGCGTGTCGTAATACTCCTCTATTTTATCCGCCACGTTGTCCGCCAAGTCCTCTGGTATCGCTACCACTAAGCCCATGTTGTCGTCAGAAGCAATGCATGGCACGCCATGCTGCTCGGCGTATGTCACGAATTTGTCGCGTAGTGTGACTTCGAAGAAAATGTATTCAATCATAGTGGTTAAGTTTGAAGTTTAAGGTGTAGCATCCTGCTGTGGTGTTTTGCAACAGAGCCAGATTGTGGTTTCGGTGCTACGCGGTTTAACTTGCTATGCAAGTTAGCCTACACCGCAACCTCATACTGCTGTTTTATAGCAATACGAGGTTGTCTCGATGAATCAACTCCGGCTCATCGACGTAACCAAGAATGCTCTCGATCTCTCCGCTGGCTTTGCCTGCAATGCGTCGTGCTTCGTCGGCATTGTAGTTGACCAGGCCGCGCGCAATGTCTTTGCCTTCACTGTCGAGCATGGCGACGACTGCGCCGCGCTGGAATTCTCCGCTGACTTGAGTTACGCCGATAGGCAGAAGGCTTTTGCCATCGTGGCGCAACACACGCACTGCGCCCGCATCCAGTGTAATCTTTCCGCTTACCTGCAAATGGTCGGCAAGCCATTGTTTGCGCGCATCCAGAGCGAGCGAGGTGGCAGTCAACAGTGTGCCGATGGATTCACCTTGCAGCAGGCGCGGCAACACATCGCGCTCGTGGCCGGAGGCGATGACGGTGTGTGCGCCGCTGCGTGCCGCGCGTTTGGCGGCGAGTACTTTGGTAAGCATGCCGCCGCGCCCGATGTGGCTGCCTGCGCCGCCTGCCATGGCTTCGAGCGTGGCATCGCCCGCTTGCGTTTCGCTGATGAGCGTGGCGCTAGTGTCTTTGCGCGGATCGGCAGTGTAAAGGCCGTTCTGGTCAGTGAGGATGATGAACGCATCGGCTTCGACCAGATTGGCGACCAGTGCGCCCAGCGTGTCGTTATCACCGAATTTAATTTCATCGGTAACCACTGTGTCGTTTTCGTTGATGATGGGAATAACGCCGAGGCTGAGTAGAGTGCGCAGGGTGGAGCGCGCGTTGAGATAACGTTCGCGGTCAGCGAGGTCGGCGTGGGTCAGCAACACTTGCGCGGCATGTATGGCGTGTTCACGGAAGCAACTTTCATACACCTGTACCAAACCCATCTGGCCGACGGCTGCTGCTGCCTGTAGTTCATGCACAGCGCTGGGACGTTGCTTCCAACCTAGGCGCTGCATGCCCTCGGCAATCGCGCCGGAAGACACCAGTACCACTTCGCAGCCCTGTGCACGTAAGGTGGCGATCTGCTGTGCCCAATTGCCAATGGCGACTTTGTCCAAGCCAGTACCTTGGTTAGTGACCAAGCTGCTGCCGACTTTGACGACAATGCGTTTGGATTGGGTTAAAACGGTCTTCATATTGTCGGATCGTATATTTCTATTCCAGTTTCTTGCGCGCTTTCAGTGATGGCGTCCTGCTCTTGTGCCGCAATCTGGTTGATGTGTTCCATGATGGCGTAGGTCAATTCCTTGCAACCTTCTCCGTTAATGGCGGAGATAGTGAAGTAGCGTGTGTTGTCGCCGAATGCTTTGAGGAAGGCGGCAACTTTTTCTTCGCGGTCTTGCAGTAAGTCCAGTTTATTCAGAACTAGCCAGCGTGGTTTGTTGTACAAGTCTTCGTCGTATTTTTTCAACTCGTTCAAGATGGCATGTGCTTCATGTACTGGATCGACTCCCTCATACATTGGTGCGAGATCCACGATATGCAGCAATAGTCGTGTGCGAGCCAGATGACGCAGGAACTGGTGACCCAGGCCGGCGCCTTCCGCGGCGCCTTCGATCAGTCCGGGAATGTCGGCAATGACGAAACTCTTTTCTTCCGAAACGCGCACCACGCCCAGATTGGGATGCAATGTGGTGAACGGATAGTCGGCCACCTTGGGGCGAGCTGCAGACACCGCGCGGATGAATGTCGATTTGCCCGCATTTGGCATGCCCAGCAGGCCAACATCGGCCAGTACCTTCAGTTCCAATTGCAATTCGCGGCGCTCGCCTTCTTCACCCGGCGTGCATTGGCGCGGTGTGCGGTTGGTGCTGGATTTGAAATGCAAATTGCCCAAGCCGCCTGCACCGCCCTTGGCGAGCTGGATCTTTTCACCGTCGTGGGTGAGGTCGGCGATGATCTGGCCGCTGTTGATGTCGGTGATGACCGTGCCTACCGGCATGCGCAGGATGACATCGTCCGCGCCTTTGCCGTAACAGTCAGCGCCGCGCCCAGATTCGCCGTTCTTGGCTCTATGCATGCGTGCAAAGCGATAATCCACCAGCGTGTTGATGTTGCGATCAGCTACTGCGATCACGCTGCCGCCGCGGCCGCCGTCGCCGCCATCCGGTCCGCCCTTTTCGATATATTTCTCGTGACGAAAGCTGGCAGCGCCGTTACCGCCGTTGCCCGCGATGACTTCAATTTTTGATTCGTCGATAAATTTCATGATGGCTTGACCGAAATAAAAAAGCCCTACCTTACGATAGGGCTCATTTTAACCGCTTGCGCGATTTAAGCTGCGACGATGCTGACTGTCTTGCGCTTCAAAGCACCCTTGATCGCAAACTGCACCTTGCCGGTGATCTTGGCGAATAGGGTGTGATCCTTGCCCATGCCGACGTTGTCGCCTGCGTGAACCTGTGTGCCGCGTTGGCGCACGATGATACTGCCCGCGCTGATGAGTTCGCCGCCGTAGCTCTTAACGCCCAGTCGTTTCGAGTGTGAGTCGCGGCCGTTACTGGTACTACCCCCGCCTTTTTTCGATGCCATGTTCTAGCTCCTTCAGAATTAAGCCGAGATGCCGTCGATGCGGATCTCGGTGAAGTTTTGACGATGTCCTTGATGCTTCTGGTAGTGCTTGCGACGACGCATCTTGAAGATGGTCACTTTGTCGTGGCGACCGTTGGCGATGATAGTCGCCTTGACGGTAGCACCGCTCAACAGGGGTTGGCCCACGGAGACTGTGTCGCCATTGCCAACCATCAGCACTTTGTCCAACACAATCGCACCGCCGACGTCGCCGTCAATGGTTTCGATCTTCAGAGTTTCACCTTCGACAACGCGATATTGCTTGCCACCGGTTTTGATTACTGCGTACATAACGACCTCGCTGGATGCGGTTTTTCAGAGCCGCGCATTATACATAAACACTTCAATTCGACAAACCATTTTTAGCGGCGCATCGAGTCGAAGAACTCGGCGTTGTTTTTGGTCGCCTTTACTTTGTCCAACAAAAATTCCATTGCTTCCAATTCGTCCATTGGATACAGCAACTTGCGCAGTAACCAGATGCGTTGCAGCAATTCTTGCTTGATGAGCAATTCTTCCTTGCGCGTACCGGAGCGGTTGACGTTGATCGCTGGGTAGATGCGCTTTTCGGCCATACGACGATCCAGATGGATTTCCATATTGCCCGTGCCTTTGAATTCTTCGTAGATCACATCATCCATACGGCTGCCGGTATCCACCAGCGCGGTGGCGATGATGGTCAGCGAACCGCCTTCTTCGATGTTGCGTGCCGCGCCAAAGAAGCGTTTGGGGCGTTGTAGGGCATTGGCATCCACACCGCCGGTCAGTACCTTGCCGGAAGAGGGGATCACGGTGTTATAGGCGCGTGCCAGACGGGTGATGGAATCGAGAAGGATGACCACATCCTTTTTGTGTTCGACCAAGCGCTTAGCCTTTTCCAGCACCATCTCTGCGACCTGCACGTGACGTGTGGCCGGTTCGTCGAAGGTGGAGGCGACCACTTCGCCGCGCACGGTGCGGCTCATCTCGGTAACTTCCTCCGGGCGTTCGTCAATCAGTAATACGATTAAAATCGCGTCTGGGTTGTTGGCGGAAATAGAGTGTGCGATGTGCTGCAGCATCACCGTCTTGCCGGATTTTGGCGAGGCGACTAACAAGCCGCGTTGGCCTTTGCCGATGGGTGCGACGATGTCGATGATGCGACCGGTGATATTCTCTTCAGCGCGGATGTCGCGCTCCAGCGTCATGTGCACAGTTGGGAACAGCGGCGTCAGATTTTCGAACAGGATCTTGTTCTTGGCGTTTTCGGGCGGTTCGCCATTGACCTTATCGACCTTCACTAGCGCTACATAGCGCTCGCCTTCTTTCGGTGTGCGTATCTCACCCTCAATCGAATCGCCGGTATGCAGATTGAAACGGCGCACCTGACTGGGGCTGACGTAGATGTCATCCGGCCCGGCCAAGTATGAAGTGTCCGGGGATCGCAAAAAACCGAAGCCGTCCGGCAATACTTCCAGAGTGCCTTCGCCGAAAATGCTCTCGCCTTTTTTTGCCTGATTCTTCAGCAGGGCGAAAATCAAGTCCTGCTTGCGCATGCGGTTGGCATTGTCGATCTGGTTGGTGGTGGCTATTTCCACCAGTTCGGTGATGTGTTTGGTCTTGAGGTCGGATAAATGCATAGTCGGGATGGGGCGCGATGGCGCTAGGTTGTGATGAGTTGCCGGGGAAGTGTGGCAGGTTTCTTTGGGGTTATTGCGGAAAATCCCGCGCCGAACTGCTGTTATTGTCTCTAACTTAATTTTGTTTGGTGAATTTCAGGACGAAACAGCTCAGGCACGGGCTGGAGATTAAATGGTTCAGATATGGCTGTCAATGAAGGCAGTGAGTTGCGACTTGGACAAGGCACCAACTTTGGTTGCTTCGATATTGCCGTTTTTGAACAACATCAATGTCGGGATGCCGCGCACACCATATTTTTGTGGGGTCTGTTGATTCTCGTCCACGTTTAACTTGGCGACGTTCAGACGACCTGCATATTCCTTGGAAACCTCATCCAGGATCGGGGCAATCATTCGACAAGGGCCGCACCACTCTGCCCAGTAGTCCACCAGTACGGGTAGCGGCGATTGCAGCACCTCGGCGGTGAAAGAGGCATCGGTGACATAACGGATATGTTCGCTCATGTTTGGTTCTCGCTTTGGTTTAAAGATTTAGGATTGGTGCGGTCTTGGCCGACTTGAAGTACCACGGGATGGGATGGCATCCTAACTAAAAAATTCGGGGTTGGGAAGTGTTTTGCCAGCAGCGCGCTAACTCATTGATGTGTCTAGCGGTGTTTTGTTACATTCGCCAGAGATGAAGAGTCGAGTGATGCAGATCGTCAACGGCAAGAGTATTTTGAGGCGAATGGTCAGGCACCGCGAAGGTGTTGCTGATGAATAGGCTGCCGTGAAGCATCTCTTGTTTAGCTTTGAGCCAGAGTCGTTCCATTGGCACCGGAGATAAGTAGGCAAACACCACGTCGTACTCCGATAAATCGCAATTCCACAAGCTACCCCAATGCACCGTGCAGTTGCGATAGCCGCCGAACTTGATATGCAGCCAACTCCACAGGAAAGGCAGCGGTGCAGCTTCCACTCCGTGATAACTTCCGTGCGGATGGGTTCGGGCGAGATGTAACAACACTCCACCAATGCCTGAACCGAGGTCAATGAAGATGAAAGGTTGTTCGACAGGAATCTGAGTCTCCAATGCCAGCCAAACTTTGTTGCTGGAAAGGTAAAGCGGTACTTGCGTGCGAAATGTGCTCCAGTACACAGCCAGCAAAATGAGGAAGGCTGCGAGGAATAAGGAGGGAGGAATATTGAGCATCAGCATCAGCACTAGCGCAGGCACGAAAGCGAATTGGATGAACCACCACCAGCGTACCAGACCAGCTATGTAGCTGAGTGAGGATGCAAGAATGCCGCAGATTAATGCGAAGCCCAGCGGTGCAGGATGCAAATCGAGCAGACTCAAGATCAATACGGTAAGCACAAATGCTGATACTTGAAGCAGCAAAGCGATAGCAGAAGGAGGCAGTCGCTTGAGAAGCGAAGTCACACGCGCACCAACCCGGCTTCGACCTCATCCCGTTTGGCTTTGCCCGCCAGACGCTCCACCAGAGTCAAAGCAAAATCCATGGCAGTGCCGGGGCCGCGCGAGGTGATGAGCATACCGTCTTCAACCACGGCTTGTGTTTGGAGCAGCACCTTGGGAAAACTATTTAATGAGCCGGGATAACTGGTGGCGCGCTTGCCGTCGAGTAGACCTGCCGATGCCAGCACCGCAGGCGCAGCACAGATTGCGCAGACATATCGGCCTTCTTCCACCATGCGTTGTACCAGCTTGATGATGCGCGCATCGGCCTTGAGATTATTAGTGCCGGGCTGTCCGCCGGGCAACACCACCATGTCGAAATTGCGTTTGAGCGCTTCGTCCAGCGATGTGTCGGGAATCAGCATCGTGCCGCGACTGCCACGTATCGGGTGGCCGTCCAGACTGGTACTCACCGCTTCGATGCCCGCGCGGCGCAGGATGTTGAGTACAGTGACTGCTTCAAGCTCTTCGCTGCCTTGTGCCAGAGGGACGAGTACGGATTTCATTGGAATCTCCCGACGATGCGTACGCCAATTAGACCCGGAGACACATCTGGAAGCAAGACCAGCTTGTTTGAACGCATTGTCTTGTTATGTGCGACTACGCTTTTACCGACTAGTGTGCCTATGGTCGCACCCAGCAACACATCCGAGGCGAAATGCGCGTCATGGTAGGTGCGCGCGACGCCAACCAGTCCTGCGACCGAATAGGCCGTATAGCCCACCCAGGCTTCATCGTAGTGGCTTGAGATGACCGTAGCCAAGGCGAAGGCTTCGGTGGTGTGACCGGAGGGAAAGGATGCGTCGGGATCGCTGAACGGTTTGAGATGAGCGATGCCCACATTGTCGCGCGGGCGACTGCGCCCCACTGCGAGCTTGATGGCGGGAGAGATCAGGCCGCTGGCGATGATGCTGGCTGCCAGGCCGTCCTGCGCGACCTCCACTGCGTTCTTGTTGTCGGTGGCGACACCCGCCAGATAAAACCCACCCAGAACGACTGGAGCGTACTGCAAGCCGAAGCGTTCGGCTTGTTTGAGGAAGGGGTCGTTGCCGGAATGACGGCGCATCTCGTCGCGCCAAGGGCGGTCGATCACCACTGCCGTGCCCAACACGGCGAGCGAGGTCCAGCCCACCTTGCGCCAATCCGCCTCTTCCCAGCGTGCAGGGGCGGTGACGACGTGTTTTATATCGTCAATGACCAGTTCGGGATAGGAGAGTTCGTCAGCGCTGGCTCGGTGTGTCAGACACCAAGCCAGCAGCGAGAGACAGAAAAATCGTGGTGCGCGTTTCAATCGCGGAAGTTCTGATATTGCAACGGGAAATCGGTGATCGTCTTCTTGATGAAGGCGATGGCATCTTGCAGATCGTCGCGGTTCTTGCCGGTCACGCGCACGGTGTCGCCTTGAATGCTGGCTTGCACCTTCATCTTGCTGTCTTTGATGTGCTTGACGATCTTTTTCGCCAATTCGATTTCCACGCCGACCTTCACTTCACAACCGCGCTTCACCTTGTTGCCGCTGACTTTTTCGACCTTGTCGCTGATCTCCAGACACTTGATGTCCACACCGCGTTTGGTCAGTCTGCCGTTGAGGATGTCTTGCACTTGGTCGAGCTGGAATTCGTTGTCGGCCCATACAGTAAGCTTCAGTTCTGCCTGCTCGACGCGGGCATCGGAACCCTTGAAGTCGAAGCGCGTACTAACCTCTTTGTTGGTCTGCTCGACCGCATTCTTGACTTCGGTCTTATCTACTTCAGAAACGATGTCGAAAGTTGGCATAGTTATTCCTTAGAATTTGGATCAATCACAACACACCGTTTTGCGGTGTGTTGTGGCGAAGGCTTACCTTCAGGTTAGTCCTAGCCAAAACTGCAAACGTAATGCACCGCATCCGCACCGGTGTGAATATCGAAGCTGCCGTTGGCGGCGACGCTGAAGCTGCTGCCTTCAGCATAAGTTTTGAAGTCCGACTCCCCGGCGATTTTAACTTGGCAGGTACCGCTGCTGATTTCCATCAATTCCGGCGAGCCGACATTGAAGGTGAGTTGGCTGTTTGGCAGAACTACGCCGACGGTTTTGCGTGAGCCATCCGCAAAAAACACCGAGTGAGACACGCACTTGCCGTCAAAGAACACATTGGCTTTTTTGCTGACGCTGACGTTTTCAATTTTGTCTGACATGCTGGGATTTCCTTTGGGCTTGTTTGATTATTTTGTGGGTTCGTTGGCTTTGATGCCTTTTTGGTAATTGCTATACACATATACCGGAATGCCGAGGTCGCCGAGATGTTTGTCGATCTGCGGCTTAACCTCCGCCCAATCCAGACCACCCACTCCGCAAGCCAGGCGCGGCAAAGCCAAACTGGCGACCTTCTCTTTTTGCGCGAAGTTGCGCAGCGCGTGCAGGCTGTGGTTGATGTGATGCAGCGTGGCATTGCCGGGCTTGCTGCCATGGGCGTAAGCGCCATCCTGCGTGAATAGGTTGACCAGATAGCGACCGTCGGCGCTCATCCATGTCCACAACTCGCCGGACTTGGGATGCTGCGTCTGGCAGTAGTGGCGGAAATCCTTATACATGGCCGGCATGCGCTCGCGCAGTTGCAGCGCGAGACCCTGATGGAAATCGTCATTCGGCGCGACACCTTGCACGATGGCTTTCGCACTGCTCAACAGAATGTCACCACTCAGTTCGTGAAGCATGGTGCCCCCTTAACTTGCCAGCATTATTTCCGGTTCTTCAGATTCGCCGCAATGCGCAAACGCAACGCGTTCAACTTGATGAAGCCGCCCGCGTCCTTCTGGTCGTAAGCGCCTTTGTCGTCCTCGAAAGTGGCGATGGTCGGGTCGAACAGCGAATCGGTCTTGGAATCGCGGCCGACGACGATGACATTGCCCTTGTATAACTTGACGCGCACCCAGCCGTTTACGCAGCTCTGGGTGTGGTCGATCAACGTCTGCAATGCCTTGCGCTCAGGACTCCACCAGTAGCCGTTGTAGATCATGTTGGCGTAACGCGGCATCAAATCATCTTTGAGGTGAGCAACTTCGCGATCCAGCGTGATGGACTCGATAGCGCGATGCGCCTTGAGCATGATGGTGCCGCCGGGCGTTTCGTAGCAGCCGCGCGACTTCATACCGACGTAGCGGTTCTCCACCAGATCGAGGCGACCGATGCCGTGCTTGCCGCCCAGTTCGTTCAGTTTGGTCAGTACTTGTGCGGGCGACAGCTTGTTGCCGTTCAGCGCCACGATGTCGCCGTGGGCGAATTCAAGGTCGAGATATTCGGCGGCATCCGGTGCTTTCTCCGGGGATACCGACCAGCGCCACATGCTCTCCTCAGCTTCAGCAGCCGGATCTTCCAGATGGCGGCCTTCAAAGGAAATGTGCAGCAGGTTCGCATCCATCGAGTAGGGCGAGCCGCCTTGCTTGTGTTTCATGTCAACCGGAATGCCATTCTTTTCGGCATACGCCATCAGCTTTTCGCGCGACAGCAAATCCCATTCACGCCACGGCGCGATGATCTTGATACCAGGCTTGAGCGCATAGGCACCCAATTCGAAACGCACCTGGTCGTTGCCCTTGCCGGTCGCGCCGTGCGAGATGGCATCTGCGCCGGTGAGGTTGGTGATGTCGATTAAACGCTTGGCAATCAAAGGGCGCGCGATAGACGTGCCGAGCAGGTATTCACCTTCGTACACTGTATTGGCGCGAAACATTGGAAACACGAAATCGCGCACGAATTCTTCACGCAAGTCGTCAATGAAAATATTCTCCGGCTTGATGCCCATTTTCAGCGCCTTGGCGCGTGCAGGTTCAAGTTCTTCGCCCTGGCCAAGATCGGCGGTGAAGGTGACCACTTCGCATTGGTAAGTGTCTTGCAGCCACTTGAGAATAACTGAGGTGTCTAGTCCGCCGGAGTAGGCGAGGACGGCTTTTTTGATGTCAGACATAATTTATCATTCGTGTTAGTCAATTAGTAATTCAAAAGAAACGACAAATCCCACTACTACCATAAGCGAGATGGCAACCAGGAAAATAACGTCGGCCATACGTTCGAATTTTGCCGCCATTTCGTGATGGCGTAGCGAGAAGTAAGACAACATGGCGCTGCTTAAAAAAAGCAGACTGTCAAAAGCCAGCATTTCATTGACGTGTCTGCTGATGTTAGGCTTTGGAATCAGATGAGCCAGGCTGATAACCGTCATGCAGACACCGATCATGGTGGCTGATGACGGCAGTATGTGGTCAGCCAAACGAATATATTTGCTATTGTTGGCAGCGCTGTTATCCGTTGATTCGTCGTTCATTCAGCTATTTTGCCCAGTAACAGATATTCCATCAGCGCTTTTTGCACATGCAGTCTGTTCTCTGCTTCATCCCACACTACAGACTGTTCGCCGTCGATAACATCCGCCGCAACTTCCTCGCCACGATGGGCTGGCAGGCAGTGCATGAACAACGAATCCTTGGCGGCGACACTCAGCATGTCTCCATCCACTTGCCAGTCGGCGAAGTCTTTCATGCGCTCTTCGTTTTCGGCCTCGAAGCCCATTGAAGTCCACACGTCGGTGGTCAGCAAATCCGCGCCGCGCGCGGCTTCCATCGGGTCGGTGAATTCTTCGTAGTGTTCGTGACCATACAGCCCGGCGCGTTCCGCTTCCACTTCGTAGCCGGGTGGGGTGGAAACATGCACGTTGAAATCCAGGATTTCCGCTGCTTGCAGCCAGGTGTTGCACATATTGTTGGAATCGCCAATCCATGCCACGGTCTTGCCGCTGATGCTGCCGCGATGTTCGACGTAGGTGTAGATGTCCGCCAGCACTTGACAGGGATGGTATTCGTTGGTCAGGCCGTTGATGACCGGCACTCGCGAATGGGCAGCGAAGCGCTCGATGATGCTTTGCTCATAGGTGCGGATCATCACGATGTCGCTCATACGCGAAATGACTTGTCCGGCATCTTCCACCGGCTCGCCGCGTCCCAGTTGCGAATCGCGCGTATTCAGGTAGATGGCTGAGCCGCCAAGCTGCTGCATGCCCGCCTCGAACGATAGGCGTGTGCGTGTACTGGCTTTCTCAAAGATCATCACCAGCGTGCGATCCTGTAGCGGCCAGTATTGCTGATAAGCCTTGAATTTTTGTTTGATGATGCGCGTGCGTTCGAACAGATACTCAAACTCGTCGCGGTTCAAATCTTTGAATTGCAGAAAATGTTTGACGGATTTGCTGCTCATGGCTCACTCCTTCGCCAGAAATTCCGTGACCAGTGGACACAGGATATCCAGCATCTGTTGTGCTTCATCTTCAGTGAATATGAGCGACGGCAACATGCGTATCACCGTGTCGGCGGTGACGTTAATAAGCAGGCCTTGCCCTAATGCTTGTGCGACCAGCACGCCGCACGGTTTGTTCAGTTCGATGCCCAGCATCAAGCCTTGTCCGCGTACCGTGACTACTCCCTTTAAACCACCCAAACGGGTTTGCAATTGTTGTTTGATCCACGCGCCCAGTTTATCGGCGTGGGCGAGCAATTTGTCCTGCTCCATGATGTTCAATGTAGTCAGCGCGGCAGTCGACGCCAGCGGATTGCCGCCGAAAGTCGAACCGTGATTACCCGGCTTGAACGTGCCCGTTGCTTTGCCCGCAGCCAAACACGCACCGATGGGAACGCCGGAGCCTAGACCCTTGGCCAACGTCATCACGTCCGGCATGATGCCGGTGTGCTGGAACGCGAACCACTTGCCGGTTCTGCCCAGACCGCATTGCACCTCGTCCAGCATCAACAGCCACTCATGCTCGTCGCAAATCTTGCGCAAGCCTTGCAGATAGCTGATGTCGGGGGTGCGAATGCCGCCTTCGCCCTGGATCGGCTCGACCAGCACGGCGACGATATTGGGTGTGTGCGCCGCAACCTGGCGGATAGCGTCGAGATCGTCGTAAGGCACGCGTACGAAGCCCTTCACCAGCGGCTCAAAGCCCGCCTGCACCTTGCGGTTGCCGGTGGCGGAAAGCGTGGCCAGTGTGCGTCCGTGAAAAGCTTTTTCCATCACGATGATGGTCGGCGTATCGATACCGCGCTGGTTGCCATACAGCCGCGCCAGCTTGATCGCGGCTTCGTTCGCTTCGCAACCGGAATTGCACATGAACACTTCGTCCATCCCGGAAATCTCGCACAGCTTATCGGCGATCAATTCCTGTTCGCGTACTTGGTAAAGATTGGAGGTGTGAATCATCCTGCCGATTTGAGCGGAAAGCGCGGCAGTGAAGCGCGGATGCGCATGTCCCAGCGTATTGACCGCGATGCCGGACAGCGCGTCCAGATAGCGTTTGCCGTTGACGTCCCAAAGCCAGGCGCCTTCGCCGTGGGTGAAGGTGACGTTTTGTCTTGCGTAAGTGTTCATCAAATGGGACATGGCAAGTCTTCCGGTCTTGTTACATCTCTAATGTTGAAACTATAAAACAAAAAAGGCCGACTAAACTGTCGGCCCTGTTGTCGCAGACTTAACGTCTGCAATAAATCAGGCCATCGCCTTGATCGCAGCGGACAATCGGCTCTTATGACGCGCCGCCTTGTTCTTATGGATGATCTTCTTGTCGGCGATGGAATCTACCACACTGGTGGATTCGCTGAACACGGCTTTTGCAGCAGCCTTGTCGCCAGCTTCGATCGCCTTGGCAACCTTCTTGATCGCGGTACGCAACTCCGAACGCAAGCTTGCGTTGTGAGCATTTTGTTTTACTGCCTGACGAGCACGCTTGCGGGCTTGTGCGCTATTTGCCATGACTACTCCTTGAGAATTCGGCTTTCCAGAAAGGCGCGCATTCTAGAGGCT
Source organism: uncultured Gallionellaceae bacterium (assembly GCA_903847155.1). Taxonomy (GTDB): domain Bacteria; phylum Pseudomonadota; class Gammaproteobacteria; order Burkholderiales; family Gallionellaceae; genus Sideroxyarcus. Next base: position 19,830 of record CAINCU010000054.1, on the reverse strand, counting down.
CATTCAAGGTTTGGCAAACGGTTTTTTCGGAACCGGGTTGGTTTACCCCAGAAGTCGAGGCTTCCCCGACCTTTATGGGATTTTCACACCCCACCTGCCCGGAAACGCCCGTCGATAGGCGATCTACATCATGCGCTTGATGGAGATTGCCGTGTTTATTGGGTTGCAGGCAAGGCAGTGGAATATTTAGGTCGATTTGTTTATTGACCAAGCATGGCACACAAGTCAGGGTGCGGGCATGAACCGGCTACCGCTCGAAATCATTCGCCTCAAAGCCTGTATGTCGCTGGTGGTGCCCGATCAAAGTGAATCTAGATTCTGAACAGGAGATGTGAAATGCGAAAATTTAATGTGATGCTGGCCCCGTTATGACCTCCAACTCAGTAACCACGGCCATCTCCATCAAGCACATGGCGCAGATTGCCTATGGACGGGCGTTGCGGTGCAGTGGGTATGTTTGAAAATGTCGTAATGCAAGACTTGCTCCCGTTGGCTCCGCGTGGACATAACTGTCGGCGGGAATGCACTCGGAAGCGAGTGCTCTTTGCTACTATTAGCTTTGTAAATTTTTATCAAGCCAACTCAATTTCGGCAAAGGATAATCACTAATGGACAGCGAGAAGACGGATAGCAAGAAAGAAGCTATGAGGAAGAAAGCATTAGGTGAGTTGGGCGAGTTGATCGCACTTAAAACCCTTGTTGATAATGGCTTTGAAAAAATTTCGCATCTTAACGATACAAAAAGAAGGAATTTTCATTTTGCGGATCTTCTCGCAGAGAAGGATGGTAAAAAATATGCGATAAGCGTCAAAGCTAGGAATAAGTTTCAGAAGAACGGTACGCTAAATAATAGGTACAACCTGAAGCAGACGCATGTTGCGGCGGTGGAAAATGAATTGGTTGCCGAAGCCTACTGGATGGCGATTCCGTTCGATAAAAATTCATATTCAGTCCGATTCGGATCTGTTATGGAACTCAAGGACGCAATGGGAAAACCGTTGAGCGGGATCCCGATGGGGGAAGATTGTGCGTATGGAGAAGAATGGGTAAAAGATAAGCCCCACTACTTCGATTTCAGCTTCTTTACAAACCAAAATTAAGCAGCTACTGGTGAATGGCTGCAAAGTCCACGAAAGAGCCTGTAGCAAAGTTCAGCTTTCTGGCATCGGAAAAATCAACGGCATCACAATACTTTTTGAACAACCATGCCACGTCGCCCACGCATTAAATTAGCGGAATCGTGGAACGAGTCAATGCCGCTGACTGGAAAGCGCTGGTGGATATTGCCGACCAGCGCATGTACGCCGCCAAACAGAGCGGTAAGGACTGCAGTGTGGATTCCTGTAGCAGGCTCTGACTGCGCGGCGCAGGCGACTGCAATGGTATGATGCGCGCCGTTTTCAGCAGATAGCCAAGACCCGCATGAATCTCCTTAAAGCCCTCGCCACCATCAGAATAATAGGGGACAGACCACGGTTTCCCGCCAATCCCCAAAACGCCGCTGACTGGAAAGCGCTGGTCGATCTCGCCGAGCAACGCATGCCCACCGCCAAACAGAGCGGTAAAGACATCAGCGTGGATTCCTGTGGCGGGCTCTGACTGCGCGGCGCAGGCGACTGCAATGGTATGATGCGCGCCGTTTTCAGCAGATAGCCAACGACCCGCATGAATCTCCTTAAAGCCCTTGCTACCATCAGCAGCCTGACGCTGCTTTCGCGCATCCTTGCGTTTGTGCGCGATGTGTTAATGGCGCGCATCTTCGGTGCGGGAATGGCAATGGATGCTTTTCTGGTCGCCTTCAAGCTGCCCAACCTGTTGCGCCGCATGTTTGCCGAAGGCGCGTTCTCGCAGGCCTTCGTGCCGATCTTCGGCGAATACAAACACCGCAAAGGTGAAGAAGAGACCAAGCTGCTGGTGGATCACGTGACCACCATGCTGGCCATCATCCTGTTCATTGTCACGCTGATCGGCATCATCGCCGCACCCATCCTGGTGATGATCAGCGCGCCGGGCTTCGTCAAAGACCCGCAGAAGTTCGACCTCACTGTGCAGTTGCTGCGCATCACCTCGCCGTATATCTTTTTCATCTCGCTGGTGGCGGTGGCGGCGAGCATTCTCAATACCTACAACAAATTCTGGGTGCCCGCCTTCGCGCCCATATTGCTCAATATCTGCTTTATCGTCGGCGCGCTGTGGCTGGCGCCGTATTTCGATCCGCCCATTCTGGCCTTGGCGTGGGCGGTGTTCGTGGCGGGCTTTGTGCAACTCGCGTTCCAGGTTCCGTTCCTGAAAAAGATCGGCATGCTGCCGAGCATACGTTTCAGCCTGAAAGACGCCGGCATGTGGCGCGTCATCAAACAAATGGGGCCGGCCATGTTCGGCGTGTCCATCGCGCAGATCAGCCTCATCATCAACACCATCTTCGCTTCGTTTCTGGTGGCAGGCAGCGTGTCCTGGCTGTATTTTGCCGACCGGCTGATGGAATTCCCATCCGGCCTGCTGGGCGCGGCGCTGGGCACGATTTTGCTGCCTTCGCTTTCCAAACACCACGCCGACAACAGCCCGCTGGAATATTCCAAATTGCTGGATTGGGGCTTGCGTCTGGTGTTCATGCTCACGCTGCCCGCCGCGCTGGCGCTGGGCATGATCGCCGTGCCGCTGCTGGCGACCTTCTTCCAGCATGGCGCATTTGCGGCCGACGATGTGCTGAAAACCAGCTACGCCCTGGTTGGCTACAGCGTCGGCCTCATCGGCATTATCGCGGTGAAAGTGCTGGCTCCCGGCTTCTATGCGCGGCAGGACATCAGGACTCCAGTCAAGATCGGCCTCGCCACCTTGTTCGCCACGCAAATGATGAACCTGCTGTTCGTGTTCGGTATGCAATTGCACCATGCCGGATTGGCGCTCTCCATCGGCCTCGGCGCCTGCTTCAATTCCGCTGTGCTGTTCTATTTCCTGCGCAAACGCGGCATCTACCAACCCGAACCGGGCTGGGGAATATTCTTCCTCAAACTGTGTGTCGCGCTGCTGGCGTTGGGGCTGACGCTGTGGTTCGGCATGGGCAGCCAACAACACTGGCTCACCACCCACGGCTGGACGCGCATCATCCACCTGTCGTGGTTGGTGATGGCCGGCGTGGTGGTATATTTCGCGGTGCTGTTCGCGCTGGGTTTTCGGATGAAAGACTTCGCCAAGCGCGGAGCGAATTGATTTGTTTTTTTGCCCGTCATTCCAGCCTTCGCCGGAATGACGAGTTTGTGAAATATTGAATTAACTTGATAGATGAGGCTGTTGCAATGAGTGATTATTCGTACAACGTGGAAGAAGATAGTTTCGATGAACTGGTGGTGGCGCGTTCGCATGAGTTGCCAATATTGGTGGACATCAGCGCGGAGTGGTGCGCACCGTGTCGCGTGCTGGGGCCGCTGCTGCACAAGATGGTGTTTGATTACAACGGCAAGTTCTATCTGGGCGTGGTGGATGCCGACGAGAACATGAAGATCGCCGGAAGGCACAAAGTACGCGGTTTCCCCACCGTGGTCGCCTACAGCCACGGCGTGGAAGTGGATCGCTTCCATAGTTCGCAGACCGAAAGTTTTTTGCGCAACTTCATCGACAACGTCATCGCCAAACATGCGGCGACAACCACTGCGAAATAATTCCAGAAACCTCACCTCGTGGTAAAGCCCGTCAATAGGCGATCTGCATCATGCACTTGATGCAGATGCCCGTGCCTATTGGTTTGCGCTCAAATGAGTATTTAAAATTCTACTTGTCGTTCAACAAGCCCTGCATCGCCGCCACCGGACGCACGGCGGGGTAGTACACGCTTTGGAACGGGGCGAGGCTGGTTGACCACGGAGTGCCGTCGCTGCGCCCGACATTCTGCCAGTGTTGCATGATGGTTTTGTCGTAAGCGTCGATAGCGGCGGAATAGCCGGAGGCATCGTAGCGTTCGTCGTGGCGGAATGTTTTGATGTCCATGCGCGGTTTGACCGGCGCGTCGTGGGCGATGTGGCCGATGCATAGGCCGACCATGGCAAAGGTGAGTGGCGGCAGGTCGAGCAATTCAACCATGCCTTGCGGATCGTGGCGCACGCCGCCGATGGGCGTGATGCCCAGCCCTAAGGATTCGGCGGCGGTAATCAGAGTGCCGAGCACGATGCCCGCATCCACCGCGCCCACGCCGAAACCTTCCATGCTCTCGTGAATGATCTGCGTGTTGCCCGCCTTGCGCATGCCGATGTCGGTCTTGTTAAAGTCGATGACGATCACGATGAACACCGGCGTTTGTGCGACGTGCGCTTGCCTGCCCGCGAGTTCGGCGATTTTGGTGCGGTGCTCGGCATCGCGCACCACAATCAGCGAAATCTCCTGCGCATTCATTGAGGTCGGTGCCTGATGTGCAGCGGCGATGATCTGGGCTAGCATCTCGTCGCTGACCGGTTCGTTGCTGAAACTGCGGATACTGCGGTGGTGTTGTTGGATTTGCAGGGTTTGATTCACAGTGTTTCTCCTATGTTGTCAGACGCAAGGCTTTCGCCGCCACATCGCGTTTGAACTGTGGCGCGCACAGTTCGATGAAATGATAACCGAAGCTGCGCAGGTATTGGTTTTTACGAACAGTGCCTTAACACCGATGAGATTGCGCGAATGTCTAACTCGATCTGCGTTCATCCGCAGCCGAATATGGCTCATTTCGGAGTAGATGCGTTGTTTCAAAGCCGCGCAAGCATGGCTGTGTATTTCGTCCACTCATTCGCCTGTGGTATCTTCTCGCCATCCGCAATTAAACCCATAAAGCCATGAGCCTGCTCTCTTTGATCGCCGCGTTGTTTCTGGAGCAACTGCACCCGCTGTCCTCGCGCAAATTCCTCTACACATGGCTTGAAGGTTATGTGGAATTTTTCCAGCGCAATTTCAACGCGGGCGAACGCAAACATGGGCGCATTGCATGGCTGCTCACCATGACAGCGCCGCTGGTGCTGGTGACCTCGGTATATTTGCTGCTGTATATCGCGCATCCCATCTTTGCCTGGGCATTCAGCGTGCTGGTGCTCTACCTCACCATGGGTTTCCGCCAGTTCAGCCATTACTACACCGACATCCATAAAGCATTGCGCGCCAACCAGTTGGACAAGGCGCGTGATCTGCTCGGCGAATGGCTAGGCGTATCCTGCCGCGAGTTGAGTCAGGAAGAAGTGGCGCGCGTCACCATCGAGCAAGCGCTGTTGTGTTCGCACCGCAACGTGTTTGGCGTAGTGTCCTGGTTTGTCATTTTCATGATGCTGGGCTTGGGGCCGATCGGTGCCATCCTGTATCGTCTCGCCCAAGTATTGAACACGCGCTGGGGTATGCAAAATGAAGCCGAGTTTAGCAATTTCGGCGTGTTCGCACGGCAGGCGTATCACCTGATGGAATGGCTGCCGCTGCGCCTCACCGCCAGCACCTTCGCCATCGTCGGCAACTTTGAAGACACCGCCTATTGCTGGCGCAACCAAGCTGCAAGCTGGCCCGACCCGGAAGCCGGCATCCTGCTTGCCAGCGGCGCGGGCGCACTTGGCGTGAGGCTGGGGCAGACCATCGTACAAGACGAGCACCCCGTGTTCCGTCCCGAGATCGGCATGGACGACGAAGCCGATGCCGATTACATGCAAAGCGCTATCGGCTTGGTGTGGCGCGCGCTGGTGTTTCAGCTGCTGATGCTATTGCTGCTGACGGTGGCGCATTTGCTGGGGTGATTTCCTGCGGGAAATAAGCTGCTGAAGCAATTTCAATCTGCGTTCATCTCTTTTCGGCTTAATCACTATCTCCCAACGCAGGGTTAGTTCTGCTCTGCCAGTTTACGGGTAGTCAGTATCCTGCTCATTGCCCGCGTAATAATCCTGTATCTCGGTGACGACGGTTTTGATTTTGGTTTTGGAGAGTATCTTCTTGACGATGGTGCCGCGGTATTCGTCCATGCGTGTACGCAGTATCGGTTGGTATTCAGGCGGGACTTTTTTCAGTAATGCGTTCCAGCCCGCTTCGATATCCAGCGGTGTTTTTCGTACACCCTGAATCAGGGTTTCGATATCTGTTTGTCTGACTCGTGCGACGATGGGCCCGTCACCGGCAATCGCGAAAATTACCGAGATCGCGATAACCGCATTGGCATCGAGTTCGGAGTCCTTTACGGGGCCGGCGTAATGATTTTTGCGCAGCCATTTGGCACACTCAATGATGCGCTGGTTGTTCTTCCGATCCAGCAACTCATTCTTGTAGACGCTGTCGCCTAGCCATGCCGAGCCAGGATCGGCGCGGCATATCTCCGTGAACAGCATTTTGACGTTGCGCTGTTGTATGAACGGGTCGCTGTCGAAATCGGAAATGAACGCCGCATAGGACAGAGCGGATAATGCTTTGATCTGGCGGAATCCCATCTGGAATACTCGTTCAGCGCCATGTTGCAGCAGGAACGACAATCTGGATTCATTGCTTTGTGCAATTTCGGCCTGACTGATTCCCAGCGAGATACAGCCTATCGTCAGATAGAACGCTTCAAGCATGCCCTCCGCCGTTCTGTCATTGGTGAATTTTTTGGCGACCAGCACGGTAATCCCGCTGAGTTCCTGAAAAAGCGTGCTGGCTGCCTGTTGATGGTCAGCGCGCTGCGCCAGCGTTTCGAGCGCTTGTACTAATTGCGGCGGGCGTAATGTGAAGCCAGTAATTTGCATGGGTAATTATTTTTGGGCGAACTTGTGTGCTAAGAAAAAATATCCTCACCCAGACTCGGACGGCGGCCCGTTTTAGATGTGCTGGCAGATTTACTGGGTACTTGTTTGCGCAAGCGCAACAGTAATTCTTTAGTCGTGCGGCCTGTGGCATATTCATGCTCTACATCTTCGTCGTCATCGCCATCATCATCTTCGTCAGACTTTGCGTGCAATTGGTTTTCACCCGGAATCCAGTCGGGGAATATTTCGAACAACACCCGATCCCAGGCTTCTTCATCGGTGCGGGCAATTTCCAACGCGAGCGGAATCACATCGTGATCGGAAGTGGTCTGCCCGCTTCGATGCGCATCCTGGTTGTGGATGGCATTGGCGATTTCAATGATTTCCTCGGTCGCCGTCGAGAACAGCACGGCAAATGCCGTCGTCCCCCAGTCGGTTGCCAACGCTTCGTGGATCAGCTCCGCCCGCCGTTCAGGATCGTCAGTGGCAAATATAATTCCATGGATGTGCGCGAACAGTGACTCGGCCAAAACTTCCGGCTCATCTTCGATCAAATCTTCGTCCCACATGGCGGCGAAGTAAGCCAAGCTCTCGGCCCAAACCTTGGGCGGTATCAGCAGCGTCGCCAGCGACAACTTGCCGCCATCGAACGCGGACAAATGCAGTGATGCGACATGCGGCTCCAAGTTTTCCAGCACTTCAACCACAGCGAGATCGCCGAACTTCTCGGCAGTCTCGTTGATGGCCTCTTCCGCATGTTTGGTCGAGCCGGACAGCACCAGCTCGGTAACTTGCTGCCGGATTGCTGGAAGATTGGACTTGTCAGACATTCTCGTCTCCGTGCGAGTCAAACAAATGGTCAATATCCTGCCCCTGTCCGACTTGATCTTCGTCCTCATCCTCTTCGTCGTCTTCGTCTTTTTGCAGGGCTTCGAGTGAATGGTCTTCGTCAGTCCAACGCTTGCGGTTCATGTAGAGGAAAGCAGTGATGATCGCCTTGCGCGCCAATTCAGGATCGGTATTCGCCACCGCCGTTAACGCCGCACTCGCTTCGGCATCGTCGCATTTGACCATCTGCAAAACCGACGCGGCATCACCTTTTTCATATTGCGCACCTTGTGCCAACAGCCCTGCAACATCGTCAAAGCGCAGGTGCCCGGCCAGCGCGAAGCTCAACAGATTCACATCGTCAAGTCTGAAGCCGTGGGCGTATTCGTCGATCAACGATTTAATGACCCGGTCATAGTTCTTTCTATCGGGCGGTTCGCCCAGGGTATCTTCGATCTGGATGCCCAGTTCACGCGACTGGTAAGCGAATTCAGGATGGATATTATTCATGGTGTCTGGTCTTTAAGTTGATGAACGGTCGTTGTGCTCAAGCACGATGCCGCAACGATTGAAAAGTGAATCCCATAATGTCTGTGCTTCATTTTCGGGATCAATGATGATGCGATGGTTGAGGCTATGATTATATTCAGCCCTTTTTTGCGGGTCGGACAGCAGCTCGTAAGCCGTCTTGATGGCATTGAATCGAACTTCCGCGCTGGAGTGCGGATTCCGGTCCGGGTGATGCCGCATGGCCAACACACGGTAAGCCTTCTTGATTTCTTCGGTCGAAGCGGTCGGCGATACGCCCAGAATGTTGTATGGATTTTCCAATGAATGTCTCCTGCTAACACGCAATTCTACATTTTTGCCAAAATGCAGGTACATTTAGAATTATTTCTTTGGTTTGATTTGGTGGTTGGCTGATGTGTGTGTAGTTGATTAACCTCCTGTGTTGCTTGATAAAATAAATAAACGGAACCACAAAAAATGAACAACCTGCTTCTTCTCATTCTTTGCTTCATCGCCGGCATGCTGCTGCGTCGCTTCAAGCGTATGCCGGACAACGCACCGGCCACGCTCAATAGCTTCATCATTCATGTCTCGCTGCCCGCGTTGACGCTGTTGTACATCCACGAATTGCACTTTTCGGGAGATGTGGTTCTGGTGGCGGCGATGGCTTGGCTGGTGTTTGCTTTGTCGGCTGGTTTCTTCTGGCTGGTCGGACGCGGTTTGCATTTGCCGCGCGCCACGGTGGGCGCATTGATGCTGGTCGGCGGGTTGGGCAATACCTCGTTCCTCGGGGTGCCGATGGTGGAAGCGTTTTACGGCAAATCAGGAATCGCAACCGCTATCGTTGCCGATCAACTCGGTTCGTTTTTTGTGCTGTCGGTATTGGGCATCACGGTGGCTGGGATCTATTCGTCGGGTCGTCCTACGGCGGCGGAGATCGTTAAACGCATCGCAATGTTTCCTCCATTCATTTCGCTGGTCATCGCGTTGCTACTAATACCGGTCGAGTACGCTGATTGGTTCATGGTGCTGTTGAAACGCCTGGGCGATACGCTCGCGCCACTGGCATTGTTGTCGGTGGGGATGCAGTTGCGCATGGGACATATTGCCGAACATAAACGCAACTTGGCTTTAGGCCTGAGTTTCAAGATGATTCTCGCGCCGCTGGCGATTTACCTGCTGTATGTGCAGTTGTTCGGCGCGCACGGACAGACTATTCAAGTTACCTTGTTCGAAGCGGCGATGCCGCCGATGATTACCGCCGCTATCGTGGCATCGGAACACGATCTCGATCCACCACTGGTGAACTTGATGGTTGCGGTTGGATTGATTATTTCTTTCGTCACGCTGAGTGCGTGGTGGTATTTGTGGAGAGCGGTATGAGGCCACCTCCAAAAATTCAAAGTTCTAAGCAAGACAAGGCGCGAGCAAAAAATTGCGACGCGGCATATATGAAATATGTAAGAAGTAATTTTTTGTGAGCAACGCAGAATTGCGACGAAATTTGGATTTTGGGAGGTGGTCGTGAGTGTGTGGAACGAACGTTACGCTGGCGAGGAATACCATTTCGGTATCGAACCGAATGCTTTTCTGGTGACGCAACAAGCGCGGCTCAAACCGGGCATGACTTGTCTGGCCGTGGCTGATGGCGAAGGGCGCAACGGCGTGTGGTTGGCGCAACAGGGATTGCATGTGTTGTCGGTGGATTCATCGCCGGTGGCGCTGGAGAAAGCCAGGAAACTGGCACAGCAACGCGGCGTGACAGTGCAATTTGAACAGGTCGATTTGATGCAATGGCAATGGGGTGAAAATAAATTCGATGTGGTTGCGGCGATCTTCATCCAGTTCGTACCGCCCGCCTTGCGCGAGCAAATGTTTGAGTACATCAAACGCAGTCTCAAACCGGACGGTTTGCTAATGCTGCAAGGCTACACGCCTCGCCAATTGGAATATCGCACCGGCGGACCGTCGCAGGCTGAGAACCTTTACACCGCAACCATGTTGCGCGAAGTGTTCGCTGACATGGACATCCTGCACCTGTCCGAACACGACGACATCATCCGCGAAGGCGCGGGACATAGCGGTATGTCGGCGTTGATTGATGTGGTGGCGAGCAAAAAATAAGCGGGGAAGGGTTTTTTAAAAATACACCTCAGCGCCAAGGCAATAAACACGGCAATCTTCATGCGGTATGCATGGTATAGCGCCTATTTACGGGCATCTTCACAAGATGGTATTTCGGAATATTACAATAGTCTTGAAAGTAGCTTGATCGCTTCGTCCTGTGAAATACCGGAGGTATCAAGAATGAGGTCGGGTGCACTCGGTGCTTCGTACGGCGATGAGATGCCGGTGAATTCGGCAACTTCGCCGCGACGGGCGCGCTGGTAAAGTTGCTTCGGGTCGCGCTGCTCGCACACCGCCAACGGCGTACTCACATGCACTTCCCTAAAATGCTCAGCGCCGATGATGCTGCGCGCCATGGCCCGATCCGCGCGGAACGGCGAGATGAACGCGGTGATGACAATGAGTCCGGCATCGTTCATCAGCCTGGCGACTTCGGCGATGCGGCGGATGTTTTCGCTGCGCTCCTGCGCGCTGAAACCAAGATCACGATTCAAGCCGTGCCGCACATTGTCGCCATCCAGCACATAACTCGCGCGTCCCTCGCCAAGCAGCGCCCGCTCCAGCGCATAGGCCAGCGTGGATTTGCCTGCACCGCTCAAGCCGGACATCCATATCGTCGCCGGTTTTTGCCCGAGCAAGGCGGCGCGGTGTTCGGCCGAGACATGGCCTTCGTGCCGAAAAACTGAAATACGATTCATGAATCTTTCCTTGAACTTGGTTTATTTGACCAGCGATGATGAATGATTGTACTTGTAGCGGCGACTTCCAGTGAAACCAGCGCTTTTCTATATATGTCCGATGTTTTTTCGGGTATTGCAGGATATGCACTTGCCACAGGGGCGGAACATATTCTGGCCGACTTCGAATGGATTGCGGCAGAAAGAAACCATCTCTTTCAGTGCCGGAGGCAGGAAGTTGAGAACGTCGGCCTTCGTCATGTGCGCGACGGGCCAGACTATTTCCGGCCTGTAGGTCAATCCGGCGGTAGTCAGTCCCGCGTAGAACGTGGCCTGCGCTTCTTCGACACGCTCTTTCCACATGCCCAAGCTGTGCGGTTCGTCAATGACACCAACCGCGTACCGATTAATTTTGGCTTCAGGGAAGGAACGTAGCACTCGCGCGCCGACAAAGGCGCACAAGGTCAGGTTCCAGCCAAAGTAGCGAAGCTGGAAGTCCCAGAGCGACTTGGTATAGACGAAGTCGCGGTATTGCTCGCGGCAGTATTGGACCACCCTGTCGCAGGCGATGTTTTCAGCCTTGTATCGCGTCGGGCTTTCACTGTCTGCAATAATGATGTGGTGGGCAAAAACCGGATCGCGGTTGTCGGTCAACAACTTGACAAGGGCAGCTGCGCTGTCGGCTCCGCCAGAGAGCATCAGCAAAGTGGCCATGCTGCCTCCGGCTGCGGTATCAGATTTCTCTCATAGTGCATCAAGTGACCTTATGGAAAAATGGCTTCAATATTGGTTATGACGTTAATGCAATTCCAGTTCTAGCACAGTCCAACAGTCCTGTTCCACCAAGCTGAAGGCATGTTTCTTTTTATTGGTGCCGACGATGCGATAGCCGAACTTGTCCATGTACCAGCGGATGATGTCTGGTCTATCCGCCTCTGTGCGCACTTGCACGATACCTTTGCTGCGCATTTCCGCGATCCGTGCCTCTTGAAGTTTCTGGCCGATACCGCAGCCGATGAATTCTCGATCCACTGCCAGGCTGGCGGTTTCAGCGCTGGTTGCGTTGATTCGCAACCAGCTTGCCACGCCTACCAGTTTGCCCTGCAGTATGGCGACGAAGGTGTTTTCCAGTTCCAGATGATCGCGTTCGGGTTGGGGAATAAAGGTACTTGCCTGCACTGGTGCCATGTTCCATTGGGCGAGTAGCGCTATTGCGGTCGCCATGTCTTCGCTCTGCATTTTCCGGATGAGTACTTGCGTGGCATGCCAATTTTCCGGTTGGCCCAGCCGCAGTTTGGCGTGTGTTTCGCCGCAGGAAGAAATCGGGCGACCGAATTCCCTGGCTAGGCGAACAATACGCTCGACCAGCCCCCGGTTCGTCGCAGCTGCGCAGCTGGCGGGATCGTAAAAACGATTGTCCTCGAGTCCCACCCGCACATGCCCACCCATCAGCAATGCGGCAGTGTTCATGGCAAGCTGATAACGACCGATTCCGGCAGCCGCCCAAACCCAATCGCGCGGAATCTCGCGCACCAGATTGGCCAGATCCAGTACGCGTCCGGGCACGCTGCCGAGCGAGCCGAGCAGCAGATTGACGTAACAAGCATAGGGAAGAAAGCCTTTGCGCTGCAAATAGAATCCGTAATTCAACATGCCGGGATCGAAGACTTCGAGCTCCGGCATTATTCCCTGTTTACGCATAAGCGTACAAAGCGCTTGTATGTTGTGCGGAGCATTGATCGATGCCTGATCGGGAAAATTGAGCGACCCGAGTGTGAGCGATGCCATGTCGGGCTTGGCGCTACCATCCAACTCAAGCACTGCGGCACGTTTTTCCAAAGTGTCATGCAGCCGACCGCTGGTAGTTGCCACTAAGATGGCTTCGGGATAGTGGCGCCGGATACCCTCAAAAATACGCCCGTAAATATCCGGTTGCCAAGCAGGGCTGCCGTCAGCAGCGCGAGCATGGATATGCAACATGCTCGCGCCGGCTTCCAATACAGCAGCGGCATCTTCAACGATTTCTTCAACGCTTACCGGCAGATGCGGGCTAGTTTCCTTGGTGGAAACGTTGCCGGTAAGACAGGCATTGATGATGAGCGGATCGGTGGCGATACCCTGTGGGGGCATGCCACCATATAAAGCGCCATGAGAAGCGGAGTGGTTCAATTGTTGACCCGCCGATCTTTCACGAGTGAAATGAAATCCTCGTACTTGCCATTAGGCCGGGGTTCGATTCTGTCCTGATAACTGAAGCGGAAATTGAATGGGTAGCTCAATCTTTCCGTTAGCATGATCCGGATAGCTGACTCTTCCTGTGCGTTAAGAGGACGCGGGCAGACGAGTTTGATTTCGATGGTTTGTGTGTCGAGTTGGATCAGCTGGAACTGCTGGATCGGGGCAATGGCGAGCCAGGCTGCGCTGGGGAAACTTGGCCAGTGAGTCCTCCCATCGGGTAGCATGACCATGTTGCGCTGCCTGCCGACGATGCGCTTGATTACAGGCAAACCCCTGCCGCAAGGGCAAGCCGCGCCGACCTCGGCGTAATCGAGGATGCGGTAGCGGATCAGCGGCATGGCAAAATTATGCAGAGTGGTCACCACGACACTGCCAATTTCTCCGGGCTGGCACGGCTCTCCGCGCTCGTTCAATATTTCCACCAGCAGATTTTCCGACTGGACATGGTAGTGCTCTGTCTCAGGGCATTGCAAGGCGATGTAACCGACCTCTTCCGCTGAATACATATCGGTCAGTTTGACTCCCCACACTTGCCGCACCAGATCGCGCAGATCGGGTTGCAGCATCTCGCCGAAGGTGCGCACCTCGCACAGATTGGTCGGGTGCAAGTTGCGTTCGGCGGCACGGGTGAGCAGCGCGTGCAGGTTGGTCGGATGGGTAGTCAGGTAGCTGGGATTTTCCACGATCAGCCAATCGAGTTGTTGGTCCACAGGGGCCTCGATATTAAGTACGCTACTGGGGCCGGAGACAATACCGACGCTCCATTCTCCCCAGCCCTGAGAGGTACCGTTGTTGACCTTGGTGCGTATCGCGCCATGCTTCTTTGTCAGATCGCGCTGATGCCAGACATGATCGCGCAGAGAAAGGCTCAGCCAAAAAAAATGTGTGGTATCCGTGCCCAGCGTTTTGATGGGTCTGCCAGTGGAGCCGGATGATCCATACATTCTACTATTGCCGTGACTGGGCGGGACTCCTGAACTTTTCATCAACTCGAAATGCTGCTGGATGTCGCTTCTTTCCAGAAAGGGCAGGCTGCGCCAGACATCACAATCGAGCTTGTCGGGCAATGCGCGGGTGCCATATTTTTCGCGGTAATACGGTACGGTGGCGAGCGCATGCCGTAGCAGTATGGCGGCCTGATCGAGTTGATGGCGTTCGAGCTTTTCAGGGGGCAGTTGCTGGGAGTGATCGAGTTGATATTGCATCGCCATCAGACCTGCACCGAGCGGGGTGGCAATCAGTGGCCATGAAATGCCGTCTATCATGCTGCGCGGGGTCAGTGTCATGGGTGTGGGAATTTCATCGCGCACTGTGCGGAACCAGATCGCCCAGTTCATCCAGCAACGGCCCCAGAAACTTTTCATATTTGCGCCAGCGCTCCACCGAGGTGTTGTAGATCGGCTGGCGCACTTGCGTCACGCTGGCGGTGCGGATCTGGCGTTTGGTTTTGTGGAACTCCAGACAGGCCGGATTCCATTCCAATCCGCAATATTCGAGCAAGCGGCGCGCCTGTTTTTCCTGGTCGGCGACGATGTCCTCGTATTGCACATCGAGGAGAGCGTCTGCGGGCAACACCTTGCGCCATTGTTCCATCAGCCGCGCGTAGTCGGCGTAATAGCGCCCGAGTTCGGCCAGGTCGTAAGTGTGTTCCTGCTTGCGGTTGAACAAGCGCGTGAAGCATGACAAGCAGGTATCCACCGGGTTGCGCTTGACGTGGATGATCTTCGCATTGGGCAACATCAGATGGATCAACGGCACGGCGAGGAAATTCGCGGGCATCTTGTCGGTGATGTGTTTAGCGTTCGGCGCGCGTGGCTTGAGACCGGCAATGTATTCGGCTCCCCACGCGGTCAGAGTTGCATGATCTAAAAAGCGCAAGTTGTCGGGAAAGGTGGTCGCTGCCGGATCAGTCTTGCGGTGCGCGATGCGCAGCAGGTCTCCCAACTCTCCAGCACCATAAACCTCGGGATGACTGGCGATGATTTGTTCGGTCAAGGTGGTGCCGGAACGCGGCATGCCGAGCACGAAAATCGGCAAGTTGGAAGGATCGCCGCCACCGCGCAAACGGGCTATGGTTTCCTTGCTGAATATTTCCTGCAACTCCGCGAACTGCCTGGCTACCACATCCGGGTCGTAGTTGAATTTGGCGCGTTTCAGTTGGCAGCCATTGAGGAAATGCGGGAACGCATGTTCGTAATCCTTGGTGTCGTCGTAACATTTGCCCAGCGCGAAATTCAACGACAACTGGCGGTTGTCGGAAAGCGTGTCGAACTGTTTTTCCTGTTCCAGCAGCGCCGCAAAACTTGTGTCTTCGGGTAGCACTTTTTTCACCTGCACCAGATGGATGTGCGCAGACAGATTGTCCGTTTTGGATTCCAGTGCGCGATTGAACAATTCCTCGGCACGTTCCAGTTGGCCGTTCTCCATGCACAGATGGCCAAAACCCAATAATGCATCATCGTTTTCTGGATCAATTTCCAAAGCGCGGTTGTATTCGACTTCGGCTTGTTCAGGTCGGGCGATTTCAGCGTAAATGCTGGCCAACAGCGCGTGCGCCTTGGCGTTGTTGCCATCAAGCCGAATCGCGTGCAGTGCCGCCGCTTCAGCATCCGGCAGGTTTTCCAGTGCCTGAAAAGCCTTGGCCAATCCCATCTGCGCTTCCACATATACCGGACGAATGCGCAAGGCACGTTGATAGTGCGCGAGTGCAGTTTCGTTTTGCTCGCGCGCCAGAAACACACCGCCCAGATTGCAGATGGCCTCGGGATAATCGGGTTTCAGCTGCAGCGCTTTATTGAGTTCAGCCTCTGCTTCGTCGGTGCGATCCTCTTCCAGCAGCAGTGCACCGAGGTTGCTCAATGGTTCGAGATAGCGGGGATTCGCCGCGATGGCTTGGCGATAGAAATCCATCGCCGCAATCTTGTCGTCCTGTTCGCGGTGAATGTTGCCCAAGTTATTCAGCGCGGGCGCAAAACCCGGAGCTAATTGCAGTGCGCGCTGCTGGCTCGCGGCGGCGGCTTCGAATTCCTTGTGGTCGTAATAAGCAATACCGAGATTGCTGTGTGCCATTGCCATATTGGGTTCGAGCATCACTGCGCGTTTGCCATGTGCCAGTGCCTCATCCAGCTGATGCAATCGGCGCAACACCTCGCACAAGTTGGCATGAAACAGCGCTGCGTCCGGCAATAAAGAAATTGCTTTTTGCATCAATTCTGCTGCGGGTATCAGATTGCCCGCTTGGTACGCTACCACGCCGAGCAGATGCAGCGCCGTAGCGTGGTTAGGTTGTTGCTGAAGTATCTGGCGCAACCAATGCTCCGCTTCGGCGAGCTTGCCTTGTTCCTGCAAGTGTCCGGCCAATGCCAACGCCTGATCCAGACTGAGCTGTCTGGGCTGCGGCGAAGTGAAACTGAAGCCGGAGTTGGAAGAGGTTGGCCGCATGGTTTTAAGTCGTTCAATAAATTGACTCAATCGTGCCACGTGCTGGAGAAATCTGCCAGCAACATTATAGAAACCTTGTAGCAAACTCGGATAAAGATATAGGCTAGGTATAGATATATTGGCCTATACCATTTCTTGTTATCTAGGGTGATAATCACGCGCATAGATAAGCCATATTTGCAACCCTTAAGTGCTAGAAGTGCTAGCTGAAACGAGAGGTTATTATGCGCAAGAATTCCAACAAACACGCGTTTCAACTCGCCCCTGTTTGTGCCGCAGTCCTCCTGGCCTTCGGAGTGCAGACCGCGCAAGCCAACCCATTAGGTGGCGCAGTCGTCAACGGACAGGCCAGCTTTGCCAGCAGCGGTAACACCCTCACCGTTGCCAACACCCCCGGCACCATCATCAACTGGCAAAGCTTCAACATCCAGCAAAACGAAATCACCCGCTTTGCCCAGCAGAGTGCCAGCTCCACCGTATTAAATCGCGTCGTCACCAACAACCCCAGCCTGATCCTCGGCACCCTGCAATCCAACGGCCAAGTATTTCTCGTCAACCCCAATGGCATCATCTTCGGTGTTGGCTCCACAGTGGATGTCGCAGGCCTGGTAGCCACCTCACTTAACCTCAGAAACGCCGACTTCCTCGCAGGCCACTACCACTTCACCCAAGTGCCCGGCGCACAAGCAGTGAGCAACGCAGGCAACCTCACCGCCCGGGAAGGCGGTGAAATCTACCTGATCGCCCCCGACGTAACGAATACCGGCATCATCAACGCCCCCAACGGAGAAATCCTGCTGACAGCCGGACACGAAGTCCAACTCGTCAACAGCCTCGACCCCAACCTCAGAGTCAACATCATCGCTCCGGCAGGTGATGCCACCAACGTCGGCCAACTCATCGCCAGTGCAGGCAGGCTTGGATTATTTGGAGCCGTGGTTAAAAACACAGGAACGGTCAGTGCAGACAGCGCCACCATGCAGGGCGGCAAGATCGTGTTCAGAGCCAGCCAGCGTGTGGAAGCAGGCGGCACCATCAGCGCTCAAGGCGTAGGCGGCGGCGAGATCAAAATGCTGTCCGATATGCAAAACGGCGCAGTCAATGTTAGCGGCACACTGGATGCATCCGCTCCCGGCAGTGGCAACGGCGGCTTCATCGAAACTTCGGCAGCGCATGTGCAAGTGGCGGACAGCGCGCACATCACCACCGCAGCGGTCAATGGCAACAGCGGCACCTGGCTGATTGACCCGGTTGATTTCACTATTGCCGCCATGGGTGGCGACATGACTGGTGCAACGCTCTCGTCCAGTCTCGGTAGTGGCAGCGTCATCATCCAGAGCAGCGCTGGATCAAGCGGTACGGCGGGCGATGTAAACGTGAATGACGTGGTGGCGTGGAGCGCTAACCAACTCACCTTTAACGCCCAGAACAACATCAATATCAACGCCAACCTGAACGCATCCGGCACTGCCAGCCTCGCGCTGGAATATGGTCAAGGCGCAGTTGCGGCAGGCAACACCAGCAACTACTACCTGAACAGCGGCGCGCAAGTCAATCTACCCGCAGGCAATAACTTCAGCACCCTGCTCGGTTCGGATGGCATCGTCAAAAACTTTACTGTCATCACCAGCTTGGGCGCGGAAGGCAGCGCTACCGCTGCGGATTTGCAGGGCATGAACGGCAACCTGGAGGGCAACTATGTGCTGGGCAGTAACATAGTTGCCACGGCAACCGCGACTTGGAACAGTGATGGAAGCGGTGGTTATTACGGCTTCGCACCAGTCGGCAATTCGGCAACTAATTTCACTGGCACGTTCGATGGCTTGGGTCACACCGTTAGCTATCTGTATATCAACCGACCCACCGAAAGCTTTGTCGGATTATTTGGTTATGTGTGGGGCGGGAATGTAAGCAATGTCGGGCTAGTGAACGCCAACGTAACGGGTAACGGGAGCGTGGGCGGATTGACGGGCTACAACGGAAGCAACAGCCAGATAAGGAACAGTTCGGTCAGTAACAGCACCGTGGCTGGGGGTAGTTCGGTTGGCGGGTTGGTGGGAAATAACGACGGCAACATCAGCAACAGCTATGTGAGCGGCGGAAGTGTGACGGGTAATTGGAGCAGTGTCGGCGGACTGGTGGGCACTAACAACTACGGTGGCAGTATCGACAACAGTTACGCCAGCGGCAATGTGACCGGCGGCAGCAATGTCGGCGGACTGGCGGGCTACAGCTTAGGCACGATCAGCAACAGCTACGTCAGCAGCGGATACGTGTGGGGCTCGTTCCATAATGTTGGCGGGTTGGTCGGCAAAAACCAAGGCGCGCTGGTCAATTCACACTACAACATTGATGCTGTCGCCATACAAGACGGCACTTATGTCACCTTGGGCGGACTCTATAATGATCAATATCTGGACTGGAACACCCACGGCCTGACGCTGGACATCGCTAACTATTCTGCGACGCTTCCCGGCAGTGGCGGAAGTTACACCGTCAACGGAGTGCAGGGCATGAAAGACCTGCTCGGCTTTGCCGACAACCCGGTTTACAGCTTCAGCTTGGCAAACAGCATAGACCTCGCGTCCGCTTCCGGCTTGTACATTCCCGAGCTGGCGGGCCATTTTGACGGGGCAGGCTTCACGATTTCCAACCTCTACATCAACCAGACGTTTAACGACAACCTGGGTTTGTTCGGCCACATCGCACTCGACAGCACTGTGAGCAACATGACGCTGCTGAATTCCACTGTGACAGGTTATTCGACAGTCGGCGCATTGGCTGGCTGGAACGAAGGCAATATTATCAACAGCAGTTCCTCCAGTGGCACGGTGAATGGCGGCAACAATGTCGGCGGGTTGGTAGGCTATAACTCCAACTACGGCACGGTCAGTGACAGCCATGTCAGCGGCGGCAGCGTGACAGGTGGTTCTAATGTCGGTGGACTGGTAGGCCTTAACGATGGGGGAGAGGGCGGCACTGGCGGCATCAGCAACAGCTATGTTGATACTTATGTCGATACTGGCACACTGGTGAATGGGTCGTCGAATGTCGGCGGGCTGGTGGGATACAACAACGGAATTATCAGCGACAGCCATGTCAGCAGTGGCACGGTAAGTGGCAACGGATTCTACGGAGGCAGCAATATCGGCGGGCTGGTCGGTACTAATGATTATGGTCACAGCAGCGGCGGAACGTTCGTCTCATTTTGGGGCGGGCGCATCAGCAATAGCTATGTCGATACCGGCACGGTGGTGAATGGATCGACGAATGTTGGCGGGCTGGTCGGCCGC
>CAINCU010000053.1 GCA_903847155.1 uncultured Gallionellaceae bacterium | reverse complement strand
TCAATGCTGTGACCACAAAGGGCATGAGGTGCCGAACCTGACGATGAACAATCTAGTGAAAACCGTGCGCCCGACTGGCGGTATCGGGGTGGTGGGGGTTTTCGTACCGGAAGACCCTCACGCCAAAGATAAATTGGCCAAGCATGGACAGATTGCGTTCGACTTTGGCCAGTTTTGGATCAAGGGCCAGCACATCGGGACTGGCCAGGCAAATGTAAAAGCATACAACCGCAAGTTGTGTAAGCTGATCGCAGAAGGAAAAGCTAAACCGTCCTTCATCATCTCGCACGAACTGCCACTCGACCGGGCGGCCGAAGCTTATGAAAACTTTGATGCGCGCAAGGAGGGCTGGACCAAAGTCATTCTTAAACCGGGGCATTGATACCAGAATAATGAGCTTATGATCCGGTACTTCGTTGTGGGTGACGGACTAAGCGGGGGTGGAATTTCCAGCCCCTGCACCTCAATCGGCACGTTAGCGACCATTCAGCCCCACTCTATAGGCGCCGATCCAATTTGACCCATGTGCCGGGAGATCGTTGACTGTTGAATATCTCATTTCGATAAAGTCGAAGGGCTGCAACGTGTCGATAGTGCTACTTCGCGAATGGCGGGTTTGGGGAAGCGAAAATCGAAGCTTGACTGTCCCTTGTGGGTTAGCTTCTGCCGATCAACTCCGTCCGCTTTGCGGCATCGAAAATAATTTTGTTTCAATGTCTGTTATCGGGCGGTATATTCGGTAGGACGACAGACGCAAGTCGGCCACTTTGAGTCAGTCAGGGTTGTAAACTCGATGCTAGAAAGCCGACCTTCGCCACTTGCTGGATCGTGGACGAAGCGGTCATTACAAATTCAAAAATACTCTCGCCACTTTCGGGCAGCCATCGATTGCTGGCGGACTATGCTTGAGAACATGGTGTCTGGATCCTACAAGCCCTTTTCCACAAACCCCAGCGCTCCATCCAAAGCACTCATAAATTCATTGATCTTGATTGGTTTGGTGAGATAGCGAAAGAATCCAGCCTCTTGTCCCTTCTCTATATCCCTGAGCATGGCATTGGCGCTAAGGGCTATGATAGGGATGTGCTTCGTAGTCTGATCCTTGCGTAGGATATTCATGGCTTCGATGCCGCTGATGCCGGGTAAATTGATGTCCATCAAAATCACATCCGGGTGATGAGCGCGTGCAAGCGCAACGCCATGATTGCCATCGCGCGCACTCAACATGTTTACATGTGGGTGACTTTCAATGATTTGTTCGACCAGCAGCAGATTGGCCGGATTGTCTTCCACATAGAGCAAAATGCGTTGCCTAGAGCTTTCATGAGTTTGCGGAGAATGCTCTGCGGGCATGGTATTTCCAGTGGCAAGTTGTGGCAAATTGGACTGAATCAGTTCGATCCAGAATTCACTGCCCACCCCGACGGTGCTTTCCGCGCCAATTGTGCCTTCCATCAAGTCAACCAGTCGCTTGGTTACCACCAAACCGATGCCTGTCCCTTCTATAATTCCGTTCTCTTGTCCGAGACGGTTGAACGGTTGAAATAGTTGCGACAGCTTTTCTGGAGACAATCCTATTCCATTATCTTTGATGCAGATGCGTATGCGTCCTGAAGTACTCTCTGCACACGTCACCTCGACCATTCCTTGCTCACGGTTATATTTTATCGCGTTGGAAAGAAGATTGATCAAAACTTCCTTGAGCCGAATTCGATCGGCTCGGACAAAGTAAGGAATGGTGAACTTGGGAAATATCAGTTTGATATCACGTTCTTGTGCCTGCGGTTCGATTATTGCTTGGCATTCGAGCATGACTTTTGCCAGCGATAACGGTTCCGTCGACAGTGTTAGCTTGCCGGACTCAATCACCGCCAGATCGAGGATTTCGTTGATCAGATCCAGTAGATACCATCCTGCTTTGAGAATCTGCTGCAGCCTTATAGATTGGATGGCGGATGGTGGCAGTATACTAGCCTCCAACAATTGAGCGAAACCGAGGATGGCATTGAGCGGAGTGCGCAGCTCATGGCTCATACGGGAAATAAATTCCGATTTGGCGAGGTTGGCTTTTTCCGCTGCAGCCTTGGCGCGTTCCAGTTCGATGTTCTTTTCAATCAGCAACAGTTCATGGCGTCTGTGTTCGGAAAAGTCCCGAGTCAGCCTGACAAAACCGCACAAATTACCGATCTCGTCCCGCATCGTTGAAATGACCACATTGGCCCAATAGCTCGAACCGTCCTTGCGCACTCGCCAGCCCTCAACTTCTAGCCTTTCTTGTGCTATTACTGCATCCAGTTCCCGCTGCGGCTGACCGCGATTAATGTCTTCAGGCTGATAAAACCGGGAGAAGTGCTGGCCAATGATTTCCTCCGCACTGTATCCATATAGCAACTGTGCTCCGCTATTCCAGCTCTCTACATATCCTTTTGTATCCAGCATGAAGATGGCGCAATCAGTCACACTTTCCAACATCAATCGGAGACTCGCATCTGCCTTTCGTAGCTTTACTGCAGTCTGTATGCGTTCGGTTATGTCGGTAAGAGCGATGCGCATCAAGGATGTGTCGTCGGATTGTGTTCTCTGGCAATCCAGTTGAGCGTGAAAAAATGTGCCATCTTTGCGCTGGATCACCAGTTCGCAAACTTTACGTCCGATGCTTTGAAATAAGTTCAGGAAATAGCTGTGCCAGCGACCTCTATCATCGGCGGTGACAAAGCTGTCAAAGCGGCGATTGATCAGTTTATTGCGCGCCATTCCCAACAGTGCGGCGCCAGTGAGATTTACTTCGGAAATCATGCCATCGCAGGTAAGCGTGAGATAACCGATCGGAGCGAATTCATACAGATCAATATAGCGGTCGCGCGATTCTTCTATGTCCATCTGCGCACGACGTAAATCGACATTCTGTATTTCCAATTTAGTTTGTAGCGCACGGCTTTCATGCCGGTGAGGAACTAGTTCAATTTGAATATTGCTCATGCTGTTCCCATTTAAAGAGGTTTAGCTTAAATACCAATTTAGTCTTGTTCACAGAAACATCGAGGATGCGATCACTTAGAAAGAATACTGTTACTGTATTTCAGTTTTGTGATTAACTAAATAAGTGTAAATACATATCTTGCTGATATTCTGGCCATTCCCATTTCATGTAGCCGCTACTAGGAATATTTTCGATATGTCGCTTGTTGGCCGTCTACTCGTAGTTATTAGCCGCCGCAAAACAGCCATTCGTTGGCTAAATTCGAATGGAAAAAGGGTTGGATTCGGATTAGATTCGCGCTCAACGCCACGCGACGAATATCTCATAACTCGGATAGCTTCTTCCTAATCCAGCTTGGATTCCGGCGGCAATCCAGCACGGCGAACACGATTACTTCGTCGTTTGCGACACGGAAATAAACTGCAAAAGGAAATCATCTGGAGAGTAGCTGGTGGTAGCCCGACACTACGCGGTGCATCCCTGCAAAATGGGAACTTCGAATCTGTTCATCATATTGTCTCTCACAATATATAAAGAGGACTGGTTCGGAAGCGGCGCGTATTGCAGTCTTTGTGTTCTCTTCCTCGCATCAATGTTTGGCAATCCACCCATTCCCCGTACAATACGCGACTGCCCATGAAAACCATCACCTTCCCCGACAGCCCCTACGTCCTGCACCTGCCATTCGACCCGGCGGGCGATCAGCCCACGGCCATCGCGCAGCTGGTGGAGGGCATCAATGACGGTCTGGCGTACCAGACGCTGCTGGGCGTGACCGGTTCCGGCAAGACTTTTACTATCGCCAACGTGATCGCGCGCACGGGGCGACCGGCGATTGTCATGGCGCCGAACAAGACGCTGGCGGCGCAGTTGTATTCCGAGTTGCGCGATTTCTTTCCCGAGAACGCGGTGGAGTATTTCGTTTCCTATTACGACTATTACCAGCCCGAGGCGTATGTGCCGTCGCGCGATGTGTATATCGAGAAGGATTCCAGCATCAACGAGCAGATTGAGCAGATGCGGCTTTCGGCCACCAAGTCGATGTTGGAGCGGCAGGATTGCATCATCGTCGCCACGGTGTCGGCGATCTACGGTATCGGCGATCCGGTGGATTACCACGGCATGATTCTGCATCTGCGCGAGCGCGAGAAGATGGAGCAGCGCGATGTGATCCAGCGTCTGGTGGCGATGCAGTACGAGCGCAATGAGATTGATTTTCAGCGCGGTACGTTCCGCGTGCGCGGCGATGTGATTGACATCTTCCCTGCGGAAAGCAGCGAGAATGCGGTGCGCGTGACGTTGTTCGACGACGAGGTGGAATCGCTGGCGCTGTTCGATCCGCTCACCGGCCACATCCAGACGCGCGTGCCGCGTTACACCGTGTATCCGTCCAGCCATTACGTGACGCCGCGCGAGACGACGTTGCACGCCATCGAAACCATCAAAGTCGAACTGGCCGAGCGCATCGCGTTCTTCCAGAAAGAGAACAAGCTGGTGGAAGCGCAGCGCATCGAGCAGCGCACGCGGCATGATCTGGAGATGCTGGCCGAGATCGGTTTCACAAAAGGTATCGAGAACTATTCGCGCCATCTTTCCCAGCGCGGACCGGACGAAGCGCCGCCGACGCTGATGGATTATCTGCCGCCGAACGCGCTGATGATCATCGACGAAAGCCACGTCACCATTCCGCAGATCGGCGGAATGTATAAGGGCGACCGGGCACGCAAGGAGAATCTGGTCAACTACGGTTTTCGCCTGCCGTCGGCGCTGGACAACCGTCCGCTGCGTTTCGATGAGTTCGAGAAGATCATGCGCCAGACTATTTTCGTCTCCGCCACGCCATCCACCTACGAGGCCGAGCACACCGGACAAGTGGTGGAGCAGGTGGTGCGTCCGACCGGCTTGATCGACCCGACCATCGAAGTGCGTCCCGCCACCAATCAGGTAGACGATCTGATGTCGGAAGTGAGCTTGCGTACGCAGGTGGGCGAACGGGTGCTGGTTACCACGTTGACCAAACGCATGGCGGAAGACCTCACCGATTATTTTTCCGAGCACGGCATCAAGGTGCGCTACCTGCATTCGGATATTGAAACGGTGGAGCGCGTGGAGATCATCCGCGATCTGCGTCTGGGCATGTTCGATGTGCTAGTCGGCATCAACTTGCTGCGCGAGGGTTTGGATATTCCCGAGGTGTCGCTAGTGGCGATTCTGGATGCGGACAAGGAAGGTTTCCTGCGTTCCGAGCGTTCGCTGATTCAGACCATGGGTCGCGCTGCGCGTCACCTGCACGGCACGGCGATCCTGTACGCCGACCGCATCACCGAATCCATGCGCAAAGCGATTTCCGAAACCGACCGCCGCCGCGCCAAACAGGTGGCGTACAACGAAGCGCACGGCATCACGCCGCAGTCCGTGGTCAAACGCATCAAGGACATCATTGACAGCGCCTACAACGTGGACGACGAACGTTCATCGCTCAAGGCCGCGCAGACCCAGGCGAAGTATCTGGCGATGAGCGAGAAGGAAGTGTCGAAAGAGATCGCGCGTCTGGAAAAGGAAATGCTGCAAGCGGCGAAGAATCTGGAATTCGAGAAAGCCGCGCAAGTGCGTGACCAGTTGAAGAAGCTGCGCGAGAGTGTGTTTTTCTCGCCGTTGTGATGAATCGGTTTAACACATTTCCGTGCCAAATAACTGACTACAGAAAGGGACTTGGTTACCAGACACCTAGTCAGGTATTCTTCAAGTCAGGCGTTGCGCTTCATATTTCAATCCGCGGGATTTATTAAAGGCTCTATGAGCGCAAATACATTATTCACTAATGCCAACACTCCTGATCGAGAGTTCGAATTCACTAGTGATGATTTCGAACGAGTACGGCAATTGATTTATGCCCGTGCCGGAATTTCTCTGAACAAATCCAAGCAGGATATGGTGTACAGCCGTTTAGCGCGGCGTTTGCGAGCTACAGGCATCAAAAGATTTCGGGATTATCTAGCGTTATTGGAAAATAACGATAAAACAGAGTGGGAGGCATTCGTCAACTCGCTCACGACCAATTTGACTTCGTTTTTCCGCGAGCCGCACCATTTTCCGTTATTGGCTGAGCTTGCATTGAAGCAGTC
Organism: uncultured Gallionellaceae bacterium; assembly: GCA_903847155.1. Classification (GTDB taxonomy): domain Bacteria; phylum Pseudomonadota; class Gammaproteobacteria; order Burkholderiales; family Gallionellaceae; genus Sideroxyarcus. The sequence goes on along the minus strand of CAINCU010000053.1, from coordinate 84,373 downwards.
CAAACATCATTCAATTTCACTTTGGTGCTCTGCTGCTTCCACTGGTGAAGAACCGTATTCGATGGCAATCGCTCTAGTGGATGCATTTGGAAGTTTTACCCCACGCGTTTCAATCATTGCCAGCGACGTGGATACCCATGTTCTTGCTAAAGCCGAAGCTGGTGTTTACCCAATCGAGCGTGTAGAGAAACTCTCTGCCGACATGGTAAAACGCTTTTTTATAAAAGAAACCGGTGCACAGGAAGGGTTGGTGCGCGTGAGACCGGAGTTGAGAGCCATGATTAGTTTCAGGCAGATCAATCTGCTTGATAAAGATTTGCAGATACGCGGTCCGCTGGATGCAATATTCTGCCGCAACGTAATGATCTATTTTGACAAAGAAACCCAGCTAAAAATATTGGAACGTTTTGCACCTTTATTGCAACCAGACGGATTATTGTTCGCCGGACATTCTGAAAGCTTTCATAACGCGGGGCATGTGTTCAGCCTGCGCGGCAAGACGGTATATGAATTGGCAAAACAAAAGGTAGGAGAAAGGTAGGAGTCGGCCATGAGAATAAATGAACCGGCAATCATGGAAAACAAGAGTAGCTTTTGACGGTAAGAGGCGCAAGCAGCAGCTTTGTGTGTCATGCTCAGTTCAGAATAAAATGAACAGTTTTAATTCATGCAAGTTGCTGTCGGAGTGTTTCGCATAGTTTGCTTGTTTCATCAGCCTTTTCCAGAGATTTTCCGCTGATCCAGAAAGTGTCCTCGGCGCGTGCGCCGAGCGTGTTGATCTTTGCGCTGCGCAATTCGATGTGCTGTTGCGCCAGCACAAAGGCGATTTGCGCCAGCAGGCCGGGGCGGTCGCCGGCCACGATGGACAGGATGTGCTGGCCTTTCTCGTCATGCGCGATGCTGACTTTCGGCGCGATAGGAAAATGCTTGAGTTGGCGGCTGACCCTGCCGATGTGCGGCGCGGCAGGCGGTGCACTGCTGGCGAGTATTTGCGCCAGTTCGAATTCGATATAATTCATTACATCGCGGTACACGGTCTTGCTGTTGCCCGCATCCATTACCTGAAAACTGTCCAGCGCGTAACCGTGATGGGTGGTGTGCACTTTGGCTTCCATAATGTTGTAGCTCATGCGCGCAAAGAAGTTGCAGATGCAGGCGAATAGGTAAGGTTTGTCCTTGGTATAAACAAATACCTGCATGCCTTCGCCGATGCGGCTTAGACGAGCTTTGACCACGGGCACATCGCTGTTCACGCGATGTGCCAGCAAGCGCGTATGCCAAGCGATCTCGTGTGGCTCATGGTGCAGGAAATATCCCGGATCCAGTTGCGCCCATAGCAATTCGTAAACCTCGGAACCGATGGCGTACAGACTGAGCGTTTCTGCCGCGAGACGGCGCACTTCGCCGATCTGGTCGGCGATCTTGCCGCCTACCATGTAGCGCCTTGTGGTCTGGAACAGGCTCTCGAACAATTTGCCTTTCCACACGTTCCACACTTTCGGGCTGGTGCCGAGTACGTCGGCCACGGTGAGCATATACAGCGCCACCAGATAGCGGTCGTTCGGGATCTTTTTGGCGAAAGCGGCGATCACATCCTGGTCTGACAAGTCCTGCATTTGCGCAGTGGCGGAAAGATCGAGATGATGTTCAACCAGCCAAACCACCAACTCTCTGTCTTCCCGCGACAGGTCATGCTGCTTGCAAAAGCGCTCGGCATCGGCGCGTCCCTTCTGTGCGTGGTGGCCGCCGCGCCCCTTGGCGATGTCATGAAACAGTCCGGCGATATACAACACTTCGGGGCGGGCAAAATCCTTCATCAGCTTGTTGCACAGCGGATGTTCGTGTTCGTGTCTTTTGAGCGCGAAACAGCGCAGGTTATGCACCACCATCAAAATGTGTTCATCCACGGTAAACACGTGGAACAGGTCATGCTGCATCTGTCCCGCGATGCGCCCGAAGGCGGGCAGGTAACGCCCGAGGATGCCGCTGCGGCTCATGCGCCGCAGCACGTGGGTGATGCCCTGCGGCGCGCGCATGATCTCCATGAATAGCGCGCGGTTCTTTTCGTCGCGGCGGAATGCTGCATCGATTTTGACGCGTGCACGGATCATCGCGCGCGCGGTCGGCGCGGAAAATCCGGTCAGTTTCGAATGCTGTTCCATCAGCAAAAAACTTTCCAGAATCGCCGAGGGATCGTGCTCGAACAGCGTCTCATCGCGCGCTTCGATCAAGTTGTTGCGCGACAGGAAACGCTCGTTGAGCGGATACACCTCGTCAATTTCCGGGAATAGGTGGGTGTGCAGATTCTGCAAAAGAATAGCGCTGAGTTGCAGTACTGCGCGCTTGGTGCGGTAGTAGCGCTGCATCAGGATTTCGCTGGCACGGCGCGTTTCCGTGGCGGCGATATGCATCTGCGCAGCCAGTTCGTTCTGATAGTCGAACAGGATGCGGTCTTCTCGCCGTCCGGCGATGTAATGCAATTGGATGCGCAGGGTTTGCAGCAGCGCCTCGTGGCGTGCGATGGCACTCGCTTCCTGCGCAGTCATCAGTTTCGCTTCGGCGAGTTTGCGCCACGTGCCGCCAAAGCCGCTGGCGCGGCTGATCCACAGCACCGTCTGCAAATCGCGCAGACCGCCGGGGCTTTCCTTGATATTCGGTTCGAGGTTGAAGTCGGTATCGAGAAAACGTGTGTGACGTTTTTCCTGCTCCTGCACCTTGGCTAGGTAAAAGGCACGGCGACTCAGATGCGCGGCAAGTGCCTCGCGCATTTCCAGGAAAAGCTGGCGACTGCCGGTAATATGGCGTGCTTCCAACAGATTGGTCTGCACCGTCACGTCCGACGATTCGGACATACATTCGTCGATTGTGCGCACACTGTGGCCGACTTCCAGTCCGATGTCCCACAGCTTGCCGACCAGTTCCTGCAAACGTTGTTGTAGCGGCTCGTCCGGCTGTTGCGGCAATAGAATCAGCAGATCAATGTCCGACTTGGGAAACAATTCTTCGCGGCCATAACCGCCCACCGCCACCAGTGCCAGTTCGGCAGGCATCGCTAGCAGTTGCCAAACCTGCTGCAAATGTTCATCAACGATTGTGGCATGGGCGCGCAGATGGCGCGCGGGCTGAGGGTGAGTTGCGTAGCTTTCTTGCAGCGCTCGGCGAGCATTGCGCAGGCTGTCGCGGATTTCGGTGATGGACATGGTGACTTTGAAACTCAGGCTGGAATAGGTGGTGATCCGGCAGACAGCGTCAGTACCTCGAAGCCGGTCTCAGTCACCAGAATCGTGTGCTCCCACTGCGCGGACAGGCTGTGATCCTTGGTGACTACCGTCCAGCCGTCGCCCAGTTGCTTGATGCCAGACTTGCCCGCGTTGACCATCGGCTCGATAGTGAAGATCATGCCCGCTTCGAGCCTGATACCGGTTTTGGCCTTGCCGTAGTGCAACACCTGCGGCTCTTCATGGAACTTGCTGCCGATGCCGTGCCCGCAAAATTCGCGTACCACGCTGTAGCCCAAACTTTCTACGAAGGACTGAATGGCGTAACCGATGTCGCCCAGATACGCGCCTTGCTTCACCGTGCGAATACCGCGCCACATGGACTCATAAGTCACCTCGCACAAACGCTTGGCCTGAATGGATGGCTCGCCGACGTAGTACATGCGGCTGGTGTCGCCGTGATAGCCGTTCTTGATCGTGGTGATGTCCAGATTCACGATGTCGCCGTTCTTCAATTTCTTGTCGCTCGGCACACCGTGACACACCTGATGATTGATCGAAGTGCAAATGGACTTGGGGTAGGGCGTGTGACCGCCTGGCGCATAGTTCAGCGGCGCAGGAATGCAGCCCTGCACGTCCACCATATAGTCGTGGCACAACTTGTCCAGATCTTCGGTAGCGACACCTACTTTGACGAACGGAGCGATGTAATCTAGCACCTCACCGGCCAAACGTCCGGCAACGCGCATCTTCTCGATTTCCTGCGGTGTCTTGATACTGATAGGCATGATGTTTGTTGGTATGTCGAACGGATGCGAGGATAGAGGATAGCGCGTGGTAGCACAACCCATCAGCTTTGACGTGCCGGATTATGTTTGAAGTCCTTTCGCCTTGAGCTTGTCGAAATGGGAAGGAACTTCAATATTCAGTCTGACTTCAGAGCGCCACCTCGTGGAAATGCCCTTCAATAGGCGAACTAGCTCGTGCTATTTATGTAGATCGCCTATTGACGGGCATTTCCACGATGTTGACTATTTGGTTTTCCCAGCTTCGCGGTGTATGTAATTAGCTGGCTTCCGGCTCTCGCTGAATGACGTTCTATTGAATTATCCGCGATAAAAAAAGCACGCCGAAGCGTGCCTTTTTTATTCCGCCTAACTGTGAGGTTTAGCGTTTGTTGCCGTTGGGGTTGCTGTTATTGCCGCGTCCCAATGAGAAGGTGCTGGTGCCTTGCGGACGTGGTGCTGAAGTGCGCGGCGCTGCGGTGTGGTGCGTTGTTGTACGTGGTGCCGCGGTGTGGTGCGATGGTGCTGCACGGTTGCCGCTGAAATTTCCGTTCGCATTGCCATTCACGTTGCCGTTTGCATTGCCGCCGAAAGGTGCGCGAGCAGGGCGTGCTTCATTGGTGAAACGGGTGTGCTTCGGTCCTTCGCGGCGCGCGTCTTGCGGATGTTCGTGACGGCTGTCCGGTGCGCTGTGACGGGAGTTGAAGCCGCCACCATTGCTGCGATTGTTGAAACCGCCGCCGTTGCCACGACCGCTAAAGCCGCCGCCGTTGCCACGCGGTGCACCGCCGCGTGGTGCGGAAGATGCGGGACGCGGCTTGAACTTCGGCTCCATGCCCTCTACGGTATGCGTCTTGATCGGTTGGCCGGTAAAGCGCTCGATTTTTTTCAGGTTCATCGCATCGCGGTTGGAAGCGAACGATACAGCGATACCCGATGCGCCAGCGCGGCCGGTACGACCGATGCGGTGCACGTAGTCTTCGGCGAATTTCGGCAGGTCGAAGTTGATAACATGGCTGATGCCAGCCACATCGATGCCGCGTGCGGCAACGTCGGTGGCGACTAGCACGCGCACATTACCTTTGCGCAGGTTGAGCAGGGTGCGGTTACGTTCGCGCTGGTTCATGTCGCCGTGCAAGGCGGCGGCAGCGTGACCGGCAGCAGACAGTTCATCCGCCAGCGAGTCGGCATCGCGCTTGGTAGCGGTGAAAACCAGTGCCTGATTCAGATCGACATCGCGCAGCAGATGGTCGAGCAGGCGATTCTTGTGCGCCATATCGTCCACATACATCAGACGTTGTTCGATGTTTTCGTGACGAGCTTGAGCCGAGGTAATGCTGATACGTTTCGGGCTCTTCAACAGGCGCATTGCCAAGTTACCGATTGCGCCTTCCAGCGTAGCAGAGAACAGCAGGGTTTGACGGGTGGCCGGTGTAGCAGCGGCGATGCGTTCCACGTCGTCGATGAAACCCATGTCCAGCATGCGGTCGGCTTCGTCCAGCACCAGCATTTCCAGACGCGAGAAGTCGATGCGACCGCGCTCGATGTGGTCGATCAAACGACCCGGTGTGGCAACCAGGATGTCCACAAAACCGGACAGCAATTTGTTTTGCAGCGGGTAAGGCATGCCGCCCAGGATGCTCACTACTTTGACGCGCATATTCTTGCCGTATTTATTGGCAGCGTCGGAAACTTGTTGTGCCAGTTCGCGTGTCGGGGTCAACACCAGAATACGCGGGCCTTTGCCGCGCACTGCGGATTCAACTGATAAGCGTTGCAAAGCGGGCAGGATGAAAGCGGCGGTCTTGCCGGTGCCGGTTTGGGCAGAGGCCATCAGGTCATGCCCGGCTATTGCCTGGGGAATGGCTTCCATCTGGATGGGTGAGGGTACGGTGTAGCCCGCATCTTGCACAGCTTGCAGAATAGCGGGAGCCAGACCCAGTGTGGCAAAAGTGGCTACGGTTTCGGTAGTTGCGGGAATAGCAGTTGCAATGATTTTTTCAGACACGTTGGTTCCTTAGTTTTTTTATAAGACACAGCGCATGCGCGGCCTCAAGGCCACACAATGAAATTCAGTAGGGGGAATTCCGCTACCGGCGCAAACAAACATCGTCGCTAACCGGTGAAGCTTGGCGCATCCTGATTGGATGCTGGAGGGTCAGAAAACGATGAACTCAATACCGTCCAGAGAACGGCAAGGCGCGCATTATACGGATGGAAAAAATAAAAGCCAGCATTATGTTTGGCCCTCGATATATCAGGGACGAAGCATAGTGACGCAAACAAAGCCTATTTCACTTACATTATAGTTGTCATATTTGCAATGGTTCTCTGTGCTAGAATGCGCGCCCTTCGATTTCAGTACAGGTAGTACAACATGTCCCGCGCCATCCGCAACATCGCCATCATTGCCCACGTTGACCACGGCAAGACCACACTGGTTGACCAATTACTGCGCCAGTCCGGCACCTTCCGCGCTAACCAGAAAATGGAAATCCGCGTGATGGATAACAACGATCTGGAAAAAGAGCGCGGTATCACCCTTCTGGCGAAGAACACCGCCATCGAATACGAAGGTACACATATCAACATCGTTGACACACCGGGACACGCCGATTTCGGCGGCGAGGTGGAGCGCGTGCTGGGTATGGTGAACGGCGTGCTGCTGCTGGTGGATGCGGTGGAAGGCCCGATGCCGCAAACCCGCTTCGTGACCAAGAAAGCGCTGGCGCTCGGTCTGCATCCGATTGTAGTTATCAATAAAGTTGATCGTCCCGGTTCGCGTCCTGACTGGGTGCTGAACCAGACGTTCGATCTGTTCGATAAGCTGGGTGCAACCGATGAACAGCTCGACTTCCCCGTTATTTATGCTTCCGGCCTGAACGGCTGGGCCTGTATGGATTTGAAAGATGCGCCTTCCAACGGTGGCTCTGCTGCTGACATGAAGCCGTTGTTCGATACCGTTTTGAAGCATGTACCGACACCGCCCGGTGATCCCGAAGCGCCGCTGCAATTGCAACTAGCCGCATTGGATTATTCCACTTTCACCGGACGCCTTGGCATCGGACGTGTATTGAACGGTCGCATCAAACCCGGTCAAAATGTAGTGGTGATGAACCACGAGAATCAAGTCAGTTCCGGTCGTATCAACCAGGTTCTGGGCTTCCAGGGCTTGGATCGCATTCCGGTAGAGAGCGCCGAAGCGGGCGACATCATCATTATTTCCGGTCTGGACGAGATCGGTATCGGCGTTACTATTTGCGACAAGGACAACCCAGTAGGACTGCCGATGTTGCTGGTGGATGAGCCGACATTAACCATGGACTTCATGGTGAACAGTTCGCCGCTGGCGGGCACGGAAGGCAAGTTTGTTTCCAGCCGCCAAATTCGTGATCGCCTCGACAAAGAGTTGCTGACCAACGTCGCATTGAAAGTGGAAGACACTGCCGATGCCGATATTTTCCGCGTCTCCGGTCGCGGCGAATTGCACCTGACCATCTTGCTGGAAACCATGCGTCGCGAAGGCTTCGAGATGGCCGTGGGCAAACCGCGCGTGGTTTACAAAGAAATCAACGGCGAGAAATGTGAGCCGTATGAAAACCTGAGCATCGATCTGGAAGATGCGAACCAGGGCACGATCATGGAAGAGATCGGTCGTCGTCGCGGCGAATTGACCAACATGGAATCCGACGGCCAAGGCCGTACACGTCTGGAATACCACATTCCGGCGCGCGGTCTGATCGGCTTCCAATCTGACTTCATGACCATGACGCGCGGTACCGGCCTCATCAGTCATGTGTTCGATGACTACGGTCCTGTCAAGGCCGACTTGCCGGGTCGTCACAACGGTGTGCTCATCTCGGCAGAAGACGGCGATGCCGTGGCCTACGCGCTGTGGAATCTGGAAGATCGCGGACGCATGTTCGTGGTGCCCGGTGACAAGTTGTATGAAGGCATGATCATCGGTATTCACTCTCGCGACAACGACTTGGTCGTTAACCCGATCAAGGGCAAGAAGCTCACCAACGTGCGCGCTTCCGGCACCGACGAAGCGGTGCGTTTGACAACAGCCTTGAAGATGACTTTGGAATCGGCAGTTGAATTCATTGACGACGACGAACTGGTGGAACTGACACCGAAGTCCATCCGCATTCGTAAACGTTTCCTGAAAGAATTCGACCGCAAGAAAGCCATGCGCACGGCGGATTGATTCTCGCCGCAAGGTAATAACAATAGGGGACGCTACGGCGTCCCTTGTTATTTCATCTTGATTTATACTGACCGTCCACTCACAACCGGAGTCAATGCCATGAAAAAATTATTAGGTTTCGTAGGACTCATATTCGCGGCCGCAACAGCTCAAGCTGCGGTGCAGGGCAAAGAGGTCAACTATAGCGCCAACGGCACGACGCTGAAAGGCTACATCGCTTATGACGACGCGGTGAAAGGCAAACGTCCCGGCATTCTGGTGATACATGAATGGTGGGGAAACAACGAGTATTCACGCAGACGCGCGCGCATGTTTGCCGAGCAAGGCTACACCGCGATGGCGCTGGATATGTATGGCGACGGCAAGCTGGCGCAGAATCCGGATGAAGCGCGCAAATATTCCGGCGAAATATATCAGAACCCGGCGCTGGCCAAAGCCCGCTTCGATGCGGCATTCAACAGGCTCGCCAAGGAGCGCAGCGTGGATGCCAAAAAAATCGCCGCCGTCGGCTATTGTTTCGGCGGTGGCGTAGCGTTGAACATGGCGCGTGCCGGAGAACCGCTGAAGGCGGTGCTGAGTTTCCACGGTGGTCTCGCTACCGATCATCCGGCACAAGCCGGCACGATCAAGGCGCATGTTGCCTCGTTCAGCGGCGATGCCGATCCGGTGATTCCAACCGAGCAGGTCGCCGCGTTCAGGCAGGAAATGGACAAAGCCGGTGTCATCCACAAGATTGTGATTTACCCCGGAGCCAAGCACGCTTTCTCCAATCCCGAAGCGGATAAATTGGGACAGGAATTCAACATGCCGATAGCCTACAACGCCGCAGCCGACAAGGCTTCGTGGAGCGAAGGGTTGGCTTTTTTGGCGGATGCGTTCAAAGCGAAGTAACTGGGGTGTGACTGCATGATGCTGGAAATATTTCTGATCTCTGCTGCGCTAGTGCTGTTGATCGTGTTGTTGGCGATGCAGGTGAAACAACCTGCGCGCGCCGCGCAGATGCTGGAGCAGCAGCACCGAGCCATGCTCACCGATCTGCATGACGGTTTGAACAAACAGGGCGACCGGCTGATCGCGGCGCAGGTCAGCGAATCGGAGCGCTTGCGCGCCGCTGTCGGCGAAGAGCTGCGCGCCACGCGCGATGCGATCAATGCGCTGCAAGCCAAGCAGGATCTGCTGCGCAGCGAGATGCTGGCGCAAACACTGGCCAAGTTGGCGGAGCAGGGGCGCGCCGATCAGGAGCTGATTCAGAATTCTTTCCGCAATGCCACGCAACATCTGGCGATCAGTATCGAGACTTTGTCGAAGACGGTGGATGGTCGGCTGGAACAAATCGGCGGCAAGGTGAACGAGCGTCTGGATGAAGGTTTCAAGAAAACCAACGAGACGTTTGTGAGCGTGATGGCGCGGCTGGCGACCATCGACGAGGCGCAGAAAAAGATCGACGGACTTACTACCAATGTGGTCAGTTTGCAGGAACTGCTTGGCGACAAACGTTCGCGCGGTGCGTTCGGCGAAGTGCAACTTGAAGGCTTGGTGCGCAACATCATGCCGCCGCAATCTTACGAGATGCAATACACGTTGCCCAACGGCAGTCGCGCCGATTGCGTGTTGAAGCTGCCGGAGCCGACCGGCATGGTGGCGGTTGATTCCAAGTTCCCGCTGGAAAACTACCACCGCATGTTCGATGCGGCGAGCCCCGCTGAAAGACTGGTTGCCGAAAAACAATTCAAGGCCGACGTGAAGAAGCACGTGGACGACATCGGCAATAAATACATCATCCCGCAAGTGACCTCCGACGGCGCGGTGATGTTCATTCCCGCAGAGGCGGTGTTCGCCGAAATCCACGCGCATCATTCCGATGTGGTGGACTATGCCATGCAGCGCCGCGTGTGGATCGTGTCGCCGACCACGCTGATGGCGGTGCTCAACACGGCACGTGCAGTGATGAAAGATGTGGAGACGCGCAAGCAGGTGCATATCATCAAGGACGAGTTGGGCAAGCTGGGCAAGGAGTTCGGACGCTTCGACGAGCGCATGAAGAAACTGGCGGATCACATTCGCCAAGCGCACGAAGACGCGCAGGAAGTTCACACCACCAGCCAGAAGATTTCCAAACGTTTCATTAGCATCGAGCAAGTGGAACTGGAGCATCCGGCGGCGTTGCCGCTGCCGGTGGAAGATTGATACTATCGGCTTGACTGCAAGCCAGTAAATACGGGCATCTTCAAGGCAGTGTGCCGCAGATCGCCTATTGACGGGGCTTGCGATAACGCTATGTAGTGCAGTAATAAGGTGACATCGAAAACATGAAGATCGCAATCGCACAAATAAATTGTACCGTCGGCGACCTCGCGGGAAATGCCGCGAAGATTGCCGATTATGCCCAGCGCGCCAAGGAGCAGTGCGCGTCAATTTTGCTTACGCCGGAACTTGCCTTGTGCGGATATCCGCCGGAAGATTTGTTATTGCGCGACGGGTTCTATCATGCCTGCGACGCTGCTCTGAACGATCTGGCGGCGCACGCGGCGCAAGGCATCACGCTGATTGTCGGGCATCCGCACCAGGTCGGCAAGAAACGCTATAACGCCGCGTCGGTGCTGCACGACGGCAAGATCGTGGCGACTTATCACAAGCATTCCTTGCCCAACCACAGCGTATTCGATGAAGTGCGCTATTTCGATCATGGCAACGGACCCTGCATACTTGAGATGGGCGGCATCAAGTTCGGTATCATCATCTGCGCCGATGTCTGGCATGAGCAGGCGCCGATACGCGCCAAGGATGCGGGCGCGCAAATTCTGCTGGTGCTGAATGCGTCGCCGTACCACTTCGACAAACAGGCGACACGTTACGACACGGTGCGCGAGCGCATCGAAGAGACTGGGCTGGCTGTGGTTTATGCCAACCTGGTGGGCGGGCAGGACGAGCTGGTATTCGACGGCGGATCGTTCACGATGGATGCAGACGGCAAGCTGCTGCAACAATTCGCCGCGTTCGATGAATTGCTGGGCATCGTCGAAGTGCAGGACGGCAAGCTGCAGGCGGGCGAACAGCAACTCGTGCTCAAGGACGAGGCCAGCATCTACCGCGCGCTGTGCGTCGGCGTGCGCGACTACATCCAGAAGAATAAATTTCCCGGCGTGCTGCTGGGCTTGTCCGGCGGCATCGACTCCGCGCTGACCATGGCGGTGGCGGTTGATGCGCTGGGTGCTGACAAAGTGCGTGCGGTGATGATGCCGTCACCTTACACCGCGCAAATCAGTATCGACGACTCGCGCGAGATGGTGCAGTTGCTCGGTGTGCAATATGAAGAATTGGACATCCTACCGACCTTTTCCGCGCTACAAGAAACACTGTCGCCATTGTTCAAAGGCCTGGCCGCCGATACCACCGAAGAGAATCTGCAAGCACGCATTCGCGGCGTGTTGCTGATGGCCTTGTCCAACAAGAGCGGCTCACTGGTGCTGACCACCGGTAATAAATCCGAGATGACTGTGGGTTACGCCACACTGTATGGCGACATGGCGGGCGGCTTTGCCGTACTTAAGGATGTGAGCAAGACTTGGGTCTACCGCTTGTCGAATTATCGCAACACATTGGGACGCGTCATCCCGGAACGTATCATCAGCCGACCTCCCAGCGCCGAGTTGAAACCGGACCAGACCGACCAGGACAGCCTGCCGCCTTACGATGTGCTGGATGCCATCATGTCCTGCTATGTCGAGCAAAACATGAACATCGGCGAGATCGTGAACTTGGGCTACGCTAAGGCCGATGTGCTGCGCGTGGTGAAGCTGATTCGCATCGCCGAATACAAACGCCGCCAAGCGCCGGTCGGCGTGCGCATCACGGATCGTGGCTTCGGCAAGGACTGGCGTTATCCAATCACAGTGCATTATCAGGATGAGTTTTGAGCACGTTATTTTCATACGTGATCAATTCATAACACTCCCACGAAAACAAGATATTTGACTATTCAGTCAGCACGAACAGCACACAGCAATATTGGTGCAATAGCAAAAAAGCCCAGAAGGGCTTATTGATCATGTTTTACAAGGTTTTTTTGATACTCTGCAGCGTTTCTAAACTACGTGCAATTGAAAGGTGGCGTCCCCAACGAGATTCTAATTGCTATTTAATTCAATACGATGTGAATTATTTACCAACGCAGTTACCAGCAAACATCCATTTCTAACTGCTGTAATAATCTCATGGATGGGTAGTTTGAGTTGCCATTTAGAGTACTTCTGCACTTTTCATAGTAGCCTATTGCAAGCCCCGAAATGGGCTTTATTTATTTTGGAGCTTATATCCCATAGCACGATATCCGCGATGTCATTTCTCCCACATGCGTAGCAATGCCGGATGACCGGAATCAACGAAATCGATGATGCGCACGTCGGTCTTGCTCGCGTGTTCACGGTGCAAACGCCCAGCGTACTGCTGCAATGTGCCCTTCCATGAGACTGGCATTGCAAGTACAAGAGTATCGAGCGGAGGATGGTCAAATCCCTCACCAACAAGTTTGCCAGTGGCAAGCAGGATACGCAGTGCGTCTGGTGCCAAGCCATTGAGTTCGTCAATCAACAAAATACGCAGTTTCTTCGACATCCGTCCATGGAGAACGAAAAGCGATGGAATATTTTCTCCCAGCGCCGCCTCGATGGCATCCAAGTGTTCTGTGCGTTCGGTTATCCACCACGCCATCGACATACCGGTCAGTTGGTACCAATGCGCCGATCTCTATGCCCAGCCTCTTGGCCAGAGAAGAGCGTACGGACTCTGGATTGAGCTTCTCGCCTTCGATCTCGCTCGACTTGATGACGTCTTGCGTCAACACTCGTAGCGTCGCTTCCTCCACTAGTTTGAAACCGAGAGCCTGCATGCTGCCAAGCAAACGCCCGCGCTCAAGCGTGACCTTAGAGAGCAATTCAGACAGGCGAACAGAATCAAATTGCCACGAGGGCCATTCAGGGCGTTGCCAGATGTATTTGCTATATTCGCCGCATTGCCAAACAATAGGCGCAGTATTTGCGGTGATTGAAAATGTAGCCCCCGGACAGTTTGAAATGCGTAGCTGGTTTGATTTGGAATCAGTTAATGGTTTTCTTTCTTATCGCTTTGAGAGCCACTTGTAAGCAGTAAATGTAGAAGGGAGCATGAAAATGATCGAGAACGCTAAGTGCAGTTCCTCACATGATATTGAAAATGTCGCTCCGCCTCATATCAACTCACCAGCCACGGCAAGCGAATCGCTCCATTTCCGTTCCCGTTCTGCAGTCACCGGAAAACTATGTCTCACATCTACTTTATGGGTAGATTGGAGCAAAAGTTGGTGTAGTTGTAGCACTGTCGTGCTACAGTAAACACATTCCTTTAACCGTTGGAGACGGCTATGTCCACGACCACTATACGTTTGCCGGAAGACCTGAAAGCTCGCGTTGCAGCGGCTGCAAAACGTTCTGGTACAACCGCGCACGGCTTCATTCTTGATGCCATTGCAGAAAAGGCCGAACTGGAGGATTTGCGCGCTGATTTCGATGCAGAGGCCGAAGATCGCTATGCCCATATCGTTGCCACCGGGAAAACGATTCCGTGGCAGGAAATGCGTGGGTATCTGGAAGAGCGTATTGCCGGTAAAGTGGTAAAACGTCCGGCTGCACGAAAACTGGCGCGCTGAAATTGTCGTGCATCGAATTAGCACCAGAATTGAGGGGTGATTTTGATCGTATCCTCGATCACTTTGCCCAATATCAGGTCGAGAACCCAGCAATGCGCATTCGGGAGATCATTGAAGCGTTTAACGTGCTGGAATACAACCCCATGATTGGTCGCCCAGCAAATAACAACAAGCGAGAACTGGTGATCGGGCATCGCTCACACGGATATGTGGCGCTGTACCGTTATGTTGTCGAAGTTGATACAGTCTTCATCCTTGCCGTACGCAGCCAGCAGGAGGCTGGCTATACGGGGCTTTGAATAGGTACTTGCGTATTCCAATGAAATCCGCCAGCAATTTTCAACTGCGAATTGTCATATGTGAACGTGGCTGAAAAATGTGCTTGGTTAAAAGCGGAAGTTGGTCTTGTTGTGACACGAGGTGGCGCTATCAACATTAGGAGCCGGACAGCGTGGCCACCACGAGTCGGCCTCAGCGAACGGTCGCCCCGGCTTATCTGCCGCTTTCTGGCAGGCAGATCGCGAGGCGCTAGAGCCGCTGCGTGCCATGAGCCGACCTTCGAAGGTACCTCCAATTCAGACCTCCCAAAAAAATGCATAGATCAAATGGCATATTGTTCTTTGTCATTCCTTCAGGTAGCGTCCGCAGATTATTCGATTAGCAGTGCCATGTCAGAGTGGATTTGGAGGATGCACAATATTTATCTGAAAATCAACTCGCCAGCGGCCACTATCGGGCGGGATATTTTGAAGGGTGTACTTCCTTCCCTTGCTGGCCAATATAGGGGACAGTCGAAACTGTCCTACAGTTAACAAACCGCCGATTCAAATTTGACGCGCTCACATCAAGAGCAAAATATTTATTTATTGCCAATGTTAATCCATTTGTCCGCATCTGTTCATTTGGTGGAGTTGTCTTGCCGAATCTCACGCTCTGCCTGTAGCCAATCCTGATCCGCATGTCCATCGCTGCGGCCGTGATGTTCATAGAGTTCATAGGCCCTTGTATTGATCTGCGGCCGCAGATCGGCCGGCGTCCCGGCAACCCCCTTAGGGCGGCGCCATTTGATGAGCACGACCTTCACGACTTCGTTCACGACTAGGCACGAGACTGCCGCATAGCCGAAGATCGCCAGTGCCTCCCACCAGGGCATGGGCGCGAGACCTGGAAGGCCGACGAACATCAGGGACGTGCCGATGAGCGTTTCTGCGACGACTGCAGCCACAACCAGCTTGCTCGGCATCGTCATCCAGAACCAGCGCCGTTCGCGCGCAGACACAATGGAAAGTGCGGCAAAGTAGAGCAGCGTCAGGAAACTGAAAGTGTAAAGCGCACTTTCATTGCTGCCCAAGCCGAAACGCGACCAGCCGAACCACAAGGCAAGAAGCGCTTCGGCGACCATCAAGGCGCCCAACACCGCAGCAACGGAGATGAGGTAACCGATGTTCCACGTCTCCGGATTCTTGGAGGGCCGAACGTTGTCTGTAGCCAGCGAGATCTTTGCAAAGTCGGTTATAAACACCAGCAACAGCATCGCAAAGGCGGACATCGCGAACTTGCCGGTCACAACGAAAGCGATGGCCACAAAGCCCGTTTTCAATATCGTCCGACTGATCTTGTTGACGATATAGGTCAGGATGCGCTGATAGATCGTCCGCCCCTGTTCGACCAGCGCCACGATATTCTCCAGTCCCGCGTCGGTCAAAACGACACTCGCAGCTCCCTTGGCCACGTCGGTTGCGGTGTTGACGGCGATGCCCACTTCCGCCTGGCGCAGCGCGGGTGCATCGTTGACACCGTCGCCCGTCATACCGGTCACATGCCCCGCAGCCTGCAGATGCTTCACGACCGTATATTTATCCTCCGGGAACACCTCAGCCAAGCCATCGGCGCCAGCCAGCAAGTCGACCGCGTCATTACTGCCCGCGTTGGCAGCAGACTTCAGGTCGGCCATGCGCCGGATGTTGGGCAAACCCACACCGCGTGCGATCTCGCTTGCGACCGCAAGCGCATCGCCGGTGAGCATCTTCACCTGAACGCCAAGGCCTCGCAGTTCGGCGATCAACTGTTTGGCGTCGGCGCGGGGCGGGTCATACAGTGTCACCAGTCCGAGCAAAGTGACCGCACCGGACTCTCCGCCGCGCGCTACCGCCAGCGCGCGATAGCCCTTCAGCGCCGATTCGGCCACCCGCGCCTCCAGCCCGTCGATCTCTGCAGGCTGGAGGCCGCAGGCTTCGGCGACGGCGCGCACGGCGCCCTTCATCACGCGTAGCCGCTGCCCGTTCTGCTCAATCACGGCTTCGGTACGCCGGTTCTTCGCGTCGAATGGTGTAAAGGAGACGGAATTGAACGCCAGCTTGCCGTCAAAAATATGCCGCTCTTTGGCCGCCGCCAGGAATGCGAGGTCGATCGGGTCCTGGTTGGATTCCTGCGACGCAAGCGCACCGGCAACCAGCACATCGTTTTCCGTTGCCTGTGCCAGCGGAATCACGCCGGTGACAGCCAGCTGGTTCATCGTGATGGTGCCGGTCTTGTCCACGCAAAGCACATCCATGGTCGCCGCATCCTCCGCGGCACTGAGGCGGGTGACCAGCACGCCGCGTTTCGCCAGCTCCTTCGAGCCGACGGCCATGGCGACCGTGAACATGACGGGAAGGGACAGCGGTATTGCGCTCATGAACAGGATGAGCACGAGCGAAACCATCTCGATGAGCGGCGTGCCGCGCATGAGAGACATGACGACCACCACGGTGAGCAACACACCGACAACAACGAAGAGCCAGCGCACGATCTTGGCCACCACGGCATCGATGTGAAGCTTCGGACGCGCCGTTTGCACGAGTTCCGTGGTGCGACCGAAGTAGGTCTTCGCACCGGTAAGTATGACCACGCCATTGCCTTCGCCCCGGCGAACGACGGATCCCGATGAGAGCACATCGCCGGATGCCTTATCTGCATCCTTGGACTCTCCGGTGAGGGCGGACTGGTCAACACTTACTGTTCCGGTGAGTAGTCTCACATCGGCGGGAATGACGTCACCGGCGCGCACGCGGACGATATCGCCGGGAACCAGCTCCCGCGCCGGAACGACCTGCCAATTCGCATCGCGCAGCACGCGCGAACTGATCTGCAAACGCCGCCGCAGGGTTTCGACGACGCCGGCTGCCCGTTGCTCCTGCACAAAGCTCAACACTGCATTGATGAGCAGCAGGGCGCTCACCACGGCGAGATCAGAGTATTTGTGCAGGAAGACCGACAGAACCATGATCAACTCCAGCATCCACGCCGACATGCCCCAGAATTTCCCGAGAAATTTGCGTAGCGGGTGCGTCTTTTGCACGGCCACTTCGTTGTAGCCATTTTCTTTCCGCCTGTCGTCCACTTCGGCAAGCGTGAGTCCCTTGTCGGGGTTGACCTTCAGCGTCGCGAGCGTGTCGGGAACCGATGCTGAGGCGATCTCGGGAGCTTTAGCCGTTGCCGGCATCGTGGGCTTCGAACCGGCTTCGGGTTTATTGGGTGTCGTTGGCATGGTGGATTTGCTTTCTATCGTCTAACCGGTTTGCACAGAATTGCTTGCGTCGGTCGCATCTCACTTCCAGTCGCGAATTTCCGGCATATCCCGACCATATTTGTCGATGTATTGCTTGTACTCGATCAGCTTATCCTTGAGTTGCTGCTTCAGGTTGATACCCTTGTCGCCGGTCTGCGGCAGCCGGTCGATGACATCCAACATACGCGCTCAATAAACCTGTTGCGCTCGTTCTTGGCAGCCCGGAATGCCGCTTCCGCCGTCCCTTCCAAAAACGCCTTGATCTGTGCCAAGGTCGCAAGCTTTGCTTCTTTCATGTTGATCACCATGCCCTGCATAATGATCGTTTCAGAATTTCAGTCGCTCAGACTCATTCTTCTTTGGAAATACAGGATACCTTCAGACTTATTTCATGTTGGACAAGGCTCGCACGCGCTCATCTCCACTCGCTCCAGTACAATACCGTTAATTGCATAAAGATAAAGTGTTGATATTCACCGTCGACTCTATCTCGCCATCATTTCAAAATCGTCTGCGCAATCAGTGATAAGTAATGTATCACCCAAGGGTGCTGATCTTGGTGAGTAAGGGGTTGAGGATGCTCTGCCATCCGGCCAGTGGCTGTACATCGAAACAGGGATTCAGGTTGACTTGTCCTTGCGTAACATCCAGCCGATAGCAAACAGCGCCCAGCCATCAAATAGCAGGCTGATGCCCACATACAGACCCACCAGCCACAGAGAAGTAGCTGGCCACCCGATCAGAAACAGCGAGGCCAACAGAGCCGAGACAACACCATTGAAAGACATCCAGCCCCAGCCCTTGGCAGGATAAATCGACTGCGCAAGGGCGAAGCTATGCATCGCATCCAACAGCAGATAAATGGCCATTAACAGTCCCAGCACTTCCACACCTGATACAGGATAGAACAGCATCATGCCGCCGACGATGAACAGCAGTACGGGTTTGAGCCAGCCCATGACATTCTTCGGGCTATATTTATAGGTGTGAATGGCCCATAAACTACCGCCGACAAGCAATAGCCAGCCGACCAAAACTGCGGTGCTCAGGGACATCACACCCGGCAATATAATACCTGCCGTTCCCAGCACGATCAGCAGGATCCCGGTAATCAAGGTATATGGCCCGAATTTATCGAGGATTTTTTTATTAATGGATGAGATGTTCATCATTTTTCTCCTGGATTAACCTGCGGCTGCAACCTTATGAGGAACAACCTGTGGATCAGGTAGTTCTTTCGTCGCTAGCGAAAGCGCCAGACTCGTTACGGAAGGATTCAGACTATCGACCATCGAACTCGGAATCAGAATCGTGGCGCCTCTTTCTTTGGTGGTCTCGTAAATGATATTCATGGCTCGCAGTTGAAGCGCTGCGGGATGGCCCGCATATATATCTGCGGCCTCGACAAACTTTCCGGCGATCGCCGCTTCGGCTGATCCGAGTATCACCCGCGCCTGCTTCTCACGCTCAGCCTGAGCCTGACGAGACATGGCATCCTGCAATGCCTCGGGGAGTGCGACGTCGCGAATTTCGACCGAGCCTACTGTTATGCCCCAAGGGGCGGTCTTTGCGCCAATCTCGTTCTTCAACTGCTCGTCGGCGTCCTTGCGATCGGACAACAATGCCGCCAACATCGAAGAACCGATCATCTCGCGCAGGGAGGTTTGTGCAACTCGGTCAATGGCCTCGCGGTAATTGGTAATGGCCAACGCCGCTTTTTCTGCATCATGCACATGCCAGAAAATGATCGCATCGACATTGACGGGAACCGTGTCTCTGGTCAGCGCCTGCTCTGCGTTGAAACCTGTGGTCTGAATACGTCCGTCGATAACCGCGATCACATTGTCGATCACCGGGATGATGACGAACAAGCCGGGGCCCTTCACGCTTTGCAGTTTTCCCATCCTTAGGATGACGAATTTCTCCCACGCGTTGGCCATTTTCAGCGACATGGCAATCACGAGTGCGGCAGCGAAAAATACCAGTGCCAGATAGGGACTCACCCAATTGCCCGCAGCAAGACCCCCGAAGAAAAGAACGAAGACCAGAAATGATGTGATTGGGTTCATGTGTATTGCTCCTTGTAGTTGCAGTTTTCGAAATTACGCAACTTTGCGGGCAATTTCCGTGCGGTGCCGCACCAACGCACACAATCAGGCAATAGAGTTCAGGTCACGATCGAATCACCGTTGCCATAGAATGTGTGTGGCTTCCAAAGGAACTGCAACGTCATTGCGGTGTGGAATAAGGCGCGCCGTATAATTCGCCGCCGGACGGGCTGCAGATACCTCTGCCCGATAGACGTAGCCATTGATTGCGGCCCACCAATGGCAGCACGCGTTTCATCTCCACTCGCTCCGGCATGTCACCGTTAATACCATTGGCGTAAAGCTCGGACCTCACCGCTTCCGGATCAAGGTCATCGAGATAGACCCGAGTTTCAAATATGTATTGCGCGCCTGCCGTCTCGACCATCACTTCACCAAAGCGCCCCATTTCTGTTCCATGTCATGCCGCCAATTGATCATCTCCACGCCGATTTCGCCTTTGCCGGCAGCGCGTGCAAGGTAGGCAGAGGCAGCCGGGAGGTAGTGTTGCTCGGTGTATTCGCGCACCGTGTTTGGTCGCTCATACCAGCCTGAAAAACTGGTCATGTTGAATGGATTTTTATCTATCCTGCGAATAAATTATCACCGTGTATGGCCCGATATTGATTTTTCCGGAGCAGGGCAAGCCGTCGTTATTTTCCTCATGCGCCTCGACATCAGGCGTGTGATGATTTGCAAAATTCTGGCCGTAGTTATGAGAGTCACTGTTAAACCGTGTTTTCCACAATCCGGCCCGCGGAAAACCGATGGCATATCCATCGCGAATTTGATTCATCATATTCACCACCACAACGACGGTGTCTTTTGGGCCTTGTTTGTCCCAGCGATGGAAAGCGATGATCTTGGCACCATCGTCAAAATGATAAAGATGGATATTTTGCCCGCACAATCCCCGCGTCATATCCGACAGATTGCGTCGCAGGGCGATCAGGTCACGGTACATACCGAGAATACCGCGTTCGCTCTCAACTCTGGACCAGTCGATCGGGACCTTATCCTGGAACCAGCGATCTTCGAGCAGCTCCTGCCCTTCGAAAATCATCGGGATGCCGGGCGAAGTAAAAACAAGCGCGCCAGCCAATGTAGAGCGTTTCCTGGAAAACCAGCTATCCGCCTTGCCGGGCCAGATATCCTCGGGCAAGCGGGCACGGCCATTAGAGACTGCATCGTGAGACTCGGTATAAATAATCCGTTTGAAGGCGTCCATGTCATAGCGATGCTCAATCGCTTTACTGACTGCGCCCAGATCGCGAGACCTGTCATCACCGACAATAACGGCTTGACGCACATGGTGAACAAAATCGGCATCCCATTGCGCATTAAAGCCTGCGCCTCCCGATCCCACGTCCTTGGTGACACCGTTGTTCCTGTGCATCCCTTCGGCAATGCTGATCTTGCCGGGGAATCGTTGCTGAATTTCCGCATTGATCCACTGCATCAAGCTCCAGCCGTCGGGGATGTCATTAGGCGGATTGTTGTCATTACCATCGACGCTTTTGATATAAACAATCATGTCCCAGCGCAGGCCATCGACGTGGCACTCCTCGAACCACATCAAAGCGTTATCGCGCAGATATTGGCGCACTTCACCCCTACCATAATCGGGGCGGGTCTCGCCCCATGGCGTATTCGAGCGATGATCATTGTAGAAGTAGTTTCCACCCTTCCCGTTTTCGCTCCAACCATCAAACTGCCACAAATCAAGATCTGAAGGCCCCAAGTGGTTGTAAATAATATCGACGATGACAGCGATTCCATGTTCGTGAGCAGCCTTCACAAATCGCTTAAAACCATCTGGGCCTCCGTAAATACTCTTGATGGCAAAGGGTTGGGATGGATCGTATCCGCATGAAAAATCTCCAGGAAATTCCATGACCGGCATCACTTCGATGGCATTGATGCCCAGCTCCTGAAGATAGGGAAACTTTTCCATGGCGCTATCGAAGGTGCCAGGATGCCCATGTTCTTTGACATTAAAAGTGCCGATGTGCATCTCATAAATGACCAGCTCATTCCACGAGGCCATTTTAAAGTTATCACCACCCCAATCAAACGCTTTAGGGTCATAGATAATTCCGTTGCCAACCGAGTTCGTCACTCTTCTTGCATACGGGTCAATACGAGAGAAAGGAGGAAGCTTCCAATCGACAGGAGTGTGAATCATGTATCTGTACTCATCTCCCACTTTTGCCCCTGACACTTCAGTTGACCAGTAACCGTTGTGCTCGCCAATGAGAGGTGTGGAGGTTTTGCTCCAGCCATTGAAGGTTCCGGTCACGTAAACCTTTTCAGCAT
This sequence comes from uncultured Gallionellaceae bacterium, assembly GCA_903847155.1. Taxonomy (GTDB): domain Bacteria; phylum Pseudomonadota; class Gammaproteobacteria; order Burkholderiales; family Gallionellaceae; genus Sideroxyarcus. Next base: position 62,524 of record CAINCU010000053.1, on the reverse strand, counting down.
GAGGCGCCCATACGCGAAAGATTGCACCCCTTGCACCGGGTATGGCTCCCATGCCTGGATGTTTTGATGCGCTATTGGATTTTTCTGACATTCTGGCATCCGATTTATTGCTTTATGAAGATGCGTTGCATTGGGGGCTTGACAGATAGTGGCAGTAATAATTGCTGATATCTTATAACTCTGAAAATTATCTTCTTCGCTGTCCGCATGTTCTGTGCGTTGCAGCACAGAGGTGATTTGTACGTACTCGTATCTTGCGTCCAGTAATTCCAGTGGATCACCCTTTGTGTGACCAGTTGCGTATCAATATCCTGCACTCATTTCCATCGATGTAATGCAGCGGGAATAGTCTAGGCATCCCGCTACGTCATGAGTGCGTTAGCGAACAGACCTACCCATTCGGAGCAGGCATGCTCGTTTTATGCACATGGCTAAAGACGTGTCTGTGCATGTTTGCCGCGCGAGTAATATTCGCGCCATTACCTAATCGAGGATACCCAATGATCAATCACGAATTGCGACACGACGAAGGCATACTCGTGCTGCACCCGGAAGGGCCGCTTGAAGAGGCAGATTTTCTTTCGATAGCCAGTCAGGTCGATACTTATCTGGCGGGGCACGGAAAGCTGCGCGGAGTATTGATACACGCCAAATCATTTCCCGGCTGGAAAGACTTTGCCGCGATGCTTGCTCACTTGAAGTTCCTCAATGAGCATATTCAGAGGATCGAGAAAGTTGCGGTCGTCGCAGACGGTGCTTTGGCGAATATCATGCCGAACATTGCAAACCATTTTGTCCATGCACAAGTGCGGCATTTCGATTTCACGCGTGAGGATGCTGCATGGGACTGGCTCGAGCACAACGGCAAGGCATAGATGAATCCGGCCGCTGGACCGGATAATCCGCGCTCGCAATTCGCCCACCATGCACCCAATCAGGAGTCTGTCATGACCGTCGAACTCGACCAGCAATGCATCAACACCTTGCGCTTCCTGTCGGTGGACATGATTCAAAAAGCCAACAGCGGACATCCGGGCCTGCCGCTGGGAGCAGCACCGATGGCCTATGCGCTGTGGATGCGCTGGCTCAGGTTCAACCCGAAAAATCCGCACTGGTTCAACCGCGATCGCTTCGTGCTCTCGGCCGGACACGGTTCGGCGCTGCTCTATAGTCTGTTGCATCTGACCGGCTACGGATTGTCGCTGAATGACATCCGGCAATTCCGCCAATGGGGCAGCAAGGCACCGGGACATCCCGAGCGCGGACACACGCCGGGTGTGGAAACCACCACCGGACCGCTGGGTCAAGGCTTCGGCAACGCAGTCGGCATGGCAATCGCGGAGGCACAACTCGCCGCACGCTACAACCGGCCCGGTCATGCCCTCATCGATCACCATACCTTTGCCATTGTCAGCGACGGCGACCTAATGGAAGGCGTGGCTTCCGAAGCAGCCTCACTGGCCGGTCATCTCAAGCTCGGCAAACTCACCTGCCTCTACGACGATAACTACGTCACGCTGGCCGCCGGTACCGACATCAGCTTCTCCGAAAATCGTGCACAGCGCTTCGAGGCTTACGGCTGGCATACTGTTTCGGTGGCGGACGGCAACGATCTCGCAGCAATCGATGCTGCGCTGGCTACGGCACGCGCGGAAACCGCGCGGCCATCGCTGATCCTGATGCGTACCCATATCGGTTACGGTTCGCCCGAGCAGGACAGCTTCAAGGCACATGGCTCGCCGCTTGGTACCGACAACGTGCGCAAGACCAAGCAAAATCTGGGCTGGCCGACCGAGCCGGATTTTCTGATACCGGATGCAGCGCTGGCGGTTTTCCGAGAAGCAGTGACACGCGGCGCGCGAGACGAGGCAGCGTGGAACGAGCGCATGAGTGCCTACGCCAAGGCGTTTCCGGAGTTGGCAGCAGAGCTTCAGTACCGCCAGCGCGACGAACTGCCGCCGGGCTGGGATGCGGATATCCCAGTATTTCCGGCCGACGCCAAAGGACTTGCGACACGCGAGGCATCGGGCAAGGTGATGAACAGCATTGCACCCAAGCTGCCGGCGCTGACCGGCGGCTCGGCAGACCTCGATCCATCGACGAAAACAGCTTTGAAAGGTATGGGCGATTTTAACCCGCTTCCGGACAAGAACAGCGACCAACAGGGTTCCGATAGCGCCGGCTGGAGCTATGCCGGCCGCAACCTGCACTTCGGCATACGCGAACATGCGATGGGTACCATCGTCAACGGCCTCGCCGCGCATGGCGGATTTATTGCGTACGGTTCGACCTTCTTGATCTTCTCCGACTACATGCGCCCAGCTATCCGGCTGGCGGCACTGATGGGACTGCACGTCGTGCATGTGTTCACGCACGACAGCATCGCCGTCGGCGAGGACGGACCCACGCATCAGCCGGTGGAGCAACTTGCCAGCCTGCGCGCGATTCCGAACCTCACCGTGATCCGCCCCGGCGACGCCAACGAAACAGCGGTCGCTTGGCGCGTTGCTCTGGAAACGCGCGACCGTCCGGTGATGCTGGTGTTGACCCGGCAGGATCTGCCCACGCTCGATCGCAGCCGTTACGCTGCGGCGGATGGATTGCGCCGTGGCGCCTATGTGTTAAGCGATGCGACTGACGGCAAGCCCGAGCTGATCCTGATCGCCAGCGGTTCCGAAGTCGGCCTGATCGTGGCGGCGGCGGAACGCCTGCAACAGCAAGGCATCGCTGTGCGCTGCGTGTCGATGCCGAGCTGGGAGTTGTTTGAGGCCTTGCCGCAAGCCGAGCGCGATGCGGTGTTGCCACCCTCGGTCAGTGCGCGGCTCGCGGTCGAACTGGGTGTGCCGCAGGGTTGGGATCGTTACGTCGGTGCGCGCGGCGTCATGCTAGGCGTGGAACGTTTTGGCGCTTCCGCACCGGCCGCAGTCGTGCTGCGCGAATATGGCTTCACCGTCGACAATGTATGTGCGCGGGCAAAGGCACTGCTGGCCGGGATTACTGATGCCATGCCAAAGAAGACATGAAAATAATTCAATCAAAAGTTGTAACAGCCCAAACCGAAAATTGTGCGGACCTTTTTTGTCCGACACCCGTCGCGCCTTTTTGCAAATACAGTGCCCATGCCCAATCGGGTTCGAACATACTGGTGGAAGACGACCAGTAAATCTCCTGCACATCGACAAAAGGATGGCCGGACGGCAAGGCCGGGCTGTGGGTGGCGCAATCCACCAACGACTCCAATTCGTTGATAGTGGGCAACCGCCAAGTGCCGGCTGTGCCTTCGCGGTTAAGCGCTGCCACCGCTGCCAATGCCTCGCGCCAGATCACCGGTTGCGGCGTGAGGTTCGCGCTGCGGCGCCAAAGCAAGCGGGTGAGACGGTCCAGTACACCGCCGTCAAGGATTTCAAAACGCGGTTCCGGCCACGGGGCGCCGTAACGGAATTCACCGTCCTGACCGGTGCCGGTGCATGCCATGACTTTCCCTGCTGCGTCATAGCACAGGCCTTGGCCTGTGCGCGGGATCACGTTAAGTCCTTTGCCGCGTACCGGCCAGAGCATGAAAGATTGGTCCTTGCCGCCGTAAAACATGCGCGCACCATCGAGCGCCACATACCAGGCGTGCGCCGGACCGATGGCCGCCGTCGTTGATGTCCAGTACCAGCCGTTGAACACATTGATGAATGGATGTCGCTCGGGCAAAGCGGGTAACTTGGTTTGCAGACTGAGCAAACTGCGCAATTCACGGCGATTGGGCATGCGCCAATCACGCTGGCCGAAACGTTGTTCAAGGTTCATGGTGGCGACGAAATCCAGTGCTTCCTGCCAAGTGAGCGGGAATTCCGCGAGGTTGGCATTACGACACCAGATCAGACCGGTCAGGCCGTCCACGACTTCGTCGCCGCGTAAGTCGAACCTCGGTTCCGGCCAAGTTGTACCGACGGCAAATGATGCGTCCTGGCCGGAACTTTCGCACGGGATCTCTTTTCCATCATCAGCATGGCAGGTGCGTTGGCCGGTATGCAGATAATGGTAATAGGTCATGATTGCTCCAATGACTGTTTGAACGGACCGGCCTGAAGATGGTACCCGGATTGTGCATCACGCTTGCGACCATCTGGCTGCTGCGCTGGTCATGTTGGCACATATTTGCTGGCAATCACATTTTTCTGCATTACGTACGCCAGCGTACGTACAACATTTTGTGTGCAAGTGATAATTTCTAAAGTGATTAGGTTTGCCGCTGCAGATATGGCTGCACTTCACGACCCCTTAAAGTTTTTACCAAGGAGAAAATAAATGGAACATACCCTGCTCCCACTGCCTTATGCGATGGATGCGCTGCAACCCCACATATCCAAGGAAACACTCGAGTACCACTACGGCAAGCATCATCAGGCCTACGTGACCAATCTTAACAAACTGATCAAGGGTACCGAATTCGAGAGTTCTGCGCTGGAAGACATCATCAAGAAATCTTCCGGTGGAATTTACAATAACTCCGCGCAAGTGTGGAACCATACCTTTTTCTGGAACTGCATGAAACCGAACGGCGGCGGCGCTCCTTCCGGCAAACTGGCCGATGCCATCAACAAGAAGTGGGGCAGCCACGACGAGTTCAAGAAGGCGTTCGTGACCTCCGCCGTGGGCAACTTCGGCTCCGGCTGGACCTGGCTGGTGAAGAAGGCAGATGGTTCGGTGGATATCGTCAACATGGGTGCGGCCGGTACGCCTCTGACCACGGGTGACAAGGCGCTGCTGTGCGTGGACGTGTGGGAACATGCTTATTACATCGACTACCGAAACCTGCGCGCCAAGTTCGTTGAGAACTTCATCAATCATTTGGCGAACTGGGATTTTGCGGCGAAGAATTTCGCATAATTTTCCGGTTGTGAGAGTAGCAAAACACCGGTGTTGAATAGGTCATCACGATTAAGCCGCAAGGTGCCTTGCGGCTGTTAAACGGGTTGGAAAAAACGAGGAGTAGCGGCATGAGTGCGACAGAGCGCTTGGTAAGCCCGCTGGCAGGCAAGCCGGCCACACCAGCAATGCTGGTCAATGTACCGAGACTCATCACGGCCTACTACAGCAATATGCCGGATCCTGCGCTGCCCGGACAAAGAGTCGCGTTCGGCACCTCGGGCCATCGTGGCTCCGCGTTCGAAACCAGCTTTAACGAATGGCATGTGCTTGCCATCAGTCAGGCTATTTGTGACTACCGCAAGCGTCAGGGTATAAGCGGTCCGCTGTTTCTCGGCATTGACACGCATGCGCTTTCTGAACCGGCGTGTGCCAGCGCGCTCGAAGTGCTGGCGGCCAACGGCATGGACGTCATGATTGCGGACAACAACGAATACACGCCTACTCCGGTGATTTCTCACGCGATACTTGCATACAACCGCGGCCGCGACCAAGGAATGGCGGACGGTATAGTCATCACGCCTTCGCACAATCCACCGGACAATGGCGGCTTCAAGTACAACCCGCCCAACGGCGGGTCGGCGGGCAACGAAGTCACCGGATGGATTGAAGCCCATGCCAACGCGATTCTGGAAAACGGCCTGAAGGGTGTGCAACGAATTTCTTTCCAAAAAGCGCTGCACGCAACCACCACGCACAAACACGACTATCTCAATACTTACGTGAATGATCTTGGCAGCGTGCTCGATATGGATGCGATTCGCGGCGCGAACATCTGTATGGGCGTGGATCCACTTGGTGGCGCCGGCGTTCATTATTGGGGACCGATTGCCGAGCGCTATGGTTTGAATCTCATGGTGGTGAACGAAGTCGTCGATCCGACCTTCCGCTTCATGACGGTCGATTGGGACGGCCAGATACGCATGGACCCGTCCTCGTCCTACGCAATGCAGAGCCTGATAGACCTCAAGGATCGCTATGACATCGCCTTCGCTTGCGACACCGACCATGATCGGCACGGGATCGTCACACGTAATGCGGGCTTGCTGCCGCCCAACCATTACCTTGCAGTCGCCATTTTCTACCTCTTTCAGCATCGCCCTAAATGGCGCAAGGATGCGGCGGTAGGCAAGACGGTCGTCAGCAGCCAAATGATCGATCGCGTCACGGCGAAGCTCGGCCGCAAGCTGTATGAGGTACCGGTCGGCTTCAAGTGGTTTGTGAATGGCTTGCTCGACGGCTCGCTGGCCTTTGGCGGCGAAGAGAGTGCGGGCGCCTCCTTTGTGCGTCTGGATGGCAGTGTCTGGACGACGGACAAAGACGGCATCGTTCCGGCTTTGCTGTCGGCGGAGATCACCGCGCGCATGGGCCGCGATCCCGGCGAAATCTACGCTGATTTTGCGCGCGAGTTCGGCGAACCTGTTTACGATCGTGTCGAGGCGTCAGCGACTCCGGAACAAAAGCAAAGACTGGCAAAACTGTCACCGCATCAGGTATTGTCTGCGGAGCTGGCGGGCGAAAAAATCCAGAGCATCCTCACCCAAGCTCCAGGCAACGGCGCCCCTATTGGCGGTTTGAAGGTATTGGCTGAAAGCGGATGGTTTGCGGCTCGTCCATCCGGCACCGAAGACATCTACAAGATCTATGCCGAGAGCTTTTGTGGAGAGGATCATCTGCGCCGCATCCTGGAAGAAGCACAAACCATAGTTGGTGCTGCGCTGGCGGCGCCAGCGCAGCAACCGGATGCGGGACAGCATCCGGCAAGCCGGCAAGATTGATGACCGGGCAGCCCTCGATCACTTGCTTTCATTGCTGCAGTATGTTTCCGGTGATTACAACGACCCGGGCACATTCGGCGCACTCAAACAAACACTGGGTAAAGCAAGGAAGTCCCGGCCAAACAACGGTAGTTGGATGGCTGACTTCGCTTGCGAGGGGATAGACGGAAAGCCTTGCATCTGTGACCGCTCCCTTCAATAATGGCCAACGTGCCCCAGGGCTAAGTGTGGAGTTGTTTTTATCGGAAGCGATAGAGTTGTTATTAACTCTTCATTTAATTTAAATTCAATTTTAAGGTCACTTAAGTGCGCAATTACGAGTCCTCTGATTACCAATATACTTCTGGTTCGGAGTGAGCCTTTAAAGTCAATGTTGACCGGGTAAATGCCCAGCTCTTGTTCCTGCAGGATTCGAATATGCCCAACTAGTGTAGGAGGGTCTACTGCCTCACGTTCGATTGTCCATAATATACTCAAACCAGGTATTACGAATGGAAGTCCTGGCGCATTGAATTCTTCAAATACATCTATGATCGATACCGCATTAGATGTGACATCCTGGATAATTTTGCTCGCGCAAACAGTGAGAGTCGTTTTATACATAAATAGCCCCTATAGAAATTATAGTAAATTTGTTTGGTGCTGGCGTTGAAAAGCACTCATAGCATGAAGATCCAGTTTGACTGGTCGTATCTTCGCAACTGCCCAGATTTCGCTATAAGTATTAGCAGCGGTTGAATGCCCATCGACATGGGGCATCCCGGTGTCGAAAATGCCATCTACCAAGTGATAGGCCGCAATGGCTGCCGCAGTGGTGGGGTTGATTGCAACGATGATCGGGCCAACGAAATTCGAGGGTGTCGCGGGCAGTGCGACGGTCGCGGCCCCTGCTGCTGGCGCAGCCGCGACTGTCGTGGTTAATTGCGTAGTTGTTGTTGGAAGCGCTGCCGTGACTGGCAGCTCTGTCGCAACTATTGGCGTTGTCGCTGCCAAAGGCGTTGTCGTTGTTGGCAACTCGGGCGCAATTGGCTGCGCCGTCGTGGTTAGTGGCGCGGTGGCGGAAAGCAACTCGGCAGCAACTAACTGTTCAGTCGCGATTAGAGTAACTATAGATTCGGGCGTAGTTAACGAATTGGTGGCGGAAAGCAACACGGTCGTAGTTGGCTGCGCTGTCGTCGCGAGCGGCTCTGCGGCAGTAAGAGACGCGATTGCATTTAATAGCTGTACCGTGGCTGTCGTCATTGCCGCAGTAGGTGTGACGGTCGCGGTCTCGGCTGTTGGTGCTACCGCGACCCCCGTAGTTAATTGAGTTATTGTTGTTGGTAACGCAGTTGCGACGGCTGTCGTTGTTGCTGCCAACGGTGTTGTCGTAGTTGCTTGCGTTGTCGTGGTTGGCAACTCGGTCACAGTTGGCTGCGCCGTCGTGGCAAGCTGCTCGGTTGCAGCTAGAGATGCGGTCGCGGTTAATAGCGGTATCGTTGTCGCAGTCGTTGTCGCAGCTGTTGGCGTGGTCGTAGTTGTAGTCGCAGCCGTCGCCGTCGCCAGAACCCCGTTTAATGTAGTCGTGGCAAGCGTGGCGAGCGGTTCAATTGATTGAATCGCTTGCTCCAGTAGCGAGGAAGTTCCGACTGGGTCGGCGTTGAATGCGGATTGCAGCGACTTGATGTCGATAGTCATCTGACCTGTATCGTTCAGAATCGAAGGAGCCTGATAGTTGATGCCGACCTCTGCCAGGCGGGCAAGGATCGATTTCCCATTGCCGAATCCCGTAGTCGCCTGCGAGTCCAGCACCTGCACAAACAGACTGCCGAGCGATTCGCCTGACGGACTTTGCAAGGTGTTGGAATCACTTTGTAGATAGCTATTGAAGACGTCAACAAAGAGTTGTGAGGTGGCAATGACAGTGGGAAAGCCACTTTGGCTAGTCGCGGCTGGTTGCGACATTCCATTCTCTAATATTGAGGCTGCCGAAAGCAATTTGCCCAGCTCTGAAATATCGACAATGCTCGCACTTGTCGTCGTGGGTGTGTTGATCGAATAGGCAACAGGTTGGGCGCTGGCCGTAGAAACAAGGCCGGTTTGTACGATTGAAGAAGAAATGACAGGCGAAATATTCATAACCGCTTTCCCATGATGCCAGTGCGCATCAACTTGAATTAAACTAGGTTGTTAACGAACGCAAATGCTGTGGAATGGTTACTTTGTTATAGCCATTGGACGGCAACTGCTCGGGCTCGTCGGGGGTGAATGCCTACTGATAAATAGTTCGTCAATAACGTCGCATCCGACACCGATCAAGAACCACCATACACCTGCCTCACCGCAAATTCTGTAGGGTGGCGAACATTGGGATGTCAGTGCGGCACTGATTAACACCCTCGAACGTGTGCCTCTGAAGAGTGCTGATGCCTTCGTTGCGTTCACTGGCTTGGATCCTCGACCTGATGACTCTGGAAAGCATCGCGGTAAACGGCGCCTCTCCAAACGCGGCCCGTCTGAGCTAAGTCGATTATTCTACGTGGCGGCAATGTCGGCTAAGAAGAACAAAGCCTGGAAGCCACTCTTCGACCATTACAGAGCAAAGGGACTATCCACTACTGCGTCTCTCGTCATTTTGGCGCGTCGAATCGCTCGCATTGCTTGGTCGATGTAAACATACAACACGGAATTCGATCCAGCACGCCTGTCAAAATGCTTGACCTGAATCATAGAATCTTTGAGTTACTTTCTACCCATTGCGACCGTCCGCTATGCAGCAATGAAAATTTGTTTTTACCAATGACCTGTTTCGGGCAGTATATTGAACCGTGTGACTGACGCAAACCAGTCATTCACAGTTGTCCTCCAGCTCTGTTGTTCAGCATTTAGTTTGGGATGGTTTAATAATCGCGCAGAGTAGAATGCGGAAAAATAATGATTAGTTCGCACAGAACAAGGAGGATGTCGAAAACTTGATATCCAAAGGGGAAGCTCAAAGCGAGTGGTTCAGTCGCTGTTTTATTTGATTGTTGCCGCCGATTTGCTCGTTTCTTGTGGAGGGGGAGTGGCACTACTGGAAGCTCGGGAACATAGAGAACAATCACGAAGCTGGCTAACGTTGGTGGAGCGTTTAACGTCACTCTATCAAATGGTCGGGCCTATTTCTCAAATTACGACACCGGAGAGATCGAGAGAGTTGCCGTAACAGGGGGGCGACCATCAACCATTAGAGCACATTTGCGGGCTTTGGGCAGGTCGTGCAATGATTCCTTTGCCTATGACTGGTGACGATTTCATACCGGCCGTTGGCCGATCTAGATGCCACCGGCAGCAATGACCGATGAATTGCCATACGCAATTAGTTCGCCCAGAATGTACGGTTTAATGAGGGAGGACAAACACAAGGCTGATCTACGCTACCCGATTATTCTTTAGACCAGCGAGCAGCGACCTTCTCATACTCTGCGGCTCGAGGATTGCCGATTTTCCGGTAATCGTCGGCCACCATTTGGTAACTGTTCGTTTTCAGACGAAGATCCGCGACATTGGGACTGTTCACGCTACCGGCCAGAGCGGGTATCCGTAGTGTGATCCCGCTATCGATCAGGTCCGGGTTTCGGCGGGTCAACTCAGGTCTGTTCTCCGCATAGATTACCGGCCACCAATAGGAATCGCCCAATCTGGTCGCAGCAATCGCCCACAACGTATCGCCGGGCGACACGATAACCTTTGTCGCCGCTGCGATTGCCGTCGGCGTGGTTTCCGGTTCTACGGGAGAAGCGAGGACGATTGCGGGCACGCCTGTAGCGGGAGTTTGGTCGGTGTGCGCTACTACGGCTTGATTCGATGGCATCTCGGGCGGCACCACGGACGCATCCTGGGTGGATGTCCCACTCTTTGCCCTGATGCCAAGCACGATCAGCAGCAATACAAGCAGCACCAGCAAGATCCAGGCGCCGGTTCTGGTACGCCAAGCTGTTTTGTCCGGAGTGAGTTCCTTGATTCGCAACTGACGGAAAGGCGCGTTGACCGCGAAACGCAATGCGCTGTAGGGGCGAAAGTGGACACGCGAGTGCTCAGGAATCGTTAACGGCGCGCCGGAGTTGGGATCGTGCCCCGTCTGTTCATCGACATGGGTCGTATGGAAACGGCCAAAGTGATACAGAGGAATCTCGCCGCCCGTCTCCAATTCCTCACTCATGGTCTTCGCGAATTGGTGGATAAAGGTGTCTGCTTCGACATTGCTGACCTTGGCACGCTTGGCCACCAGCGCCGCAAAGGAGTGGAGCGCTATCTTGTTGTCGTCGCTCATGTCGGCGCACCTGCTTCGTCCGATTCGACATCGTAAACTTCTTCACGGAGCAATGTACCCGTGCGAAACACGGGCACGCGCCGTTTTGGGAAAATCGCAAAGTCATGACTGGCTGGCCGATAACCGCGGTGCTCCACGTACGTCGCCGTGTCGAAGGTGCCAAGGTGGGGAATGGTTACCGCGTGTCCAACCCGGAGCAGGTCACGAATCTCCCGCAGTGTTGACCTCAGCAACCGCTGCGACAGAGCGTTCGATATGCCCAACTCCTTTGCAACTTTTTCAATAAGCTCAGATTGATCCATGGGTGCACCTTAACGGGTCGGTTTATATTAAGTGCCAAGAAGCTAGATTATTGCTGCCGAATCCATAGCCTTCTCTTGATCGCTCATTGCAATTAATGCCCGATTTATTGTTTCGTTATATTTGATACTCGGGTATCTGCAATACGCTAAGCACGGTATGTAATTACAGTAACTTTATTGGAACTTGTCGTTTGCGTCTGTGCGTAACCGCACATTGATCATTTGGTAACCAGGTAGCCATGCATCGCGATGGCGTGCCAGTTCCGCTTGAGTTGGACAGGATTTTGTGGAAGCAGAGAGTTCTGCTGTTCGGCCATAGCTGCCGGTGGCATCCAGATGGGCCAACGACCGGTATGGAATCGTCACCTGCCATAGGCGCGGGAATCATCACGAACGGCGGCTTTCTCGAAACGCGACTGCGTGCTCTCGAAACGGTCATTCGCGTTTCCAAAATAGCGGACGTGAACGCTTGAATTCGCCGGCCTGCGCTGCTATCGATGAAGGCGCCGGGCTATACGGGTCAAGGACGCCTTCAATACGCCGGCTAGGAGGCTACTAACAGGGCCAGCACCGACGGCGCCAACCAGAGCTTCGATCGCGGCAGCTTCACCGGCAACAGCGGCAAGAGGCAAATAAATATGTCCCATTTCTTTATTATTTGCCATTTCTGGCATCTTTCATGTCATTTTCAGATCACCATACCGTCGCAAGCCAACCTTTGGCTTACTGATTCACGATAGGGATTTGTCTTGAATCTTTCCGTACGTTGCCGTACGCAAACAAAGAGGATCAACGCAAAACGGGCTGCAGGTAAAACTGCGTCAGTTGCCTGTGGACAGCGGGACAACATTTTTTCAAAATCGCCGGAGCAGTAAAAAAATACTCGCTCACGACCGCAAAGAATTCCACCGGGCTGGTAGTGGCATATGGATTGATGAAGGCCGATTTTCCAGCGGACACCCGTAGGCTTAGCTCATCGTATGATTTATTGAAATCCTCGGCCCATCTATTCCGGTTCATGCCGCGACGCAACGGCGGCATGCCATTCATTACCCCATTGAGGCCATCCAGCTTGTGTGCGAACTCGTGCAATACGACATTGTGGCCAGCTTGCGGATGAAAGCTATCCCGTTCCACGTCATCCCAAGACAAGATCACAGGACCGCGCAACCATGACTCACCGGTTAAAACACTGGCTTCGTTTTGTACAAGGCCATTGGCATCCGCCTGCTCATGATTGATTCGGAACGCGCCCGGATAGAGGATGACTTCGACCCAGTTATCAAAGCAATCAATATCCAGATTTAAGATCAACAGACAGGCCTGAGCAGCCACCACTACGCGCATCGTCAGCGTCACATTCAGGCCTTGCGCACCGTTGATCGACTTGCTGTACAGGAACCATGTCGTCAGTTCGCGTAAACGCGCCATTTGAACTGCATCCAGCCCCCGCAGTACTGCAATACGGCGCGTCGCACTGCTCCATATGTGATGGGGTATCTGATTGCGATGCAGTATCCGGCGCATATGCCAGCGCCGTAGCGTATTGCCATTTAACAATCCACTTATGCTTGTTTTGCTAGGCACTTACTTCTTGTTGCCTTTGGCTGCATCCTGGATGTTGTCACCCGCTTTTTCAATCTGTTGTCCGGCTTTCTCTGTTGCATTGTCGACTGTCTTGCCGGCCTTCTCTGCCGGCCCAGCCTCTTTCTGGCAACCAGCCAGCGCTACAATGAACGCGCTCATGACTATGGCTGTGGTGATTGTATTTTTGAGTTTCATTGTTTATCTCTCCTGATGATGGAATGCAAATGACCCCGCACAGGGGTCATTTGGTATCACGTTCAAACTTCATGCATGTTTGGCTGCTTCTTTTACATCACCGTAGGCTTTTTCGGCTTTTCCTGAAATTTGTTTGTTGAGGCCTTTGACTTGCTGTTCTTTGCTGCCGGCCAGTTTCCCCGCTTCTTCCTGCACCTTACCGGCGATGTCTTTTACAGCTCCTTTGACTTGATTCTTGTTCATGTTCGTACCCCTTCATCCAAGTTGACAGGCTATTCCTGTTGGAACTGAAGATTGAACTTCGTGTTGCCACCGGTCTGTGTGGTAACGAACTTTTAATCTAAAAAAATCAATTGTTCCTGCCTGAATTACCGGTGCGCCGTTTAGAGTGTCCGCCAAATGTGGTCGAACTATAAGAGATGTTCAATCGAATTATCTAAACAAGAATTCCCTAAGCACGCCAGCAGACAGAACGATTATTGAATATTTATTATTCTTAAAACAGTGGGGGTGCGGAACAAAATGATTCTGGCAATTTGATTCTTTGCGTCGAAAATCTTATATCCATAAGTTCCATCATCGTTGGCGATGTTAAAGATAATGAAGATGTCTATTAAAGCGGGTCCGCAGCAGCAGGATTTTCCTATAGTTTGCGTCGGCGGTTCGGCCGGTGGCCTCGACGCGTATATTCGGTTATTGCAAAATCTTCCGGCTGATATGGGAGTGACCATCGTCATCGTAAATCACATCACAAGTATGCCTACCCATCTCCATGAGGTTCTTCCCCGATTCACAACGATGCCGGTTGAACTGATTACGGAAAGTTTGCTAATCGAACCTAACCATGTATTTATCATCCCCGAAAATCGGGATTTACACGTCCTCAATGGAGAGTTCCTTCTCAAGCCGATATCTAAGTCTCGGGGCTGGCCTGACGTAATCACGGTATTCCTGCGTTCACTGACCAGATACTGGGACGGCAAGCTTATTGCAATTATTGTCTCGGGCTACGATGGCGACGGGGCAGCAGCGTTGTGCGGCATCCAGGAAATAGGCGACATTACAATCGCGCAGAAGCTTAGTACGGCGAAACAGCTAGACATGCCCGAGAGCGCAATTGAAAGCGGGTGTATCGATTTTGTCCTGTCCCCGGAAGATATCGCTAAAGAAATTGTACGGATTGCGCGCGTTGAAGCTAAGTGATACGTACACTTGGTCGTGCACCAGTTGCGTCAAATGTGGCAACCTTGCACATCCTTGTTAGTAAGTATTGGCGGCTTATGGCACGGAGCACGCATAGCGTAAAGGTATCCCAAAGCGGACGCCGACAGTAGCGAAGCCAAGCCGCAAAATCAGATTCCGTTCAATCACAAGGAGTCTGAAATGAAAATCACTCAATCCCGTGAACCCTGGAATAAAGGCAAACTGATCGAGCAGAAGCCACCACTGAAACTGAAGGACATCTGGGTTATTCATATTCATTTGCAACTCGGCAAACGTATCCATGATCTGGCAATGTTTAACTTGGCCATCGACAGCAAGCTGCGAGGTTGTGATCTGGTCAACCTACGAGTCAGGGACGTTGCTCACGGCAACCAGATGTTGAGTCGGGCAATGGTCATTCAACGAAAGACGCAGAAGCTGGTGCAGTTTGAACTGACGGAAGATACCAGAAATGCGGTTGCCGCATGGATTGCCAAGGCCAGTCTGAAGTCGGAACAGTACTTGTTCCAAAGTCGGCTGCAAAACTCTCCGCATGTTTCAACCCGGCAATACGCCAGGATCGTTCATCGATGGGTCGCCGCTATTGGTCTTGATTCCACCGTCTATGGCACACATACGATGCGCCGAACCAAGGCAACTCTGATCTACCGGCGAACCAAAAACCTGCGGGCAGTGCAACTGTTGCTGGGCCACTCGAAGCTGGAAAGCACAGTGCGGTATTTGGGCATTGAAGTTGACGATGCGCTGGAGATTTCCGAACAAACCGAGATATAAGCAATGGGTTTTCGGCTGACCTTCCGGCCAGTCGCAAACTCGCGCGCCATATGTCAGCCAATGGCCGCTTTGCGGTAGCATGGTGCTATGAGTGGCGTGCCATAAGCTGCCATCTAGAGTTGCCTTCCAATTTGGTAATTGGACTCAGAAAGGATTGCTGCTTTGGATCTTTTTATTTATCGGCAACTGAATCAGCTTTTGCCGACTTGACATAGGGGATAGCATCACTTGTAGAAAATGTGTCATAAGTCCTTGGCGTCGTTGAACTGAAGCAACAACTGCGTCAGTTCTGCGGCGGAATTAATACCAAGCTTCGATTTCAGATTCTGGCAATGCACCTGAACGGTTCGTTCGGAGATATAGAGCCGCATTCCGATTGCCTTGTAGGGCAAACCTTCGACTACGAGCCGGGCGACTTCCATCTCGCGCAAGGTAAGCTTACTCAGGCGTTCGGACAGCATCGACTTCGTGGCGTTCTCTTTTTGCCGCATAAGGTCATGCCTCACGGCCTGACTGACAGCATCGAGCAACGTTTGATCCTTGAACGGTTTCTCGATGAAGTCTCTTGCACCGAACTTCATGGCTTGAACGGCGATTGTGACATCAGCATGGCCAGTGAGGAAAATGACCGGCAGTTGTACGTTCCTTTCGTTGAGTGTTCGTTGCAACTCCAAGCCGCTCATCAACGGCATGCGAATGTCCAGGATCAGACATCCGGGATGTGTAACTTCATCCAAAGCAGCCAAGAAGGATTTTGCCGAGTCGTAGGCGACGACATGCCAGCCGACTGACTCAAGCAGAAACACCAGAGCTTCTCGCAGCGCTGCGTCATCATCAACAACTACAACTTGTGGGGACAGGCAATCATTCGTCATTTCGGTATTCCGGCAGATTGAGTTGGAAAACGAGCCCGGGTGCCGGGTCGCGAGGATGAACGCTTAGTTTGCCACTGTGTGCTTCGGCGATACTCTTGCAGATGGCAAGCCCAAGACCGAGGCCATCCGGTTTGGTGGTAAAGAATGGCTCGAACAAATGGTGCAGCGTATCGGCAGAAATTTGAGGGCCATGATCGGAAACAGCAATGGTCAGGTCGTTATTGGTTCGATCGAGGATGATGTCGATCATGCGGTTTTCCGGGGAAAGACGAATCATGGCATCGGCAGCGTTCTTCATTAGGTTGATCAACACTTGCTGTACCTGTTGATGATCGGCCTTGAGCATCTTGCCGATCGGCAGGCGATTGACTAACGTTACAGGCGGTGAGCCCGGCAACATGGTCGAGAAGATGTCGATAGCCTCATTGACTGTTTCGGCTATCGGGCGAAGTTCGCTGGCCTCCATGCGCTTGCGAGCGAAGGCGCGCACTTGGCGGATGACTTTATCCGCACGCATAGTTTGAGCGACGATCTCCCTGTTCACCCTAGTGACCATGTCGACATTAACCTGACCGGAGGCGCAGTTCCTTTCCAGCCCCTGAGCATAGGTGGCAATCGTTGCTAACGGCTGATTGAGTTCGTGCGCCAAGGAGCTAGTCATCTCTCCCAGAATGGAGAGCCGTGCCATATGTTCGGTCTTTCTTTGCAGTTCGTAGGCATTCGCCTTGGATTCTCTTAGCTCGATTGTACGTCGCTTAACCAGAATCTGAACCCGAATGAAATGAATTGAAACGCCGATGACAATGAATAGCGCGATCAGCAAGTAAGCACGATAGTTTTTTATCAGCCCTCGCAAACTGGTGGTTCTTAGGTCGGCGTAAGGGCCGATCATAAGTTCATGATCGAGTTCCATTATTGATTGGTAGTCAGCAGGGATACTCCAAGACAGTCCCATGTTTGAAGGAGGCATAGAAAACAGTGTGACGGCTACCTTCTTGGCAAGATTCTGATCTGTGTCTCGTGCAGCAGCCAAAGGCCAGTCAGGGTAGAGTTGTGTTGATGAGACACATTTGAAGCCGGACACAGGACGGGGAGATACCACTTTAAAATCGGCAAGCTGTAGCTTGCCCTGTTTTGCCAAGTGCTCGATTAGGCAGGTACGAACGATGGCTACATCAGCCTTGTTTGTGCGCAGGGCCTCAATAGCCTTGGGCATAGGAAAACCCACATATACCAGATGGGCGTCTCCGGCTTCAAGATCCACGCCAACGCCAAACAATTCGCGTGCTGCAGCGATATAACCGCCGAAAGCATCATTGGCTACTATCGCAATGCGCTTGCCGCGCAAATCAGCGAGTTGGTTGATGTCGTTGCGGCCAGCCAGCGTCAGCACCGTCGAGCCAAGAGCCTTATCTGGCGATGCTGCTTCGGGCAGTATGATAGTGGCAATGCGTTGGATGCCGAATTCTGTCGCAAGCGAAACATACTGGCTGCTATTGGTTAGCACGAACCCCAGTTCACCTTTTTGTACTGCGTCATGCAAACTCTTGCCATCCAGCGACCTGAGTTCGAAACGGTATCCCGGTATCGCCGTTGCAAGCCGTGACTGGGTTTCCTGCCAATTGACGACCTCACCGTCCAGTTCACGATAGGACAGCACACCAATACGAACTGTGGTTACTTCAGCAGAAGTGGCGCACGCTGTGTAAGTGATCAGAAAAGCCACCAGAACGAAGCGAGCAAAGGTGCAGATGCAAAACATGAACAAAGACCTTTCAACCTCGGGGCAATGACTCATTTAAATTATACCCGTCTGAAATCATCTATACCGTCACTACGCACTTGTGCGTAGTCAGTTACTAGAACATGCCAATATATTTCTATGCATCGATACCTTATCTTGCAACCGTCGCTGTTGGCGAGGCATTGTGTGAAATCTCCATGAGAGGGCGGCCGCAACGTTCCATTCCAGATTGGTATTTCCTGACAGAAGCGGGTCGAGAATGGCCATTTTTTACAACAGTAAATTTTCTAGCGGGGGAATTAAGGATGACAAATAGAACAGGACAAGAAGTGATCCTCATGGAGCGCCGCAATGCACTCAAGGCAGGTGGCAGTTTTGGGCTGCTGGCACTATTCGGCGCATTCGGCTTATTGAAATCCGGTATTGCGCTTGCGGACTGGAACAAACCCGCCTTTACGTCCAAGACGATGGATGATGCACTCGCCGCAATGGGTGCTATGTCACCGGAGAACAACTCGGTCTTTATTCATCTGACCGTGCCTGAAATCGCTGAGAACGGCGCCATCGTTCCGGTCACTGTGGTCAGCTCGCTGCCCAAAGTCGAACAGATTTCCATCTTCGTGGACAAGAATCCAAATGTAATGGCAGCCAATTTTATTTTCCCAGAGGGGACAGAATATATGGTTACCACTCGCGTCAAGATGGGGCAAACAGCGAACGTTGTAGCGCTGGTAAAAGCGGACGGTAAATTCTATCGGACTGCAAAAGAAGTCAAAGTGACGGCTGGCGGCTGTGGCGGCTAAATAATCTCCAGGCACAAATCAAACGAATAGAGGTGAAATGAATATGGGCAACCCAATGAAGATTCGCGCCGCAGTCAAAGACGGCGTAACCGAAGTCAAGATTCTGATGCAACACGAAATGGAAACCGGCTTGCGTAAAGATGCAGACGGCAATTTGGTGCCTGCCTGTTTCATCACTGAAGTGAAAGCGCAACATAACGGGCGCACCGTACTGGAGGCGCAGTTCGGTCAATCCGTTTCCAAGAATCCGTACTTGGTATTCCGCTTCAAGGGAGGCGTAGCAGGAGACAAGATCACAATCAGTTGGGTGGATAACAAGGGTGATACACGCTCTGATGAGACTGCAATTTCCGCTTGATCACAACCAGTTCAATAGGGCTGAGTGCAACTGTTGAGGCTGTATTTTCTGGGAGGAGATATTAGATGAACACCAGCAACGTAAGTAAGGTAGTGATGCTACTGGCATTGGCGACAAGCTATGTAGCGATAGCGGCTGAGGGTGGGGTTTCAGACTCGGACCGCATCGCGCAATATCGGGAAATGATCAGCGATGGCAATCCTGCTGATTTTGATGAAATGGCTGGCGAAGAATTGTGGAAAAAACCTGGCGGACCGAAAAATGCATCCTTGGAAAAGTGTGATCTGGGAAAAGGTTCGGGTGTTGTGAAGGGAGCTTACGCAGAAATGCCGCGCTACTTCAAGGACACCGATAGAGTGCAGGATCTGGAATCGCGCTTGATGACTTGCATGAACACACTGCAGGGCATACCTGAGGAGGAAATCGCCGCCAAACCGTTCAGCACGGAACAGAAAAATTCAGATATCTCTACCTTAGCGACCTACGTGGTGGGCCAATCCAAGGGCATCAAGATGGCTGTTTCAGTCAAGCATCCTAAGGAAAAGGAGGCTTACGAAATCGGTAAGCGCATCTTCAATTATCGTGCAGGGCCGTATGACTTTTCCTGCTCAACCTGCCATGCCACCAGCGGTGTGCGCATCCGCATGCAGGATTTGCCCAACCTGAATGTCGCGAAGGATGCGCAGGCGGCTTATACCAGTTGGCCAGCGTATCGCGTTTCGCAAGGTTTGACTCGTTCCTTCGAGTGGCGCCTGAATGATTGCTTCCGTCAGCAACGTTTCCCAGAGCCCAAGTTTGCTTCAGAAGCGACTATCGCTTTGACCATGTATTCGGCAGTCAATGCCAATGGTGCCGAGTATGCAGGTCCGGGTCTGAAACGCTAGGAGATGACAAATATGAACGCAAAACTTATATTCGGTATGACAATAACGCTGAGCCTGGCTACCGCCATGCCTGTTCAGGCTGATTCGAAAAGCCCGTACCTCGACGCTAAGACTGCTGCAATCATCAAGCGCGATTTTCGCGACAAGGGCATCGCCAAGGCCGATCGCGTGAATCAGGATGAGTTGCAGGTAGCATGCAGCAAATATAGGGACGACATGCCGGATGGTACAAACGACATGCCGAACCGCACAAAGGTCAATCTGGAGGAAAAGCAGCTCAAGTCCATCAAATGGCCAGCAGACGGGAACTTCGTGGGCGACTGGAAAGCCGGTGAAAAGCTGGCACAGAGCGGCAAGGGAATGACTTGGAGTGACAAGGCGGACGAACCGGCCGGTGGCAATTGCTATAACTGCCATCAGCTTTCATCCAAGGAAATCGCTTATGGCACGATAGGTCCCAGCCTGCTGAATTACGCCAAGAAACACGGCTCGCGTGAAGAGTCAGAGCGCCGTGCCTATGGACATATCTACAACGTGAAGGCCTACATTGCCTGCTCCAATATGCCCCGATTTGGATCCATGGGTATTTTGTCGGAAGCGCAGATTAAGGATCTGGTGGCTTTGCTGATGGATCCTGAATCGCCGGTTAATAAATAATCTTCACTGACCTGCTTCTCACCGCAAGGTGAAAAGCAGGACTTCGAAAGTCCTCTACAAAAAACCTGCGCATCTACCGGGCATGTTATTCGAGAAGGAAATTCCATGGACATGAATCGCCGCGAGTTTCTCCAAATGCTGGCTATCGCATCGGCAGGAGGGTTCCTGTTGAAGAGCGGCGTGAACTATGCCGCCAGTGATACTGGACATCTGTACGACCTGCCGAAGTTCGGCAATGTCAGCCTGCTTCACATCACCGATACTCACGCGCAACTCAATCCGATGTATTTCCGCGAGCCGGATATCAATCTTGGCGTCGGTACGATGAGCGGCCAGCCGCCACATCTGGTTGGCAGCGCGCTGCTCAAGCATTTCGGCGTCAAGCCTGGCACGGTCGAAGCACATGCCTATACCAGCCTTAATTACGTCGAGGAGGCTCGCACCTACGGCAAAGTGGGCGGTTTCGCCCATTTGGCGACGCTTATCAAACAGATCCGCGCATCGCGCCCCAATGCTTTGTTACTAGATGGCGGAGATACATGGCAAGGTACCGGCCAAGCCATGTGGAGCAACGGCCAGGACATGATCGATGCATGCTTGGAATTGGGTGTGGACATAATGACCATGCACTGGGAATGCACATATGGTGCTCAACGCATCAAGGATACGGAAGAGGGAGCATTGAAGGGCAAGATGGATGTGGTTGCGCAGAATGTAAAGACCACAGACTTCGGCGATCCAGTCTTCAAACCTTACGTCATTAGAGAAATGAGCGGTGTCCCGGTGGCGATCATCGGTCAGGCATTCCCCTACAGCACCATCGCCAACCCCCGCTATTTTGTGCCGGAGTGGTCATACGGAATACAGGAGGAGAATCTGCAACTAACCATAGCCGCCGCGCGCAAAAATGGCGCGCAGGTCGTGGTGCTGCTTTCGCATAACGGCATGGACGTCGATCTCAAGCTTGCATCGCGTGTCATCGGCCTGGATGCCATTCTCGGCGGCCATACGCATGATGGTATCCCGGTGCCGATCCCAGTGAAGAATCGCGGCGGCACGACGCTGGTGACAAATGCCGGTTCCAACGGCAAGTTCCTCGGCGTGCTGGACTTCGAGGTCAAGGCTGGCAAGGTGACCGACTTCCGCTACAAGCTGCTGCCGGTATTCTCCAATCTGCTTGCGGCAGACAAGAGCATGTCCGCGCTGATACAAAAACATCGTGCACCTTACGAAAGCAAACTCTCCGAAAAACTGGCGACGACCGACGGCCTGCTGTATCGCCGAAGCAATTTCAACGGCAGTTTCGATCAGGTGATACTCGATGCACTGATGAAAGAGAAGGACGCGCCCATCGCTTTCTCGCCGGGCTTCCGCTGGGGTACCTCGCTGTTGCCGGGCTCATCCATCACTATGGAAGATGTACTCAACCAGACGGCGATTACCTATCCGTACACCACACTGACCGAAATGACCGGGGTCCAGATCAAGACGATTCTGGAAGACGTATGCGATAACTTGTTCAACCCTGACCCGTATTACCAACAGGGCGGCGATATGGTGCGCGTGGGTGGACTCGAATACACCTGCGAGCCAAACGCAGCCATGGGCAATCGAATTCAGGATATGCGTCTGGACGGAAAACTGCTGGATGCCAGCAAGACCTACAAGGTTGCTGGCTGGGCACCTGTTTCGGAAGCGGCACGAGACAAGGGCGGCGAGCCGATCTGGGATCTGGTTGCCAGACATTTGCGTAGCGAGAAGGTGGTCAAGGTAACCACTCCGAATGTACCACATCTCAAGGGTGTCGCCGGCAATCCAGGCATGATTTAAAATCGATACAAGGAATTTGATATGAATATATTTCGTCTATATATTATTGCGCTTTTGTTGGTGTCTGTTCCCCAATTTGCACTGTCTGCCGAGACTGCCCCAAGTATCGACTATACCGATGTCAAACTGCAGATCGCACGAATCAGGATACAGGACAATGTCAGTTTCGACGACGCGGTGGAATCGCTCAAGCTGCGCGCCAACCAGTACAACCTCAAGTTCGTCGGCGTCAATCAGCTCTACAAGGAAATAGAAGCGCTGACCGGCAAGCCCTCCAAGCGCATTGAGATATTTAATTTCTGTGACGGATTGACAGCCAACAAAATGCTGGCCGCCGATCCAAAGATGATTGCCTACATGCCTTGCCGCATCGCACTGATCGAGGATAAGGACGGCAAGCGCTGGATCATTTCCATGATGATGGACATCAAGATGATTCAAGCAATGCCGATCGAAACCCGCAAGAGCGCAGAACATGTTATGGAAGCAATGAAAGATATGATGAAGGCTGCAAGTAGCGGTGACTTGTAAGTACGAATTTGTCCGAAGTTGTGTAAATCGCAATTTTGAACGACTGCTTTTCGTTATTCAGAATGGCTGCAACGGGTCGGTTGCGCTAGTTCGCGAACGGCAGGTTTATGGAATTGGAAATTTTCCGGCGTCATAAAACCTGTACTGCCCGATTGCTGACACTGGTGAACTCTCACAATCGACCCGAAGGCGACCTACAAGGTGGATCAATTGAGCGATTGCTTCACTTTATGTCGCAGACCTGTCAAACATCGTGCAACAACAAAAAAGCCCAGAAGGGCTTGGATTGCTTGTTTCTTTGGGTTTCTCGCTGATATTGCAACGTTTGGAAACAACATGCAACTTGAATGTGGCGTCCCCAACGAGATTCGAACTCGTGTTATCGCCGTGAAAGGGCGGTGTCCTAGGCCTCTAGACGATGGGGACTTCGTTACTGCTTTTCTTTTTGGTGGAGGTAAGCGGGATCGAACCGCTGACCTCTTGCATGCCATGCAAGCGCTCTCCCAGCTGAGCTATACCCCCGACGACCTTCAAAAGAGCGCGCATTATAGTGATGCACCCCGACCTTGTAAAGCAAGTCAGTCTGTTTTTTTAGAGAGATTTTTTTCTATCCGCGCTAACACCATTTCACGCGTGAATAGCGTCACTAAAGCATCCACGGATGGTGTCTGTGTTTGTCCGGTGAGTATTACGCGCAACGGCATGGCGAGCTTGGGCATTTTCAAGCCATGCTTACCGATCACTTCTTTAATGGCTGTGCTGATGGCTGCGGTTTCCCATACGACAGTTGCAAATTGTTGTGCCAAGTCGCGCAGGGCAGGGATGGACTCGGCAGAAAGTTGCGCGTCGAGCAAGGCAGCGTCCGGGTGCAGGTCAATATAGAACACTTCCGCAGCATCGGCCAGTTCGTTCAGTGTAGCGACACGTTCTTTATATAAGCCAACGATGGCAGACAGTGCGGGGCTGTCGGAAACCTTGATTCCGCGTGCTTCAAGACGTGGACACACCATTTCAGCCAATTGATTATTGTCAGTCAGCTTGAGGTAGTGGTTATTTATCCAGTTCAGTTTTTCGGTGTTGAACTGCGCGGCGGAAGGTGTGATGTGGTCCAGATCGAACCACTCGCAGAATTGCTCGACCGAAAATACTTCCTCGTCGCCGTGCGACCAGCCCAGACGTGCAAGATAGTTGATGACCGCCTCTGGCAAATAGCCGTCTTCGTCGTATTGCATCACGCTTACTGCACCGTGGCGCTTGGAAAGTTTAGTACCGTCGTCGCCGAGAATCATCGACAGGTGGGCATAACCGGGCACGGTGGCGCCGAGCGCTTTGAGGATGTTGATCTGGCGCGGCGTGTTGTTAACGTGGTCGTCGCCGCGTATCACTTGGGTGATGCCCATGTCCCAATCATCCACTACCACGCAAAAGTTATAAGTCGGCGTGCCGTCCGAGCGGGCGATGATGAGGTCGTCCAGTTCGGAGTTGCTGAATTCGATGTGGCCTTTGACCATATCTTTCCATGCGACGACACCTTCGGTCGGATTCTTGAAACGCACTACGGGTTTGCAATCAGCAGGAACAGGCGGCAGGTTCTTGCCAGGTTCGGGACGCCATGTTCCATCGTATCTGGGTTTTTCGCTGCGAGCGCGCTGTGCCTCGCGCATGGCATCCAATTCGGCTGGAGTGGTGTAGCAATAATAGGCCTGACCTGCGGCTAACATCTGCTGGATAACTTCTTTATAGCGCGGCATACGCTGCATCTGATAGAACGGGCCTTCGTCATAATTCAACTTGAGCCATGCCATGCCATCCAGAATGGCTTGTACAGCTTCCGGTGTTGAGCGCTCGACATCAGTGTCTTCTATACGCAAAATGAACGTGCCGCCATGCTTACGTGCATAAGCCCAAGAGAACAGCGCAGTGCGTGCGCCTCCGATGTGCAGGTAACCGGTTGGACTGGGAGCGAAACGGGTGCGGACGGTCATGTTGCTTTCCTGTAAAGATAAAGAGGCATGAAATGAAGGTGCGCATTCTACGATAGTTGGGTATAGCCTATAAAGAAATTGACCTCATATCTATCCGTATGATTAAATGCGCGCCCTTGATTGGGCGGTTAGCTCAGCGGTAGAGCACTGCCTTCACACGGCAGGGGCCACTGGTTCGAACCCAGTACCGCCCACCAATCGCAAAGGCTTGGAGTATTCCTTCAGGCCTTTTCCTAAACTTCATTTATTTGACATAATATACATTATGCGCACCAAAGCCAAACCAGAGCCGGAACGGTTCGCGGTATGGTTTCGCATTTTACATACTCAAGATTAGCGGTCGCGCCCTACTTTCAAACGCCAGCGGGAGCGACGGCGGGCGAGGCACGAGCACTGCGGCGCGCACGGTTGGCGATCTGTTTCGGTCGTCGTAGGTACGGTACTAGTAATACCGTACCTTTGTGTCAAATTGAGACAACAAAAACACCTTCAAAACCTACGGAAAGTCTTGCCGTTACTGGCTTCCCATCGTTTTACCCCCCTAAAAACAACTGTTCCGACTTTTTAGCTCAAAAACCCGAAAAACCGCCCAAAAACCGACTTTTTGCGCAAGTCTATGAAACTCGGCCAGTTTTCGGCTTTTTGGGAGGCTGCCATGAGTAAAACCACGAGGCAAGCCCAAGGGTCTGCCGTTGACGTTGGCACTAGGCCGCATGGCCTGCCTGCCGATGTCGTTCGACCGATTCAGAAAACACGCGGAAAGGCCGCACCTCGTTCTCTGGTAGACCAGCAAGCCGAAGGCGCGCAGGTAGTTTCACCTGGCGTTCAGCCAATCGAAGGTGAAGCCAACGGCATCACCAGTGCGCAACGCGCACTGGATGCCAAGGCTTCAGGTGTTTTCGAGCTGTTGCCGTATCACTACCTCGAATTGACCGACTGCGAATTCTTGAATCTGCTTTCAGCCGTCGAGCAAGACCGCAACGCTACGCGCAAGGCCATCAAAAAGGGCAAGGCCGTTGAAGCCGACATGGAGAGCACCGCAACCCTCTGGGAGAAGCTGCAAGAGGTCAGAGCGATTCGTGAGCATGGCTACCTTCGCATGTATCAACGGGGGACGCTATGAGCCAAACCGTACAGCTTGAAACGCTTCATCAGCAACAGGGCGGCATGAGCCTTGCAGACTTCGCCAAGCTCAAAGGCAAGTCGCCGCAATCATTGGCAAAGCTCGCATTGAGAGGTCGCATCGTCGGTGCACGCAAGCACGCCGTCACTAAAAAATGGTGGGTGTATCCCCCTGCACAAATTCTTGAAGGGAGGGTCTGGTGAGCCGCCGCCGTTGGATAGATCGGCATGACTTCGCCGACCTACGCAGAGCGGCCGGACTGACGCGCATGGAAGCTGCTGAGGCGTTGGATGTGACAGTGCGCACCATTCAGAACTGGGAGACTGGCGGCGCACGCATCCCTTGGATGGCGTATCGGATGCTGCGCATTCTGCGCGGCTACGCCTTGCCGGGTCTTGCATGGGAAGGCTGGACGCTTCGCGGTGCCAAGCTGTTCAGCCCTGCCGGCCGTGGCTTCGATGCACGGCAACTCGAAACCATCGAGCATGTGTTTGCACAGGCTCGATTGTGGCGGCATGCATACGCGCAAAGCTGCATTGTTAAACCCGCATCAACCGTGCTGCCCTTCCCTGATCGCAAAAAACGCGCTCTGGATCCTGAACCAAATTTAGCAACAGTAACGCAATTCCCTATTCCCGAAATAGTGACGAAAAACAAGGAGGCCACACGATGAAGAAAATCAAGAAGCCACAAGTAACCAGAGATTTGGTCTTTGATGGCAAATCAGATGATCGAGCGATGTTCGAACGATTGCCTGATTGTGTTGATCGCAAACCTACGAATAGATTTGGTCCATATGCCAATTTTGTTCCGGTTTCGTTTGTGGCAAAGGATTGGAAAGTTAGCCCTCGCCGGATACGTGCTTTGTTGGCGGCTGGTCGGCTTTGGGGACAGATGCAACCTAATGGATATTGGGATGTTCGCTATCCCTACATCTTCACGATGGGCACTCGTGGCCCTGATTTGAAGCGCCACCAGAAGCCGGAAAAGGGGCTCCGTCTGGCTGTCGATAACACGGAACGGAGGACGGAATGAAACAACCCTACACATTGACAGGAGATCGGAAAATCATGAACATGCAGAAACTCGGTATAGTTTCGTCGTCTATGAATCTTGCCTTACCATCAGAAAGCGTAATAGATACAGTCGGTTATATTGGCCGTTCTATACATTATGCGCACTTAATAAGCATTAAGACTTCTTGGAAGGTAGACAGCAAAACAGTAGCTTTTATTCTGTATCAGAGTGTTACGATTGTTTCAGGAACAATCTCCTGAAATTCTGACTAGTCGCTACACCTACCTCCTCAAGAGAGATGTTCCTTAATCTGGCGATCTCTTCAGCCACGTGTTTCACAAAGGCTGGCTGATTTGTTTTTCCTCGATGTGGAGTCGGTGCAAGGTAAGGCGAATCAGTTTCGATCAAAATCTTTTCAAGCGGGATTGACTGGGCGACCTCTTTAATAATGGTCGCATTCTTAAAAGTCAGAATCCCCGAAAACGAGATATGGAATCCAAGTTCAATTGCTGCTTTGGCGACATCAAGATTTTCTGTAAAACAATGCATCACCCCTCCGACGCTCCCCGCATCTTCCTCAGACATTATGCGCAAAGTATCTGCAACAGCCGAACGTGTATGGATGATGAGTGGCTTACCGCATTCCCTTGCTGCTCTGATATGTATTCGGAAGCGTTCGCGTTGCCAGTCAAGATCGCCCGTAAGGCGGAAGTAATCAAGCCCGGTTTCGCCAATGGCAATTACTTGAGAATGCTGCGCCAATCGAACTAAATCTTTCTGCGTTGGTTCATTTTCCAGTTCGTAATCAGGATGCACACCAACAGATGCAAACAAGTTTTCGTGTTGTTCTGCAAATTCAAGCACTTGTGGAAATGTCGCAAGATCAACTGAGACGCACAATGCATGAGAGACATCATTTGCGTGCATGTTGGCAAGAACGGCATCCAGATTGTTCGCTAATCCGGGAAAGTTAAGGTGGCAATGTGAATCTATGAACATGGACTTAAATAATCAGGCTGAGAAAAGATGACGGTACGACAACAGCAGTGACTCTAAAAATAGTTTGGGATTAAGTGGATGAAAAGCGGCGCGCCGAGCCTCCAGTAATTCCTTCTGGAAGCGCATCAACGCTGCTGAAGTGACACCAGCTGCCAATTTGTTAATCTCTTCAGCTTGCGCTGGAAAATAACGTACTAAGCCAGTCAGTTTGGCGCTGGTTAGATCGTGACACCATTGCTGCAGGCAATGAATTACATGCCCTGGTGCACTCCGCTGCAAACTGTCGGCCAGCGCGAGTGCGTCCAGTTTCGCGGGTTGCCGGATGGCCGCCAGCAAAATGATTCGTTCTTCAGCCCCCTCGCCTGACTCCGCCCAGTTAAGTGCCTGCAAAGGTGCAAAACCAGTCTGCGTCAGTGCTTCATTGGGGTGTTTTACCCCCTGCTGTACAAGCCAAGCAGTACCATCTTCGCGCGTCGGAGTGTGCACGACAAAGCTGAGGCAGCGGCTTAGGATAGTAGGTAATAGTTGCTGCGGCTTGTGGGTGACCAGAAGAAAAAGTAGATTGTCGGTGGGTTCTTCCAGCGTTTTGAGTAGCGAGTTGGCAGCATTGTTGTTCATCGCCTCTGCAGGGTGGATAACGACGATGCGATAGCCGCCGCAATGCGCTGACAGGTTGGCAAAATTCGACAAGTCACGAATCTGGTCCACCGAGATTTCTCGCGACGGTTTTTTTCCGCCAGGCTTTTCATCGCTATCTTCTGTCGCTGTCAAAGCATCGGGCTGGATGAGACGAAAATCGGGGTGACTGTCCAGCTCAAACCAATGACATGAACGGCATTCTTGACAAGCTAATCCATCAGCGTTTGGCTTTTCGCACAGTAGCGATTGGGCAAAATTGAGTGTCAAGTCGAGCTTGCCTATCCCTTGAGCACCTCTCAATAACAGCGCGTGCGGCAGTCGGGAACGCAGTCCTTGCAGTGATCTCCAAGATTCCGTTTGCCATGGATAGAGTGTTTTCATTTCAAAGTGATGCGACTATTTTTTCCAGTGCATGCTGAACTTCAGGTATGGTATTTTCGGCATGAATGACGGCGAAACGTTGCGGTGTTTTGGACGCTCTGGCGAGGTAAGCCTGACGCACACGCTCGAAAAAGTCACCGCGTTCCTGCTCGAAACGATCCAGACTAACATTATTGGCAAGACGCTGGCGTGCAATCTCAATCGGTATATCGAACAGCAAGGTCAGGTCGGGCTGAAGGTCGCCATGCACCCACTGTTCCAACTGTTCCAGTTTGGCCAGTGGAACCCCCCTGCCCCCGCCTTGATAAGCGAAACTTGCGTCGCTGAAACGGTCTGAAATGACCCAAGTTCCACGCTGCAAAGCGGGACGGATGACCTGTTCTACATGCTCACGACGCGCTGCAAACATCAACATAGCCTCAGTCTCTGCGTGCATCGGTTGGTTCAGCAGTATCTCGCGCAGACGTTCACCTAGCGGCGTACCGCCCGGTTCGCGCGTCACCAACAGATCAATTCCTCGCTGACGCAGAGTATTGGCAAACCATTCCAGATGCGTACTCTTCCCTGCCCCGTCTACGCCTTCGAAGGTAATAAATTTCGCTTGTATCATTTTTGATTTAGTTGGTAACGGTTAACCGCATTGTTATGTTCAGTCAAAGATTCAGAAAAATACGAACTACCATCTCCTCTCGCCACAAAATAAAGTGCTTTGCTCTGGGCTGGATGCAAAACCGCCTCTATCGATGCCAAGCCCGGTAATGCAATAGGGGTCGGCGTCAAGCCTGCGCGCGTGTATGTATTGTATGACGTGTCGGTAGTCAGGTCGCGTTTGCGCAGATTCCCGTCGAATTTATCACCCATACCATAAATGACCGTAGGATCTGTTTGCAAGCGCATATTCTTGCGCAAACGGTTAATAAACACGGATGCGACCATGCGGCGATCTTCAGGCTTCCCAGTCTCCTTCTCAATAATTGATGCAAGTATCAGTGCCTGATAGGGTGAATCTAGAGGAAGGTCTGAATCACGCTTCGCCCAGCTATCTTGTAAGTGGTGCTGCATGGTTTGGTAGGCTCTCTTCAACACGGCAAGATCACTACTCCCGCTGGCAAAATTGTATGTATCAGGAAAGAATAGTCCTTCTGAATCAGGTTCCACTGCACCAATGCGTTTCAAAATCTCTGAATCTGTTATTGGCATGGAGTCATGCCTCAATCCCGGATATGCATCCAGTAAAGCGCGTAATTCTTTGAATGTAATGCCTTCTACAAATGTTATTTGTCCCCGCTCAGTCCGACCGGCACTAATCATTTCTATCAGTTCATACAGCGAAATATCTTTCTCTAATTGATAATTACCGTATTTTATATGCCCTGCTTTCCCCAAAGCTCTTGCCAACCAGACAAACGACCAGTCGTCCTCCAAAATACCTGCTAGCTTCATTTGAAATGCAGCGTTTTTAAGGCTGCTGCCTGGATTGAGTGTGAACGCCAGAGGCTTATGAGATAACTGCAAGGGTTTAAATGCGAAATAGGCAACCGTTCCTGCCAAGCAAAAGAGAATCAAAATAATCAATAATGCTAATTTACTCATTATTCTCATCGTTAAGCCACTCTTGAATTTCCCATGAAACTGGATGGACAGTGCGATGGTAACCGGAAATTTCGCGAACAGGCCATAGCCCGAATACGCTATTCACTAAAAATATCTCATCCGCCTGCAGCAATTCTTCCATACGGATTTGTTTAATCAGGCAGGGGATTCCGTGTTGATCCGCCCAAGCCATTACTCGTTCACGCTGTACGCCCGCCACTCCGCATTGATTTAGATCAGGTGTAAAAAGAGCTCTACCACTTTTGAAGAAAACATTCGAACGAGTACCGGAGATTACAAACCCGCTTTCATCTTCCAAAATACCTTCGGGAACGCCGACTTCCTGACACTCATTGGCGGCGAGAACGTTCTCCAGACGGTTAAGATGTTTGATTCCTGCCAGTAGCGGCTGATGCCCAAGTTTCAATTGGCATAAGTGCAGTGCAACACCGGTAGAGTAATTACTTGTCTCAAATCGCGGATTTGCGCTGATACTGATAATTCGAGTGGAACTCTCACACGCAATCGGAGCATACCCGCGCTGTCCCGCGCCACGGGTGATGATAATTTTTGCGACGAGATCCTGTAGTGGGGTACATAGCGATTTAATTTCGCCAAACAGCAAGTCAGCGACAGGACAAGGAATTTTGAGGGCGTCGCAATCGTACCGGAGTTTGCGGTAGTGATGAAGCCAGGATACAGGCGCACCTTGAACAACTCGCAAGGTGCGAAATACCCCGTCTCCATACGATAGACCTCGGTCTTCGGCGTTGATTGAATCACCTGGCAAGCCGTTGACCAGCATCTCTGCCTAAGATCAGACTTTACGGAATACCAGCGTTCCGTTGGTTCCGCCAAAGCCAAAGTTATTATTGATGGCCACGTCTATCTTCATATTACGGGCAGTATTTGCACAGTAATCCAAATCACATTCTGGATCTTGCTCGAAGATGTTGATGGTTGGAGGGGAAATCTGATGGTGCAGAGCCAGCACACAGACCAGCGACTCTAAACCGCCCGCTCCGCCCAGCAAATGCCCTGTCATAGACTTGGTGGAATTGACCACTAATTTCTTGGCGTAACTTCCAAAAGCAGCCTTAATCGCATCGGTTTCATTCTTGTCGCCCAGCGGGGTCGAAGTGCCGTGCGCATTGACGTATTGCACTTGTTCGGGTGTGATTCCGGCATCCCGCATTGCGTTGAGCATGCTACGCTTGGGACCATCCATGTTCGGTGCGGTGATGTGGTAGGCATCAGCGCTCATGCCGTAGCCGCTTAACTCCGCATATATCTTGGCTCCACGCGCTTTTGCATGCTCGTATTCTTCCAGCACCAATACGCCAGAACCCTCGCCCAGCACAAAACCGTCACGGTCTTTGTCCCAAGGACGACTTGCCGTTGTCGGATCATCGTTGCGTGTTGAAAGTGCGCGGGATGCGGCGAAACCACCGATTGCCAGAGGAGAAACGGATGACTCAGAACCTCCGGCGACCATCGCATCGGCATCACCATATTGAATCATGCGCATTGCCTCTCCAATGCTATGTGTGCCGGTTGTGCAAGCCGAAACGACCGCAAAATTAGG
Source organism: uncultured Gallionellaceae bacterium (assembly GCA_903847155.1). GTDB lineage: Bacteria > Pseudomonadota > Gammaproteobacteria > Burkholderiales > Gallionellaceae > Sideroxyarcus. The sequence goes on along the minus strand of CAINCU010000053.1, from coordinate 30,452 downwards.
GCCACGCAAACCAAATAAAATGGAGAGATTGCCAGAAATCATGTTGATGATCGTTCCGGCAATAAAGAACGGAGAAATCTTGCGCGGTCCACCAGCCAGATAATCATTGTGCGTATCTTCAATCATCGGTAGACCGCCAATGCCAGAACTGATGCACACGCCGATGCGGTCAGCGTTTTGCTCTGTTACTTCCAAACCCGAGTCCTTGAACGCCTCTATTCCGGCAGCAAGCCCGAGATGCACGAAGCGATCCATGCGGCGAGCGTCCTTAGCAGGTATGAACTGCGTGACATCAAAGTCTTTGACTTCCCCTGCGATTTGGCTGGCAAATGGCGTAGGGTCGAAACGTGTAATACGACCAATACCGGATTTTCCTGCCACGATATTCTGCCATGTTGCGGCGACCCCAATACCGACGGGTGTAACTGCACCCAAGCCGGTCACAACAACTCTACGCTTAGCCAAGCTGGACTCCGATGTATGAAGGAATAAAACCTTGAGACAAAATTACTTGGAATGTGTATTAACGTAATCAAGTGCTTGTTGCACGGTAGTGATCTTTTCGGCATCTTCGTCAGGAATTTCAACTTCAAATTCTTCTTCCAAAGCCATGACCAGTTCCACGGTATCCAGAGAGTCAGCACCCAAATCGTTCACGAAGGAAGACTCGTTCTTGACTTCAGATTCGTTAACGCCAAGTTGCTCGGCGACGATTTTCTTTACACGTTGTTCGTTGTTGGACATTGCATTACTCCCTTTTAATTAAAGTACAAAAAAGCGCCAGCATTCTACCAAACTCGCGCCGATTTCCAAACTCCCCGCACTACTGCATGTACATTCCGCTATCCGCTTGCAATGTGCAACCGGTGATAATGTGACGCCAGGCGTTGGACTGCTGAAGCATTTGAATGGCTACTAATGCTAAGACATGACCATTCCGCCATCGACATTGATGACTTGACCGGTAATATAATCCGCATCGGCACTGCATAGAAAGGCAACTGCATCGGCAACATTCTCGGCACTGCCAAAGGTGCCAGCGGGAATGTTATTAATGAAATGTTGTTTCACGTCAGCGGGCAACTTTTCGGTCATTTCTGTATTGATAAACCCTGGAGCAACCGCATTGACTTGAATATTTCGTGCTGCAAATTCACGTGCCAATGTCTTCGTCAGACCAATAAGGCCAGCCTTTGACGCAGCATAGTTTGCTTGTCCCGCATTACCCATTTGTCCAACAACAGAAGCGATATTTACAATTTTACCAGATCGTTGCTTAAACATCTGTTTATTAACAGCTTTACATACATTAAAAGTGCCAGTCAAATTAACAGAAATAACCATATCCCACTCTTCCGGTTTCATCCGCAAGAAAAGATTATCTTTGGTAATTCCTGCATTGTTGACAACCATATCGAGGCTACCAAATGTGGTAATCACATGCTCAACAGCCTTTTCAACCGATTCCAGCTTAGTAACATTAGCTTCAAGGCTGATGGCTTTAACACCAAGTGCCTCAATCTCTTTAACCGTATCTGGGGCCATGACCATATCAAGAATAGCTACACTAGCACCTAGACGAGCTAACTTAAGAGCAATGGCTTTACCGATCCCGCGGGCACCGCCGGTGACTAGAGCTGTTTTGCCTTTTAAACTCATAATATTCTCCTAAACTCAACCTACGAAAACCACGAAAACGATTTAGATTTATATGAGCACACTCAAAATCGACTTCAACGCTTCACCATCGCTGATGGCTAAGGCCTGTTGGTTAGCATCAATGCGTTTATTCAGTCCCGCCAGCACTTTGCCCGGTGCGCATTCCACATTGTGCGTAATGCCCTGTTTGCCAAACTCCAGCACGGTTTCTACCCAGCGCACCGGCGAATACAACTGGCGCACTAACGCGTCCTTGATTTTAGTGGCATCACTATAAGCTGCAACATCGGCATTGTGCAGTACCTGAATAGCCGGGATTTGCACTACAATATTATTCAGATATTCACGCAATTGATCTGCAGCACCTTTTAGCAGGCTGCAATGCGACGGTACGCTCATTGGCAGCATGATGGCGCGTTTCGCACCCTTTGCTTTAGCCAATGCCATACCGCGCTCAACCGCGCCACGATTCCCAGCAATGACCACTTGCCCGGCAGAGTTGAAGTTTACTGCTTCCAGCACTTCACCCTGAGCGCCTTCGACACATACCGCGCGCACTGCGTCGTCGTCCAGACCCAAGATAGCCGCGATGCCGCCCACACCTTCCGGCACGGCTTGTTGCATGCATTGTGCACGGTAACGCACCAATGGCAACGCGTCTGCAAAGCTCAATGCGCCTGCGGCGACCAGCGCAGTATATTCACCCAAGCTGTGTCCGGCCATGATGGTCGGTCTAGCGCCGCTTTGCGATTGCCAAGCACGGTAAACCGCCACTCCTGCTGTCAGCATAATCGGCTGTGTATTCACCGTGGCATTTAAATCGGAATCGCCACCCTCGGCTACCAATTGCCATAAATCCTGTTTTAATACGCCTGATGCCTCGGTAAACGTGTCGCGCACAGCGGGAAAATCAGCATAAGCGTTCATCATGCCGCGCGATTGAGATCCCTGTCCGGGAAATACGAAAGCAAACTTAGTCATAGCGAACTTACCATTTAATTAGAGCTGCACCCCAGGTAAACCCTCCACCTACGGCCTCGATCAAAATGTTTTGCCCGGTTTTGATGCGCCCGTCACGAACGGCAGTGTCCAATGCGAGCGGGACTGAGGCGGCAGACGTATTGCCATGAGTAGCGACCGTCAGTACGACATTGTCCATTTTCAAACCAAGTTTCCTAGCCGTCGCTTCGATGATGCGAATGTTGGCCTGATGCGGAACCAGCCAATTTATTTCTGAACCAGCTAGTTTTTGATCTTCCAGCAATTCTTCAACAACATCAGTTAATACCTTGACTGCAAATTTAAATACCGCCTGACCATCCATTGAAATCATGGGGTCTGCTTTCAACATATTGCGATGACGGCCATCAGCATGCAACTTTGCGGCAACGATACCCGGCTTGTCAGAAGCGTGCAAAATTATTGCGCCTGCTCCGTCGCCAAATAATACACAGGTTGTGCGGTCATTCCAATCCAACATGCGCGACAAAACTTCAGCACCAACAACCAGCACAGTCTTAGCCTGTCCACCACGGATATATAAATCTGCTGTGTTCAGTGCATAGACAAAACCGCCACACACTGCCTGAATGTCGAAAGCTGGACCACCATTCTTGATACCCAACTTATCCTGTAAAATGCAAGCAGTACTGGGGAATGGCATATCTGGAGAAGTGGTTGCCACGATGACAAGATCAATCTCATTGGCACTGATACCAGCAGCCTCAATTGCCTTGAGGCTGGCTTGAAGCGCAAGATCACTGGTTAATTCATTTTCATCAGCGATGTGGCGTTCCATGATGCCGCTTCGTGAAAAAATCCATTCGTGCGTGGTCTCGACAATCTTTTCCAGGTCGAAATTAGTTAATACTTTAGCTGGCAAATAACTGCCAGTACCGATGATTTTCGAATAGATCAAAGCACTTCTCCTAAACTTGGCTGGCGTGCGTGATGCCATTTTTCGACGTGTTCACTAATGTGGCTCAGCATTCCGCCACGCGCTTCTTCGGCTGCGCGTTCGATAGCACAAAGGAAGGCAAATGAATCAGCAGAACCGTGACTTTTCACCACGATTCCCTTAAGTCCAAGAAAGCTTGCTCCGTTATATCGACGGTGATCCAGCCGATGCTTGAAAGCTTTAAGCACTGGCATAGCCACCAAAGCAGCAAACTTGGTAAACGGGCTGCGACTAAAACCTTCTTTAAGGAAACCGCCCATCATTTTGGCAACTCCCTCGGCGGTCTTTAGTGCAACGTTACCCACAAAGCCGTCACACACCACCACGTCGGTGACACCTTTGAAAATATCGTCGCCTTCAATATTTCCATAAAAATTCAGGTCGCTGTTTTGCAGCAGCTCAGCAGCCTGTTTTACCACTTCATTACCTTTGATATCTTCGCTACCAATGTTAAGCAGCCCAACCGTAGGATTCTCCTTGTGCTCCAAAGCTGAAACCAAGGTGCTTCCCATCAGCGCAAATTGCAGCAAATGCTCAGCCGTGCAATCGACGTTTGCACCCAGATCCAGCATGCAAACCTGCCCAGCATTGGTAGGCAGGAAGGAGGCAATCGCAGGGCGATCTATTCCGGGAAGTGTTTTGAGAACATATCTGGCAGTTGCCATCAGCGCGCCGGTATTGCCGGCACTAACGCAAGCAACAGCTTCTCCGCTCTTAACAAGATTAATCGAGACTCGCATGGATGAGTCTTTTTTCCCGCGCAATGCAGATTGTGGTTGTTCATCCATGCCAACCACTTCGTTCGCCGCATGAACGCGAAGGCGCGAGTTATTACCTGCCCCCCCCAAAGCCAGCAACTCTGCTTCAATCGCATCTGGCAAGCCAACCAATACAATGGTGTCGCCGGGATGTTTACGAAGGTAGTTGATAGCTGAAGGGACAGTTACAGACACCCCATGGTCGCCCCCCATGGCATCAATGGCAATAGTTACATCCACTAGGCGATCCTCAATGTCGAGAAAATGGTCGAACACATAGCACCCTGAAGAAAAGGATGCTTACTGAGATCGAGCAAGGAGCTTATTCGCTCTTGGTGTTGACTACCTTTTTGCCACGATAGTAGCCGCTGGGACTGATGTGATGACGCAGATGAGGCTCACCAGTAGATGGCTCAACGGCCAGCGCCGGTGCGGTCAAGAAATCGTGCGCGCGATGCATCCCACGCTTTGACGGGGATTTTTTATTCTGCTGAACTGCCATGTTAACTCCTCACAAAAAAACAACTCTAATACTTCTTTTTTAAATTCGCCAATACTGAAAATGCACTGGCGGGTTGCTGCAATCCCTCAATATCTGGACTACAAGTCCCTTCGGGATGCTTGGGCGCAAAAGGGAGACCCAATATCAACTCATCTTCAACCAACGCAAGCACATCAATCTGCGACGATGCTTCAATGCATTCCATCTCATCGTCGTTTGCATCAATTTCATCCATCTTCTCGGCAGAAACCAATTGTAAGCGCGTCGTAATACCAACCGGGTATTCAATTTCCCCCAAACAACGATGACAGCGCAAATGACACACACCGCTAAGTGCAACCTCCAACATGTATCGATCACTTACTCGCAAACCGCGCACTACATAAGCCAGCGATCCATCAGATTTCGCCAGCATATCACCCAGTCTGAGCAACGACTTTATCGATATTTCACCGTGCAATTCCCTGCCGTTGCGGGCAAAGTCCATCCCGTCAATTAAAGGCTGTGCAAACATGAGGCGCGCATGATATATATTCTGCCCCCCTATGTCAAAGACGCGTAAAAGGAATATCTTGAATTCTCAACCGATTGTATTGGCCTCAACCTCTATATATAGGAGTCAGCTTCTTTCCACTCTACAACTGGCATTCCTAACAGCATCGCCCGATGTAGATGAAACACCTGCCGATGGAGAAGATGCAAAACAAACTGCCCAACGCCTTTCACAGTTAAAAGCGCACGCTGTAGCTCATCAACACCCTAACGCGCTTATCATCGGCTCAGACCAGGTTGCACTTCTTGACGGCCAGCAATTAGGGAAGCCACTCACACACGATAATGCCGTGCGCCAACTCCGCGCCATGCGCGGGAAGACCGTAAGTTTTTGCACTGCCGTAAGCCTGTTAAACGCCCGCACAAATGACATTCAGACATCACTTGTTGAAACAAAGGTTAGTTTTCGCGAGGTCAGCGACGATGAGATAGAACGCTACCTCAAGAAAGAACAACCATATCACTGTGCCGGAAGCGCAAAATCTGAAGGGTTAGGAATCGCGCTAATTCAGCGTATTGAAGGTAACGACCCTAATGCATTGATCGGCCTTCCTCTCATTGAACTTGTTGATATGCTTAAAAAACAAGGAGTTAGTATTTTATAGCCAAGTTTAGCAGAATTTCTTGTTGCGGCACAAAAACGTTTCTGGTATTAAAGCGCGCTTGAAAAATTCAGCACCCCTTGGAGAACGACACAATGCCAGTACAAGCGAATAAAACTGCCGCCCCTTACAAAGCGAAAAAAGGAGAGGTATATATGAATCCCAAGCAGCTTAATCATTTTCGTAACGTTCTGAATGAAATCAAGCTGGGCTTAAGCCATGACATTGATCGCACCGTGCATACCATGCAAGACGAGGCTACAGTTTTTGCCGATCCCAATGACCGTGCCAGCCAGGAATCGGATATGAGTCTTGAGTTACGCAATCGTGACCGTGAACGCAAGCTCATCAAGAATATCGACAAAATGCTGGGGCGAATCGACGCTGGTGATTATGGCTTCTGTGACAAATGCGGTGTAGAAATCGGCTTAAGCCGCTTGGAAGCTCGCCCCACCGCTACACTTTGCATCGACTGCAAAACGCTGGATGAAATCAGAGAAAAACAAGTTGCAAAATAACTGCTCTGTTTAAATAAGATAGTAAAAGAAAAATCCCTGCCCTAGCGCAGGGATTTTTTATGGTAGCAAATCAAGCAGAGCAATAAGATGGATCGATCAAGGATACAAGCTAGCCAGTTTTGGCTCAGCCGATACAACCTTATTCAAAACTGTTGATAACGTCTTCAGGGATTCCAGTAGCGCTTTACCCTGCCATTCACCATTGGTATAACAAGCGCGGTCAAGTTGATTCAATAATGTTTTCTGCACTGACTCATCCAAGCGTTCTGCCAATGCCTTGAGCCCAATGGGTGAATCTTGCGGCCAAGTTGCATGCGCCCAAGCAAGTAAATGGCGACGTGCGGACTGCGGATCGTTATCACGACAGGCTTGCCAGAATGCCTTGCGCGCTTCAGCCATGCGGGGCGTGTGATCAACTGGTGTTATGGCTTCGACATGTATACTTGGTTGCTTTGGATTGCGTCTGCGGCTCAACCACCATGCAGTAAGTGTTCCAAGCCATAGCAGCACGAAGACGAGACTAATCCACTTCCAGCGATAATTTGTGTTTGAATTTTCTATTCCATTTGAAGTGGGGGATTCGTTCGAAACACTACCTTGACTTGGCGGCTTCGTTCCAATGACGACACCGCCCACACTGGGCAAGACCTCCATCGTGTGTGCGGGCAAGACGATTTCTCGCTGCATGTTTTTGACGGTATCCCACCAGAATAGGTGCAAAACGGAAATCTCATAGTGACCGGCCACGTTGGCGATGACGGCGATGTCCTGATCGCGCGCGCCGACTACACCGTTGCCGTTGGTATCGTTATTCAGCTTGGGCTGATCGGGGTAAGCACGCAGACCGGTTGGTAATTGCATGAGCTGACTCAGGTCGGGCAATTGGGCTGCGGTCAGCCCTTGGGCGCTCAAATGCAGATGACGGGTGACGGGATCACCGGCATGGATAGGGCCACCATCAGGCGACCAAGTTTCTTCCAAAGTTACATTTTGTGCCGGCAACCAATCGTGCCCGTTTGCACTGGCGGGACGAGGTCGCACGTTCAGCACGATCTGGCTTCCTTGAATTCGAATCGGTCGGGTGGAATTCATCATGCCCGCAAAAGGATTACCGCCGAATATGTTGCCGAACGTATCGTTGTTGCCGCCCGTGTCCTGCACTTGCGCATTCAACACTGGACCGTCCAGTTGGATGCGTCCGCTGCGTTGCGGGAAAAGCAGATATTTTCGCTCGACCATTTGGTAGCTTCGGCCATTGCGCGTTTCGCTGGTCTGTTTGTCCTGTCCCAATTGCTGGATCAGAACATCATTGTTGGGCGACAAATCGAGACTGGCCTGATAGAGCTGTTGATCGGTATAAAGTCGAACCGTCATGGGTATTGCGGCCTGCACATATGGCTGCTTCTGATCCGTGGTCGCGGTGACAAAAACATGTGATGCATTTCCCGTGAGTGTATTTCCTGGTGCCGTACTTCCTGACTGAGTAGCGCCATTGCTGCTCACCGTCAGCGGAAGAAAAGGCGAAGATTGCCCGTCCCATTGCAATGCCGGAATATGCAGTTTGCCGCTATGTTTCGGCAGAAGCATCAGGCTCACCTGAACTTGCGCATTCATCTTGCCGTTGATGATCTGGATGTTGGAACCCGAACTGCGCCCGACAATTTCGAAGTCCTGTTTAAGCGGACTCAGATTAGGCTGACTGTCGGTCTGTCCTTTGTGTTGCAGGGTGAGTTGCACCGTTTCGCCCGGGGCGACCTGATCATGATCCAAGCTGGCGGTAATGTCCGCCGAAGCATGCAGGCTCAGCCCCAAGAATATGAGAGAAATATAAATTCGAAATAGATTCTTCATTGCCTTCCACCTTGTTGTCGGATCATGTGCTCAATCATGAATTTGCGCCGCAACAGGCCACCTGGATCATCCGGTATGGCCCGCAGCCATTGCTCCTGCGCAAGTTGTTTTTCGCTGACGGGAACATCCGATGCGGCAGCTTGCTTGTCATTTCTCGTTGGCGACTTACCCAGCGCGGCTGCCGCATCTTGCTTGGCCTGAGCCGCATCGTCAGATTTATTTTGTGCGCTTGAATTGGACTGATCGTTTGAGTCTGGTTGATTGGCTTGGGCGGACTGTTGCTGACCTTGACCGTCTTTCTGCTCGCCTTTGCGTCCTTCTTTGCCTTGCCCGCTCTTGCCCTGTTGTTCTTTGCCGGACGAATTTTTTGAAGCGTCGCTTTGTTTGCCTGAGTCCTTGCTGTCAGACTTATTCGACTGATTTTTGTCGTCCTTTTGTCCGTCTTTGGAAGCGGAATCTTTATCCGAAGATGGTTTGGATTGGGGCGGCTGTTTTTTCAACGCCTGCTCTACCAAACGACGGTTGTGGCGTGCGTCCTGATTGTTCGGATCACGAGCCAAGGCTGTATCGTAAGCCTTGATCGCCTCATCCAATTGTCCGACCTGAGCCAAGGCATTGCCGCGATTGTAGTTGCCGTCGCTGTCGTCAAAAGCGGCGAAATCCCGCGCTGCGTCCTGATACTGGTCGGCTTGCAATTCAGCATAAGCCTTGTGTCGCGGATCGCTGAAAGTGCGTGCAGCCGCTGTGGCATCGCCCTGTCTCAACAGATGTTCGCCGCGCTGATCGGCAGTGCGCCACCATTTATCCCAAACCTCCCCCGCCTGCGCCGATGCCGCGCAGAACAGAAACATCGCAAGTATCAGACCGCGTTTCACAACCATCCCCGTCTACCCAAAAATGCTGCGATCAATAGCAGCAGCGGCAACAGCCAAACACCGCCATCCAGCCAATGCGCCACCCGAATATCGCTCTCAGACTTGGCATGACCGGTTCGATCCGCGTTGGCTTGCAAGTCGCTAATCAGCATCGGCAGTTGCACCAAGTCCACATAACGACCGCCACCGGTCGCGGCCAGTTGTTGCAGTTGCTCCACATCGAGACGGGCGAGATTCACCTGTCCCTGCGGGTTTTGAGCAAATCCACCACCCGCCCGACTCAGCGGCGCACCGCTACGGGTGCCGATCCCCACCACATTTACCGTGACACCTTGCGACTTGAGTTTTTTTATTGCCCCGAAGGAAGCAGCCGGATCAGCAAAGCCATCTGTCAGCACCACCACCTGAACGTTCTTGCCGCCGCCCTGCTCGGCCAGCTTTCCGGCTTGCTCCAAAGCCGGGGCCAGGTTATCTCCCGCGCTGGGCATGATGTCTGGATTCAGTGTCGGCAACAGCGTGCGTATCGTGGCAACATCATCGGTCATCGGCGTGACGGTAAAGGATTCATCGCTGAACGCTACCAGTCCCACGCGGGCATCTTGCGCGGCGTTGAGAATATCGTCCAAGGCATAGCGTGCGCGGGTGACCCGGTTCGGCGACAGATCGGTGGCCAGCATCGAAGGCGATAAATCCAGCACCAATATCCATGCACTATTGCCACGGTAAGCAATGGATGGTGCCTGCTGCCAACTGGGGCCAGCCAAAGCCAGCACCGCCAGCGTCCATGCCAGCGCCAGCCAAAGCCAAGGTGTCCTCCCGCGTTTGCCGACTCTGTCCAGACGCAAGATGGGCAACAACTCAGCGTCGATGACCTGCGCCCAACCGCCATCTTTACTGTGTCGCCGCGCCAACCACAGGCTCAGTCCCCACAACAGCGGCAGCGCCAGCAACCAGGCCGGGCGCAGAAAATGAAAATGTTGTATCAACTCCATTTTTTGTTTCTCCACAATACGGCTGGCAAGCTCAGCAGCAATGCCAGCCCCAATGGCCACGGAAACCATTCATCGCTCGGGCGATACCATTGCTGCCTCGCGTCGCTGGGTTCCAGCTTGTCAATCCGCGCATAAACCTTCTCAAGGTTTTCGACATCCGTCGCGCGAAAATATTCGCCGCCTGTTGTTTTTGCGATGAGCTTGAGCGTGTCTTCATCCAGATCGCCACCGCCGCCCATACCAAAGAAACCCGGTTGCTGATCGGAACCCACGCCTATGGTGTAGATGCGAAAACCCGATGCTGCGGCCATCTTCGCCGCCTCGGCAGGCGGCATGGCACCGGCATCGTTGCTGCCATCGGTCAGCAAGACCAGCACCGTATCGCCTTTGCTCCTGGATTTGTTCGTTTCGCCCTGTAGCCGTTTGATCGCCAGACCAATGGCATCGCCGATGGCCGTTTGCGTACCGGCCACGCCTATCATCGCCTCATTCAGGAACTGTCCCACCGTGTCCAGATCGGTAGTGATCGGCGCCTGCAAATAGGGTTGGGTACCGAACAATATAAGCCCCACCTGATCGCCGTGTCTGCGCCGGATGAAATCCCCGGCCACTTTCTGCACCACCTGCAAGCGGGTGTATCCGCCCGCCATGTCTTGCGTGGACATGGAGCCGGAGACATCCACCGCCAACAGCAAACGCCGCCCTGTAGTGGGCACCGGCTGTGGATCACCCAGCCATTGTGGACGCACGGCGGCCAGCACCAGCAATACCCAAACCAAAGCGAATAGAAGCTTGCGCGAACGCTGCATGACACCGACGGTGTGGGGTGCAGCATCGGCTGCGACTGCGGCAGCAAAGGGCAGGAACACACCCTCACCCTGCGGCTGCGCAGGTGGCAACCATCTAGCCAGCAGCCAAGGCAGCGGCAGGAAAAGCAACATCCACGGCCATTCGAAATGAATCATCGCCGCCCCCGCAAGAAGTCTCGCGCGCCCCGCAACCAAGGGGTACGGTCATACAGCAAACGACTGCCATACGCTGCGCGCAACAAACTTTGACCAGCTTCACCATCCAAGTCTTTTCCACCATGTTCTACGACGAAAGCCAGCCAATCGGCTCCGCTCAAGTTGCCCACCGTATCGCGGCCGTAAACGGCAATGGCGTAGCGGCGCATCAAGTCCTGCAATTCGCCCGCCAGTTGAATGTCATTGTGCGTGTGCGTTCCCAGCAGTTTGAGCTCGCGCAGTGCGATTCGGCGCAAGCGGCTGGCCGGACGCAGATACCAGTAGCTCAAGGCTGCAACAAGCATCAACAGCAACAGCGCCAGCAACCACCAGCCCGGTGCCGGAGGCCACCAGCCCGGAGCTGGCGGCGCATGTGGCGGCGCCAATTTGCTCAGCCAGTCGGCATTCATGTTTTCCATAGCGGCTCTCGCAACATTGGCGGCAGCGACTCGGCTACCGGATTCGGTGTATCCAGACGGATCAGCGGCAAATTGAGACGGCGAGTCAGTTGTTCCAGACGGCTTTCGCGCGCCGCCCATTTTTTCTGCCATGCGCTGCGGCTGTCATTTCCGTCCAGCCACCACAACTGACCCGGCAATCCGGCCCGGTAAACGCCGTCCGGCAGACCGGAATTTTCAAGCGGATCGACCAGCCACAGCAGGCGGCAGTCGCAGCGCAGCGCAATGCTTGCCAACAGCGTTTCAGTAAACTCGTCCAGCCCGCTGAAATCGCTCAGAATCAGCACCAGACTGCCCGGTTGCAGCAGCGGTTTCAGGGATGTCAGTGCGGTATTCAAGTTGCCGAGGCTTGGTACGCCGGGACTTCTGGGTTGCGCCTCCACCAGCGCTTCCAGCACTGGCAACACTCCGGCTTCCCGCGCACGCGGCGGAAAGATGTGCAGTTCATCATTGCTGTCGGTAATCAACGCCCCCAGACGGTCGCCATCCATCGCGGCAACCCAGGCCAGCAAAGCTGCCGAACGCAACAGCAGCGAAGACTTGAGCTGGTAGCGACTGCCGAAATACAAACCAGCATGCAGGTCAGCCACCAGCCACACCGGACGTTCGCGTTCTTCACGGAACAATTTGGTATGAGGCTGACCGCGCCGCGCCGTGACGCGCCAGTCGATGTTGCGCGCATCATCGCCGGCGGTGTACAGGCGTACTTCCTCGAACTCCAGACCGCGACCGCGTTGGGCAGTGCGATGCGCACCATGCAAGCGCGCCAACACCGGCCGACGTGCATGCAAGTTGAGATCGTGAGCGGTTCCGCGCAAGGCAACGAGTTCTGCCAGGTCGGGAAGGATCATGGCGCGGGCACCTGCCTCAACAATTCTGACACGCAATCCTGAGCCGAAATACCGTGCGCCTGAGCGGTGTAGTCCAACAGCAAACGATGGCGCAACACATCCGGCGCAATAGTTTGCACATCCTCTGGGTTGACGTAATCGCGCCCGTCCAGCCAGGCCAGCGCACGCGCGCCCCGCTCCATGGCGATGGCCGCCCTCGGGCTGGCACCCCAGCGCAACCACTCGGCTAGTTTGGCGCTATATTTTTCCGGTATGTGCGTGGCTTCGACCAGCGCCGCGATGTATTCGGCCACCGAATCGGCCAGCGTGATTTCCAGCACCTCACGCCGTGCGTCGAAGACTTGATCCTGAGTCAACCGGCAATCGGGCGGCGGCAGTTCACGCGCATCCCGCGCCTCTTGCCGCGACAATTGCATGATGCGCAGCGTGGTGGCGCGGTCGGGATAATCCACCAGCACATGCAGCATGAAACGATCCAACTGCGCTTCCGGCAATGGATAGGTTCCCTCATGCTCGATGGGATTCTGGGTGGCCATCACCAAAAACAGGCGAGGCAAAGGATAGGTTGCAGCACCCACACTGATCTGGTGCTCGGCCATGGCCTCCAGCAAAGCGGATTGAACCTTGGCCGGAGCACGGTTGATCTCGTCGGCCAGAATCAGATTGTGGAACAAAGGCCCGCGCTGAAAATGAAAACCGCCAGCCTCGGGACGGTAGATGTCGGAACCGGTGAGGTCTGCCGGAAGCATATCGGGTGTGAACTGAATGCGCTGAAAATCTCCCTCAATACCATGCGCCAGCGCTTTGATGGCACGGGTTTTAGCCAGCCCCGGTGGGCCCTCCACCAGCAGATGTCCATCAGCCAACAAGGCCAGCAACAAGCGTTCCACCAAATTTTCTTGCCCCAATATTTGTTCATTCAGATAAGAGCGCAGACCGTCAAATGCGGCGAGCGCCGTAGTGGCTCGGGGAGCGAGGTTTTGCATTGAAAATCCTTTCTGTTTGTTTTATTTCTTGTTGCATACAGAAAGGAAATTGCTCGCAAAGTTCCCTACGATCGCCTTGAATCGTTCAAGGACCGCGAACAAGACTTCAAAAATAAACTGGAAACCACTGTTTATTGCAGGATAAATTCGGTGAACGGCATTTCTGGAAATTGATGGAGAAAATACATTTTGTGTCAACATCACAGAAATATTGTCGAGCAGATTTCAGAAACCATACCTAATGGAAACGCCCGTCAATAGGCGATCCACACCATGTACTTAATGGAGTGGCCCGTATTTACTGGCCTGCGGGCAAGGTGTGTTTACAAATCCAGCAACACCCGTCCCGGATACTCCAGAGCTTCCTTGATGGTACCCAGAAATTGCACGGCTTCGCGTCCGTCGATGATGCGGTGATCGTAGGACAGGGCGAGGTAGTTCATGGGGCGGATGACGACTTGGCCGTTTTCGGCGACGGGGCGGTCTTTGGTGGCGTGAATGCCGAGAATGGCGCTTTGCGGCGGGTTGATGATGGGGGTGGAAAGCATGGAGCCGAACACGCCGCCGTTGGTGATGGAGAACGTGCCGCCGGAAAGTTCTTCCATGGTGAGCTTGCCGTCCTTTGCGCGCACGGCGTAATCGGCGATGCGTTTTTCGATATCGGCCAACGATAACTGGTCGGCATCGCGCAGGATGGGCACGACCAGACCGCGCTCACTGCCGATGGACATGCCGATGTCGAAGAAACCGTGATAGATGATGTCTGTGCCATCCACCGACGCATTGACGATGGGGAATTTTTGCAAGGCCAGCACCGCAGCTTTGACGAAGAACGAGGAGAAGCCGAGCTTCACGCCGTGCTTTTTTTCGAACGCATCTTTGTACTTGTTGCGCAGTTCGATCACCGGCTGCATGTTCACTTCGTTGAAGGTGGTGAGGATGGCGGAATTTTGTTGCGATTGCAGCAGGCGCTCGGCGATACGCTGGCGGATGCGCGTCATCGGCACGCGCTGTTCAGGGCGATCACCTGTTGGTACAACGACTGGCGCGATGCTGGTCTGACTCGCCGCTGCAGGTTGCTGCACCGCACCCAGCACGTCCTGTTTGTTGACCAGACCATGCCGACCGCTGCCTTGCAAGTTGGCAGCATCCACATCATGCGCATGCGCCAGTTTGCGTGCGGCGGGAGAGACAGCGGCGGCAGTTGGTACTGTTGCAACGCTGGCGACTGCTGCGGGTGCAACGGCTGCGGCCTGCGCCACAGCATCGGTGTCGATCTGGGCGATAACCTCGCTGCTGACCACTTTCTCGCCATCCGCCTTGATGATCTTCACCAGCACCCCGCTTTTGATAGCAGGCAATTCAAGCACCACCTTGTCGGTTTCGATGTCGATCAGGCTTTCGCCTTCATTCACGGCATCACCGATCTTTTTGTGCCAAGTCAGCAGCGTGGCTTCGGCAATGGATTCGGAAAGTTGCGGGACTTTTACTTCAATGAGACTCATGGTGTGCTCCTGGTGTGATCTTGACATCTAGATTGGGACGGAAGGCCGCCGCAACCACATCTTTTTGCTGTTCGTTATGCGTCGCCAGATAACCGGCGGCAGGCGATGCAGACGAGGGACGCAAGGAATAATCGAGATGCATCCCTTCACGCAAATGGCGCAGCAGGTAATGCTGAATGCGATGCCACGCTCCCTGGTTGCCCGGCTCTTCCTGACACCACACAACTTCTTTCGCATTCGGATATTCTGCAATCTGCACGGTGAATTCGTCGTGCGGGAAAGGATAAAGTTGTTCCAGGCGGATGACGGCCACGTTATCAATACCTTTCTCGCGGCGATACTTGATGAGATCGAAATACACCTTGCCGCTGCACATGATGAGGCGCTGCACTTTTGCCGCAGGCAAAGCATCCACTTCAGGGATCACAGCTTGAAAACATCCTTCCGCGAACATTTGCAGCGGAGATGATGCATCCTTGCTGCGCAGCAAGCTTTTAGGCGTGAACACGATGAGCGGTTTTCGATACGGGCGCAGCATCTGGCGGCGCAACAAATGGAAGATTTGCGCTGCGGTGGATGGAATGCACACCTGAATATTGTAGTCGGCACACAATTGCAAATAACGTTCGATGCGTGCGGAGGAATGCTCCGGCCCCTGCCCCTCATAGCCGTGCGGCAGCAGCATGGTAAGGCCGCACAACCTGCCCCACTTGGCTTCGCCCGAGGTAATGAACTGGTCGATGACGACTTGCGCGCCGTTGGCGAAATCGCCGAACTGCGCTTCCCACAAGGTCAAGGTATCCGGCTCGGCAGTGGCATAGCCGTATTCAAAACCGAGTACGGCTTCTTCCGACAGGATAGAATCGATCACCGCAAAGTCGGCCTGGTCGGACGCGATGTGTTGCAGCGGGATATAGACGCCTTCGTCCCATTGTTCGCGGTTCAGATCGTGCAATACGGCGTGGCGATGGAAGAACGTACCACGCCCGCAGTCCTCGCCGGACAGGCGCACCGGATAGCCTTCGGCCACTAGGCTGGCATAGGCAAGATTCTCTGCCATACCCCAATCCAGCGCCAGTTCGCCTTTGCCCATGGCTGTGCGGTCGGTGATGATTTTTTCCACGCGCGAATGCAGTTTGAAATTTTCCGGTATCGCTACCAGGCGTTGTGCCAGTTGCAGCAAAGTTTCACGCGGCAGGCTGGTTATGGCGGGCGTACGCCATGAATTACCGCCGGTGAACCTCGACCAACTCACCGCATATTCCAGTTTGAAATCTGTCAGCACCGGCTGGATTGGATTGCGTCCTTCATCCATCGCGTTGCGGTAGGCGGCAATCATGGCATCGTCTTCACCCGTCACCAGCACGCCCTGCTCCAACAGACGTTTGGCATACAAGGCGCGCGTTCCCGGATGCTGGTTGACCTTGCGATACATCAATGGCTGGGTGACCAGCGGTTCGTCTTGTTCGTTGTGTCCAAGTTTGCGGAAACACACCATGTCGATAACCACGTCTTTGCCGAACTGCATGCGGAAGTCGAGCGCGATCTCGGTCACCAACATCACCGCTTCCGGGTCATCGGCATTCACATGAAAGATCGGTGCTTCGACCATTTTCGCCACGTCGGTGCAATACAGCGACGAGCGCACATCGCGCGGATCGGAAGTGGTGAAGCCGATCTGATTGTTAACGACGATATGCACCGTGCCGCCCGTGCCGTAGCCGCGCGTTTGCGACAGATTGAATGTTTCCTGATTCACTCCCTGCCCTGCCAAAGCCGCATCGCCGTGGATAAGGATGGGCAACACTTGTTTTCCTTTGAAATCCTGACGGCGATGCTGACGCGCGCGCACCGAACCTTCCACCACCGGATTGACGATCTCCAGATGCGAAGGATTGAACGCCAGCGTAAGATGCATGGCACCGCCGGGAGTGGCGATATCGGACGAAAATCCCTGATGGTATTTCACGTCACCGGAAGCCAGATGTTCGGTATGGATACCTTCAAACTCGGCAAACAATTCGTGCGGCAACTTACCCAATGTGTTGACGAGCACGTTCAGACGGCCGCGATGCGCCATGCCAATCACGGACTCTTTCACGCCCTGCTCGCCCGCGCGCTGCAGCAAATGATCGAGCAAGGGAATCAACGTGTCGCCGCCTTCCAGCGAGAAGCGTTTTTGCCCGACGTATTTGGTATGCAGGTAACGTTCGAGCCCCTCTGCCGCGGTCAGTCGTTCCAGTACGCGCTTCTTTGTCTCGCCGGAATAACGCAGCACTCCGGCATCACCTTCCAACCGAGCTTGAATCCAGCGCTTGTGCGGAACGCTGTTGATGTACATGTACTCTGCGCCAATGCTGCTGCAATAGATTCGGCGCAGGCGCTGATATATCTCGCGCAAAGTCATGCGTACCCCACCGACTAACGAGCCGGTAAAGAAGGTGGTCTCCATATCTGCTTCGCCCAAGCCGTAATAGGACAGATTCAACTCCGCCACTTCCGGTTTGGGATGGCGCTGTAGCGGATCAAGATCGGCGATGCGCGCACCCAGAAAACGATAGGTATTGATGAGTTGCAGCACTTCTGCCTGCTTGCGCGTTTCGTCAGCGCGCAGCGGCGATTGTGCCTGGCGCTTACCCAATTCGAGAAAGCCATGCTGGATAGGACTGTGCGCAACATCATGCGGTAAGTTGGAGGATTGCAACTTGTCAAAATAGGCGCGCCATTCGGCGGGAACGGCGGCAGGGTCTTGCAGATAATCTTCGTACAGTCCCTCAACGAAAGCGTTGTTACCGCCGGATAACAGCGAGGTGTTCTTCATGAATTGCAAATAGGAAATTTCCGGTGCGTTCATGCTTGACCCCGCTTCACTTATCGTTGTGCAAGCGGAATAAAATCGCGCCGCGCTTCACCGAGATACAACTGGCGCGGTCGACCAATCTTGTGATCCGCATCGGCAATCATTTCGTTCCATTGCGAGATCCAGCCCACAGTACGCGCCACCGCAAAGATCACCGTGAACATATTGACTGGAATGCCCAAGGCACGCAGTACGATGCCGGAATAAAAGTCCACGTTCGGATATAGCTTGTGGTCAATAAAATACTGGTCGCTCAAGGCGACGCGCTCCAGCTCCATCGCCAGTTCGAACAGTTTATTGTTCTCCAGCTTCAGTTCTTTGAGCACTTCATAACAAGTCTCGCGCATCACCGCCGCACGCGGATCCATGTTCTTGTAAACACGGTGACCAAATCCCATCAGGCGATATTTTTTGTCTTTCACGCCTTGCACATATTCTTTCACACGCGAGATGTCGCCGATCTCTTCCAGCATTTTCAAAGCGGCTTCGTTCGCCCCGCCGTGCGCGGGTCCCCATAGCGCGGCAATGCCGGAAGCGATGCAGGCAAACGGGTTGGCCCCGCTCGAACCAGCCAGACGCACGGTCGAGGTGGATGCGTTCTGTTCGTGGTCCGCGTGCAAAATAAAAATGCGGTCCAGCGCGCGCACCAGCACCGGATTTGGCACGTATTCCTCGGCGGGCGTGCCGAACATCATGTACATGAAGTTTTCCGCATAGGTGAATTTGTTCTTCGGGTACATGAACGGCTGGCCGACGTAATATTTGTGCGCCATCGCGGCAATGGTTGGCACTTTTGCCAGCATACGCATCGCCGACAGTTCCCGATGCAACGGATTTTCGATGTCCAGCGAATCGTGATAGAAGGCCGACAGTGCGCCCACCACGCCCACCATCACCGCCATCGGGTGCGCGTCGCGGCGGAAGCCGTGAAAGAAGCGCGCCATCTGCTCATGCACCATGGTGTGCTTTGTCATGCGCTTGGCGAATGCGGCGTACTGCTCGGTATTCGGCAATTCACCATTCAGCAACAGGTAGCTAACTTCCAAAAAATTAGAGCTCTTCGCCAGTTGCTCGATAGGATAGCCCCGGTAATACAGCAGGCCTGCATCGCCATCAATGAAAGTGATTTTTGAGGTGCAGCTTGATGTGGAAAAAAATGCCGGGTCGTAAGTGAAGACACCCAGCTTGCCCAATCCCCGGATGTCGATCACATCGGAGCCGAGGGTGCCGGACAGGATGGGCAATTCGAGGCTGCGGCCATCATCCAGGGTCAGAATTGCAACACGTTTGGTTTCCATGGTTCACCTCGTTTCTATTAAGCGGCTTTCAGCCATTCCAGCACCACAAGCTGATGTGCATGTACCGGTTCTTTCTTTTCTGTGATCAAATCCCAGAGTTCCGTATCCGGCAGATCCAGCAACTCATCGAAAATTATCCGCTGTTCATTTTCCATCTTCGGATAACGATGTTCAATGAAACGCCCCAACACAATATCCAGTTCCAGCAAACCGCGCCGACAGCGCCAGCGCACACGCTCCAGCTCCTTCATACGGTACGCTTTACCATCATGTCCTTAATCTTGCCGATGGCTTCCGTCGGGTTCAGTTCTTTAGGACACACATCGACGCAATTCATGATGGTGTGGCAGCGGAACAGGCGGTACGGGTCTTCCAGATTATCCAGGCGTGCTGCCGTGTCTTGATCGCGCGTGTCGGCAATGAAGCGATAGGCTTGCAACAGTCCGGCGGGGCCGACGAATTTATCCGGGTTCCACCAGAATGACGGGCAGGCTGTGGTGCAGCAACCGCACAGGATGCACTCATACAAACCATCCAACTCAGAACGCGCTTGCGGCGATTGCAGTCGCTCAGTCTCAGGCGGAGGATCGTTGTTCACCAGATACGGTTTGATCGAGTGGTACTGTTTGAAAAACTGCGTCATATCGACGATCAGGTCGCGGATGATCGGCAGTCCCGGCAACGGGCGAATCTCGATCGGCTGCTTGAGCGAAGACAGCGGCGTGATGCAAGCCAGACCGTTGCGCCCGTTGATGCTCATCGCATCCGAACCGCACACACCCTCGCGGCAGGATTTGCGGAAACCGATGCTGTCGTCCTGCTGCTTCAACAACAGTAGCGCGTCCAGCAACATGGCATCGCCCGCCTGCAGGTCAAGATCGTAGTCCTGCATGTAAGGTTTGGCATCCGTGTCCGGGTTGTAGCGGTAGATTCTGAATTTCATCTGATCGCCCCTAATACACGCGTGGTTTGAGCGGGAACGATTCCACTGTCAGCGGCTTCAGGCGCACCGGTTTGTAATCGAGACGATGGCCTTCGCTGTAATACAGGGAATGCTTTAACCAGTTTTTGTCGTCGCGCTCTGGGAAATCTTCGCGCGCATGCGCGCCACGACTTTCCTGACGCGCCTCGGCGGCAGTCATGGTGGCTTGGGCGACCTCAATCAAATTATCCAGTTCCAAAGCTTCGATACGTGCCGTGTTAAATACCTTGCTCTTATCCTTGATCTCGGTGCGGCGCACCCGCTCAGCCACCTCGCGAATTTTGCTCACGCCTTCCGCCATCAGATCGGGAAAGCGGAACACGCCGCAATGCGCTTGCATGGTTCTGCGCATGGCATCGCCAACATCGGAGACGCGCTCACCATCTTTCTGGTTTTCCAAACGTGCCAAGCGCGCCAGCGGCCTATCCGCCGCATCAGCCGGTAATGGTTTCGGGTTCGGATTATTTTTCAGGTCTTCGATAATTTGGCGTGCGGCTGAACGACCAAACACGATCAGATCGAGCAAGGAATTGCAGCCCAGCCGATTGGCACCATGCACCGACACGCAGGCGCATTCGCCCACCGCATAAAATCCCTGCACCACATCTTCCGGGCCGGTACCGTGCGGCGCGACGACTTGCCCGTGATAATTGGTCGGGATACCGCCCATCATGTAATGCGCGGTTGGCACTACCGGGATCGGCTCTTTGGCAGGATCGACATGTGCGAACTTGAGAGCGATATCGCGGATACCCGGCAACCGATGACGTATTACTTCATCGCCCAAATGATCCAGTTTGAGCATGACGTGGTCGCCATGCGGGCCGCAACCGCGCCCTTCCTTGATCTCGGTCGCCATGGCGCGCGACACCACGTCGCGGCTAGCCAAGTCTTTTGCGTTAGGCGCATAGCGTGGCATGAAGCGTTCGCCATCCTTGTTCACCAGATAACCGCCCTCTCCGCGCACGCCTTCGGTTATCAGCACGCCTGAGCCATGCACTCCCGTCGGGTGGAACTGGAAGAACTCCATGTCTTCCAGCGGTACGCCTGCGCGTGCCGCCATGCCCAGTCCGTCGCCGGTATTGATGTAAGCATTGGTACTGGCCGAGAAGATGCGCCCTGCACCACCGGTGGCAAACAAGGTGGCACGCGCCTGCAGGATCATCACTTCAGAAGTCTCGATTTCCATCGCCACCACGCCCAGCACATCGCCATCCTCGTCGCGGATCAGATCGAGCGCCATCCATTCGACAAAGAAGTTGGTGTTGACCTTGACGTTCTGCTGATAAAGAGTGTGCAATAAGGCATGGCCGGTGCGGTCGGCTGCGGCGCAGGCACGCGGTACGGGGTTCTTGCCGTAGTCCTGCATGTGCCCGCCGAACGGGCGCTGGTAAATCTTGCCGCTGTCCAGACGGTCGAACGGCATACCAAAGTGCTCCAGCTCGTACACCACTTCCGGCGCGGCTCGACACATGTACTCGATAGCATCCTGATCGCCGAGGTAGTCCGAACCTTTCACCGTGTCGTACATGTGCCAGTGCCAGTTGTCTTCATTGACGTTACCCAGCGAAGCGGCGATGCCGCCCTGCGCGGCAACCGTATGCGAGCGCGTCGGAAACACCTTGGACAGCACCGCGACTTTAAGGCCAGCCTCCGATAACGTCAGCGCTGCGCGCATCCCGGCTCCGCCTGCGCCCACCACCACTACATCGAATGTTCTCTTAGCCAATGCCATTTATATTCCCCAAAGAATCTGCACTGACCAGATCAAGTACAGCAATAACGCAAGAATGACCAACACATGAATCACCAGACGAATACCCGCTGGCTTCACATAATCCATCACGATGTCACGCATACCGATCCAGGCGTGATAGAACAGGCTCAGCAAAAACAGCAATGAAAAAGACCGTATGACATTGCCGGAAAACATCTCGGTCCACGTGTCGTAGCCGAAAGACGGCAGCATCCACACATAACCCGCTACAGCCAGAGTATAGACCGCCATGACGACCGCTGTTACGCGCTGTACCAGCCAATCGCGCAGTCCGTAATGTGCGCCGGTTACTACACGATTCACCATAACTTCACTCCCAATACAGCGGTCATGATCAGACTCACGACCAGCACCCACATGCTTGCGGCGCGCGCTGCCGTAAGATTTGGCAACAGATGCAAATCAATGGCAAGGTAGCGCAAACCGGCACAAAAATGATGCAGAAATGCCCACAGCATACCGAGCAGAATCAATTTCAATATCGGGTGCGTCAGATACTCGGTCAGGTTGGTATAAGTTTCGATGGAACGCAGACTCTGATCAAGCAACAGCAACAGCAGAGGAAGGGCGAGGAAAAGTATTACGCCACTAATACGGTGCAACACGGAAACATAGCCTGAAACAGGCAATTTTATTTTATGGAGAGCAAGGTGCTTGGGGCGGGTTTTTATCGTTTTATTCATCGACATTTTTATATTTAACCCGAATAACAATGGTTCAATCGTACTCCTACACTTGGCGAGTTAAAAGCAAAAGACTATTATGCGGCTGAAATTTTATATTTCATTCACGGAAATTTTATAATTAAAATTTTAATACCAAAGAGATCACTCATCTCGCTAATTCCAGAGAGGAAAATATGAAGGCTCCCATCCGCGTAGCAATCACTGGCGCAGCAGGACAAATCGGTTACAACCTATTGTTCCGTATCGCCAATGGCGACATGTTGGGGAGCGATCAGCCGATCATTCTGCAACTGCTGGATATTCCGGCAGCCCAGACGGTGTTGCGCGGCGTGGCGATGGAATTGGAAGATTGCGTGTTCCCCATGTTGCAACAAGTCATCACCACCGATGATCCGCGCGTTGCCTTTCGCGATGCCGAGGTAGCACTGCTGGTTGGCGCACGTCCGCGCGGCAAGGGTATGGAGCGTAAAGACCTGCTCGAAGCCAACGGTGCGATTTTCTCCGAACAAGGCCGCATTATCAACGAAGTAGCTTCGCGCAACATCAAGGTCCTGGTCGTTGGTAACCCGGCCAACACCAACGCGCTCATTACCATGCGCAACGCACCCGATATTGATCCGCTGAACTTTACCTCCATGATGCGCCTCGACCACAACCGCGCCATCGCACAAGTGGCACTCAAGCTGTCGTTGCCGACCGGCGACATCAGGAAGATGGTGGTCTGGGGCAACCATTCCGGCTCGCAATACCCCGATCTTTCGCATGCCCTCGTACACAAAACCAAAGTGTCGGACATGCTGCAAGATGCAGATTGGGTGGAAAGTACCTTCATCCCCACCGTACAAAAACGCGGCGCAGCGGTGATTGAAGCGCGCGGTTTAAGCAGTGCTGCTAGCGCAGCCAATTCCGCTATTGCCCACATCCACGACTGGTTGCTGCATTCGCCGCACAATGACTGGGTCACCATGGGCGTGCCATCCGACGGCAGCTACGGCATCCCAAAAGGTGTGCTGTACGGTTTTCCGGTCACCTGTCTCAACGGGCAATACTGCATAGTCAAAGACCTGCACATCACCGAACTCAACCGCAAGCACATGATGGACAGCTACAAGGAACTGCTCAGCGAACGCGAGATGGTAAAGCATTTGCTTGGATAATCAGCTTCGCATGGATTTCGTCTAAGTGCGCAATACCGGATGACATCACAAAAAAATGGCCGATTTTATCGGCTATTTTTTTTAAGTTCTTCGGAAAGTAGCGTAGAAAAATTGACAGGATGGAAGGCTTGGGTTACTTGATTAACCTTGAGCGAACTGCAACTCATCCCAATGCTGTCGAGTGTATTTCTTCCGTCTTGCCAGACACCTCGATGGTTACGCATTGCAACAGATGTTGCCATTCCGCAATAACGATTGCTGGCTCGCGAAACCCTAATCCCCTCCGGTAAGTGGCACAAAGCGTACCGACTCAATGACCTTGTGCTGGAATAGTCCTGCACTATCCTTGGTGATTAGGTACAACTTCTGAATTTCCATCCGGCCCCCCACAGGAATCACCAAGCGCCCGCCGGGCTTGAGCTGATCCAATAGCGGCTGCGGAACTTGCGTTGCCGCTGCGGTGACAATAATGCAGTCATACGGCGCGTGTTCTGGCCAGCCTTTGGAACCGTCACCCGCTTTCACTTCGACGTTGCGATAACCCAATTTACTCAGCAGATCGGCAGCCGCTGTTGCCAGCGGATCGACGATTTCCATGCTGTACACCTTGCCTGCCAGCTCGGACAGAATGGCGGTCTGGTAGCCGGACCCGGTACCGACTTCCAACACCCGATGCCGTTTGTCCAGTTCCAGCAAGTCGGTCATCAACGCCACGATATATGGCTGCGAGATAGTCTGTCCATGCTCGATGGGCAATGGAAAATTGCCATATGCGCCGAACTTCTCTTCTTCGGGCACAAAGCGGTGGCGCGGGATTTTGGCCATGACGGCAAGCACTTCTTCGGAAATTGGTCTCGGCTCGAAGTTGTAAGGATCGAGCGCCATCACACGGATTTCTTCGACCATCCGAAGCCGCGCCAAATAATGACGAGCATCTGTTTCAGAATTCACGTCTGTGATGTGCGGCATTGTCAATTACTCCATCATCCAGAATATCTGGCGACTTTCGGATTTTGAAGTGAACTATTCTTTGCGCTTAAACGCGATGGCAACCACCTCAATCAACACGCCAAGCGCGAAAACCAAGGCACCCGCTGTTGTTTCTGCAGCCAGAAAAATCAGTGCCGCACCTAACAGCATCAGAAAAAGCACCACGGGACGACGGATATGCGGTTTTCTAAACATGATCAGTTCCTTTGCCACCAATGGCTGGCAGTTGTTTTGGGTGTTGTTTCGCAAATAACGCTTAGCCACTCATATAGCTCGCGTTCTTCGCGGGTAAGCTGTTCCGGTATTTTCACTTCGATGCGCAAATACAGTTCGCCGTGGCGACTGCTGCCGAATTCCGGCAGACCTTTGCCTTTGACCCGCAACACCGCGCCAGATTGGATGCCGGGCGGGATGGTGACGCTGGCGGAACCGTCCAGCGTCGGCACATCCAGCTTGGTGCCGAGCACGGCATCGGTCAGTGCGATGGTTTCCTGCCGCAGCAGGTCGGCTCATCGGCACACCCACGGCAAGTAAAACGCCACCCCAAGTGTGTCCGGTTGAAACAAAGTTCAGTCATCAATCAGCGATTGCGGCCTCCTGGCCCCATACCACTTCCTGGTCCCATACCGCCACCGGGCCCCATTCTGCCTCCTCTTGCTGGCGGCTCATTGGGAAGTGTTACACCTCTCTCTTTGGCTCGCTCTTGCATGCGGTCATGATGTTCCTTGCGGATTTGTTCTCGTTCCTCGACAGTCTTCGCAGCGCGCATTTTGGCGCGTTGCTCAGCTCGCTCTTGCTGCGTCATGAGCTGTCTGCCGTAGATTTGCTCTTGCTCTTTCTTCTGGGTTTTCACCCTCTCCTTGACCGGCGTTGCGTCAGCCGCCAATGCGAATCCGGCAGGCAAGGAAAGTGCGGCAGCCAGAGCAAATAATATTGATTTGTTTTTCATCTTCGTAAACTCCTTAATCAAAAGGGTTGTGCAATATGCCTACTCATCCACCGCAACCCGATCGGTGGTCAGGCCTACTCAAACTCACGGCATCCTTGGCTACGCCCGGCGCTTGGAGACAATCACCATGGGCAAAATTAATCGTTCACCTTAATTATGCTTATTCAATTCGTTTTTGCTTCAAGTCCGCTTTCCGGCTGGCCTGCCGTGCAAACGATTTCCTGATCTTGGTCAGCTCGGCCAGTCGCGCCGCAACTTTGCGATTGACACTGCCCAGCGCATAAACCCCTTTACCATCAGCTTTTCCGGCCGGCATCGGGAAATTCAAATCCCGCGATCATGCGCAGGATGTTGGTCTTGCCACTGCCGGAAGGCCCTAGCAAGGAGAAAAATTCGCCCGACTCGATAGTCAGGCTAACATTGTCAACTGCGACGAAGTCGCCGAAACGGCGCTTAACGTTCCTGAGTTCCAAGCGAGCCATAGCTATCCACCCGGTGATTGTCTGTGCAAATAATACCGCTTCCCCATCAGTTACCCTAACAAATCCAGTTTCAACAAACATCGGCCGAATTTCAAGCTGCACTTACGCCTTGATTCATCGCTGCGCGACGCTAAAAAGCTTGATGGTTCGAACATTTTTACCGCTCATCCATAGATTGCTTATGTCGACATAGTGAAAACTATTTGCTTGTTTTTCCTTTTTGAGTGCTATTATTTACACAGATTGTCGACAATCGGAGTAATTCAATGCAAACCCAGGCACCAGAACAAGGTACGCTCGCTGACGTTGCAGCGCGTCGTTTGGCGCATAGCATCGTGACCGGCGAACTGGCACAAGGCCAGAAATTGAACGAGGCAGAGCTGGCGGAAAGTTTCGGTATGGGGCGCGGCCCCTTGCGCGAGGCATTGCGTCATCTGGAAGGGATGCGTCTGGTCAAGCGCATTCCGAATGCCGGAGCGCGCGTAGTGGTGCTGGATCGCAAGACGCTGTCCGACTTGTACGCGGTGCGCGAAGTGCTGGAAGGCATGGCCTGCCGCCTAGCCGCAGCGCAAATGTCCGATGACGAAATTTCCCAATTGAACACCCTGCTCGACCAGCACGAAAAACAGATCAAGCAGCAAGGCGGCAAAGTGTACGCGCAAAGCGAAGGCGACCTCGATTTCCATTACCGCATCGTGCGCGGCAGCGGCAACCAGATGCTGATGGATCTACTCGGTAGCGAACAATATCAACTTCTGCGCATGTGTCGCTTCCGCACCAGCCGCAATGCGCAACGCACCAAGCCGGCATTGAATCAACACCGCCAAATCGTCGAAGCCTTGACGCAACGCGACGGCGAACTGGCCGAGATGCTGATGCGCCGCCACATCCAGGGCGCATGGCGCAGCATCAGCGAGATGATGGATAAAGAGGAGCAAGCTACATGAATAATACCCCCGGCCAAAAACTTCGCCTCGCCGTCACAGAGAATCATCCCTTGCAAGTCGTCGGCACAGTCACTGCTTATTGCGCCATCCTCGCGCAGCACAGCGGACACAAGGCGCTCTATCTTTCCGGCGGCGGTGTGGCAGCTTCTTCGCTAGGCATTCCCGATCTTGGCATCACCACCTTGCATGACGTGTGCGAAGACGCGCGGCGCATCACCGCCGCGAGCGACTTGCCGTTGTTGGTCGATATCGACACCGGCTGGGGGGGCGCATTCAACATCGCACGCGCCACGCGCGAGATCGCGCAATCCGGTGCAGCGGGATTTCATATCGAAGACCAGGTGATGCAGAAACGCTGCGGCCATAGACCCAACAAAGCCATCGTCAGCCAGAGCGAAATGGTGGATCGCATCAAGGCGGCAGTAGATGCGCGCATCGATGCCAGCTTCGTCATCATGGCACGCACCGATGCGCTGGCGGTTGAAGGCATGCAGAGCGCCATCGAACGCGCGCAAGCCTGCGTGGAAGCGGGTGCGGACATGATCTTTCCCGAGGCGATAACTACGTTGGAACAGTACGAGGAATTCACCCGCACCGTGCAGGTGCCGGTGCTGGCGAACATCACCGAATTCGGTGCGACACCACTGTTCACTTCTGAACAACTGGCGGGCGTGGGCATCAAACTGGTGCTGTACCCGCTTACCGCCTTCCGCGCCATGAGCAAGGCTGCGCTGAACGTATATCAACACATTCTTGCCGACGGTTCGCAACAGAACGTGGTAGCGGAAATGCAAACGCGCGCGGAGCTTTACGACCACCTTGGTTATCACGCTTACGAGCAACAGTTGGATCGCTTGTTTGCGGAAAAGGGTAGCGAGTAATTGGTTGTGCTCCCTTCTCCTCCAGTTGGGAGAGGGACTTAAGCAAGGCTGAATAGAACTTCAAGGAGAACAACATGGTAGAAAACACTCCCGCATTCAAACCGAAAAAATCCGTCGCACTTTCCGGCACGGTTGCCGGCAACACGGCGGTATGTACCGTCGGTCGTGCCGGTAACGATCTGCATTATCGCGGCTACAACATTCTGGATTTCGCGGAACGTGCGGAGTTCGAAGAGATCGCGCATCTGCTGATCCATGGCACGTTGCCGGATGCCGCGCAATTGAAGGCGTACAAAGCCAAACTCAAATCCCTGCGCGGCTTGCCGCAGCCAGTCAAATGGGCGCTGGAAGCGATTCCAGCGAATGCCCACCCGATGGACGTGATGCGCACTGGCTGTTCGATTATGGGCATCTGCGAGCATGAGCCGGAGATCCATAGCGAGGGCATCACGCGCGAACTGATCGACCGGCTGATGGCCACCTTCGGTTCAATGTTGTTGTACTGGTATCACTTCAGCACCAACGGCAAGCGCATCGAAGTGGAGACGGATGACGACTCCATTGGCGCGCACTTCCTGCATCTTTTGCACGGCACGCCGCCGAAAGCTTCATGGGTGCGCGCCATGCACATCTCGCTGATCCTTTACGCCGAGCACGAGTTCAACGCTTCAACTTTCACCGCGCGCGTGATCGCCGGAACCAACTCCGATCTGTACTCGTGCATCACCGGCGCCATCGGCGCGCTGCGCGGGCCGAAACATGGCGGCGCGAACGAGGAAGCGTTCCGCATCCAGAGCCATTACGAAAGTGCCGATGCGGCCGAAGCCGACATCCGCGAACGCATCGGGCACAAGGACATCGTCATCGGTTTCGGCCATCCGGTCTATACCATTTCCGATCCGCGCAACGAGGTGATCAAACGCCTGGCGAAACTGCTGGCAGAGGAAGCGGGCGAAATGCGTTTGTTCAGCATCGCCGAACGCATCGAGAGCGTGATGTGGGAAACCAAAAAGATGTTCCCCAACCTCGATTGGTTCTCCGCCGTGTCGTATCACATGATGGGCGTGCCGACCAATATGTTCACGCCGCTGTTCGTCGTCTCGCGCGTCACCGGCTGGGGCGCGCACGTGATGGAACAACGCGCCGACGGCAAGATTATTCGACCGAGCGCGAACTATGTCGGGCCGGAGAATCTGGCGTGGGTGCCGATTGAAAAACGTTGAAGCTCCCTTCTCCCGCAGGCGGGAGAAGGGCTGGGGATGAGGG
Source organism: uncultured Gallionellaceae bacterium (assembly GCA_903847155.1). Classification (GTDB taxonomy): domain Bacteria; phylum Pseudomonadota; class Gammaproteobacteria; order Burkholderiales; family Gallionellaceae; genus Sideroxyarcus. The sequence continues at coordinate 1,107 of CAINCU010000053.1, read as the reverse complement.
CTGCTGGTTATCTCCAAAATTAATTTGGAATTAACGCCCCTCACCCCAACCCCTCTCCCGCCTGCGGGAGAGGGACTAAAACCAACACGATGGCTGCAAATTATTTACTTACCAAATTAACAAATGAAGGAAACCAAAATGAGTGCCAATGTAGAAATGAACAACCGCCCCGCTCCCGATCAAGTGTTGGTGGACATCGCACAATATGTCTGCCGCATGGACATCAAATCGGCGGAGGCTTACGACACCGCGCGCAACTGTTTGATCGATACATTGGGCTGCGGCCTGCTGGCGTTGCGCTTCCCGGAATGCACCAAGCATCTCGGCGCACTGGTGCCCGGCACCACGGTGCGCAACGGAGCGCGCGTGCCCGGCACGTCGCACGAACTCGACCCGGTGAAAGCCGCGTGGGACATCGGCGCGACGATTCGCTGGCTGGATTTCAACGACACTTGGCTGGCGGCGGAATGGGGTCATCCTTCCGACAACCTCGGCGGCATTCTTGCCGTGGCCGATTATCTGAGCCGCTGCCATGTGGCCGAAGGCAAAGCGCCGCTGACCGTGCGCGATGTGCTGACCGCGATGATCAAGGCGCACGAGATACAAGGCTTGCTGGCGCTTGAAAACAGTTTCAACCGTGTCGGGCTGGATCACGTGGTGCTGGTGAAGGTCGCATCCGTTGCCGTAGTCACGCGCTTGCTGGGCGGCACGGAAGCGCAGGTGATCGATGCGCTGTCGCAGGCCTTTGTCGATGGACAATCTTTGCGCACTTACCGCCATTCGCCCAATGCCGGTTCGCGCAAATCGTGGGCGGCGGGCGATGCCACGTCGCGTGCGGTGCGGCTGGCGATGATGACCATGGCAGGCGAGATGGGTATTCCCGGGGTGCTGACCGCGCCGCAATGGGGCTTCTACGACGTGCTGTTTTCCAAGACCAACAAGGATCAAAAGCTTAAGCCGGAGGATCAGCGCCGCTTCAGCTTGCCGCAACCATACGGCAGTTATGTGATGGAAAACGTGCTGTTCAAAATCTCCTTCCCCGCCGAGTTCCATTCGCAGACCGCGTGCGAAGCGGCGGTGCGCCTGCATCCACAAGTGAAAGATCGT
>CAINCU010000052.1 GCA_903847155.1 uncultured Gallionellaceae bacterium | reverse complement strand
GACCTCTGTGTCCTCTGTGTCCTCTGTGTCCTCTGTGTCCTCTGTGTCCTCTGTGTCCTCTGTGATCTCTGTGGCAACAAGTTTTTGTTTTGACTCTGCTGTTTATAGACTTTTACTTCGCCTTACCGTCCCTCACCCCAACCCTCTCCCGCCAGCGGGCGAGGGAGCTAAATGCGGGAACGTGCCTTGTCGTCTTTGCTACATCCTTCCTCTTCCAACCCGACAACGACAAACATTTTTCGCACCTATCTGGTGCGCCCATGCACCAAACGCCTGATTTTGTGCGCCCTCGACATTCTCCTGCGTGCTGGCACGCCGCTTGCACAAGTGAACGCAGGAGATCGTTGATATGCGTGAATACTTATTACTGCTGCTCAGTACCGTGCTGGTGAACAACGTGGTGCTGGTGAAATTTCTGGGGCTGTGTCCGTTCATGGGCATCTCCAAAAAAACCGACACCGCCGTGAGCATGGGGCTGGCCACTACCTTTGTGATGACGATGGCCTCGGCCTCGTGCTGGATGCTGGAGCACTGGCTGCTGATGCCGCTGGGCATAACTTATCTGCGCATCCTGGTTTACATCCTGGTCATCGCCGTGGTGGTGCAGTTCACCGAGATGGTGGTGCGCAAAACCAATCCCGCGCTGTACCAGGTGCTGGGCATCTACTTGCCGCTGATCACTACCAACTGCGCGGTTCTCGGCATCCCGCTGTTGACCACACAAGAGAAACTGCCCTTCGTTGAAAGCCTGATGTTTGGTTTCGGTTCGGCAGTCGGGTTCACCATGGTGCTGCTGTTGTTCGCCGGTTTGCGCGAACGCCTTGCGCTGGCACAAGTGCCGCCCGCGTTTGCCGGTGCGCCTATCGGATTCATTACGGCAAGTTTGCTGGCGTTGACCTTTATGGGCTTCGCGGGTTTGGTTTAACGGGAGAAAGAAATGTTCGTCGCTGTCATCAGCCTCACGCTTTTAGGTTCAGCACTGGGACTCTTCCTCGGTTTTGCCGCGCGCCATCTGGAGGTGGAGGGCAATCCGCTGGTGGCGGAGATTCAGGCCATCCTGCCCGGCTCGCAATGCGGTCAATGCGGCTTTCCCGGCTGTGCCGGTGCGGCGCAGGCATTGGCAGATCGCAATGCACCGGTCACGTTGTGCCCGCCCGGCGGGCGCGCGGTGGTGCAGGCGCTGGCGTTGAAGTTGGGCATGGAAGCGAACTTGTCCGATGTCGCCGACAACGTGCCGATGATGGCCGAGATCAAGGAAGAGATCTGCATTGGCTGCACGCGCTGTTTCAAGGTATGCCCCACCGACGCCATCATGGGCGCGGCGCAACAAATACATGTGGTATTCCGCGAAGCTTGCACCGCCTGCGGCAAATGCGAAGAAGTGTGCCCGACTGAATCGGTGAAACTACAACCGATCCTGGTGAGCATTCAATCTTGGTACTGGAACAAGCCGTTTGCCGGAGGCGCAATATGAAATTATTCGATCTGCGCGGCGGCGTACACCCGGAAGGCCGCAAGAATCTATCGGCGGAGCGCCACATCCGAGCTTTGTCCTTGCCGAAATATTTATTCGTCCCCTTGCAGCAGCACATAGGCGCACCTGCTTCTCCGGTAGTCAACGTCGGCGACAAAGTGCTGAAAGGCCAACTCATCGCAGTGGCGCAAGGTGCGGTGTCATCGTCCATCCATGCGCCGACTTCCGGTGTTGTAGTTGCGCTAGGCGACCACGTGGCGCCGCATCCTTCCGGTTTGCCTGTGCCAACCATCACGCTGCAAAGCGATGGCGCAGAAAAATGGATCACCTGCGAAACAATCGCTGATCCGTTAGCACTTTCACCCGAAGACATCGCCGCGCGGGTTGGAGCGGCGGGCATCGTCGGTTTGGGCGGCGCGACTTTTCCATCCGCGCTCAAACTCAATCTTAGCCGCAGTAGCGGCGTGCAGACGCTGATCATGAATGGCGGCGAATGCGAGCCGTATCTCACTTGCGACGACCGTATCATGCGCGAACGCGCCGTTGAAATTATCGAAGGCATCCAGCTCATCGCCTACGCCGTGGCTGCCAAGGAAATATTGGTCGGCATCGAAGACAACAAGCCCGAAGCCATCGCCGCCATGCAGGCCGCAGCGCAAGGCACGCCGGTCAAAGTTGTCGCCATGCCCAGCATGTACCCGATGGGTTCGGAGAAACAGATTATCCAGGTGCTCACAGGAATGGAGATTCCCGCCGGAGGCCGCCCCGCCGACATCGGCGTGCTGGTGCACAACGTCGCCACCGCCTATGCCGTGCAACAAGCCATTCGTTTCGGCAGGCCGCTCATTTCGCGCATCGTCACCATCAGCGGCGGTGCGATCAAAACCGCGTGCAACGTGGAAGCGTTGATTGGCACGCCGGTGCAGGAGTTGATCGACTTCGCCGACGGTTACTCGCAACCTGCCGCGCGCATGGTGCTGGGCGGGCCGATGATGGGACAGCAATTCACCAACACCAATATTCCTGTAGTCAAGGGTACCAGCGGAGTGCTGGCGCTCACGCAAAGCGAAATCGGGCAGGCAGCGCCATCGCCGTGTATCCGCTGTTCGACTTGCATCCGCGCCTGTCCGGTGGGACTGATGCCAGTGGAGATGGTGTCGCGCATACGCGCATCCGATCTGGCTGCTGCGGTGTCGTTCGGATTGAAAGACTGCATCGCCTGCGGTTCGTGCTCGTATGTATGCCCGGCGCACATTCCGCTGGTGCATTACTTCAACTACGCCAAAGGCGACCTCGCCACGCAGGAGCGCGTCAAGCTGAAACAGGAAGCCACCAAAAAATTAGCCGACACGCGCAACGAACGCATCGCCCGCATCGAACGCGAACGTGCGGAAGCGGCAGCGAGACGCAAGGCGGCGCGTGAGGCAAAAGAACGCGCCAAAGAAGCCGCAGCGCAAGCAGCAACGGAGACCGTATGACCCCCATCGCCCATTCCCCCCACGCTCACGCTCCCGTCTCCATCGGCAAAGTGATGGGCACCGTACTGCTCGCGCTCACGCCCGCCACGCTGTTCGGTTTCTGGCTCTACGGCTGGCCTGCCATCAATCTGTGGGCGATCTCCATCATCGCCGCCATCGTCGGCGAAGCGCTGGTCGTGCGCATGCAAGGTCGCGCGGTGCGTCCGGTCATCATGGATGGCTCGGGCATTTTGACCGCGTGGCTGCTGGCGATCTCATTGCCACCATTCGCACCGTGGTGGATTGCGGTGCTGGGCAGTCTGTTCGCGGTGATCATCGGCAAACAGGTGTTCGGCGGGCTGGGACAGAACGTGTTCAACCCGGCGATGGCGGCGCGCGTGATGCTGCTGATCTCGTTCCCGCTGGAGATGACGAGCTGGATTGCGCCCGATGCTAATGCACCGGGATTCATGGATAGTCTGCGCGTCACGTTCATGAGCCAGCACATGGACGGCATGGCCAGTGCCTCGCTGCTTGGTCATGTGAAGACCGAGTTCACGCGCGGCGTGGGGCTGGATCAGGCGCTGGCCGGTTACTACTCGCCGCTGCACATGCTGCTGGGCAGTCGCGCGGGCAGTCTGGGCGAATCCGCTGCCTTGCTATTGCTGATCGGCGGCCTGTTCCTGATCGCGCGCCGCATCATCACCTGGCATGCGCCGGTGGCGATGCTGCTCGGCGTGGCGGTGCCCGCGCTGATCTTCAATGCCATTAACGCCAACCATTACGCCGGGCCGATGTATCACCTGCTGAGTGGCGGCTTGATGCTGGGCGCGTTCTTCATCGTCACCGACCCGGTGACTTCGCCCAACACCGCTACCGGACAGCTCATCTTCGGCTTCGGTTGCGGCTTGTTCACCTGGATCGTTCGTACTTGGGGCGGGTATCCCGAAGGCGTGGCGTTCGCGGTGATGCTGATGAACACCCTCACGCCGCTAATTGACCAATACGTGAAGCCGCGCATTTACGGACGCGACCGCAAAGGCGCGGCGCTGACTGCGAACAAGGGAGCGTGAAATGAAACTCGAAGAGTTACGAAGCAAGCTGAGTTACCAAGGCATCCTGCTCGGTGGCGTGGCGCTGCTCACCAGCGCGGCATTGGCCTTTGCGGCACATCTCACCGCGCCGGACATCAAGGCGGCGGAAGCGGCCGACCTCAAGCTGTCGCTGACGCAAGTGCTGCCCGGCGAATACGAGAACGATCTGCTGCAAGACACCGTCACTTTGCCGGGCAAGGAAGGCGATGTGCTGGTGTATCGCGGTCGCCGTGCAGGCAAGGTGGAAGCGGTGGTGTATCGCATGACAGGCCACGGTTATGCAGGCGCTCTGGTGTGCGTGATGGGCGTGTCGCGCGAAGGAAAGATTCTGGGTGTGCGCGTCATCAGCCACAAGGAAACGCCGGGGCTGGGCGACAAGATCGAACCGGCCAAGACCAACTGGATACACAGCTTTGAAGGCAAATGGCTGGGTGACCCGCCGGAGGATAAATGGGGAGTGAAAAAAGACGGCGGAGTGTTCGACCAGTTCGCCGGAGCCACCATCACCCCGCGCGGCGTTGTCAAGGCGGTGAAGGAAGGATTGGAATTCTTTGAACAGAATCGGGCGACGTTGCTCGACGAGGCAGGAGGCAAATCATGAGCTACGCACGCATCACCCGCGACGGACTGTGGGACAACAATATCGTGTTCGCGCAGATACTCGGCATGTGCCCGACCATGGCCGTGACCAGCAGCGCCACCAACGGCCTCGGCATGGGGCTGGCGACCACGGCGGTGTTGCTCGCCTCCAACGCCATCATCTCTGCGGCGCGCGACCTCATCAGCCCCGACGTGCGCATCCCGGTCTATATCGTGCTGATCGCTACGCTGGTGACGCTGGTGGATGTCAGCCTGAATGCATGGGCGCACGACCTGTACAAAGTGCTCGGCCTGTACATCGCACTGATCGTGGCCAACTGCGCCGTGCTGGGGCGCGCCGAAGCGTTCGCCGCCAAGAATGGTATAGCCGAATCGGCGCTGGACGGCTTGATGATGGGACTGGGTTTCACCTTCGCGCTGACCACTATAGGCGGCATCCGCGAGTTGCTGGGCGCGGGCACGCTGTTCGCCAATGCGCATCTGCTGTTGGGATCTTCCTTCGCATTTCTGGAAACGACCGTCATCCCCGATTACAAAGGTTACCTGCTGATGATATTGCCGCCGGGTGGGTTCATGGTGCTGGGATTTTTGCTGGCCGGTCGGCGTGTGCTTGAAAGCCGTCGCGCTGCACGCACGCAGTTGGTCGCCGCTGAAGCGGCAGTGAGTTAGGAGCAACATTATGCAAATCGCCGTCGCCTATTCCGAACCCGTAAATCAACTCTGGCTGCGTATAGAAGTGCCGGAGGAAGCCACGGTGCAGAGTGCTATCGAGCAATCCGGCATCCTGAAAAAATTTCCTTCTCTCGATTTGTCCAATTGTGCCATTGGCATCTTCGGTAAAATGGCGGAGCTGGATGCGGCGCTCAAACCCGGTGACCGTGTGGAGATCTACCGCGCCATTACCGCCGATCCGGCGACTGTTCCTCGCCGCGTGATTGCCGGGGAGGGCGATGACGATTAATAGATGTTTACTGATGCACTAATGAGCGCGCCGACGTTTCGTCGGCTTACTCATATCGTTGCCAGACTACCGTTCCAGCGCTCTGCCGCAGTCAAAAAATCCGCCACATCCGCATTCACGATCTCGACGTTCAGTCTATCCAGATAACGTTTTTCCTTGTCGGTCGGATGCGGGATCAGCGCCCAGCCTGCGGGCTTGTCCGCGCCGAACATGATGTCGGAGAACACCATGCGGTCGGTGTCGCGGTTCAGGCGCATGCCGAGCAACAGGTAGCGTTTGTTCTGGCGCATGCGTTTGACGAACGACGGAATGGCGAAGCCGCCCATCAGCTCGGTGATGTAATCGACGAAATCGGCATCCGACGCGATGTAGTTCGATTCCGGCAGCGGCGTGCCCAGCGGCTTGAATAGAATGGGCAGACTGGTGTCCACCGCTTCCTGCTCGATGGCGGAATAATTGCTGCCGTCGCAGTTGAACAGGCGGAAGCGGTAGCCTTTGCCCGCCATGCGCGCGATGCCGACGATCAGCGTGTGCGGTGTGGCGGCGTATTGTTTCTGCAACTGCGTGTCGCGGTTCACGTCGATGATGTACGGCAACTTTTGTTGCGCCAGCCACGCATGCAACGCAGACGTGCTCCACTGCGTATCGCGATAAGTCGCATCGAGAAATTTATTCACCGCCGAACGCCCGCGCTTCAATTCCACATTCATCGCCGCACGCGGAAACTCGTACATCAGCTTGGGAGCCATCGGCTGCCCGTTGTTCATCGCGATGATCAGGCTGTCGCTGTCGGCAGGAATGGCCTTGCCCGTGTCAGGCGAGATCACACCGTTCAGCGCGCCCGCGCCCAGATAAGGCACGACGCTGCCGTCGGACAGGCCGCTGAAGATATTTTCAAATGCAGTGCTCATTGAGATGACTCCTCGTAATGGTGACAAGAGAAGCATTGGCAATAAACGCGCCAGAACGTACATCAAGCATTGGTGCTGGTTGCGGGGCAGAGGGTGTTGGAGCAAATGCGACAAATGAGAAATTCTTGTCGCATTGGGGGCGGGGGTAGAACGGGGCAGCACAATATTTTGCGGATATTATGAAAATAAATCGCGCGGGAACGCCCGTCAATAGGCGATCTACACGATGTGCATCATGGAGATTGCCGTATTTACTGCCTTGTGGATAGGATCATATTTTGAAATCTCGGCGGCAATCCGCAAACCCCTTATAATCCGCCGCATAGAGGCAATTATGTAATTCTGGGGGGGCAGGTATGGGCAATGGTCCGGTGATGCTGGATGTGTTGGGCAAGCGGCTGACGGCGGAGGATGAGGCGCGTTTGCGCCATCCTCTGGTAGGCGGGGCGATTTTGTTCTCTCGCAATTACGAGTCGCCTAGCCAGCTTACCGAACTGACCGCCAGCATCCATGCCTTGCGCACGCCGCCGTTGTTGATCGCGGTCGATCACGAAGGCGGCAGGGTGCAGCGTTTTCGCGAAGGTTTCACGCGTATTCCGCCGATGCGCGAATTGGGGCGTGAGTGGGACGCGCACCCGAAACGAGCCCGGCATTTGGCGCAACAAGTGGGTTATGTGTTGGCGGCAGAGTTGCGCGCGTGCGGGGTGGACTTCAGTTTTACGCCGGTGCTGGATGTGGATTACGGCGCGAGCAGTGTCATCGGCGACCGCGCGTTCCATGCCGAACCGCAGGCCATTGCCGAGTTGGCGCACAGCTTGTTGTTGGGATTGAAGCAAGGTGGCATGCCGACGGTGGGCAAGCATTTTCCCGGTCACGGTTTTGTGTGTGCGGATTCGCATCTGGAGATACCGGTGGATGAGCGTAACTACACCGACATCGAACTGTGCGACCTGATTCCGTTCCGGCAGATGGTGCATTTCGGCCTCACGGCAGTGATGCCCGCCCATGTCATTTATCCCAAGGTCGATCCGCGTCCGGCGGGTTTCTCCAAGGTGTGGTTGAAAGACATTTTGCGCGGCGAGCTGGGTTTTGAAGGCTGCATCTTCAGCGACGACTTGAGCATGGAAGGCGCGGCTGTGGCGGGCGGTATCGTGCAGCGCGCGGAAGCGGCGCTGAATGCGGGTTGCGACATGGTGTTGGTGTGCAACAAACCTGATTCTGCCGACGAATTGCTGGTCGGATTGAAGTGGGACATGCCGGTGCAGAGCAAGGCGCGATTGGCACAGATGCACGGCCGCGCGCATCCCAGCACCTTGGTGCAACTGCATGAGGATGCGGAGTTCGTCAAAGCTTTGCACGAAGTCGCCAGCATCGGCATGCACGAAGGCGAGCTACCGCTGGCATAGGCAATTTGCGATAATCATCGCCATTCGAACTTTCAACTCCGGTACGCGATATGAGTGAATTTCAGTTGAGTTTGTTATCCATCGGTTTCATAGTAATCGCTGGAGTTTTTCTCTACGGTCAATGGCAGCAGTGGCGCTATCGGCGCAGCATGGGAAAACCGCTTGCGGAGCCGCCAGCCGAGGTGATGCATCATGTGCAACCTGTGGAAAATATTAGCGCCGACATCAACGATCCATTGACCACTGCGCCTGCCGCAACGGATACGATAGATGAGATGTGCGGACTGCTTAACGATGCCACCGATTACGTCGTTACCTTTCTGCTCAAATCTCCATTGTCAGTTGATGTGCTGGATATTCTGTGGGAACGCCGCTTCGATTTCGGCAAGAGCGTCAACGCCTGCGGCCTGAATACGAGCAGCGGCCTGTGGGAGCGCATGATCCCGGAGAGTTCGCAGAGCTACCGTGCGTTCAAACTGGGGCTGCAACTGGTGGATAGAACCGGGGCTGTGAACGAGATACGTCTCGCCGGATTCCACGATATGCTGAATGAAATTGCCGCACAGTTGAAAATCGAAGTGCGTTTACCTTCGGTAGAAGATGCCGTGCGCCGTGCACAAGAGCTGGATCGTTTCTGCGCCGATGTGGATCAGATGATAGGCATCAATCTGTTGACCAGTGGTGACCGCAAATTATTCGGCACGGAAGTGGCGAGTGCGGCTGAACAACTGGGCATGAGCTTGCAGGCCGACGGTACCTTTCATTTGCTGGATGAGCAGGGCGCGACTTTGTTTAATCTGAGCGCATCTGATGGCACTCCCTTCCAATATCACACCCTGAATCAATCGCGTGCTGATAGCCTAACTTTACTGCTGGATATTCCGCGCGTGAGCGAACCGGTGCGCCGCTTCGACGAGATGGTGGCGCTGGCGCACGAATTGGAAAAATCCCTGCGCCTGACCATGACCGACGACCAGCGCGTGGCCTTGAACGATGGCGCCATCGCCCTGATACGCGCGCAAGTCGCCGCCACCACAGACCTCATGCTGACTGGCCACATCACTCCGGGAAGCGCGCAGGCGCATAGATTGTTCTCCTGATGGTGAATCTAACGCAAGCCAGCAACCTCGCTGCACGGTTGCGCAATAAGATCGCGGAATATGACTATTGGTATTACGTGAAGGATGATCCTCGCGTTCCCGATGCGGAATACGACAAACTGTTCCGCGAACTGCAAGCGCTCGAAGCACAGTACCCCGAATTACTTCTTCATGTTTCCCCCACCCAGCGCGTTGGTGGTAAGCCTCTGGATACCTTTCCGCAAGTGGCTCATGCCGAGCCTATGCTCTCCATTCGCACCGAAACCGACATCAGCGATCAAGGCGCAATTTATTTTGATGCACGAGTGCGGCGTGAGTTGGGCGAACCTGATGCTGTGGTCGAGTATATCTGTGAACTCAAGTTCGACGGCTTGGCCATCAACTTGCGTTATGAGCAAGGCGATCTGGTGCGAGCCTCTACGCGTGGTGACGGTGCGGTCGGCGAAGTCGTGACGCAAAATATCCGTACCATCCATCAGATTCCTCTCAGCCTTATAGGCTGTGATGCTCCAGTGTTGGAAATTCGTGGCGAGGTATTCATGCGCCGCGACTCTTTTGAAAAATACAATGAACGTCAGCGCTCACAAGGATTGCCTACTTTGGTAAATCCGCGCAACGGCGCGGCGGGCAGCATCCGCCAACTCGACCCGGCGCTAGCTGCAAAACGCCCCCTGTCGTTTTTCGCTTATGGTGTGGGCGAAGTGAAAGGTTGGGATAAACCCGCGACGCATAGCGCCATGCTGGATACATTGGCAGCGATGAGCGTGCCAGTATGTGAGGAGCGTGCCGTGGTGCAAGGTGCGCAAGGGTTGGTTGAGTTTCATCAGCGTGTTGCTGAAAAGCGCGATGCGCTGCCGTTCGACATCGACGGCGTGGTGTACAAGGTCAACAGCCTTGCGCTGCAACAGCAACTCGGCTTTGTCTCGCGTGAACCGCGCTGGGCGGTGGCGCACAAATTTCCGGCGGAAGAGCAGTTGACTATTGTGCGCGACATCGAGGTGCAAGTCGGGCGTACCGGCAAGCTTACGCCGGTGGCCAAACTGGAACCGGTGTTCGTCGGCGGCACCACGGTGAGCAACGCTACGCTGCACAATGAAGGCGAGATACGGCGCAAGGATGTGCATATCGGCGACACCGTGATCGTGCGCCGCGCGGGCGATGTGATCCCGGAAGTGGTCGGTGTGCTGGCGGAGCGGCGACCTGCAAATGCGCGCGCTTTCGTGATGCCGACGACTTGCCCGGTGTGCGGCAGCCATGTAGTGCGCGAAGAAGGCGAAGCGAATGCGCGATGCAGCGGCGGTCTGTTCTGTGCCGCACAACGCAAGCAAGCCATCCTGCATTTCGCCGGACGGCGCGCGATGGATGTCGAAGGGTTGGGCGACAAACTGGTGGAACAATTGGTGGATGAGAACATCATCCGCTCCTTGCCTGATTTGTATCGGCTGGATACAGCGACGCTGGCGGCTCTGGAACGCATGGCAGAAAAGAGCGCACAGAACATTGTGGATGCGCTGCAAAAAAGCAAGAACCCGACGCTGGCGCGATTTATTTTTGCATTGGGCATTCGCAACGTGGGGGAAACGACAGCGAAAGAACTGGCGCGGCATTTTGGCAAGCTGGCAAAATTGCGCGAAGCAGAACTGGAACAGTTACTGCAAGTTGCCGATGTCGGTCCGGTGGTGGCACAGAGCATTTATGATTTCTTCAGAGAGCCGCATAACATCGAAGTGATAGCCGATTTGCTCGATGAACAACGCTGTGGGCTGACATTGAAAGAAAGTGAAGGCGTGAGCAGCCAAGCCTTGCCGCTGTCCGGCAAAACATTCGTGCTCACCGGAACACTCGCCAGCATGAGTCGCGATGAGGCAAAATCACGGCTGGAGGCGTTGGGTGCGAAAGTGGCAGGCTCGGTTTCCAAGAAGACATATTGTGTAGTGGCAGGAGAGGAAGCAGGCAGCAAGCTGGATAAGGCACGCGAGTTGAATGTGCTCGTGTGGGGCGAGCAGCATTTGTTGGATGAACTTGATAAGCAGGGAAAATTATGAAACTTAAAATCACTAAAGCAGTGTTCCCGGTAGCCGGTATGGGCAGTCGTTTCTTGCCCGCCACCAAGGCGACAGCCAAGGAGATGTTGCCGGTGGTGGACAAGCCGTTGATTCAGTATGCGGTGGAAGAAGCAGTGGCAGCGGGCATTACCGACATGGTGTTCATCACAGGGCGCAACAAGCGCGCGATTGAGGACCATTTCGACAAGGCCTACGAACTGGAAGCGACACTGGAAGCGCAAGGCAAGAAGGCACTGCTGGAGGTGGTGCAATCCGTCGTGCCTAAGCATGTGAACTGCATTTATATCCGTCAGGCCGAGCCGTTAGGACTGGGGCATGCGGTGCTGTGTGCCAAGCCGGTGATTCAGGACGAACCGTTTGTAGTGATTCTGGCCGACGATTTGATCGACGGTGTGCCACCTATCGTGAAACAGATGGTCGATGTCTTTGCGCAGTATCAGTGTTCCATCCTTGGTGTGCAGGAAGTGCCGCGTGAACATACCAAACAATACGGTATCGTCAGCAGCAGCAATCTCGCGCCCAATGTAGAACGCGTGCATGGCATCGTGGAAAAACCCAAGCCTGAAGTTGCACCTTCCACGCTGGCGGTGGTGGGGCGCTACATCCTGACCCCGCGTATTTTCCATTATCTGGAAAACATCCAACCCGGTACGGGCGGCGAGATACAACTCACCGACGGTATCGAGGCTTTGATGGGCGAAGAACAATTGCTGGCATATCGCTTCAACGGTATCCGCTACGACTGCGGTTCCAAGCTGGGATATCTGAAGGCGCAAGTTGCTTACGGTTTGCAGCACAAGGATTTGCGCGACGAATTTGCTGCCTATCTGAAAACGTTGGCGTGATGCTGAACGATAGCCAAGCGCGTACCGTGTTAGCCGATGCCGAGTTGCTGTTCGCAGCGGATGAGGTGCAGCATGCCGTGCGCCGTGTGGCGCAAGCGATCAATGCGACATTGGCTGACCAGCATCCGTTGTTGTTGTCGGTGATGGGCGGAGCGGTGGTGTTTACCGGGCAATTGCTGCCCATGCTGGATTTTCCGCTGGACTTTGATTACCTGCATGTCTCGCGTTACGGCAACGACAAGCGAGGCGGTGAATTGCACTGGAAAGTCGCGCCGCGCGAGAATGTCACCGGGCGTGTAGTGTTGGTGGTGGACGATATTCTGGATGAAGGCGAGACCATGCATGCGATAAAACAGCGCGTGATGGAACTGGGCGCAGCAAAATTTTACAGCGCAGTGTTTGCCGACAAAAATATTGGCAAGAGCAAGCCTGTACACGCCGATTTCATCGGCATGGAATTACCGAACCGCTTTGTGTTCGGCTACGGAATGGATATACACGGTGCGTGGCGCAATTTGCCCGCGATTTATGCAGTGAAGGAACATTGATATGCTAGCAATCATCGGCGGTACCGGACTTACCCAACTTGCCAACCTCAAGATTACGCATCGTCAAGTGATGCGCACGCCTTACGGCGAACCGTCCGGGCCGATCACTTTCGGCACCATTAATCAACATGAGGTCATGTTCATTGCGCGCCACGGCTACGGCCACACCATCCCGCCACACGAGGTGAACTATCGTGCCAATCTGTGGGCATTGCGCGATCAGGGGGCGCAACGCGTTATCACAGCCACCTCGGTGGGCGGTATCCGCTCCGATCTGACTCCGGGCACACTGGCCGTACCCGATCAAATTATCGATTACACGCATGGACGTGAATTCACCTATTTCGACGGCAAAGACAGTCCGGTCACGCACATCGATTTCACCAAACCGTATAGCGAAAAAATGCGTCAGCAGATATTAACAGCGGTGAAACTGGCGGGCGAGGTGTGCATCGATGGCGGTGTGCATGCCGTTGCGCAAGGGCCAAGGCTGGAAACGGCAGCCGAGGTCAATCGTTTGGAGCGCGATGGTGCCGACATGGTAGGCATGACCGGCATGCCGGAGGCGTCGCTGGCAAAAGAGTTGGGTCTGCTGTATGGCACTATCGCCGTGGTGGTGAACTACGCAGCTGGTCGCGGCAGCAGCCGTGATGCCGTTGCGTTGGAAACATTAGGTGCCGTGATGAAACCGGCAATGGCGCGTGTGCGCAATATACTTGAACAGGTAGTAGAGCAAGATGTCGATTAAAGAAGTTCTGCGTATGGGCGATGCACGCCTGTTGCGACAGGCCGAAGAAGTACCTGTGCTCGACACACCGCAGTTGCATGCCTTGCTGGTCGATATGCGCGACACGATGCGCGCGATGGACGGTGTTGGCTTGGCCGCGCCGCAGATTGGAGTAAACCTGCGCGTAGTTATTTTCGGTGTTGATGCCAATCCGCGCTACCCGGATGCGCAAATCGTATCGCAGACCGTGCTCATCAATCCTGTGCTTACACCGCTGTCCGACGAGATGGAAGAGGATTGGGAAGGCTGTCTCAGCGTGCCCGGCATGCGCGGTCTGGTGCCGCGCTATACCCATCTGCGTTATCAGGGACGCGACGAATTCGGCGCGTTGATTGACCGCACGGTGAGCGGCTTCCATGCGCGTGTGGTGCAGCACGAATGCGACCATCTCGATGGTATCCTTTATCCCATGCGCATTCTCGACATGAAAGATTTTGGCTTCAGCGACGTATTATTCCCCGGCACCAAAGTGCAGGACGAATAGCATGATCGATCATCACGAATCCAAAGTGATTCGCAACCTGCTGATCGCCTTGCTGGCGCTGGTGGTGGTCTTTATCATCGGCACGCTGGGTTATCGCATCATCGGTGGGCCGCAGCATTCATGGATGGACTGCTTTTACATGACGTTCATCACCATCTCGACCATCGGTTTTACCGAAGTCGTTGATGTCACACGCTATGAATACGGGCGGCTGTTCACAGTGTTTATCGGCATTGCCGGTATCGGCGTGCTGGGTTATGTGCTTTCTACTGTGACGGCATTCATGTTGGAAAACGATCTCAATGTCTCTCGGCGGAGAAAGAAGATGCAAAAGAAAATCGCTCAATTAAGTAACCATTACATCGTGTGCGGCGTGGGGTTGGTGGGCTGTAACGTGGCGCATGACCTGGATTCAACCGGGAGGGCAACCGTCATCGTCGACAGTAATATGCAGAACATTCATCGCTATGTCGAGACGCATCCGGCGCAACTCTATCTGCATGGCGATGCCACCGATAATGATGTGTTGCTGGCGGCAGGAGTCTTGCGTGCCAAAGGGGTGTTCGCCGTGGCGCATGACGATAGTGCCAATCTGGTTATCAGCCTGAGCGCCAAACAACTTAATCCGCTGTTGCGTGTGGTGGCGCGTTGCCATGACTTTAAAAATGCCGACAAGACCCGGCGCGCAGGTGCGGACGAAGTGGTGTCGCCGGACTTTAGCGGCGGCCTGCGCATCGTTTCGGCGATGGTGCGACCGAACGTGATGAGCTTTCTGGATGAAATGCTTAAATCGGACAACAACTTGCGTCTGGAAGAGATATTGATTCCGGACAGCCTTGCACACAAGCCGTTAAGCACGTTGTATCACGGCAACAAGGATTGCGTGGTGTTAGCCTCCCAGCGTGACGCAAAGTGGAAATTCAATCCGCCAGCGAGCCATCTCTTGCAGAAAAAAGACGTGTTGATGGTGATGACTACGCCAGAAGGACGCACACGTCTGGAACAATTGATGTCGGGTATTGATTAGGCCAGATTTGGCTGTTACAGCAGGTTGCTGTAAGGCGATGAATGTTTCGAGAAGTGCAGCCACACCTAAGTTGTGGAGGGGAGCCGCAGAACAAACTTTATTATTTTGCCGGGGTGGAATGCTAATTGGAAACGCATGATAAGTGTGCTGGCGCACTGTAAGGCATCCGGCATGGGGGGTATATTCTTACCGCACTTCTTGCGGCGGGATGGGGTTGGGAGTGGCACTATTGAGATAGTTATTACACCATCCCGCAATTGATGGGAGCACTTCATGAACAAAAGAATCATGTTATTGGGTTTGGCTGCGGCAGCGATTTTTTCCGGCGCGAGTGCATTGGCGGCAGATCAAGTGAAAACTAGAGGAAGCGATCAACAACAAATCCAAACTTCGCGTCAGAAAACTACCGGTAATCAGTTGATGACCACCGAAGAGCGCAAAGAGCATCGCGCCAAGATGCGTAGTGCGACCACCAAGGAAAAACGCGAAAAGGTTCGCGCTGAACAACATAAGAAAATAAAATCGCGTGCCGAGGAACAAGGCAAGACAATCCCGGAGAATCCTCCAACAGATGGCATGGGCGGTAACACGAATAGTGGAAATGCCATGAGCAATGGCATGGGTGGTGAAGGACGCATGGGCAAGGGCAGGGGTGGTGTCAGACGCTAACCAATCGCAATAAAAAATGGCCTGCGATATCGCAGGCCATTTTCATTTCTTCCGGCTTGTTACTTATTGTTTGGAGTGTTGACATCCTCATCGGAGTTTCCAGCCAAGTTCAATTATCTGGTGAACGGGGATAACATAACCGCATGTCATCTCCCACCCTGAAAATCATCGACAACCTTGCGGACATTCCAGCAGCGGAATGGGATGTGCTTACGGGGGGCGACCCAACTCTTTCCCATGCCTTCTTTCTTGCGCTGCAAGAGAGTGGTTGCGCCACGCCGCAGTATGGTTGGAAGGCGCAATTTCTCACCTTGTGGCAACGCGAGCATTTGCTCGGTGCGATGCCTCTATACCTGAAGACGAATTCGTTTGGTGAGCATGTGTTCGATTTTGCGTGGGCGGATGCTTACCAACGCCACGGGCTGCGCTATTACCCAAAGCTGGTATGCACTGTGCCGTTTACGCCGGTAACGGGCAGGCGCTTGCTGGCTGCATCAGTTGAAGTGCGCGGCTTGTTGCTGCAGCATGCGCTGCGATATGCTAAAGACATCGGTGTCTCTTCACTGCATTGCCTGTTTCTGAATGAGGCAGATGCATTGGAGGCGCAGACTCAAGGCATGATGCTGCGCCAGGATGTGCAGTTCCATTGGCAGAATCCGGGCTATCGCGATTTCGACGATTTCCTCTCAACGCTCAGTCGCGACAAACGCAAACGCATCAAGCAGGAACGGCGCAAGGTGAAAGAGGCGGGCATAGAAGTGCAATGCGTCACTGGTCATTGCGCCACTGCGGAACAATGGTCTTTCTTTGCCTCCTGTTATTTGCATACCCTGCGACTGCACCATTCACCGCATCAGTTGAATGAGGATTTTTTCCAGCGTATCGGTGCCGCGTTGCCGCAATACACCTTGCTGGTTATTGCGACACGTGAAGGCCGACCAATTGCCAGCGCGTTGAATTATGTAAGCAGTGATGCTTTGCACGGACGCTCGTGGGGGACATTCGAATTTCACTCCGGCCTGCATTTCGAGACTTGCTATTATCAGGCCATCGAGTATTGCATCGCACACAACATAAAAACATTTGAAGGCGGCGCAGGGGGCGAACACAAATTGGCGCGCGGGTTTCTGCCCGTGACCACGCGCTCAGCACATTGGCTGGCCCATCCGCAGTTCGCACAAGCAGTGGAAAATTATTTGGTTCAGGAAGCCGATGCTATTGCGGAATATGTGGATGATCTGAATGAGCGAAGTCCGTTCAAACACGGTTGAGATGCTTATCACTTCATACCATTTCACCAACCCTCTCGATAGTCTGGGTATGTACTCGCAATAGACAGAATTCAAGTTAGAATAAGCATGCTGGTCAAACAACGTTTTAACCACAGGAGAATAAAATGAAGAAGATGCTACTTGCTGCGCTGTTACTTGGATTCTCTACTCAACTCTTTGCGGCGGACTCCATCAAGCTCGCCATCACCGGCCCGTTCAGCGGCGGCTCTGCGCCGATGGGTACTTCCATGCGCGATGGTGCCAAGCTGGCCATCAGCGAGATCAATGCTGCGGGTGGAATTGTAGTTGGCAAGAAAAAAATGAAGATTGAAATCATCGAACGCGATGATGAAGCAAAGAATGATCGCGGTGCACTGATTGGGCAGGAACTCGCTTCGATGGACGACCTCTCCGGCGTGATTGGTTCGGTCAACACCGGCGTGGTCATCGCAGGCGATAAACACCTGCAAGAAAAAGGCATCACCAAGATTATCTGCCCGGCTGCGGGTTCTGCTTCAATGACGCAATGGGCCGACAAGGCGGATAAGCCGGGTCCGAAGGATCTGTCGATCTTCCGATTTGCTGCACATGACGGAATCCAGGCGGCGATGGTGGTCGAAGAAGCCATCAACCGCAAACTCACCAGGGTCGCCATCATTCACGATGCAACCAACTATGGTGTTTCCGGTCGCGACGACTTGCTGAACCAGATCAAGTTGCAAGGCAACAAGCTGGACGTGGTCGCCACCGAAAAGTTCAACATCGGTGACAAGGATATGACCGCCCAATTGCTCAAGGCCAAGACAGCGGGTGCGCAGGCAATATTGATCTGGGGTATCGGTCCCGAACTTGCCGCAGTGTCTAACGACATGGACAAGATCGGCTTGAAGATTCCGTTGATTGGTGGCTGGACGCTGTCGATGTCGAACTACGTCGATAACGCCGGCAAGAACGGCAACGGTACTTTGATGCCGCAGACCTTTATCGAAGAACCCATCACGCCAAGAATCAGGGCTTTCATTAATGCCTATCACAAAGCCTATAAAGTGGAGCACATCCCTTCTCCGGTTTCCGCTGCCCAAGGTTACGATGCCGTGTTGATCTTCGCCGCAGCCGTTAAGCAAGCGAAGAGCACTGACACCAAACATATCAAGCTGGCACTGGAAGACTTGAAGGAGCCAGTCAAAGGCGTGATCGCCACCTGGGTGCATCCGTACTCGACGTGGAATCCGGCTGACGAACAGACCCATGAAGCATTCCGTCGCGAGAATGTCGTCATGGGCATGGTCAAGGATGGAAGCGTGGTTTTCGCCAACGAAGCGGACAAGCAGCGCCTCATCAAACAAGCGAAGTAATCCATGGATGTGATTCTTCAGATGGGGGTAAGCGGGGCTCTGATGGGCCTCGTTTACGCTCTGATCGCTTACGGCTTTCAACTCACGTTTGCCACCAGCAAGAGCATCAACTTCGGCCAGGGAGAGTTGGTCATGCTCTCGGCTTTCATCAGCCTGACCTTGACCAACATCGGCCTGCCATATTGGCTGATGGTGCCGGGCGGGCTGTTGTGCGGAGTACTGCTTGGATTGGTGGTAGAACGCGTCGCCGTGCGTCTGGCCTTGGAACAAAAAA
Source organism: uncultured Gallionellaceae bacterium (assembly GCA_903847155.1). Taxonomy (GTDB): domain Bacteria; phylum Pseudomonadota; class Gammaproteobacteria; order Burkholderiales; family Gallionellaceae; genus Sideroxyarcus. The sequence continues at coordinate 10,472 of CAINCU010000052.1, read as the reverse complement.
GCGAAGGCTGGATCTTGATGACCATCATCTTCGGCCTGTTTGCTTTTTCTGCTGCCGAAAATATCTGGGGCAGGGATGACCATCCTTTCCCCACACCTATTTCCTCAGAGCCGATGCACTTCTTCGGCATCAGCGTTACACCCGTCGAACTTTCGGTGGCCATCGGCGTTTTATCGGTGATGGGGCTGATCGAATTATTCAAGCGCAAGACCTTGTGGGGCAAGGCCTTCGAAGCTGTTGCGGCGGATCGTGATGCCGCCGAATTGATGGGCATCTCGGCGAAAAGAACTATCATGCTGTCGTACGGTTTGTCCGGGCTGGTCGCTGCCATGGCGGGAATTCTAGTCTCTCCGATCACCACTGTTGGTCCCACCATGGCGTCGGCACTTATCCTGAAAGCATTTGCGGTGGCCGTAGTGGCCGGTCTCGATTCCGGATTCGGCGTCGTGCTGGTCGGTCTCTTTCTGGGTGCGCTGGAAAGCTTGGCGAGTTACTACATCGGCAGCGGTTGGCGCGAAGCGCCCGGATTGATCTTGCTCATTTTGGCGCTAGCCATGAAACCCAATGGCGTGTTTGGCAAAGTCAGCATAAGGAAAGTTTGAGGAACGAAAGTTGAAACGAATCTTGCTCGTCAACGGCGCAGAACTCATCGCCTTTATTCTTCTCGCCTGTATTCCTCTGGTGGTCAGCAATTCTTACGCGCTGGGTCTGCTCACGCTGCTCGCCATTTACGGCATCCTGCTCATCGGGCTGGATGTCAGCGTAGGTTATCTGGGGCAGATCAATCTCGGGCATGCGGCCTTTCTGGGATTGGGAGCTTACGCCGGTGGCTTATGTGTGATGAGCTTAGGCTTCACCATGTTGCCTGCCTTGCTTGCCAGCTTGCTGGTTGGTTTCGTGTTCGGCGGGCTGCTCGCCTTTCCGGCCTTGCGCCTCGAAGGCCCGCAGTTCGCGCTGGCGACGCTCAGTTTTTCGGCGCTGACCGCAACCACCCTGAATGAAATGGAGAGTATCACGCAAGGTGCACAAGGTTTGTCGGTTGATCGCCCGCTGCTGTTCGGCCTGCAACTTGGCCCGCAAGGCTTCTTCTGGTTGTGCCTCGCGCTTCTGGCGCTGACTTGGATCGCCATGAAGAACCTGCTGTCCTCGCATTGGGGCAGAGCTTTCGAAGCGTTGCGCGACAGCCCCATAGCCACCGATGCCATGGGTGTCGGTGTGTTCCGCCATAAGGTCGCCGCCTTCGCGCTCGGCTCCGGTCTGGGCGGATTGGCGGGCGGACTCTATGCGTTCAATTTCCAGTTCCTGCAACCCAACAGCTTCGTGTATGAGTTGATGGTGATCCTGCTGTTGGGCGTGGTGCTCGGCGGACGCAAGAGTCTGTGGGGTGCCTTCGTCGGCGCGTGTTTGATCGTGCTGCTGCCCAACCTGCTGTCCAATCGCACCCTGTTCGAAATGTTCTCCTTTATCGGACTTGCGCTGGCGCTGGTGGCAGGCGTGCTCAGCTTCCGCAAGCAGCGCACTATCTCTTTCCAGGTTGCCGCGCCCATCGTCAGTATGGCCTTGCTGGTAGCGGGCAGTTTGCTGGTGGAGAACACGGAAGACTGGCGCAAGGCGATCTTCGCCCTGATGCTGTTCTCGGTGGTGGTCGGTTTGCCTGAGGGCTTGATGGGCTACGCCGAAAAACAACTGACGCGTCTGTTCAAAGTCCCTGCGCGACCATTGCCTGCTGCCTCAGCACTCGAAGCGGTGTTACCCAACAAGGAAGACAAGGGACTGTTGCTTGAACTGGTTGAGGTCAAGCGTTACTTCGGCGGCATCAAGGCTGTGGATGGCGTGTCGATGCAAGTGCAGGCGGGGCATGTGCATGGACTGATCGGCCCCAACGGCTCGGGCAAGAGTACCTTGGTGAACGTCATCTCCGGTTTGTATGCGCCGAGTGCAGGCCAGTTGCGCCTGCAGGGCAAGGAGTTGCCCAAAGGCAGTTTGTATCAAGTATCCAAAGCCGGAGTCGCGCGCACCTTCCAGAACCTGCAGCTCTTCGCCGAATTGAGCGCGCTTGAAAACGTGATGGTCGCCTGCGAGGGCGCGTATAAAAAATCGCTGCCGCTGGTGCTGATGGGCTTCGCTTATGCCGAGGAAAAGCGGGCGCAGGCAGATTCGCTGGCGTTGCTGGAACTGGTCGGGCTGAAAAACGATGCAAGAACCAAGGCCAAGGACTTGCCTTATGGCGCGCAACGTTTCCTGGAGATCGCGCGCGCGTTAGCGCGCAAGCCCAAGCTGCTGATCCTCGACGAACCCGCAGCGGGGTTGGCGCATCCTGATGTGCAGCATCTCATCGAGATCGTGCGCAAGATCAGCGCGCGGGGCATCACCACCATCCTCATCGAGCACCACATGCATGTGGTGAACGAGGTATGCCATTTCGTCACCGTGCTGGATGAAGGCAAGATCATCGCGCAGGGACAGCCCGACGAGATCAAGCGTAATCCTCGCGTGATCGAAGCCTACCTCGGTGCCAGTAAGGAATCGTCGTACTCAGCGCGCAAGCTCGGCGATACCGCCTTGCTGCGCGTCGAAAATCTGCATGCAGGATATGGCGCAAGCGAAGTGTTGACGGGTGCCAGCTTCGAGGTGCGAGCGGGTTCCGTGGTCGCGCTGATCGGTGCCAACGGCGCCGGCAAGACCACCGCCATGCGCGTGCTGTCGGGCATCTTGAAATCCACCAAGGGCAGGGTGCTGCTGGACGGCAAGGAAGTGCAACATCTTCCTGCTTCGAAGATCGCGCGTCTGGGGCTGGCGCATTCGCCGGAAGGCCGCAAGATATTCGCACCGCTGTCGGTCGAAGATAATTTGCTGCTTGGCGCTTATACGCGTCTGCCCAAAGTTTTCGGCTTCGCGGCCAAAGCCGACGGCGATCTGGAAAAAATCTATGCGCTTTTTCCGCGCCTCAAGGAAAGACGCAAGCAGGCAGCAGGCACGCTATCCGGCGGCGAACAGCAGATGCTGGCCATCGGTCGTGCGTTGATGGCGAATCCAAAGATCATCCTGCTGGACGAACCTTCCATGGGACTAGCTCCGGTCATCGTGCAGGAAGTCTTCGCCACCATCAGTAAGCTCAAAGAGGCGGGCATCACCATGTTGCTGGTCGAGCAATTCGCCAAGAGTGCCTTGGAAGTGGCGGACTACGCCTATGTGCTGGAGCATGGCCGCATCGCCGTCGAAGGCACACCGGAAGAACTCGCCAAAAACGAGCGGGTCATCGCCGCCTATCTCGGGTGATGCAAGCCTGAGTGCTGCGCGCACAAATTCAATTCATCCATCGCATGGAAATGCCCGTCAATAGGCGATCTGCATGCATCAATGCATGGAGATTCCCGTATTTCCTTCCTTGCGGGGCAGGCGGCCTATCGAAATCGAACGCAAACGGAACAGCGTAGTGGCGACCAAAGCGAGCGTTTATCTAGTGCGTTAGCACACAGAACAAATCCAGAATAAGGATGATGATCTATTCTGCGTTGCAGATTGATAGATGCCAGTCATTACATAACCAACATCCATTATTTAAAAACTGAAAACGCACCAACCAAACTGAAGGAGTTGATATGAACAACAAAAAAATATTTGTTGAACAGCGCGCAGAAGGTGACTACGCAGTCAGGCGGCCGAACTCGGAAAGAGCCAGCGATGTAAAGCCAACGCAGGCAGAAGCGATAAAACGCGCGAAGGAACTGACCAAAGGCGGTTCACCCTCGGTCGAACGCGTTCGTAATACAGCAGGCGGCAAGCCGGATCAGTGGCGCAAAGCATAACGACATCGGTTAGTGCTTTGATCACGCAATAAAGGCGGGCACTTGATTCAAGTGCCCGTTTTTTATCCCGCTATTCAGCGCCGCAGTTCACTGCTTGCTGCAATATCCGGCAGGATGTGTCTGCTTGTAGTTATCGAGTTTTTCTGCAGCCTGTTTCTGCTCGGCTTCGGTGAGCGCCTGATAGCCCCTGCCGTATTTCCAGCCATAACCCCAGCGATACCAGGCCGGGAACACCGGACTGCCGCCAACCCGCACACCATCGTACATGGTCGTGGCAAGCGCGCTGTTTCCGGTTCGCGCAAGCACGCAGGCACGCAGCGCCTTGTCGGCTGCCTTGCGTTCTTCTTTGCTGCCACCGCGCCAATACGCCATGTCGTGCTTGAAGCAGCAGTCGCACCAAAGCGTCCGGTCTCTTAACGTGCCGTCGGGGAAAAGGCTGCATCCGTCGCTGCTGAACTCGCTGAGACCGGATGCGGCTGCGTAACCGCTAAACAAGAACAAACACGTAACCATGCATGTCAGGAATATTCTGTTCATATAGTTTGCATTTCTGCCGGTTGATCTGAAGGGCACTTCTAGAATTCCAAGTTCCGTTGCGATACTGCGTTGCCCACAAAAAATTGCGCCTTACATATCAGGCATATGTTGCGTCGGAATGAATACTATAAAATTGCAGCCCGAATTGACATCAGAACGTTCGTTCTGTATCTTTACCGAGACACAAATAACAACTGAGGAGATTGAGATGTCAGAGGTGAAGAAGGTTAAATTGACGCCCAACGAGATTCGCACTGCAAAGAATGCAGAGACAGCAGAAAAAACTTTAACCCTCGCCAATAAATCGATGCTTGCTGCCAACCAGGCAGCGGCAGAAGCCAAACAGATACTGGAAGCCAAACAGCTTATCGCTACGCAAAAAATAGATGCTGCAAATGATGCACAAGCGGCTTACGAATCGGCAGTCGAAAAGAAGGCGTTAGCCGATCAGGAAAAGAGCGCTGCAACGGCAGCTGGCGAGAAGGTGCGTGAAGATGCCGAGGCGGCCAGAGCCACCAAGATACTTGCTGCACAACAAGCGGCAGCGGCAAAACAACTGGCAATGGAACAAGCAAGGCAACGCGCACAGGAAGCAGCCGCAGCCAAATTGGCCCAAGCTGAAGCCAGGAAGAAAGCAGCCGAAGAAGCTGCGGCCTTGAAGCAGGCAGAAGCAGAAGCAAAGAAGCTTGCCGCCCAACAAGCCGTCGCCGCCAAGCAGGCCGAGGCAGAAGCCAAGAAACAAGCAGCAGCCGAAGCTGCCGCGTTGAAAAAAGCGGAAGCCGAAGCGCGCAAGTTGGCTGTGCAACAAGCAGCGGCAATGAAGAAAGCCGAAGCTGAAGCGAAGAAGCAAGCTGCTGAAGTCGCCGCCGCCCAAAGGAATGCTGAAGCAGAGGCGAAAAAACTTGCCGCCCAACAAGCAGCCGCCGCCAGAAAAGCCGAGGCTGATGCCAGGAAACAAGTGGCAGCAGAAGCTGCCGCCTTGAAAAAGGCTGGGGCCGAGGCACGCAAGCTGGCAGCACAACAAGCCGCCGCTGCCAGGAAAGCAGAAGCCGAGGCCATGAAGCAAGCGGCCAAAGAAGCGGCGGCTATCAAGCAAGCAGAAGCTGAAGCGCGCAAGATCGCGGCACAACAAGTGGCCGCCGAGATAAAGGTCGAAGTAGAAGCCAGAAAACAAGCCGCGCTGGAAGCAGCCGCAATCAGGAAAGCTGAATCCGAAACAAAGAAGATCGCCGCACAAGAAGCCACGGCAGCAAGAAAGCTGGCAGTAGAACAGGCCAAGCTGGCAGCACAGGAACTGGCTGCTGTCAGGAAAGCGGAAACTGAAGCACGCAAAGCGGCAGCTGCTCAGGCCAAGCAGATCGTTCAGGAAGAAGCGGCGGCACGCAAAGCTGCGGCTGCACTAAAGAAAGCGGAGGCCGCCGCCAGAAAAGCCGCCTTGGCTCCGCCTGAACCAGTCTGGCCTTTCCCTGACGAGGAAAGCAAATAGGTTGGGCTGATTTAAATTCGAATGTGCGATGAGACGCGCGGTAAGGTAATGCCACTTTTTTAAATCAGATCCAGGAGTGCCAGCATGAGTGAAAATTCTGATACACCGGGCAACAAGCGTAACATCTGGATACGCGGCCTGTTCACGCTGTTGATGGCCATTGCTTTCCATGTATGTGTCACCGTGCTGGGGATCGTAGCGGTCATCCAGTTCATCATCACGCTGCTGAGCGATACACCCAACATGCGACTGGTTTCATTCGGCCGCAGCATGGGAAACTACTTGCGGCAGATAGTTAATTTCATGACCTTTGCCACAGAAGAAATTCCGTTTCCGTTCAGTGAATGGCCAGATGCAGAGTGAGCAAAGGCAACACCAGACTTGACGCATGCATCGCCGCAGACGAACCGCATTGCAGAATTTTCAAAATACCATTGGTATGATGTTTCCATGACCAAACCAGCCAACTCCGCTCCCGTTCATCGCCTGGCACTGCGCGTGCGCGAAGTGGCGCAATTGTTCAACTCGATGGACCCCACGCCGTTCCTGAACAAAGACCTCGACCCTGAGGCCAATACATTCATCGAAACCTGGGCAACCGGCTATCCGTCCAGCAGCCGCTTTCATATCACCATCCACCTCGAACAATGGCCGCAGACTGGCGACCCGACCGAGATGCTGACCGGCGGGATTCACAATCACTTCGCCTACAAAGCCGAACAGACACACAAAGCGCTCAGGCTTCTGCTGAAGCAAGGCCGCATGAGCATGGCGATCGGGATAATCTTCGTCGCGCTCTGCCTGTTCGCGGCTGATTTCATCGGCGGTCTGGGCAGCGGTGCCGGTTACAACATCGCCCGCGAAAGCCTGACCATCGTCGGCTGGGTTGCCATGTGGCGGCCATTGCAGATATTTCTTTACGACTGGTGGCCGCTCCGGCGACAGATACTTCTCTACCAAAGATTGACCCACGCTCATATTCAAGCAGTTCAAGGCAAGTGAGCGCAGAGGATTGAACTGAACAACCATGCTGGACATTTCCATACTGTTTGCTTTTGCGTTCTGTGCGGGCATGGTCGATGCCGTGGTCGGCGGGGGCGGCCTCATCCAGATTCCCGCGCTGATCAACGCGTTTCCCAATGCGCCGGTCGCCACCTTGTTCGGCACCAACAAACTGGCCTCGATCTGTGGCACCTCCGTCGCGGCGCGTACCTACATTGGACGAGTGCAACTCCCTTGGCGTCTTGTGCTGCCCGCAGCGGCCAGCGCCTTTGCCATGTCCTTCCTTGGCGCTGCCGCTGTGTCGCTGGTGCCGCAAAGTTGGCTGCGCCCCGTCGTGCTGGTGCTGGTCGTCACCATGGCTTTTTGCATCTTCCACAAAAAAGATTTCGGCACCCTGCAACGCGCCATGCATTTCGGCACACGCGAACGGATACTCTCCGTGCTGATCGGCGGCGGCATCGGTTTTTACGACGGCCTGTTCGGGCCGGGCACCGGCAGTTTCCTGATCTTTCTTTTCGTGCGCTACTTCGCCTTCGATTTCCTGCAAGCCTCGGCTGCGGCCAAATTCGTCAACATCGCCACCAACTTGGCGGCACTTCTGTTCTTTCTTCCTTCCGGCAACGTGCTCTACAAGATCGCCATCCCCGCCGCCATCTTCAACATGCTCGGTTCCTACACCGGCACCTGGGTCGCGCTGAAACGGGGAGCCGGATTCGTGCGCGTCCTGTTCTTGTGCCTGCTCGTCATGCTGATACTCAAACTTGCCTACGACATGATCACCACTTGAAGATGCCCGTATTTACTGCTTTGCGAGGCAGGTGGTAGAGCGAAATAGACCACCAACCGCAACAACACCGCAGTGAGCAAAGCGCCAGGCTATATATTCTTGAGCGTGGAAAGTTGCGGTAGCGCATCTCTGCAAACTCAGCAAACATGCCATACGCTAAGGCGATTCTGCAAAGTTCGTGGACATATTCCCGCCGTACACGGTGACCGGTGCGCTTGACGGAGTAAACGTATAAGAAGTCCGGGTTGGTGTGACCGTGTAGCTTCCATTCGCAAGACCGGTAAAGCTGTAGGCGCCGCCCGCCGCCGTGATGACGGGCGTTGCTGCTGTACCGCCGGTCAGGGTGACTGTCACACCGCTGTTGTCCGTGGCACCGCCGCTTATCATGCCGGAAATACTGTATGTGTAAGAAGTCGTCCCTGAGCTGCCATATCCGCCACCCGCTCCGCATCCGCTGATTAGCAAAGTGAGCAAGGCGAGCAAGACAACTGCGAGCCGGGACATCGTGTGATTCGTATTGAGAGACTTCATGATAGCCTCCTGTTGGTTGTTGGTGATTTTGTGAGTTGCACTCATGCAAACACCCTCGGTAAGCTATTTATTCCAAGTCAGGACAAATATTGTTCGGAACCGCAATAATTTAATTTGCTGGATTTCAAACGCAGCCGTCGCTAAAGTCACGGAAAGATATTTGCTTTGTTCTGGAATAAATTGGATGCGCAGCGTGTTTGCATGAGTGCAACTTCCTATCTCTTCAACCAACAGGAGGCAATCATGAACAAAATCATCTTCACTTTCTGCGCAGCATCCTTGCTATCCGTTTCCACGCTGGCCTCTGCCGCTCCGAGCGATGATGCCAACGCGCACTTCAAGGCGATTGCCGCCGGCAACGTCGATCAGATCATGCTGGACTACGGCAACAACGCTGTGTTGCAATGGGTTGGCGGCCCGCTGGATGGAGCCTATAGCGGGAACGATAATATTCGCGCAGTCTGGGGCAAGTTCGCCAAAGCCAATGCGCCGTTAGAGGTGAACGTCAGCAAACTGGACGAAAGCGCTAACCCCAAAGGCGCCACCGTCACCGCCAATGTCGAATTCAAAGGCAAAGCAACGATCAAGGTGCGCTATGTGTTGGTTTACCACGAAGGCAAACTGGTCAACGAAGTGTGGCAGATCGATCCGAAGCTGATGACCGGCTATTCGGGATACTAAAAAACGGAGCAGCAACTTGAATGAAACCGACCGCCTGATCGAAGAGCACATCCCGCGCCTGCGCCGTTATGCCCGGTCGCTGGTGTGGGAACGCGGTCGCGCCGACGATCTGGTGCAGGACACGCTAGAACGCGCCTGGGGCCGCTTCCACCTGTGGCGACGCGGCAGCGATCTGCGCGCATGGCTGTTCTCCATCATGCACAACATCCACGCGAACGATGTCAGAGCCAACTGTGCAACGCCTGCGCAGCAGTCGCTGGATGAAAATGAACTGGACATCCCGGTGCGCGCCACGCAGGAATACGGACTCGAAGTGAGAGACATGCAGGCAGCGCTCGACTGCCTGCCCGTTGAACAACGCGAGATATTGCTCCTGGTCGGGCTGGAAGAAATGCGCTACGAAGAAGTGGCCAAAGTGCTGAACGTGCCGGTGGGCACCGTGATGTCGCGGTTGTCGCGCGGCCGCGAGCATCTGCACCAGATCATGGCAGGCAAAGCCATGCCGGAGTTGAGGGTGATGAAATGAGCAATACGACATACACGTTAACCGAAGCCGACTTGCAGGCCTATACCGACGGCCAGCTTGATCCGTTGCGGCTTGCCGCAGTAGAGGCGTGGCTGGCCAATCACCGCGACGATACCGAACGCGTAGCTACTTATCGCCAGCAGAACGCAACGCTGCATGCGCTGCTCGATCCGGTGCTGAACGAAGCCATTCCCCAACGCCTGACCAGACCGCAACGCAAGACCTGGAACAGCTTCCCGCAATTGCGCTATGCCGCAGTGGCGGTGTGGCTGGTCATCGGCGGCACGCTGGGCTGGTTCATGCACGGCGCACAGGAAGGGCATTCGGCGGCAGCCATGACCTTGGCGCATCAGGCTGTTTTGGCGCACGCGATATACACACCGGAAGTGCGGCACCCGGTGGAAGTGGGCGCCGATCAGGAAGCGCACCTGACGGCATGGCTATCGAAACGACTGGGGTCGCCGCTCAAAGTGCCGCATCTGGGTGCGACGGGTTTTGAACTGGTAGGCGGACGGCTGCTACCCGGCAGCAATGGACCGGCTGCGCAATTCATGTATCAGGATGCGCGCGGTCAGCGCCTGACACTGTACGTGCGCACCGACAACGGCAGCAATCAGGAAACCGCCTTCCGCTACGCGCGCGAAAAAAACATCGGCGTGTTCTACTGGATCGACGGGCCGTTCGGTTATGCGCTCTCGGGCGATTTGGAGAAACCTGAACTGCTGCGCGTGGCGCAACTGGTGTATCAGCAGCTCAACCCTTAGCGCGATCCGCTTGCAGCAAGATAAACCTCAAAGCAGATACGGAATCAATTTCTTTTGGTATAGGGTGTGGAAGTGGCTTTGCTGCTTAATTGCGCGGTCAAAAGCAGGGCAGGTGAATGTGTGATGGAGCAGGTGGAAAAGTATTGCGAACCCTATCCCTTTAACCCCCATGCCGATTGCGGCGTAGGATATAGATGGATCGATGGAGTCTAACCTCATCGATTCTACGGCGGGATCTAATCAACTGGGAACCAACAATGGTATGCAGCAAATGCGGTTCAGAAGATACACAGCGCCTCGAAGACAGCTTTGATGCGGGTACGCCGAAAGAAGTGCCACCGGCAAAGAG
>CAINCU010000051.1 GCA_903847155.1 uncultured Gallionellaceae bacterium | reverse complement strand
TCCTTTCTTTTGGCGAAGCAAAAGAAAGGGACTAGCTGTCGGGCTACCCTCGATGGTGTTGAAGTGTTGAACCGTAGGGCGTAGGGTGGGTTCGAGGACGTTGCACATTCGTCGATCAAGTCGTATGATGAATTAGAGATTGCTAATATATCGGAGGTCGTCATGGATAGCGAAGAGAAGCGCGCGTTGGGTGAGCAGGCTTATGCAAAAGCCCTTAAATATGAACTGGATTACGGCTGCTGCCCGCAGTGCGTGTTGGCAACAGTGCAGGAGACTATCGGCATCATCGACGACCAGACGATCAAGGCCAGCCACGGTCTTTCCGGTGGAGGTGGCTTGATGGGCGAAGGGGTTTGTGGTGCGCTTACCGGCGGTTTGTTGGCTTTGAGCGCCAAGTACGGGCGCGACCGCGACAAGCTGGATGCTGGTCGCTACATCAACAACTTCAAAAAGGCAAAGGAACTTACCGAGCGTTTCCGCGAGGAATTCGGTGGTGTTACCTGCCAACAATTGCAGCAACAGTTCACCGGTCGCACTTACGACATGTGGAATGCCGCAGAGTACAAGGCGTTCAACGATGCGCGCGGGCTTAAGTGTGCCCATGCTACCGGCACGGTGACCAAGTGGATAATTGAGATGCTATAAATGCAGCAAAAAAAAGAAACACTGCAGGAAAGCATTGCGCATCAGCGCAGTGAACTTTCAGAAGTTTTGCAGGCGCCGCTGCAACGTCTGGCGGATTGCTGCAATCAGGTTTGGACGGATCGCGACAAGCTTGATCAGTTGCTGAGCGAGGGTTTGCCGACGCTGCCCTATGGCAAGACGATGTATGCCCTTGACCCCAATGGTGTGCAAATCAGCAGCAATATCACGGCCACCGGACTGGTGCCTGAATCCTTCGGACGTGATCGCTCCCAGCGCCCCTATATGTGCATGTCTTTGCCATACAGCGGCGCGCTGCTTTCGGAATCCTACATCAGCCTGCTCGGGAAACGTCCCACGCTTACGGCGATGCAGATCGTGCGCAATGCGGCGGGTACTGTGCTGGGATTTATCGGCGTGGATTTCGGTCTGCGCGACCTGCCGCTGACACGCAAGCTATACGACGAGCCGGTGCACTGGCGTCAAATCAAGGGCGATCCTTCCATCCGCAACACGGTGTTCCACCAGAACCGGGTTGAGAGCGGCATGGATAATAAGATTGATGTGGTGCTGGGCGTGATTGAGGAGTTGATGGTTTACCACGGCGTGTACCATGTGATTCTGCACTTTTCCAGCAGCCGCGCCGTTATTTGGGTGATGAGCGATCCCTACCGCTATCGTCTGCTCGATATTGATGCGCTAATCGACCCGGATATGTGCCTCGCTTATCCGAGAACGCCTTACCCGAGTGACGCGTTGGTGCCGCGCGAGCAGATACGCACCGTGCTGGATTCGTTTCGCACGCTGCGTTTTATGGATGAGATGTTCTACCTGCGCTCCGGTACTTTGAATTTGTTTAACGGCATCGTCGGCCTTACCTTTTCCTGCGACGGCTCGTACTACGTTCCATATGACGAATTTCTCAGTAAGGGTAACGAATTCTGGGTCGGCAGCTGATTCAAGCAACGCGCCGTAATTCCTCGATTCCGAACGCGCTTCCGGCGCGTATGCCCTGACGTGAATCACGTTGGCGCAATTCAAATTCGATGCCGTTCAGCACATTCCATTTTTCCGCACACCAGGCAGGTGCCAACAACACGTCGCGCGATGCGGTAGCCGTCACCCGGTGGTAAATAATGTTGTCCGGTGTGCGCTCGATCAGGTTGACTGCCATGCTGATGTATTCCTCGCGCGACAGCGGAGCATATTCGCCCTGCCGCCATTGATGTGCCAGCAGCGTGTGTTTCACCACATGCAAAGGATGTAGTTTGAGTCCGTCCACACCGGTTTCCAGCACCCTGTCCAAGGTGGCATGACAGTGCGCCTCGGTTTCACCGGGCAAGCCAACGATCAAGTGGGTACACAAGGGAATGCCGCGTTGCCGCGCCGCCAAGGCAGTGGTTTGGTATTCGGCAAAGGTATGGCCGCGATTGACGCGCTCCAGCGTTTTGTCAAAGGAGGACTGGAGTCCCAGTTCCAGCCACACCTCCAGCCCCCGATCACGAAAACGTTCCAGCAGATCCAGCACGTCGGACGACACGCAGTCAGGGCGCGTGCCCACGGCAAGGCCGACCATGTCCGGCTCTTTCAGCGCTTCGTGATAAAGCAATTCCAGTGCATCAACTTTGTCGTAAGTATTGGTGTAGGCCTGAAAATAGGCGATGAATTTACGGGCACGTGTTCGCCGTGCAATGGCCGTGCGCGCTTTGGCAATTTGTGTGGCGAGATCAAGCTGGGCATCGGCATCAGGACTAAAAGACACGTTGTTGCAGAAGGAACAACCGCCGCGCCCTTTAGTGCCGTCGCGGTTGGGGCAGGTGAACCCGGCGTCCAGCGCGATCTTGTGCACACGCTCGCCGTGGCGGCGCAGCAGGTCTTGTCCGAAGGTGTTGATTCTGTCCGAAAGTATCATTGATCGATTAAGCGCAATTCACGTCACCCATTTTGCAACCGATCACGATATTTTTCTCATGTTTCGCAGTTCGTTCTGTTAACGCTGCTAATTCATTGGCAAAAGCCATTCTCCCTGAAATTGTTGTGGACATTGTGTTGTCTCAGCGAATCCACACCGTCTTCACATTCACAAATTCATGCATGCCCAGCTTCGACAATTCACGACCGTAACCCGATGCCTTCACGCCGCCGAACGGCAAGCGCGGATCGGATTTGACCATGCCGTTGATGAAAGTGCAGCCGGCCTGGATGTGAGTCGCAAGTTGTTCGGCACGCTCTGCGTCATTGCTCCAGATGGAGGAGCCGAGGCCGAAGCGGGTGTCGTTGGCGATGCGCAACGCATCTTCCTCGCTGGACGCACGGATGATAAGCGCCACCGGGCCGAACAACTCTTCGCGATAGGCGCAGGTGTCGGCAGTAACGTGATCAAGAATCGATGGCTGGTAGAAAAATCCTGCGCGCTCGACAGGCTTGCATCCCACCACCGCCACTGCGCCGTGCGCGATGGAATCGGTGATTTGCCGGTGCAAGGTGTCGCGCAAATCTGCGCGCGCCATGGGGCCGATCTGGGTGGCATCGTCCAGCGGATCGCCGAGCTGAAGTGCTGCCACTTTGGTTTTGAGCTGTTGCAAAAATTCGTCTGCGATCTGCGGCACAAGGATGAAGCGCTTGGCGGCGATGCACGATTGCCCGCAGTTGAGGAAACGCGAAGCCACTGCCATGCTGACCGCCAATTCCAGATCGGCATCCTGCAACACCACGAACGGGTCGGAGCCGCCCAACTCCAGCACGCATTTTTTCAGATGTTGCCCGGCACATGCCGCCACCTTGCGTCCGGCGGCTTCCGAGCCGGTGAGCGTGACCGCATGCACGTGCGGACTGGCGATGACTTCGACAACATGTTCGACCTCAATCATTAGATTGGTGAACACACCTTGCGGCAAACCGCCGGCGCGGAAAAGTTCTTCAATCGCTAGCGCGCACTGCGGCACGTTGGGCGCATGTTTCAACAACAGCGCATTGCCCGCCATCAAGGCAGGGGCGGCGGCGCGAAACACCTGCCAGAACGGAAAATTCCACGGCATGATGGCCAGCACCACGCCCAGCGGTTGATACGCGATGTAGCTCTTTGCGGCATCCGATGTCACTGTCTCGGCGTGCATGAATTGCTCGCCATGTTGCGCATAGTATTCACAAACCCCCGCGCATTTCTCCACCTCCGCGCGCGCTTCGCGCAACGGCTTGCCCATCTCCAGCGTGATGAGCGTCGCATACTCGTCGCGCTGCGCCAGCAACTGATTGGCCGCATTGCGCAACATCTCCGCGCGCACGGCAAAGTCTGTTTTCGCCCAGCTTTGCTGCGCCTCGCTGGCATTTGATAAAACTTGCAGCAATTGAGCGGCATCCCAACTGGCAAAGGTTAGGAGCGTCTGGTTACTGCTCGGGTTATGGCTGATAAATGGCATGGCAGCAATGTTAGGCGGATTCAACCGCCGTGTGCAACTTTCATCTGCTTTTAAAAATGCAATCTCATGAAGACGCCCGTCAATAGGCGATCTACATCATGCGCAACATGGAGATGCACGTGTTTACTGGCCTGCGGGCAAGGTGCGCAAATGAAATTCCGGTTTTCAGCGAGCTGCTTGTTTAGGCCCGAGTGTGTGCTCGGCGTAAATACAACTCTTCCACTTTCTGTCTCGCCCAAGGTGTTCTGCGTAAAAACTTCAAGCTGGATTTGATGCTGGGATCGTGGGTAAAACAGCGGATGGGCACGGCTTCACCCATCGCTTCCCATCCCATGCTTGCGGAAAGCTGCGTGACGATCATCTCCAGCGTGATGCCATCCAGGCTGACGGGTTTTTTGTGGGAGTCCATATGCGGATTTTACAGGTGAACGCCAGACCTGAGCGTTTACAATGCGCCTCTTTGTTTCCATGATCCACCGCACATGACTGAACCTGTCCGCCTTGCCAAGCGCCTTGTCGCATTGGTTTCCTGTTCTCGTCGCGAGGCGGAGCTATATATCGCGGGCGGTTGGGTGAAGGTGGATGGGCAGGTGGTGGAAGAGCCGCAGTTCATGGTGTCGCAGCAGAAGGTCGAACTGCATCCTGATGCCACGCTGGTTCCGGTTGAGCCGGTGACGATTTTGTTTCACCAACCGTCTGACACAAACATGAATCCAGAATCAGTATCGCAACTGATTTGCGCCGACACGCACGCGCCGGAAGACCATTCCAATATTCGCATGCTTAAGCAACACTTCGTGCGACTCACGCAATGTTTGCCGCTGGAGCTTCACGCCAGCGGCTTGGCCGTGTTTACCCAGGACTACCGCGTATCGCGCAAACTCACTGATGATGCCGCGACCATCGAGCAGGAATATATCGTGCAGGTCGCAGGCGAGTTGGTGGCCGACGGGCTCAAGCTGCTCAATCACGGTCTCAGCTTCAACGGCAAGGCGCTGCCTCCGGTCAAGGCCAGTTGGCAAAACGAATCCAATTTGCGCTTTGCTCTCAAAGGTGTGCGATCTGGCCAGGTCGCACATATGTGCAACAGCGTTGGGCTGCGGGTGTTGGCGTTTAAGCGGATACGCATCGGGCGCATGTCGATGTCAAAGTTGCAATCAGGGCAATGGCGCTATTTGATGCCATATGAAAAATTCTAAACCGGTAACAACCAATTCATCATTCTGCTATTGGGAAGGCGAGACCTTGGTGCTGAATATCCTCGGCCGTCCGCGCGCCAAGAAAACCAAAATCGGCAAGGTGATTGGCAAGCAATTGGAGATTCATGTCGCTGAAAATCCGGTGCGCGGACAAGCGACGGCGCATCTGGTGAAATTTCTGGCGCAGGAGTTTGATGTTGCTGAGCGCGCAATTACAGTGGTGTTCGGGGTTTACAACGTCAACAAGCAGTTGCGTATCGTTGCGCCGAAGCGCTTTCCCGCTACGATAGCGAAGCAGCAAGGAAAATTTGCAGCATCAGGCAGCTTAAATGTAGATCAAAAATTCAGCGAAGCATGAGAAAAGCGCCTTACTTTGGCGCTTCATCCGAGGAATTTTTTCAGCGTCTTGCCTAACCAGCCACGTTCTTCTTTCTCTTCATCGAGTCCGAGTGATCTTTTGACGCATTCAACGTAGTCCGCGTCATCACCCTTGATGTGGTTGACCAGCCAGACTTCCAGCATTGACAGGATTTCAGCGGTGACATCATCGCCATTCTTTGCGCGCTGCTGCAGATCGGCGACTTGGCGGGTAAATATCTCATGCACACGCTTATGCGCCTTAAGGAAAGGGTAGTTTGCTTTTTGCTGCAATTCCTCTTCGAAGCTGAAATGCGAAATAGTGTAATCAACCAATTCGGCCAGCACATTATTTACTGCGGAAAGGTCGGCTTTGTCATGCGCCGTTTTTAAAATATTAATGTACTCGATAATACGACGGTGTTGCTTATCGATGGCTTCGATACCCGTGTCCAGGTCGCTGGTCCAGCGTAGTTGTGCCATAATCACCCCTTAAAAAATTACCAACGTATATTTATTTTTATGTGCAGCTTTTAGCATTCTTTCTTACCGCTGCATGCAAGTCAAATAAAATGAGTCACACTGTATTTTCAGGATTGTTGCGATGAGTGTCCATTTCGAGCCGCCGCATCGTACTCTGCTACGCCGATATTTGTTGGCTGTTTACCTGGCGTTAATTTCATATGCCAGCCTGACTCCGTTTTCCGGGTGGCAAGAGCAGGGACTGGAATTCTGGGCGGTACTCACGTCGCCATTGGGACAGACCTACAATGCTTTCGATGCGATCATCAACTTCCTGGCTTATATGCCATTGGGGTTTCTCCTCGCGATGACATTGCGCACCCGCTTTAAGGCAGCGCACAGTCTGTTGCTCGCTACTTTGTTTGGAGTGTTGATTGCAGCGGTGTTTGAATATTTGCAGATGTACCTGCCCAATCGCACCAGTTCCAATACAGATATTGTAACCAATGGCGTCGGGGGATTTGCCGGAGCAATGCAGGCGCTGGCGATCATGCCGCGTCTCTGGTTCGCCCGCGTCACGAAGCAGCGCATTGAAATGTTTCAGCGCGGAGATGGCGTGGATTTCGGTTTGGCACTGGTAATACTGTGGATGTTCGCGCAAGTTAATCCATCATTGCCGATATTGGGCAATGTATTCATTACCGAAGCAGCACACCGCATCTTTGCCTCCATGCCGGAGGAGCCGTTTAACGTCTGGGAGAGCGTTGCCGTGACATTGAATTTGCTGATGATCGGGTTGCTGTTGCAAACCTTATTGCAGGTGCGCCGCCATGCGGTGTTCGCCTTATTGCTGATCTTGTGCGTGGTCGCACTAGCGAAGTTCATTGCTGCTGCTATGTTGCTAAAATCATGGGCGTTATTGCTGTGGCTCAACAGCGAGGCGATGCTAGGCATTGTCGCCGGTCTGTGCTTGATGTGGGGGTTGAGTCTGGTGCGCAGACAATCGCTATTCTGGATAGCTGCGGGGGTGGCGCTCGGTTATTTGGTGCTCGCCTGGGGGATGGACAGCGGCACGCCATCCGCCGCGATGAGACTCTACCAATGGCACTATGGACATTTGCGCAACTACAACAACATGTCGCAAATGGCTTCGGTGATGTTTCCGCTGTTGTTCGGGGTGTACCTTGCCTGGTCAAGCAGGCGTTTATAATTGAACAGGGAGCGAGTGATGAGTTATTTCGACAAGCATGTATTTTTCTGCACTAACCAGCGCGAAGACGGCAGCGATTGCTGCAACAACCATGGCGCACAAAAAGCGCGCGACTACGTCAAGAACAAAGTCAAGGAACTGGGCATCTCAGATCACAACAACAAAATCCGCATCAACTCGGCAGGTTGTCTGGATCGCTGCGACGACGGCCCGGTGCTGGTGATCTATCCCGAGGGCGTGTGGTACACCTTTGTCGATGAAAGCGATCTGGACGAGATAATTGAAGAGCATCTGAAATACGGGCGCGTGGTGGAACGTTTGAAAATCTGATGTCGAAAGCGCTGCAAAAATTCTCAACGACAGGTAAAGCTGGGCATCTTGAAGGTGTGGCGCACTTGCCGGATAACGTAGTAACCGGGATCGCGGTCGTTGCGCATCCTCTGCCCACCATGGGTGGCAACATGGACAATAAAGTCGCAGTGACACTGGCGAAGACTTTTGCCGAGTTGGGTTGCGTTGCATTTCGTTTTAATTTTCGCGGCGTGGGGGCGAGCGAGGGAGAGTTCACAGGCGGTGATGGCGAAGAGCAGGACATGATCGCCGTCGTGCGTTATGCGCAAGAACAGTTCGGCGAAGAACTGCCACTGCTGCTTTCCGGTTTTTCCTTCGGCGGCTATGTTGCGGCGCGCGCCGCGCAAAATTTGAGGCCGCAGCATTTGATTTTGGCTGCGCCTGCGGTGGGGCGCTTTGCTGCTTCGACAATACTCAGCACTGGTATGCCAGCAGTTTCGCCGGATACGCTGGTGATACACGGCGAGTATGACGATGTGGTGCCGCTGGCTGAAGCGCTGGAGTGGGCGCGTCCGCAGCATCTGCCCATTGTGGTATTGCCACAGGCCGAACATTATTTTCACGGACGGCTTACACAATTGCGCGATATTGTGAGGCGGCATTTCAATGGAGTTGAATTGTGAGTTCTGCAAATTCATCGGCACAAAATATAGTTATTCGCGCGACAGGTTTACAAAAGTCCTACGGCGTACAGCGTGTGGTGGACGGACTTGATCTGTCCATCTGCAAAGGCGAATGCTTCGGTCTGCTTGGCCCAAACGGCGCAGGCAAGACTACCACCTTGCGCATGCTGCTAGGGCTGATCGAACCGGATGCGGGCACGGCTACCTTGCTTGATCTGCCAGTGCCTCAGGCGGCACGCGAGGCGCGCATCCGCGTTGGTGTGGTACCACAGATGGACAATCTAGATCCAGATTTCACTGTGGCGGAGAACCTGCTGGTGTACGGGCGCTATTTCGGTATGCAAGACAGCGAGATTGAGGCGCGCATACCTTCCTTACTGGAATTCGCCAGCCTCAGCAATAAACGCGATGCCAAAGTGCCCACGCTTTCCGGCGGCATGAAGCGCCGCCTGACCTTGGCGCGTGCTTTGGTGAACGATCCCGATGTGATTTTCCTCGATGAGCCGACCACTGGCCTCGATCCGCAGGCACGCCATTTGATCTGGCAACGCCTGCGCGAACTGACGCAACAGGGCAAGACGCTGTTGCTCACCACGCACTTCATGGACGAGGCCGAGCGTCTGTGCCATCGCCTCGCGATATTGGATAACGGCAAACTCATCAGCCAAGGCTCGCCGCGCGAATTGATTGAACAAAACATCGAGCCGCAAGTGGTGGAAGTGTTTGGCGAGACTTCCGCGCAATGGGCAAGCGAGTATGCTGCAAGATTTTCGCAACGTTTCGAGGCCAGCGGTGAGTCGGTATTTTGTTACGTGCAAGATGCGCAGCCTTTGGTGGCACACCTGCAAATGCAGAGCACCTTGCGCTATTTGCATCGCCCGGCGAACCTTGAGGACGTGTTCCTGAAATTGACTGGCAGAGAGATGCGCGAATGAATCTGATCTTCCGCATGCTCTACATCATCATTCGCTCCTTCTTCTGCGAGCGGATTGAGGCTGACAACTTTATCAGCGAGCTTAGCCTGCGCGTATTGCCCAACGACATCGACATCAACTTACACATGAACAATGGCCGTTACCTGACCATTTGTGATCTCAACCGCGTGGACGTGTTCGCGCGCAGTGGCCTGCTGAAAGCCATGTTCAAGCGCAACTGGATTCCGGTCATTGCCGAACACACCATGAACTACAAAAAACCGTTGAACATATTCGAGCGTTACGAGGTGAAGTTGCAAGTGACGCATTGGGATGAAAAATATTTCTACATGAAGCACACTTTCCACAAAGGCGAACGCATCGTGGCGGAAGGTACATCGAAAGGTTGCGTGTATGCGCGAGGAGTCGGTGTGGTTAAACCAGTTGATGCGTTAGCCGCAGTGGAACAGGATAGAACGAAATGAGCAGTCGAGACTTTGCTTTGCCGCGTTTGAGCCTGCGCTTCTTGCCAATCTGGCGCAGGCATTGGCTGGTATGGAAAAAGATCGCCGCACCCTCCATCCTCGGTCACTTGGCCGATCCGGTGATCTACATGCTGGGCCTGGGTTATGGTTTGGGCAGCCTGTTGCCGCAAATGGGCGGTATGTCGTATATGTCGTTCCTCGCTGCAGGTACAGTGTGTTACAGCACCATGAACAGCGCCAGCTTTGAAGCGCTGTATTCCGGCTTCGCGCGAATGCATGAGCAACGCACTTGGGAAGCCATCCTGAATACGCCGGTGTCACTGGACGATGTGGTGCTATCCGAAATACTGTGGGCAGCTACCAAGAGTCTGATGTCCGGTGCCGCAGTTCTTGTGGTGATATGGTTACTCGGACTGTCGCATTCGTTGATGTCGCTCTGGATGATTCCGCTGGCGCTGCTGGTTGGCCTCGCCTTTGCGGCTATCGGCTTGATCGTGACTGCACTTGCACCGGCATATGACTTTTTCATGTACTACTTCACCTTGGTCATCACCCCGATGATGCTACTATGCGGCGTGTTTTTTCCGGTCAGCCAGTTGCCGCATGGCTTCCAGATTGCGTCTAATACATTACCACTGACGCATGCGGTGGACTTGGCGCGACCATTGATGAACGGTGCGATTCCACCGCAAGCATTGCTGCACATTGGGGTGTTGTTTGCGTATGCGCTGATCGCTTTTTATGTTGCGTTGGTGTTGTTCCGGCGCAGATTGTCGAGGTAATTATCATGTTCATGTTGTGGTTCAAGGCTTTTCACATTTTCTTTGTAGTCAGTTGGTTTGCCGGGTTGTTTTATCTGCCGCGCATTTTCGTCAATCATGCGATGGTTAAAGAGCAGGGATTGCGCGAACACTTCAAGTTGATGGAGCGCAAACTATATCGTTTCGTCACGCCCATAGGCGCACTGGCCGTTTTCACCGGCTTGTGGATGTGGTTTGACTACGGTTTTAGCGGCGACTGGTTGTATGCCAAAGTCATACTGGTGGTCGGACTAGTTGTGTATCACTTCTACTGCGGACACCTGGTAAAAGAATTCGCCGCCGACCGCAACACCAAGAGTCATGTGTGGTATCGCTTTTTCAACGAAGTGCCAGTGTTTGCGCTGCTGGCTATTGTCATTCTGGTCGTCGTGAAGCCCTTTTAAAATGCCAGATTTCTTCGCCCCATGTCCGCGCGGACTGGAAAAACTTCTGGCCAATGAACTGACGGGATTCGGTGCGTCCGGTGTACGCACTACCGATGGTGGTGTGGCTTTTGCCGGTGATTGGCCGCTGTGCTATCGCGCCAATCTGCAAAGCCGTCTCGCCTCGCGCATTTTGTGGCGCGTGAAGGATGCCACGCCGTTCCGCGACGAGCAGGATGTCTATAAAGTTGTTTACGACTTGCCATGGTCGCGCTGGTTCGATGTGAACGACACCATCCTGGTCAAAGTTACCGCCATCAAATGTCCGCTTAAGAGCTTGGAATTCATTACGCTCAAGATCAAGGACGCAGTTTGCGACAAATTTCGCGCCGAGAAGAATGCACGCCCCAGCGTGGCGAAGCTCGACCCGGACATGCGCATCCACGCCTTTTTCGAGGGCGAAAGATTCACCCTGTATCTGGATACCTCCGGCGACGCTCTATACAAACGCGGCGTGCGTATCCACACCAACATCGCGCCGCTGCGCGAGAACTTGGCTGCAGGTATTTTGAAAATGGCAGGCTGGAAACCGGGCATTCCCTTGCTCGACCCGATGTGCGGCAGTGGCACTTTCCTCATCGAGGCGGCGCAGATGTCGCTCAACATTCAGCCCGGCATCGTGCGCGAATTCGCATTTCAGAAATTGAAAAACTTCGATGCGAAGACATGGAATACGATGCGCGAAGACGCCATTGCCGCGCAGTTGCCCGTATGCGAACTGCCCATCTACGGCAGCGACCTGTACGGTGACGCACTCAGGGCAGCGCACCAGAATCTGGAAGAAGCCGGCATCCGCGAAACGGTGGACTTGAAACAATGCAACGCACTCGAAGTATCGCCGCCGGAGAAGGAGGGCATACTCATCGCCAACCTGCCTTACGGCGAACGCATGGGCGACGAGGATGAACTGGCCGAGTTGTACCCGCAACTGGGCGATGTGCTGAAAAAGAGATTCGGCGGCTGGAACGCCTACCTGTTCACCGCCGATTTGCGCATCGTCAAACTGATGCGGCTAACACCTTCCAAACGTACGCCGCTCTACAACGGGGCGATTGAATGCAGGCTGTTTGAATACAAGATCGTGGCGGGAAGCAACCGACCCAAGTGAAGTCTGCAATCGGCACTTTCCTTATCGTGATATTGGAAATTTGCTGTTCAACCCGTCACTACATAGGCAGCCAGAATGATTGAAGTCATGCTCCAACTTAAATTCGAATCCTTTCTGGTCAACAGCATGGGAATGGCCGAAGATGTATCGAGCCAGATGTCAACCAAGGCATTGCGATTTTCCTGCGTAAAAATCGCCTCTGTCAGGAAAATCACTGATAGCAAACCGACTGCTGATTTTGAATTTCTGGGCGCTACGAGCAAGCCCGGGGTCAAGATCGAATCTGACAAAGAGTTCGACGACCAAATCTTTACCTACCTGACAACGCACACCACTGTCGATGCCTCAAGAGTCATGCTTGCTTCCGGCACTACAGGCTACAGCACATCACCCAAAGGTGTCAGTAGCGGTGAGGTTGGTCGCATGTTCATTAACGAATTACCCAATCAAAGAAGTATCATTCTTGAACTACTTTTCAAGCCCGAGGAGTTTGATGCTGTTTGGGAGTTAACGACACAACAAAAAATTCAAAATTTGCTTGCCACCCTGAGTTGCTTCAAATCAAAACCAAGTGAAGCAACTACCTCCAGCGGCAATAAATTTGTTGCCGGTGTTTTGTCCTGCTCGCTTCAGCTTGTTCCTAACGATTAGAAGGCTTATTTTATAAGTGCTCCCTAAGGCCTTAGGGAGCACGATTTTGACGGCTCAGATCGCCGCAAAGCAGACACCTGAAATGCTCACTTCATCACTATATAAAATCAGATACCTCTGTACCAAGTGGCATAATTTAATCGAAGGGCCGATCCTGTATGAACAACAATCGCTGACCGACAAGAATCTTGATTGGCAATGTCATACCAACAGGACAATCGACGTTGAAAACCCGTGGGATTGAAACACTAAAACATTGACGCAACAACAATACAGGCACACACATTAAAAATGTCACAAGAGAATAATCGCTTCGGAAATGGTAAGGTCTTTCTCTGTGTCGAGATAGGTAATTATTTTAATTAACGCAGGTAACGCATGACAGATGAAATACATAATTTATATCCCAATAGCATTCGGTATTTGTAGTGGCGCATTTCTTGGTTACTGGTCAAGCAAGCCGCTTGTATTAAGGCTTAGCAATGGCTCTGAATCTCCTCGTCTCGTGCTTTGGTGCTCGGCAATAGGGGCTCTTCTTATAACGCTACCAGCCTTCTTCCTCTCCTTCATAATTGGCGGGAATCTTGCGGGGGCTTTGCTTGATGCAACCAGCTCCATTACTAGTCTGGATTCTTTTATAGCTCCAATCGGATTAGCTATAGGTATCACCATTATCTTTGGCGGAGGTCTGGCTGTAGGAATTGTTGTAGGAGGTCTGTTTGGAAGGTTGTCTGCATATGTACTGCACAAGGTGTCTCCAACCAATCATTCAGATGGGGGGTAAAACAGGAGGTGTAATTCAAGAATTGAGCGTCCGCTCTTGTAAAACGCGATAAGTCTGAAGATATCCTGAATTCTGTAAACGGAATATCATTAACGCTTAGGCATCCTGTCCTCGAACTGAATAGTAAACCGATTTAGCGCAGACTCATGTTTCCCGATTCAATCGCATTGGTGGCATAAATCACCTTTCTGATTTCTGGCGGGTATTCAAAGAACAGGATGATACGTGCCCAGTTGCGCCTTCAGGATTGTACGATGGGCGGATAGTCTGCTCCCCACTTTGCCTCAATCCTTCTAGTCGCAACTCGGTATCCTCGACAGTCGACGCGGTATAGATGCCCTCTGAAGCTTGCTATGCAGAGCTGCTAATTAGGTTTTCAGGTTGATATCGTGCATTCCGCGCCTTTCAACCTTGACGGACAAATGTTAATCATTAATGCAGCGCCAGATTAACCCGATTCAAATCAGCCTCGTCCAGATTTCCTGCTGCTGCTTTCAAACGCAGTTGGCTCACGAGGTAGTTGTATTGCGCTTGATACAAATCGCGTTGGGTCGAAAATAACTGCTGCTGCGCATTGAGCACATCCAGGCTGGTGCGCACACCCACTTGCTGTCCCAGCTTGCTGGCTTCCAGTAAACTTTGGCTGGATTTCACGGCTTGTTGCAGCGCCTGCACTTGCGCGATGCCGCTGACTACGCCCAAGTAGGCTTGGCGAGTTTGCAACTCGACATTGCGCCGCGTGTTCTCCAGATCCTGTTTGGCCTTTTCCAGGTTGGCACTGGCTTCACGCCATTTGGATTGGGTCGCACCGCCTTGAAACAGCGGCATGTTGAGTTGCACGCCAACAGAGGTGCTACGAATATCATTGGCACCTTGAACGCCTCCACTCGCGGAACTCTTGCCATAGTTCGCCACCAGATCAACCGTGGGCAAATGACCGCCCCGATTGCGTGCCACTTCCTGATCGGCCAACTCATAAGCGGCTTGTGACATGACAATCTGGTAATTGCCTTGCTCAGCCACTGCAACCCATTTCTGTACATCGGCGGGATTAGGTGGTTCCATTTTGAAGCCAGCGCCCAGTACATTCAATTCGTTGACTTCGCCGTTGGTCAGTTGCTGCAGAGTACGATGCTTAACCTCCAGATCATTGGCAGCCACCAGCTCTTGCGCCAGGATCAAGTCATAACGGGCTTGCGCCTCGTAGGTATCGGTAACGGTCGCCGTGCCTACTTCAAAGTTGCGCTTGGCCTGTTCAAGCTGTTGCGCGATGGCGGATTTCTGGGCTGCGTTCAGCTTCACTGTATCCTGGGCAATCAGCACATCGAAATAGGTTTGCGCGCTGCGCAGGATGACGTCCTGTTCGGCCAATTTGAACTGCGCTTCAGAGATCGCTACTTGCAACTCGGCTTCGCTGTATAAGGCCCAGCTCTGCTCGCGAAACAATGGTTGAACCAAACTCACGCCATAGCCGTTGCTGTTGTATCGATATTCGCCGTTATATGCTGAATAGGGAGGTGACGCGTAATTTGCATTCACGTTGTTGCCAGTCGTATTCGCGTTGAAATTAACGCTGGGTAGCAACAAAGAACGTCCCTGCGTCAGTTTTTCCTTACCTGCCTGCTCTGCGGCACGGGCAGCGGCAAACACAGCATCCTGACTTTGTGCCGCGTGATAGATTTGGATCAGATCAGCTGCATGCGTTTGTGCTTGAACCCCAAGTGCCAGCAACACGCCCAAAGCTGTTTTCGTAAGTTTCATTAAGTACTCCAATATTAGAATTTGCTAATATTACATGGTATCGTTCAGCGATTCAAGCAAACAAGCTACAGGCGGCGTTAGAACACGAAGCGTTGCGGTTGCCGCGCGTTCTTCAGTGGGGCAACTACTGTCTCGAACAGTGTGCTAGATTCAAATCGGTCGGCTTCCACACGCGTTATCAACTGCGCTTTCATTGCGGGTGCATCGCCCACCACGGCGAACAGACGGCCGCCAACTTTCAGCTGATTCTTGTAGGCTTCAGGCAGCAAAGGTACGGAACCGGTGAGCATGATCGCGTCATATTCCGCCTCACCCCACTGTTGGGAGGCATCGCCGACCTGCAACGTGACATTGTCGATATGCTGCGCTGCCAGATTACGAGCCGCCATTGCGTTCAATTCCGGCACGATCTCAACACTGGTCACCTGCCGCGCCATTCTGGCCAGCAACGCTGTCATAAAGCCGCTGCCGGTTCCTACTTCCAGTACAACATCGCCCGCCTTAAGGCTCAATGACTGGAGCGCGCGCGCTTCAACCTTCGGTTGCCACATTGTCACACCATATCCCAGCGGGATTTCAGTATCGACGAAAGCCAGCGCTTTGCTTGCCGCTGGAACGAATTGTTCGCGGCGCACCGCTTTGAGCAGATCCAGCACACCTGCATCCAGCACATCCCATGGGCGAATCTGTTGCTCGATCATATTGAAGCGTGCTTGTTCCAAATTCATTTTTCTCTCCCTCTCCAGTGTGCTGCCGTGTTTGAAATTTTCGCGTAACAGTATAACAATACCCCTTTATCGCCTCAACCGCCGCGCGGTTCATACTTTGCTGCGGATTCAGGCCTGAATTTTCTGACCATGGCACGCATCCACTCGATTCCATCGTCCACATAGGTATAAACCACCGGAATTACCAGCAGGCTGAGGAAGGTCGAGGTAATCAGGCCGCCGATCACCACGATCGCCATCGGCGAACGGAAGCTACCATCGCCCATGCCTAAATCGAGCGCCACAGGCAACATGCCAGCGCCCATCGCCATCGTCGTCATCACGATAGGGCGTACCCGTTTCTTGCACGCATCAATCAAGGCTTCAGCCCGGTTCATACCGCGCTCGCGGCGCGACACGATGGCGTATTCCACCAGCAGGATGGAGTTCTTGGTGGCGATTCCCATCAGCATGATGAGGCCGATCATCGACGGCATGGAGATCGCGGTATGCGTCAGGTACAGCGCAAGGAATGCGCCGGGGATGGACAACACCAGCGCGCCGAGAATCGTGGCGGGCTGCACGAAATCCCTGAACAGCAACACCAGCACGATGTAAATGCACATCACGCCGGTGAACATCGCCAGACCGAAGCTCTGAAACAACTCCATCATCGCCTCGGCATCGCCGATGGGAGCCATCGCCACTCCGGCGGGCATGTGCTTCACCGACGGCAAGGCGAGTACGGCTGCCTGCACCACACCCAAAGGTTGCCCGGCAAGTTCAATCTCAAAAGTGACATTGCGTTCGCGGTCGTAGCGATCGATTTGCGCCGGGCCGCTCTCGATGCTCAGCGTCGCCACATTGCCCAGCATCACCGGACCGCGCGCACCCTGCACCACCAAGCGCGACAACAAGCCAATATTCTGCCGCGCATCGTCGCGCAATTTCACGATGATGGGCAATTGCCGATCCGGCAGATTCAGCTTGGCCAGCGACTGGTCATAGTCGCCGCTGGTTGCCACGCGCAGAGTTTCGGCAATCGCGCTCGATGTCACGCCCAAGTCGGCTGCGCGCGCAAAATCGGGACGCACCACAAGCTCCGGTTGCAACACGCTGGAATTGGAAACTACGTTGCCGATGCCGGGAATCGTGCGCAATTCCTGCCCTACTTTAAGTGCGTATTCATTCAGCAGGTTGCCGTCCTCGCTGGTCAGCACGAGCTGATATTTATCGGCGGAGGAACCCATGCCGACTTTGACGCGCACGCCGGGCAAGGCCCTCATCGCTTCGCGCAGTTGCTGTTCGATGTCTTGCTTCACCGGGCGCTTACCGCGCGGCTTGAGCTGGATGGAAAGTGTGGCTTTGCGCACTTCCGCTGCGCTGGCAGGTTCAAACACGTTACCACCCGACGCGCCTCCGCCAATCGCGGTATAGACCAGCGTGACATTCGGGTTGCGCATGACGATGACGCGCGCTTGCTCGGCCAGCGCGTAGGTCTGTTCAAGCTTGCTGCCCGGCGGCAAGGTCAGTGACACTTGGGTTTGTGACTGGTTATCCTTGGGCTGGAAAGCGTTTTCCAGCGTTGATGCCAGCATGATCGAACCCACGAAAAACACCGCTGTCACGACCAGCGTCGTCTTGCGGTGACCCAGACACCAGCGCGCCCATTTGAGATAGAGCTCTATCCAACCGGGTGTCGCATGCAAGGTGCGCGGACGCAGGAAATAGGCGCACATCATCGGTGTCAGCAGTCGCGCCACCACCAGCGAAAACAGCACAGCCGCCGCCGCCGTCCAGCCGAACTGCACGAAAAATTTCCCCGCGATGCCGCTCATGAATGCGGTCGGCAGGAACACCGACACCAGCGTAAACGTAGTGGCAATCACCGCCATGCCGATCTCGTTGGCAGCCTCCATCGACGCCTGATAGGGCGTTTTGCCCATCTCCAGATGGCGCATGATGTTTTCAATCTCGACGATGGCATCATCCACCAGCACGCCGACCACCAGCGACAGCGCCAGCAGCGTCACGATGTTGATACTGAAACCGAAAACATACATCAGCGCAAAGGTTGGAATCACGGCCAGCGGCAAGGCGGTGGCTGCGACGATGGTGGCGCGCGAATCACGCAGGAAAAACATCACCACGATCACCGCCAGCAGCGAGCCTTCAAAGATCATCTCCAGCGAGCCTTTGTAAGTCTCGTAAACGGCGTCCACGGTATTGAAGACTTTTTCTACGGCGATCTCGGGGTGCGTCTGTTTCAAGTTGTCGAGCGCGCGCGCCACACCGTCCGCCACTTCGACATCGCTTGCGCCAAGCGAGCGGGTGATCTCGAAACCGACCACCTGCTTGCCATCGAGCAGCGCCATCGAACGGCGCTCGGCGATGGTGTCGCTGACATCCGCCACCTGGCTGAGTCGCACATGGCGCCCGTCGCGCAGGCTGATCTCCATCTGCGCCAATTGTTCGGCAGTTTGCACGGTCGCCACGGTGCGCACGGATTGTTCCATGCCGCCCAGATCGGTGCGCCCGCCCGGCGCTTCCTGCTGGATCTGGCGTAACTGGCTAGAGATTTCCGAGGCGGCAAGGTTCAACGCCAGCATCTTGGTCGGATCCAGCTCCACGCGCACTTGGCGTGTCACGCCGCCCACGCGACTGACCGCACCTACCCCTTTCACGCCCAGCAGCAGTTTGGTGATGTTGTTGTCCACATACCAGGACAACTCCTCCTCGCTCATTTTCGGCACGGCGATGCTGTAGGTCAGAATCGGCTTGCCGCTCAATTCCATCTTATTGATGACCGGATCGAGCATCTCGCGCGGCAGGTCGCCGCGAATACGCGACACGGTGGAGCGCACATCTTCCAGCGCCAAGCGCGAATCGCGCTCCAGGCGGAACTCAGCAGAAATAATGGCAGTGCCGTCCTTGACCTGAGTATAGAGATGCTTCAAGCCCTGTGTGCTGGCCAGCGCATTCTCGATCTTGCGCGCCACCTCGGTTTCCATCTGGTCGGGCGAAGCGCCCGGCATGGATGCCGTCACCGTGATCATGGGCATGTCGATGTCGGGGAACATCTGGATCTTCATGGCCTTGAAAGCCATCACGCCCAGGAACGAGAGCATGATGAAACCGAGCACTGCCGGAATCGGGTTGCGGATGGACCAGGACGAAACGTTCATTAGCTCATCCCTGTACGACTTGCACGACGTCGCCTTCGGTCAGGAACGGGCCGCCGCTTTCGACCACCGGTACATTCGCTTTCAGGCCCTGCTTGATCTCCACCCGATCACCGTTGCGCTGGCCGATCTTCACTTCGCGTTCATGCACATGGCCGTCGGCAGCCACGACCAGCACGTAAGTCATGCTGCCGCGCTGCATCAAGGCGGATTGCGGCAACGACTGCAAGCTTCTCTTGCCGCCGCTGATATTAATAATGCCGCGCGCATAAGCCCCGGCGATGATGCCTTCGCTTTCCGGTAGCGTGACCAGCGCATAGCCGTAGCGCGTCTGCGTGTTCACCGAAGGCGAGATGGCGCGCACCGTGCCCTTGATCACGCGCCCTTCGCCCACGCTGACTTCCACCGCCATACCCTTGCGCAGCAGCATCAGTTCATCCGCCGTCAAGTCGGCATGCCATTCCAGACGGCCTTTACGGATCAGGTGAAACAATTCCGCGCCGGGTTGCGGCATGGAGCCCACATTGGCGTTGGCGGCGGAGATGATGCCCGAGTCCGGTGCCACGATGCGGCCTTGCGCGCCGTGGTCGGCGCCTTCACCCGCACCGCGCGCGAAGTTGTCCAGCGTTAACAGCACATCGCCCTGTTGCACATGGTCGCCGATGCTGACCTTCACATCCGAGATGCGCAGCCCCTGCATTTGCGCGCTGATGACCGCTTCCTGCCAGGGCAGGATGCTGCCGTTCGCCAGTAAAGTGCGGCCCCATTTGTCTTCGCGCAACAGCGTAGTGCGCACCGTCAGCGCGGGTCGGCTGACGGCGGGCGCGGGCGCGGACGCGGTCTGTTGCACATGGCTCTTGCCCATCAACCAAACTGCGCCGCCTGCCAGCACTAATGCCGACAAGACCAGCTTGAATGCCAGCGGGTATCGTTTGATATTTACGCTCATTCCTTAATTACCTTTACCAAAATCATTCCGTAGGTCGGGTTTCAACCCGACATGTCGGGCTAAAGCCCGACCCACATTCCAATTATTTTTTCGCGCGCACTGCTACTGCGCGACGTTTGCGTTCTGCTTCGATCAAGGCCACGGCGTATTCGACCAGCCGTTGCACCATCATCTCCCTGGCCTTCTTTCCTGCCACCAGTTTTGGCGTAAGACTATCGACCCCGGAGCGATGGTGAAAATACACCGTGGCCAGACCGATCACCGCGAAGGTCAGCCTGTCCACTTCCGCATCCGGCTTCTTCAGGTTGAACTCACGGCACAGCAGCGCCTGAACTTTTTCGTGATTGGGGCGGAACGCCTGCACCAGAACATCGCCCAATACGCCGCTGGGTTCAGCCTCCTCGCGCGCATGCAAACGCATGAACATTTGCAGCATCGGGTCATCATCCGTTGTGGGCGGGAACAACCAGCTATAGAAGGATTGCAGCGCTTGCGGCAGGGAAACTTGCGCGATGTCGAGCGTGGCGAATACGTTGCATTCGTTAAGGAAGGGCAGGCGGAACACCTCGCGGTACAACTCCGCCTTGTCGCCGTGGTAGTAATGAATGGAAGCCAGATTGACCCCGGCGCGTTTGCATATCTCGCGCGTGGTTGCTGCATGGTAGCCAAACTCGGAGAACACCTCGGTCGCCGCTTGCAGCAAGCGCCAGCGCGTTTCTTCCTGTGCATTCGGCTGATGCCCGAGCACGCGCTGCGCGGCTTGTAGCAGCAGGCAGTTTGATTTTTTAGCCGTCACGGTTCGTTCCGGTTTCTTAAATGGATGCACACCTTATTTCAGTCGCTTGATTAAGTCAATCGACTGAATTATGTTGAGCTTGGATTTTGAGCACATCCAGAATTGTTTATTTCAACCTAATCACGCTATAGCTGCAGGAGCCAGTTCATCAACCTAGTTCAGGAGTGTGTTGCGGTCATGTTCACTCCTTTCAAAGTTACTGCAGTTTTCTGCCATATGACCGTTTACAAAATTTTTTACTCCCTCCCCAGTTTTAATTGTCCGATGCGCTGCTGCATTTCAATGAGTGAAACAAGCTTTCGGTTATTCCACCCAAATCTTGCAAAGATTGCTAAAAGTATCGCACAATAAAATAGGTTCATCAGACTTTCCCATGGGTAACCTGAGCCGGATACAGATCAAGCCCGCCGCAGTGGAAATAGATGGCGATCTTGAAGTGGTCACGGTTCCTGAATCCACAGGCACGTTTTTGTACAGTTGCAATCTTTGAGTTC
>CAINCU010000050.1 GCA_903847155.1 uncultured Gallionellaceae bacterium | reverse complement strand
CTGCGTGTATTGATGCTGGAAGACACGCCCACCGATGCGGAATTGGCCGAGCGTGAACTACACAAAGCAGGCCTTGTTTTTACTGCATTGCGCGTGGCAACGCGGGATGCTTTCGTCCGAGCGCTTGATGAGTTCCATCCAGACATTATTCTTTCAGATTACAAGCTACCCGACTTCGACGGCTTAGCCGCGCTGGAGATCGTACGGCAGGATTATGCCGATGTGCCGGTGATTATGGTGACCGGCGCACTTACCGATATCGCGGCGGTGGAGCTGATTCATGCCGGCGCCAAGGATTACGTGCTGAAGGACAGGCTGGCACGCTTGGCACCTGCCGTGCAACGGGCGCTGGCAGTGGCGCATGAAGAGCGTGCGCGCAGGTTGGCCGAACAGGCACTGCGCAAATCACACGATGAACTGGAACAACGGGTGCGCGAGCGTACCGCCGAACTGACCGCCGCCAATGTCGCGCTGCAAACAGAAAAAACAGCGCAGCAGGAGCTCATCAGGGAGCTGGCGGAAGCCGACAGCCTGTTGCTGCAAGCGGAAAAGATGGCCTCCATCGGTCAACTAGCTGCCGGTGTGGCACACGAGATCAACAACCCCATCGGATTTGTAAATTCAAATTTGGGTACCTTGCAGCGTTACGCGGATGATCTGTTGAAAATACTGACCGCTTACGAAAGCCATGAAAATGAAATGTCGGCAGAAAGCCGTGCCGAGCTGGCTGAACTGAAAAAGCAACTTGATATCGTCAGCATGTGCAATGACCTTGACAATCTGCTGGACGAATCGCGGGACGGCTTGCAGCGGGTCAAACGCATCGTGCAGGATCTGAAAAACTTCTCGCACATGGACAAGGCAGAAATGCAGTGGGCCAATCTGGAACAGGGTTTGGACAGCACACTCAATATCGTGCGCAACGAACTCAAATATAAAGCCGATGTCGTCAAGGAATACGGCGGTATTCCGGATATCGAGTGCATCCCCGCACAGCTCAACCAGGTGTTCATGAACCTGCTGATGAATGCGGCACAGGCCATCAAGGATCATGGCCGGATCACCATTCGCACCGGTCATGATAACGAGAATGTCTGGGTGGAAGTGGAAGATACCGGCACGGGTATCCAGCCCGAGCATATGGGGCGCATCTTTGAGCCCTTCTTCACCACCAAGCCGGTTGGCACCGGCACTGGACTGGGGCTATCGCTGTCCTATGGCATCGTGCAGAAGCTCAACGGAAAAATCGAAGTGAAAAGCGAACCGGGCAAGGGTTCGGTGTTCAGGGTGGTGTTGCCGCAGCGCGCCCACTTGCCCCAGTAATAAAAAAAGCCGGACATGCCGAAACCAAAACAAGATTTAATCTCCACCACCGAAATTTCCGTTTTGCAATTTCGCTGCTGCAATCCGCGCCACTCATTCGCCGGTGTTGCCATGTCTCGCACCCTTTGGGTGTGTCCACCCTACGAATTCAAAGCCTCACCGCATGAAGATGCCCGTCAATAGGTAATCTACACGCACAGCATGACGTAGATCACCTATTGACGGGCGTTCCCATGAAGCTAGATTTTTCGAATCGGCTAAATCACCCCGTTCGCCACCTCTTCCACCACCTGCAAAAACTCGTCGCCGTACTTCACCAGCTTGGCCTGACCTACGCCGCTGATCTGTCCCATCTCGTGCAGGGTCTGCGGTTTTCGATTGAGAATTTCCAGCAAAGTGCTGTCGTGGAAAATGACGTAAGGCGGCACGCCTTGTTCGCGCGCCAATGCAGTGCGCTTGGCTTTGAGCGCTTGCCATAGCGGGTCTTCGTTGGCTCCGGCGAAGGCTTCGCGCAGGCGCGAGCTGCGTTCGGCTTTGCTGGTCTTGCGCTTGGCCGGTTCGGCATCGCGGCGCAGCCATACTTCCTGTTCGCCGCGCAACACGGGGCGCGCGGCTTCGGTAAGTTTCAATCCGCCGTAGGCTTCCATATCGACGTTGATGAATCCGGCGGCGACGAGCTGGCGATAGACGCTGCTCCACTGCGCTTGCGCCATATCCTTGCCGATGCCGAAAGTGCTGAGTTGCTGGTGGTTGAATTGTTCGACCTTGGGCGTGACTTTGCCCAGCAGCACGTCGATCAGATGCGCCACGCCGAAGCGTTGTCCGGTGCGATACACACAGGACAGCGCCATCTGCGAAGGCTTGCTGGCGTCCCAAGTATCGACGGGCGACAGGCAGTTATCGCATTCATTGCATGCGCCGGGATGTTCTTCGCCGAAGTAGCGCAACACGGTTTGATGGCGGCATGAGGTGGATTCGCAGAAGCCGAGCAATGCGTCGAGTTTTTGCAATTCGACGCGCTTGCGTTCTTCGGGCGCGTCGCCGGACAGCAACATCTGTCGCATGGACACCACATCGCCCAAACCGTAGGCCATCCACGCATTCGCGGGCAAGCCGTCACGCCCCGCTCTGCCCGTTTCCTGGTAATAACCTTCCATGCTTTTCGGCAGATCGAGATGCGCGACAAAGCGCACATTGGGTTTGTCTATGCCCATACCGAAAGCGACGGTGGCAACCATGATGACACCTTCTTCGCGCAGGAATCTTTTCTGGTTTGCCTGGCGCGTGGAAGCATCCAGTCCGGCGTGATACGGCAGCGCATCCCAGCCTTGCTCCTTCAGCCACGCAGCGGTCTCCTCAACTTTTTTGCGCGACAGGCAATACACGATGCCTGCGTCGTCGGGATGTTCTGTTTCAATAAAACTCTGCAATTGCTGGCGCGCGTTGTTCTTCTGCGTGACGCGGTAACGGATGTTGGGACGGTCGAAACTGGAGACGAATTGCTGCGCATTTTCCAGCGACAATCGCTCGACGATCTCGCTGCGCGTCGGCGAATCGGCGGTGGCCGTCAACGCGACGCGCGGCACGTTGGGAAAGCGTTCGTGCAACACGGTTAGCGCGCGATACTCGGGACGGAAGTCGTGTCCCCATTGCGACACGCAGTGCGCTTCGTCGATGGCGAACAGGGCGATTTTACTTTCTTGATTCAAGCGCTCCAGCAGATTCAAAAATCCTTCCGTCATCAAGCGTTCGGGCGCGACATACAACAACTTCAACTCGCCGCGCATCAACTGCCGCGCCACTTCGCGCGCCGCATCGGCGTCCAGACTGGAATTGAGAAAAGCCGCCGCTACGCCAAGTTGTTTGAGCGCATCCACTTGATCCTGCATCAGCGCGATCAGCGGGGATACCACGATACCGACACCCTCGCGCAACAATGCGGGCAGCTGGTAACACAACGACTTGCCGCCGCCGGTGGGCATCAGCACCAGCGCATCGCCGCCCGCGGCCACATGTTCGACGATGGCCTGCTGCGCGCCGCGAAACGAGCTGTAACCGAAGGTGTCGCGCAGGATTTGTTGGGCAGTGCTGGAACTCATGAATATAAAATCAATTTAGGGTGTGCAAGCTTACCCTGTGCAGAACAATTCGGGGTTGTTCGTGCGCAGCCGATGGTATTATTTGGGCAGCATAATACGAACATCAATTTACCAAGAAAGGTTGTTTGATGAGCATACTCACTGTTAATACTCGGCCATTCTCTGATCAAAAGCCCGGCACATCCGGTCTGCGCAAAAAGGTGCCGGTGTTCAAGCAAGCACATTATCTGGAAAATTTCGTGCAGAGCATTTTCGACAGCATCGCTGCACCTCAGGACGCGTCGCTGGTGCTGGGCGGCGATGGCCGTTATTACAACCGCGAGGCGATCCAGATCATTTTGAAGATGGCCGCAGCGAACGGTTTTGGTGCGGTGTTAGTGGGACGCGGCGGAATTCTTTCCACACCGGCGGCGTCATGCGTGATCCGCAAGCACAAGACGTTTGGCGGCATCATCCTTTCCGCAAGCCACAATCCCGGCGGGCCGGACGGCGATTTCGGCATCAAGTTCAACAGCAGCAACGGCGGGCCTGCCACGGAAACGGTGACCGAGGCGATCTTTGCCAAGAGCAAAACCATTTTCAGCTATCGCATTCTTGATGTTGCAGATGTTCCACTCGACCAGTTGTGCGAAACCACGCTGGGCGGCATGAAGGTGCGGGTTTTTGACCCGGTGAGCGACTATGCCGAGTTGATGGAATCTCTGTTTGATTTCGCGGCGATACGCGCGTTATTGAAAGGAGGGTTCAAAATCAAGTTTGATGCAATGCACGCGGTGAACGGGCCTTACGCCAAAGAGATTCTGGAAGCTCGCCTTGGCGCACCGGCGGGCAGTGTGATGAACGGCGTGCCGCTGGAAGATTTTGGCGGCGGACATCCTGACCCTAATCTGACTTATGCGCACGATCTAGTGGAGATCATGTACGGCGTGGATGCGCCAGATTTCGGCGCAGCATCGGATGGCGATGGCGACCGCAACATGATCCTCGGTAAACATTTTTTTGTGACACCTTCGGACAGTCTGGCCATTGTGGCAGCCAATGCGACTTTGGTTTCGGGGTACAAGCAAGGATTGGCGGGCATCGCGCGTTCGATGCCGACCAGTGCGGCGGCAGACCGCGTGGCCAAGGCGCTGAATATCCCCTGCTACGAAACGCCAACCGGCTGGAAATTCTTTGGCAATCTGATGGATGCAGGCAAGGTCACGCTGTGCGGCGAGGAAAGCTTTGGTACAAGCTCCAGCCATGTGCGCGAAAAAGACGGGCTTTGGGCGGTGCTGTTCTGGTTGAACGTGTTGGCGGTGCGCAAACAATCGGTGGAAGCCATTGTGCGCGGGCATTGGGAAAAATTCGGCCGGAATTTCTATTCGCGCTATGACTATGAAGGATTGCCTACTGAAGCTGCAAACGGTGTAATGCAGCACCTGCGCGAGAGCTTCTCTGCACTCACTGGAAAACAGTTCGACAAATATACGGTCCAAGTGTGTGACGATTTCTGCTACACCGATCCGGTGGATGGTAGCATCAGCAAAAATCAGGGCATCCGCATTCTCTTCGCAGACGGCTCGCGCATCATCTTCCGCTTATCCGGCACGGGCACAGAAGGAGCGACGTTGCGTGTATATCTGGAGCAGTATGAACCGGATGTGTCGCGCCATCATCTGGATGCGCAGGAAGCATTGAAGGAATTGATTGGAATTGCGCTGGGTATCTCTGAATTGCAGACACTCACCGGACGCGATCAGCCCACGGTAATTACTTAGGATCGCTTTTGGAGGGCACTGCGACGACCACGGCAGAGGCCGTTGCAGCCCCTTCCCCAACAACTACCTGAAAGAATACTTCGCCTTGCCTGACCATGCTGAGCTCGCTGCGCGCGCGCTCTTCAATAGCATCGGTTCCGTTTTTTAGATCGCGCACTTCTGCATCCAGTGCCGCGTTACGCTGCTGAGTCTGATCGTTGATTTTTTTCTGGGCCTCGACTTGCTGTCCAATGTCCCACACCTTCAGCCAGCTACCCTTCCCCAGCCACAGCGGATATTGCAACAGCAGGAGAAGCGCCAACAGGATGTAGGTGACTACACGCATCAGCCTAACTGGTAATAAGCCTCGCGACCGGGATAGGACGCGCAATCGCCGAGATCTTCTTCGATGCGCAACAGTTGGTTGTATTTTGCCATGCGGTCGGAACGGCACAACGAGCCAGTCTTGATCTGCATGGCATTGGTGGCCACTGCCAAATCGGCGATCGTTGAGTCTTCCGTTTCGCCGGATCGATGCGAAATCACTGCGGTGTAACCAGCGCGCTTCGCCATTTCGATAGCAGCGAATGTCTCGGTCAACGTACCAATCTGGTTGACTTTGATCAAGATGGAATTGGCAATGCCTTGCTTGATGCCCTCACGCAGAATCTTGGTGTTGGTCACGAAGATGTCGTCGCCAACCAGTTGAATCGTTTTGCCCAAACGATCAGTCAACACCTTCCAGCCGGCCCAGTCGAGTTCACTCATGCCGTCTTCTATGGAAATAATGGGGTACTTGTCCACCCAAGTTGCATACAAATCAACCATCTGCTGGGAACTGAGCGTCAGGCCGTCCGCTTTCAAGTGGTAGTGTCCGTCTTTATAAAACTCGGAAGCCGCCGGATCCATACCAATCGCCACATCTGCACCGGGAACGTAGCCCGCCGCTTCGATTGCTTCGACAATGACTTTTAGCGCGGCCTCGTTGGAACCAAGCGCGGGTGCAAAACCTCCTTCATCGCCAACGGTTGTCGGCAAGCCACGATGATACAATATGGACTTGAGCGCATGGAACACTTCCGCACCATAACGCAATGCTTCGCGGAAGTTCGGCGCGCCCACCGGAATAATCATGAATTCCTGCATGTCAGCACCGCCGGTGGCATGCGCTCCGCCGTTGATGACGTTCATCATGGGCACTGGCATTTCCATACGCGCCACACCGCCGAAATAACGATACAGCGGCAAGCCTGATTCCTCGGCAGCAGCTTTGGCAACTGCGATGGACACTGCGAGGATAGCATTCGCTCCGAGGCGAGATTTATTTTCCGTACCGTCCAGATCAATCATGGTCTGATCGATAAAAGCCTGATTCTCGGCATCCAATCCTATGATCGCTTCTGCGATCTCGGTGTTCACATTCTCTACTGCAGTTAATACGCCCTTCCCCTGATAGCGTTGCTTATCGCCGTCGCGCAATTCAACAGCCTCCTTGGTTCCGGTAGATGCACCGGAGGGCACTGCGGCACGTCCCATTACCCCTGACTCCAGCAAAACGTCTGCTTCTACGGTAGGGTTGCCACGGGAATCCAAAATTTCACGCGCGATAACATCAACGATTGCACTCATATTCTTTCCTTCAATCACATACTTTTCAAGTTAACGTTCTCTTCGATAAATCCCTGCTGCTTCACCAGCGCATCCAGTGCTTTTAGTGTCTGCAACATTTCTTGCAAATGCCCTAACGGGAATGCGTTTGGGCCGTCCGACAATGCTTTTGCCGGATCTGGATGCGTCTCCATAAAAATACCCGAGATGCCCGCTGCTACCGCTGCACGTGCCAACACCGGCACAAATTCGCGCTGGCCACCACTCGATGTTCCCTGTCCACCAGGCAGCTGCACCGAATGCGTGGCATCAAACACCACCGGACATCCTGTGTTGCGCATCACTGCCAACGAACGCATGTCTGACACCAGATTGTTGTATCCGAACGATGCACCGCGTTCGCACACCATGATGTTGTCTGCGCCGCTGACTTCGCGCGCTTTGTCTACCACGTTTATCATATCCCACGGTGAAAGGAACTGCCCTTTCTTGATGTTCACCGGCTTGCCTGCTTTTGCAACCGCATGGATAAAATCAGTCTGGCGGCAAAGAAATGCGGGCGTTTGCAGCACATCAACTATTGCCGCTACTGGTTCTATTTCTTCTTCAGCATGCACATCGGTAAGTACTGGCACTCCGATCTGATCTTTAACTTTTTCCAGAATTTTCAAACCCGCATCCATACCAAAACCACGAAACGTTTTACCGGAACTCCGATTGGCTTTGTCGTACGAGGATTTGTAGATGAACGGAATGCCAAGTTGTTGACATATCTCTTTCAACTGTCCGGCAGTATCAAGCGCCATCTGTTCCGATTCGATGACGCAAGGACCAGCGATCAAAAACAGCGGTTGGTTAAGACCAACCTCGAAGTTGCAGAGCCTCATACTGCTTCCTTATGTTTCACTGCTGCTTCTACATAAGCTTTGAACAGCGGATGACCCGCGCGCGGTGATGAGGTGAACTCGGGATGAAACTGCACACCTACGAACCAAGGATGCATAATCTGCGGCAACTCCATCATTTCCGGCAGATCTTCCGAAGGTGTACGTGCTGAAATAATGAGTCCGGTTTTTTCAAGCGCTGGCACGTAATGGTTATTCACTTCATATCGATGTCGGTGACGCTCGTTCACTTCATCGCCGTAAATGCGTTGCGCCATAGTGTTGGGTTTGATCGGGCAACGTTGTGAGCCGAGACGCATGGTACCGCCCATATCCGAGTCAGCACTGCGCTTGGCCACTTTCCCGTCGCGATCCAGCCACTCAGTGATGAGAGCGACTACCGGATGTTCTGTTTCCAGATCAAACTCGGTGCTGTTCGCGTCGTGCATACCCGCCACGTGGCGCGCATATTCGATCACGGCAAGTTGCATGCCGAGACAGATGCCCAGATACGGGATTTTGTTTTCGCGCGCAAAACGGATTGAAGCAATCTTGCCTTCCGTTCCGCGTACACCAAAACCGCCTGGCACGAGTATCGCGTCAAGATTCTTCAGGCAGTTGGTGCCCTCAGTCTCAATGACCTCGGAATCCAGATATTCGATATTCACGCGCGTTGCCGTATGAATACCTGCATGACGCAACGCTTCGATCAAAGACTTGTACGATTCGGTAAGATCGACATACTTGCCAACCATGCCGATAGTAATCTCGTGCTGCGGATTTTCTTGCGCTTTTATGAGGTTCTGCCACACCGACAGATTGGCTGGAGGAGCATTCAGCGCTAACTCTTCGCAAATAATGCGATCCAACCCCTGTTCGTGCAGCATCTGCGGGACTTTGTAGATGCTATCCACGTCCCACATCGAAATTACACTGTCTTCGCGTACATTGGCGAACAACGAAATCTTGGCGCGCTCATCATCGGGAATAGGGCGATCAGCACGGCATATCAATGCGGTAGGAAAGATACCGATCTCGCGCAGTTTCTGCACACTATGCTGTGTCGGTTTGGTCTTTAACTCACCTGCGGTAGCGATGTAGGGAACCAGTGTCAGATGGACGTAAGCCACTTGATGACGTCCCATACGCAGTCCCATTTGACGCGCCGCCTCAAGGAACGGTAACGACTCGATATCCCCCACGGTGCCACCGATTTCGACAATAGCCACATCCGCTTTGCCATCAAGGGAAGCGGCAGCTCCGCGTTCAACAAAAGCTTGAATTTCGTTGGTGATATGAGGAATTACTTGCACCGTTTTACCCAGATATTCACCGCGTCGCTCTTTGCGAATCACGCTCTCATATATCTGCCCAGTGGTGAAGTTGTTGGCCTTACGCATCT
Source organism: uncultured Gallionellaceae bacterium (assembly GCA_903847155.1). Taxonomy (GTDB): domain Bacteria; phylum Pseudomonadota; class Gammaproteobacteria; order Burkholderiales; family Gallionellaceae; genus Sideroxyarcus. The sequence continues at coordinate 459 of CAINCU010000050.1, read as the reverse complement.
TGGCCGAAATGAAACGCTCATAGTGCCCCAAATCCAAATCGGTCTCGGCTCCATCCTCGGTGACAAACACCTCACCGTGTTGAAAAGGACTCATCGTGCCCGGATCAACATTGATGTACGGATCCAGTTTAAGCATCGTGACTTTAAGACCACGCGACTCAAGAATGGCAGCAAGCGAAGCGGCGGCGATGCCTTTCCCTAAGGAAGAGACAACGCCGCCGGTAATGAATATGTACTTTGTCATGGGGCGCGATTGTATCGCAAAACAAGCATCCCCTCAAAAGAAGAAGCGGCTTACTAAGCATATGTAGCATTGGACAATCGAAACTAACATTACGCCTTCCAAAGCAAAACGCCCCGATTTTATCGGGGCGTTTTGCTTATAAGGAGTCTGACGATGACCTACTTTCACATGCGTAATGCACACTATCATTGGCGCTAAGTCGTTTCACTGTCCTG
>CAINCU010000049.1 GCA_903847155.1 uncultured Gallionellaceae bacterium | reverse complement strand
TACCCGCTGGATTGCCCGCCGGATATACGAAAAGCCGGATTGCAACGGTTTCCCTTCAATGTGTTGTATCGCGTTTCAGGCGAGACTATTCAGGTGCTTGCGGTTGCGCATCATCGTCGCCGTTCAAGTTATTGGCTGGGAAGAGTCGATAGTCATTTGTAAGTTGGCGGGTTGTTTGAGCAGGAAACCAAAAAAACCAACTCCTCCCAACCTCCCCTTGTGCGAGCATCCGCTGCGCGGATTGCCTGCTTGACCCACTTCAGGGGAGGAGCAGAGTCAACTGCTTCGCAATGCCCGTCAATAGGCGATCTACGAGGTGTTTGGTTCGGTAGGTTGGGTTAGCCCGACGGGCGTAACCCAACAATCAGCAGCAAATACCTATGCCACGACGATTCCAGCTTCAGAATCTGTCGCCTGAAACTCCGCCGCAATCGCCACCCCCACCACACTCACCAACTCATCGCCGCAATACAGCAACGGCAGGCGTTCGCGTTGCCACGGCGGGATGAGATGTTGTTGCAGCAGATTTTTCAGGCTGCGCGTGGCGGCTTTGGGATGCGGACGCAGGGTTTCGCCGCCGTTGCGCAGGCGCAGCGTCACCGGGGTTTGCTGCAATTTTTGCAGGCTGATGCCTTGCCCTTGGGTCGGTGTAAAAACCAAGCGCTTGTTCAGCGCAGGCCATGCCAGTTCGGCCTCGCCGTTCCATGCAAGCACGAAGTGTGGATCGAATGCACCTAGTGCTGGGAAGGCATACACTTTGTCCTGATAACGCCGTACCTGCCAGCCACCGAATACCACGCACACCGCCGCATCTTCCCGCGCATCGAATAATTGATGCAGCATCTGGTCGAGTTGTACGGTCTGCGGCATGGGCGCGCCTTGGGTATGCAGGAAATAGCGCAGCAGGTTCTTGGCGCGTGGAAGAGAAAGATGTCGCAAGTGCGATAGTTCCAGATGATGCTCGAAACCCTCACCCCCAGCCCCTCTCCCGCCTACGGGCGAGGGGAGAAGTACAGCGCCATCCTGCTGCGCCAATTCATCCAGCAACTCGCTGGCTTCGGCAAAATTCTGCGCGGCGCGCGTCAAGGTTTCGCGGTAGGAGGGGAATTTTTGTTCGAGCAGCGGCAGCAAGTTTTGGCGCAGGAAGTTGCGCGGGTAGTGGTCGTCGGCGTTGCTCTCATCTTCCACCCATTGCAGCGCGTGCTGTTGTGCGTAGGCAAGCAGCTTGGCGCGCCGAATGTCGAGCAGCGGACGCACTGTGGCGTGGGTTTGCGCAGTTGCAGGTTTAAGGACAGGCATCGCCGCCGCGCCTTTGATGCCCGCGCCGCGCAGCAGTTGCAGCAGCACGGTTTCGGCCTGATCGTCGGCATGGTGCGCCAGTGCCACGAAATCGCAGGCTTGTTTAGCGAAGGCGGCGTGGCGCAATTTGCGCGCGGCGGCTTCGATGCCGTGCTCGTCGCGCAGCGGGGCGATGTTCACGTGTTCGGTATGTAACGGGATGTTGAGGCGGGCGCAAAGTCCGGCACAAAAATCAGCCCATGCATCGGCGTTCGGGCTGATGCCGTGATGGACATGCAAAGCGGAGAGTTTCCACTGGAAGCGCGGCGCGAGTTCATGCAGCAGATGCAGCAGCATCACCGAATCCATGCCGCCGGAAAGACCGATCAGGATGCTGCTGTGTGCGGGAAGCAGCGGCGCGAGCCGTGCCGCAACAGAATCAGCTAAGTTCGATTTCCTTGAACTTGCCATAACTCATCAAGCGGCTGAAGCGTTCCTGCAACAGGTCGGCGGTGGGTTTGTTCTGCACCTGTTTCAGGGTGTCGCTTAAGGCTTTTTTGACGTTCTGCATCGCCAGCGCGTAGTCGCGGTGTGCGCCGCCCAACGGCTCGGTCACGATCTTATCGACCAAGCCCAAGGTTTTCAGACGGGTCGCGGTGATCGCCAAGGTCTCGGCGGCTTCCGGCGCTTTGGCGGCGCTCTTCCACAGGATGGACGCGCAACCTTCCGGCGAGATCACCGAATAGGTGGCGTATTGCAGCATCAACAACGCATCGCCCACGGCCACGGCCAACGCACCGCCGGAACCGCCCTCGCCGATGATGGTGCAGATGATGGGCACACGCAGTTCGGCCATCACATACAGATTGCGCCCGATCGCTTCGGATTGTCCGCGCTCTTCCGCGCCCACGCCGGGATATGCGCCGGGGGTATCGACAAAGGTCATGATGGGAATGTTGAATTTCTCGGCCAGACGCATCAGGCGCATCGCTTTGCGATAACCTTCGGGACGCGGCATGCCAAAATTGCGGTATTGGCGTTCTTTGGTATCGCGGCCTTTTTGATGGCCGATCACCATTACGCTTTGGCCGTTGAAACGCGCCAGGCCGCCGACGATAGCCGCGTCATCCGCATAAACACGGTCACCGTGCAGTTCTTCAAAATCCGTAAACAGGTGCTGGATGTAGTCCAGCGTATAGGGGCGTTGCGGGTGGCGCGAAACCTGCGAAATCTGCCACGGGGTCAGCTTGCTGTAGATGTCCTTGGTCAGGGACTGGCTTTTCTTTTGCAGGCGATTGATCTCATCGGAAATATCCAGCGCGGAATCATCCTGCACATAGCGCAGTTGCTCGATCTTGTTTTCCAACTCGGCAACCTGTTGCTCGAAATCCAGAAAGGTCAGTTTCATATTCATTGTCTCTAAGAATCAAAGGCGGTGCGCATGATACAACATGCCGCGCCGCACGCTAAATATTCAAAAATAAAAACCGCTTGACGGTTGCCCATTGTTGCAGGAATACATGCTGGCGCTTCCAAGTAAAACGGCCGGTTTTAGATTGCGTAGTGCACCAGTGGATGGTTGGTTCGCCACAGTTTCCACAGCGCGCCACGACTCAATTCAAAGCGCAACGTTGCCGACTCCGACAGCACTTCCAGTTCCAACGACTGCAAACGTCCGGAACGTAGTGCATGTAGCACCGGCTGGGCAATGTCGCGTTCCAGCACTTGCACAGCCTGGCGCCAAGCGTACAGATCGCCGCGTTGCCATGCGGCACCGGGTGCAGCGCAAACCCACAACCCCTGTTTGCCCGCGCTGTTCAACAACGCTTGCAGCGATGTTGAGTTGGCAATGCCTGCCGCTTGCGCGAATGCCGCACTCAATGCATCGTCCCCGCCGACTGCATCGAAGCCGGCGTGCAACTCACCCACGCTGCCATTTCCCCACAGCCAGACACTGTTGATGGCAGGCACACCCTGCGCCTCGCGTGCCTGATTGACCGCATGTCCATGCAACAACATCTGAATCTCGTTACTCACGCAGCGCCAGCGCAACGCATCCTCGCCCTGCGCCTGCAAATCCTTCACATCGCGCCATGCGGCCGTACGCAGCGCCGTCATCGTCACGCGGGAAGATTCAGCACAGCGCACATACCAACGCTGCGCATGCGGCGCAAAAAAACTCAAGCCGTCACCGGCAAAATAATCATTCAACGTCACGCACAACGCCGCCGCCTCTTCGGCAGTGCATTGCACCTCGGGCAGCAACACCACCTGCGATGGCTGCACGCTCAAATGCGCCGGATCGGCGCAAAGCCAGAATCCGTCAGCCACCTCCAACCCGTCGCTGTTGGCGCGCACTGGCGCTACGGCATCAACCCCGAAACGTTCACACAAAAAATCTTCCACCGTCATCGCAGGCAAAGCACTTTGCCTGCCGCGCGCCAACAGCTTTTCCAAAGCAGGCAGGCGCAACCCGGCGCATGCGTGAGCGGCAGCGTCCTGCGGTAGAAATAAATCGGGAATGAGCAAATGCAAATGATTCATGGAGGAAGGATAAACCGAGGAATAGGCAACGTCAGCATTCTAGCCGATAGCCCTGTTTGACTCTTTCAAACTTGACGCAGACTCCCGCCTCAATTAGTTTGATGCGGGGTGAATGCCTTGATCATCTCAGCCGCGAACTTCATCGTCTCCCGACAATAAATTCACTGGAAAGCCCCCATGCAGAATCAGGAAATTTCCCCGCAGAACGATCCCGCCTTGTTCGACCACAACCGATTCATTCTGCTGCGCGAGAAGCTGCTCGATTTGCTCGACCAGCACGCCGCAGACAGCGCCGTGGATGCTCAGCTCGAAGAATTACTACAGCACATGCGCACTCAATTCGAGCGCGAAGAACAGGCGATGCGAAACACGCAATTTCCGCCAACCGCCGCGCACAAGGCCGATCATGACCGCGCGTTTGCCGATTTCGCGCAACGCATCGCGCGCTGGCAACAACAGCGCGAGCGGGAAGCACTGCTGGATTTCATCGAGGCGGGTTTGGCGGACTGGTTCGTCAAGCACGTCAACACACGGGATTACATCACCGCCCGTTTCCTGTCAGAGCCGCGCGCATGACATCGCGGGAACGCCCGTCAATAGGCGATCTACACGATACAGTCATTGTAGATCGGCTATTGACAGGCATTGCGAGGAAGGCAGGTGGGTAAATATTCCAGCTCAAACTTACTGCGAGATCAAGCCAAAGCTATGGACTCCAGGCGTTGTTTCGGGGCCTACGTGGTGCAGCAGCTCGGACAGAACATCCAGCTTTTCGCCTGGCGCGGCTTGTGCTGTACCGTTGAAACTCAAGGCTTTGCCCGGCTCCATCTGTCCGTGCCCGGCTAAACGCAATTTGCCGGCGAGTGTGGAAAGTTCTACGGTGAGTTTCTGTCCCTCGCCTGTCAGCAGGATACGGTAATCACCCAGTGGATAGATATCGGTCAAGCCGGAACCGGCCTGTGTCCAATCCACCGTGGCTTTGCCCTGTGTGCCGCCGGGCGAGAACGATAAGGAGTCGGTAGTCAGTTTGATTTCGCCATTCAGTTGGTAGGGACGCAATTGGGGTGCCAGCATGCCGAGCACTTGTGCGGGCATGCTGGTATTCCATTGCAACAACTCGACTTGCAGCCGCATCGGGGAAAGGCGCACACGCATCGGAGCTGCCCCTTCTTCGCCATGGTGCACTTCGAATTCCAGCACGCCGCGCAGTACAGCGGCGGGGCTTACCTTCCATGCATAGTTACTCATGGAGACAAACTGCGCGTCGTTCTGCAGCAGCAAGATCCCGGAGCCGTTCCAGATCGTTCCTTGCGTATTTGCCAGCGATAACTTGCCGCCGGAGAAACCTTGCAGCTGCGCGCTCAGCATGGAAGCCGGCGCCATGACCAGCAGGCTGACACAGAAGATGCCGACAAAGGCAAAGCTGGCGATCCAGCGACGCTGGCTCACTGCTCAGCTCCGCTGGTCAAGGTGCCGCTGATCTTCACCACGCCTTGCGCAGAAGACGGCGATACGGAAATCGTGCCCACTCGGATGTGATGCGTTGCGTCCAGATCGCGCAGGAAAGTCAGCAAGCGCGGGAACACAACGCTCTCGGCGATAAAACGCACATCGTTCTGCTCGGTCAGTTCCAGCACGAAAGCCGGGGCTGCCCAGCCTTGCTGCGTGGCGGCATTTTGCACAATCTTTTTCAGGGAAGCGCCATCCAGCACGGCGGGTTGCGCATGTTGGCGCAGCGTTTGAAATTCGTCTGATTGAATCTTCATTTGCGCCAACTGCGCGCGCAACGGCGGCAGATTCTTTTGCAGCTTGCCCACCGCAATGAATGCCGGTTGCCACAGCAACGCATAGATCAGGGCGGGCAGCAGGATCGCCGCCCCCCAGGATAGCGTTTTTTGCTCGGAAGCGGAGAGTGCGCGCCAGCGTGCTGCCAACTTGAGCACCTGCGGATTGTTAGTAATTATTTTCATTAGGCCCCCAGCCTCAAATGCACATCCACCGCGCTGCCGGAGTCGCGCACATCAATCACTTGCATGCGCATCCCCTGCTCGCTCAAATGCCGTTGCAAGGTATCCCATGCACTGCGCGAAGCCAGATGCGCGTCCACATCCAACTGCCCATCGGCATAGCGCACACCGTTCACTTTGCTGCCCGGCAGCGCCAGAATCTCCGTGGCGAAACGATCCAGCAGTGGCAGAAAATCGCCGTCGTCACTCACTCCCGCCGCATGTCGCGCCCGCGCCAGACTGCGGCGCATCTGCAACGGTGCATCCGCCACCATGGCTGTGGCACCAAAAGTTTCCTGATACACGCTATCCATGCTGTGCTGAATCTGCCGCTTTTCATGCGCCAACGACCACCATTCCAGATTGGTACCCAACGCCTCTATCACAATCACGATCAGCAGCAGCACCAATGCCGGACGCAGCTTGGGCCACCATTCCTGCAAGCGCGCAGGCGCAGCGAATTTGCCCCACAGCAGATTGGGCATCTCGTCTGCAATGGCCGCGCTACGCCAATCCCAATCCTGCGTGTCGTGAATCAGAGTCATCCCGTCCCACTGCGGCCATGCGCGTGAATCAGCGGGGATATTCGCTTTGAAGTAGATGCGCAGCGCAGTCGGCGTGGCGCTATTCAAGCGCAGCATCAGCGCGGCGGGCGGCTGTTGCTCACTGCCACGCCCCAACACACCACCCGTTTGATGCCCGGTGGCCAGCATGCCGTTCTGCCCGTCCCAAGCCACACTCCATTCGCCTTCACGCACCGGCAACAACACGTATTCCGGGATGGCGCGGCGCAAGCGTATCGACACGCTTTCGCACGCCTGAATGAAACGGCGCAATCTTTCGCGGTTGATCGAATACAGTAGCGTCTCGCCATTACTCAATTTGCTGCCGGGGACGACATGACTGTCGGCGACTTCGCCCAGCAGGAATTCTTCCAGCGCGAACGGCAGCGCCGTTTCCAGTTGTCTGGCCTTGATCTTGGGCAGCGTGACCGGCACGCACAAAACTTGCTCCGCAGCCACGATAGCGATGCTTTCGTCGGCACGCGGCATACTCGCCAGATTGCCTGTACCGGATTCGCGCACTGCACCGCGGTCATCCAGCAACACCCAAGCGCATGGCGAGGCTGCATCCTGCCACTCTGCTGTCCAGTAGATTCGTAATTGGCTCATTGCACGCTCTGCCTTACCACGGTCGCCCAGATGTTGTTTCTAACCAACAACGCTTCCGCGAAAAATTCACCTTGTCCTTGCACCGCATGTCCTTCCACCAAAAAATACCTGCTGCTCACCGTTAACGCTGAGGAATCCTGTGCCGCACTCGCCGGCAACCTCAGCAAAAATTCCGCCACTGTCTGGAACGGATGATCCTTGCGCTCCGACACGATCTGCCGCGCATCCTGCAACGTCAGTCCCGCGATCACCGCCGACAATACTTCGGCCGGGGCGAAATTCACATTGATCGGCGTGCGTTCCGGCAGCACGGAAACGAATCCGTTCAAGCGCTTGATGATCTGCGCATCGAAACCCTGCACCCACAGCAACTCCGACAATTCCACCAGCGGACGATTCGCCGCGCGGTAAGGTTTCGGCAATTCCAGATAATAACCGTCTTCCGCCCCGCCCGCCTCCATCGGCACACTATTCGTATCCTCCCAGTCTGCGACCGCATTGGCCAGTTCCGGCGGCAAACTCAAAATGGACAACAACCTTTGCAAACGCACCACATCGTTCGGACTCACCACTCCGCCCTGCACCAGATTATTCAGATTGAACAAACCTTGCTGGTCAACGATCAAACCCTGCACTTCACCGTCATCCACCGGAATCGCTGGCAACTTCATCGCCCACATCTCGCCCGGATAGTCATATTGGTTGTTCACCGCATCATCGGCCAGCACCGCACGCGCCCAGTCCACACCGGCTTGCGCGATACGCCGCGCCTGCGCACGATCCCGCCCGTTCATATATTCGCGCTGCCAAAAACCCTGCTGCTGCGCCATAAACGCGGCAATCACCGTCGCCATCGCCACGATCAACAGCACCGTGATCAACGCCGCGCCGCGCTGCGGGTACTTCATTGCAACGAGAAGACACGCACGATCTTCTCCCCCGTCATCAGCACCACCTCGACTTCCACCGCTTTGGGTGGCGGCACGTTGGGCGATCCCATCGCCCATTGCGTCTCCCATCGCATCGACGGCGAAAGATAACGCAAATTGAATTCGCGCACGCCTTCCAGCACCGTAAACTCAGTCGCCTTGCTGTTGGGTGCCTGATCCAGCACATCCCAGCGCAACATCTGAATCACAGTGTTGCGCAACCGATAGCCCAGCCGTTGCGGCGGCAATACGCCACCCGCCATATCCAGTCCGCCTGAGCGCGTAAACACGATTTTCGCCTCTTCCAGTTCTCCGCCGGAAGCCGGGAAGCCCATCAAAGCCGCTTGTGTCGTGCCGTCCGCCACTCTGACCGGACGATTGATGACCTGCGCCAACTGTTCATCCATGCGCGTAAAGAAACGCGAAAGCGCTTGGTATTTGCGCGTTTCCTGATCCAGATGCGCGCGCGTCTGCAACAAAGCAGTTAGCCCTCGATAACCCGAGATCGCCAGCAGACTGAAGATAAACAACGCGACCAGCAATTCAATCAGCGTAAAACCTCTGTTCTGCCTTGTGCCACGCCATGCTGTGCGGTACTCGATCATCCTCTCCTCAGCGCGCATACTGCGCCAGATACATGGACATCTGGCGCAATGCCTGATCCGGTGCCCCTGCCGCATACACACTCACCACAAGGCGGCGCATGGTCGGATTGGGCGTGCCACTGACTTCTTCGCGCCAGAGAAAACGCTGTCCGGCCTGCATTTCCTCGCCGTTTTGCGTCGCCACCGGAAGCCAGTCGCTTTGCGCCGTGTGCAATGCCATACGATTCTGCGCCACCCAATCCGCCAGCGTGCGTTCGCGCATCGCCTCCACATGATTTATACCAGAACTGGCAGCACGCGAAATCGCCGCCATGCACACCGCGAGAATGGCCAAAGCGACCAGCACCTCCAGCAGAGTAAAGCCTCGCGATCGCAGTCTACTCATGGCTTCACCACCGACACCGCGCCCATGCCATCACCCGCAATCGTCAATTGCCGCTCGCCGCTGACCAGACGAATGCGAAACATCTGCGCGGCAGTTTCAGGACTTAACAACAGCATTTCACCGGGTTTATCCGCGCGTCCGTCAATTTCCATCGCCGCGATACGCACCCCATCCGGCAAAGTTCGCGGATGCAACAAGGCATCCTGCTCCACTCGCTGCCAACCGCCTTGCTTATTCCTGTTCCAGAAGCGAAATTCGCCGCCGCTGCCAGACCACGCCAGCGCCTGACCGCCTGCTCGCGCACTCGCCCCTGCTTGCTCCATGAGAAAAGCCAAACGCTCCGCCTCATCGTGCAACTGCGCCTGCTCATCCGGCATCAACTGCACCGCAGCAAAGCTCAACATAATGCTTGCCAACACCAGCACCACCATCATTTCCAACAAGGTGAAACCGCGCTGACTGGAAGAGAACAGCCTGTTGCTTACTGATCCCACGATCCTATATCCGCGTCACTGCCTTCGCCGCCGGGTTCGCCATCCGCGCCCAGACTCATCACATCGACATCGCCATGTAGCCCCGGCTGCAGATATTGATACGGATGACCCCACGGATCTTTCGGCACGCGCTCCAGATAACCGTTGCCCTTCCAGTTTTCCGGGATAGGCGAAATCGTCGGTTTCTTCACCAACGCTTGCAGACCTTGCTCGGTAGTCGGGTAGCGGTGATTGTCCAGCTTGTACAGATTCAACGACTGCACGATGGACGCCAAATCAGTGCGCGCCGCCGTGGCACGCGCCTCATCGGGGCGGCTCATCACCTTGGGCACGATCAATGCAGCCAGCACACCGATGATGACGATCACCACCATAATCTCGATCAAAGTAAAACCGCGTTGCAGCACAGATAATTTCGGAGCAGATGTCATTATTGTTTGCCTTCAAGAAAAAACCAGCGCGCAGTCTATCAAATCACAGCGCATTTATTCAGATGACGAGCGTTTCCCGTATTTGCCTGGATGCATTTTTTCCAACCGACCTTGCCCGTAAGCCAGTAGATACGGCAATCTTCATGATAAGAAAGGTGCAGATCGCCTATTGACGGGCATCTCCATAAGGTATGCTGCTGAAATTACCCTGCTCGTCCTGAAATTCCCGGGAGACGGTTAAGCATAACCCCACCGGGCAGCTTTGCCCTGCTTGACCTCTGCTATACTCAGCCGCCAAATTTTGACCTTCAAGAACTAAAGTAAATTTTGATGCGCTTGTCCTTTACCCATCCGTTGCGCTTGTCACCTTCCTCCGGGAATCGTCCTGCGGGCGGGCTGTCGATGATTTTTTCATGGCAGAGTTTGGGGATAGTGCTAGTGGCGGTGATGCTGGCGCGTTGGGTTTGGGTGTTTGCCGCGCCGGTGAGTGTGGCGATGCCGGCCACGACTTCATGGAAGAAAAGCAATGCGGCAGATAATTTATTTGGCCAGCCGGTTGTGGTCGATGCCAAGGTGGCAGCCGCAACAAGCAACTATAAATTGGTCGGCGTGTTCGCTCACCCGACGGCGGGCTTTGCGGTGTTGCTGATTGACGGCAAGCAAGTCGGCGTGGGTTTGGGTGGAACGGTGGCGGACGGCATGCGCTTGGCGGAAACGCACGCAAGCTATGTCATGCTGGAACGCGGCGGTGTCAAACAGCGCGTGGAATTGGAATCTTCCACTGTGGCTTCCGGCATTACTGCTGTCACGGCCAAGGGCGTAGCGATTGCACCTCTACCTAATGGCGCTGTGATTGCGCATGTGGATGACGATGACACAGCGAGTGCACCTGCCGCCATCGCGCCGCAGGCAGCACCGCTGATACCCGGGGTAGACCCGGTTATGCAAAGAGTTACACCGGCGCAACGGGCGCTGATGCAACAGGAATTGGATAAATTCAGGAGTGAACATTGATGGGGCTAACTTGGCAAAATAAATTGTGGCTGGCCGTTTTGCTGCTGGCCTTCTCGGTTCCCGCCATTGCGGCAAAAGAAGACAAGGTTTCGCTGAATTTCGTCAACGCGGATATTCAGGAGGTCATCAAGGCGATTTCGCAAATATCGAAGAAGAATTTTCTGGTTGATCCGCGAGTAAAAGGTTCGATCAATATTGTTTCCGCCACGCCGGTAAGCACCGAACTGGCCTACGACATTCTGCTGTCCGCCTTGCGCTTGCAGGGCTACGCCGCTGTGGATGCGGATGGGGTGACCAAGATAGTGCCCGAGTCGGAGGCCAAGTTGTATGTGGAAGCGGTGGGCAGATCGGGCGGCAAGGGCGATAAAATCATCACCAAAGTGTTTGTGCTGAAGAATGAGTCCGCTACACAGATGGTGAATGTGGTGCGTCCGATGATTGCGCCGAATAATCTGGTGATTGCCCACGCTGCCAGCAACGCGCTGATCATCACCGATTATGTGAGCAATCTGAAACGTATCGAGCAAGTCATCAGAGCGATTGATCTGCCTAATGCGGATGCACCTATCATCATTCCGGTGAAATATACTTCGGCAATCGACCTCGCCAATACCATCACCAAATTAATGCCGGAAGCGGCGCAAACTACGGCGAGCGGCGACGGCAACCAGCGTTTCGTGTTGATGGGCGACCCGCGCAACAACAACCTGCTGCTGCGTGCCGATAATCCAGGGCGCGTCGCGCGCGTACGCGAACTGGTGGCCAAACTCGATAACGATACCGGAACACCCGGCAACTTCCATGTGGTGACGCTCAAAAATTCGGATGCCACCAAACTTGCACAAACCTTGCGCGCAGTAATGAACGGCGAAACCGCCGCCCAAGCCGTTCAAGGGGCGCCCGGTACTCCCGCTACGGCTTCACCTGCCGGTGGCTCACCCACAGGCAGCGGCATGGTGCAAGCCGATGTCGCGTCCAATTCGCTCATCATCACCGCCTCCGAGCCGATCTATAACAACTTGCGCGCAGTGATCGAGCGACTGGATGTGCGCCAGCCGCAGATATTCGTCGAGGCGCTTATAGTCGAAGTCACGGCGGACAAGGCCGCCGAACTCGGTGTGCAATGGCAGGCAGTGTCTCAAGGTAATACTACTGTAGTCGGCGGCACTAACTTCGGCACCACCAATAACATCATCGGTGTGGCAACCAGTAATGGCGCTTCCATCGGACCCGGCTTGAACCTCGGCATTCTGGCCGGTGGTTCTCTGGGAATATTGGCGCATGCGCTGGAATCCGACACCAACGCCAACATTCTTTCCGCACCCAATCTGATGACGCTGGATAACGAGGAAGCCTCGATCGTGGTCGGACAGAACGTGCCCTTCATCACCGGCTCTTACTCCAACACCGGCGCGAATTCCAGCACGGCCACGCCGTTCCAGACCATCGAACGCAAAGACGTTGGCTTGACCTTGAAGATCAAGCCGCAAATTCTCAGTGGCGGCTCGGTGCGATTGAAAATATATCAGGAAGTTTCGAGCGTGCTCGCTTCTTCAGCTTCTTCCACCTCGGGTGTCACCACCAATAAACGCTCGATTGATACGAATGTTCTGGTGGACAAGAATCAGATCGTGGTGCTGGGTGGATTGATCCAGGACTCGGTGAACGACGTGCAGAGCAAGACGCCGCTGCTCGGCGACATTCCCGTACTGGGCACCCTGTTCCGCTACGACACGCGCCAACGCACCAAGACCAATCTGATGGTGTTCATCCGCCCCGTCATCATGCGCGATCAGGCTGCCTACGCTGCCGTTACCAATGAACGCTATGACCAGATGCGCAACAAGGAAGACGCAGCCAAGCTCTCCTCCAAATTCATGCTTCCCATCGAGGGTGGCCCGCAATTGCCGGAGAAACAACCCGCACTCAAGATCGACAGCAGCATGGACGAGAATATTCCAGCCGCATCCGCCCAGCCCGAGAAAGCCAAGTGACTCTGAACATCAACCGCCGCGTCGCGCGCAAGCTGCCTTATACGTTTGCCAAGGCGCGCGGTGTCGTTTTAACCGACTGCACCGCTGACACCGCACATCTGATCGCGCGTCTGGATGCGCGCCCGGAAGCATTGTCTGAAGTCACCCGCTTGCTCGGCTTGCCGACCGAAACCAAACTGGTCGCGGCGGACGAATTCGAGCGCGTACTGGCCGATGCCTACGCGCAATCGGACGAGTCGGCCGCGATGCTGGTGGACGATGCGGAACAGGACATGGATCTTTCCACGCTGATCCACGATCTGCCCAAGACCGCCGACCTGCTGGAATCGGAAAACGATGCGCCGGTGATCCGCATGATTAACGCACTGCTGTCGCAAGCCGTGCGCAACAACGCTTCCGACATTCACATCGAACCCTTTGAAACCCGCACCGTGGTGCGCTTTCGCGTCGATGGCACATTGAAAGATGTGGTTGAACCGCACCGCGCGTTGCACGCTGCGCTGATCTCGCGCATCAAGGTGATGGCAGAATTAGATATCGCGGAAAAACGTCTGCCGCAGGACGGGCGCATCGCGTTGCGCTTGGGCGGTCGCCCGGTTGATGTGCGCGTTTCCACGCTGCCCACCGCGCACGGCGAACGCGTGGTGATGCGTTTGCTGGACAAGGAAGCGGGTCGCCTCAATCTGGCCAAGCTCGGCATGAGCGCAGACACCTTGACCGAGATTCAAGCTCTGATCGCACATCCGCACGGCATCGTGCTGGTGACCGGCCCCACCGGCTCCGGCAAGACCACCACGCTGTACGCCGCGCTGTCCTGCGTGGATGCCACAGTCACCAACGTGATGACCGTGGAAGACCCGGTGGAATACGACCTCGACGGCATCAGCCAGACCCAGGTCAACCCGCGCATCGAAATGGATTTTGCGCGAGCACTGCGTGCCATCCTGCGTCAGGACCCGGACGTAATCATGATCGGCGAAATCCGCGACCTGGAAACCGCGCAGATCGCCGTGCAGTCCAGCCTCACCGGACACTTGGTATTGGCGACGCTACACACCAACGACTCGGTCAGCGCGGTGACCCGCTTGGGCGATATGGGCGTCGAGCCGTTCCTGCTTTCTTCCAGCTTGATCGGCGTACTGGCGCAACGTCTGGTGCGCTGCCTGTGCCCGGCGTGCAAGGAAGCCTACACGCCCGATGCCACAGAATTAGGCGTGTTGGCGAAAGCGGGCAAACCCGCAGTGTTGTACCGCCCGGTCGGTTGCGCCGCCTGCACGCAAACCGGCTATCGCGGACGCACCGGCATCTACGAATTGCTGATGGTTGACGACAAATTCCGCAGCAAGATCCACTCGCATGAAAGCGAACAAGACCTGCGCGCCTACGCGCAACAGCACGGCATGTTGAGCCTGCGCGACGACGCGTTGCGCTGGGTGGTCAGCGGCGACACTTCGTTGGAAGAAGTCATTCGTGTGACGCGCGTTTAACTTTCATGGCAGCCTTCCACTATCAAGCCGTCGATGCCGAGGGCAAACCCAAGCAAGGACTCATAGAAGCCGATTCGGCACGCGCCGCGCGTAACCAGTTACGTGACTCCGGCCTGTTCGTGGTCGAACTGGATACCGTCAACGCCAGCCAAAGCAAACAACAATTCAGCTTTGCGCGCCGCCGCCTTTCACTGTCCGATGTAAGTATGTTGTTACGCCAGCTTGCAACCCTGCTTGAAGCCGGGTTGCCGCTGGAACAATCCATGTCGGTGCTAATCGAGCAGAGCAATCATCCTTACCAGCGCAGCCTGCTGGCTTCCATGCGCGCCGACGTGCTGGCGGGCAACACGCTGGCGCATGCCATGGCGCAACACCCTGGCGACTTCCCCGAAATCCATCGCTCGCTGGTCAAGGCGGGCGAAGCCTCGGGCGAACTGGCCAACGTGATGGACAAGCTCGCCACCTACAGCGAAAACCAGCAGGCGCTGCAGCAAAAGGTCGGCCTCGCCTTCGTCTATCCCGGCATCATCACCGTGGTCGCCATCCTTATCGTGGGCGGCCTGCTGTTCTATGTCGTGCCGCAAGTCATCTCAGTGTTTCAGCAATCGCACCAAGCCCTGCCTTGGCTCACGCGCAGCCTGATTCTGGTGACCGATGTCCTCGCCGCTACATGGATTTACTTGCTGGTGATCATCATCGCCGCTGTCTACGCCGCACGGCAAATGCTGAAACAGGAAACCGTGCGCGCCGCCTTCCACCGCCGCCTGTTGCGCCTGCCGGTGGTGGGACGATTGATACAAGGTGTGAACACCGCACGCATGGCCAGCACACTTTCCATCCTGTTCGGCAGCGGCGTGCCGCTACTCACTGCGATGAGCGCGGCCTCCGGCGTGGTGGGCAACCTGCCGATGCGCTACGCGCTGGAAGATGCCGCGCAAAAAGTGCGCGAAGGCGTCAGCCTCAGCCGCGCCCTCGCTTCCTCCGGCCTGTTCCCGCCAGTGCTGATCCACCTCATCGCCAGCGGCGAAAAAAGTGGCAAACTCGACACCATGCTCGACCGCGTCGCCAAACAACAGGATCTGGAAGTCAGCGGCTTCGTCAGCGTGCTCACTTCACTGCTTGAACCCCTGCTCATCCTCGCCATGGGTGCAGTCGTGCTCATCATTGTGCTCGCCATATTGATGCCCATCATCCAGATGAACCAGATGGTGAAGTAGTCGTACGCTATATTATGGCAAACTTGCATCCGTTATTCATTTAGGCAATCATCTTGCAACCCTACGAACTCTTCATCGGCCTGCGTTACACCCGCGCCAAGCGTCGCAATCATTTCATCTCATTCATCTCGCTGATCTCCATGTTGGGCATCGGCTTGGGTGTGATGGCGCTGATTGTGGTGTTGTCGGTGATGAACGGTTTCCAGAAAGAAATCCGCGCGCGCATTCTCGGTGTCACGCCGCATTTGCAGGTGATGAGCGACAACGGCCACATGAGCGACTGGCAGAGTGTGTTGGACATCGTCGCCAAACAAGCGGAAGTGCGCGCCGCTGCGCCTTATGTTGACGGACAGGGCATGCTGTCGCTGAACGATAACGTGCAAGGGGTGATGGTGCGCGGCATCCTACCCGATGCGGAGCAGAAGCTCACCGCGCTCGGCGACAAGATGAAACGCGGCACGCTAAACGAGCTGCGCGCGGGCGCATTCAACATCGTGCTCGGTGTCGATCTGGCGCGCTCGCTGGATGCGCATGTGGGCGATAGTGTGTTGCTGCTCACGCCGCAAGGCCAGATCACGCCTGCCGGCATGCTGCCGCGCCTGAAGCAATTCCACGTGGTCGGCATCTTCGAGATCGGCATGTCGCCGTACGACAATTCGCTGGCGCTGATCCATCTGCAGGACGCACAAAAACTCTACCGCATGGGCGACAGCGTCACCGGCATCAGCGGCAGTCTGCACAACCTCGACCTCGCGCCGCAAGTCACCTACGAACTGGAAGACAAGTTGCCGCGCAACACTTACGCCACCGACTGGACGCGGCAGAACGCCAACTACTTCAGCGTGGTGGCGATGGAAAAGAAAATGATGTTCGTCATCCTGTCGCTGATCGTGCTGGTCGCCGCCTTCAACATCGTCTCCACGCTGGTGATGGCGGTCACCGACAAACAGGCCGACATCGCCATCCTGCGCACGCTGGGCGCTTCGCCTAAAAGCATCATGCAAATCTTCATGGTGCAGGGCATGCTAATCGGCCTCATCGGCATGGGGCTGGGTGTCGTCGGCGGCGTATTGCTCGCGCTCAACATCGGCACCATCGTACCGTTTATCGAACACCTGTTCGGCGTGCACTTCCTGTCCAAAGAGTTTTACTACATCAGCGAACTGCCGTCCGATCTGCAAATGGGCGATGTGTATGTGATCGCGGGCATGTCCTTTGTCATCAGCTTGGTCGCCACGCTGTATCCAAGCTGGCGCGCATCCAAGGTGCAACCGGCGGAGGCGCTGCGTTATGAATAATGATTTAGTGATTTCCTGTCGCGATCTGCGCAAAACTTACTCGCAAGGCGATTTGAGCGTCGCAGTACTGAACGGCGTTAACCTCGACGTGGCGCGCGGCGAGCGCATCGCCATCGTCGGCGCCTCCGGTTCCGGCAAAAGCACGCTGCTGCATTTGCTGGGCGGACTGGACAGCATCAGCGGCGGCAGCGTCAACATTTTGGGACAAGACGTTGCGAAGATGAACGAAACGCAGCGCGGCGAACTACGTAATCGCTCGCTTGGTTTCGTTTATCAGTTCCACCACCTGCTACAGGAATTCACCGCGCTGGAAAACGTCGCCATGCCGTTACTGATACGCGGCATGAAACCCGCAGAGGCGCATCCGCAAGCCGCCGCCATGCTGGAACAAGTGGGACTGGCGCAGCGCGTGCGCCACCTGCCTGCCGAACTCTCCGGCGTCGAACGTCAGCGCGTCGCCGTGGCGCGTGCGCTGGTCACCCAACCCGCCTGCGTGCTGGCCGATGAACCCACCGGCAACCTGGACCGCGCCAGCGCCCTCGCCCTGTTCGAACTGATGCAAACCCTCAATGCAAAACTCAACACCAGCTTCATCATCGTCACCCACGACCTTGAACTCGCTGGCAAGATGCAGCGGCAGATGAGCTTGGTGGATGGCGTGTTGCAAGCTGCGTGAAATTTCCAGCATTGAATAAATTACACCCACTGCCCAGCAAGCACCGTCAATAGGCAATCTACAGGCTATCCTGCGTTATGCGGATACACACCGACGTGTTATTGATCCAAGCTGCCGGTATTTGTTAACTCAACCGAATGCTAAGAGGGGTTAAATATTAGGCAACAGTTCACTGTTTATGGCGCGCCAAGCAGTGCGTAGCGAGAGATAGACTATAAACAAATTAGCTCCCACAAAGATCGGGATCGCGAGAACCTGTGCGGCACCGACTCCAGCCAATGCTAATTTAAGACCGCAGACTGTTGCGGCAGCAATGCCAAAAGTATAAGCCCAGTAAGACGGGGAAAAGGGTTGGGCACCGAGCCATGGGCCAAGTCTCAAACCCAGCAAAAGCTGAAAAAGACCATAGCCCCAAAGCATCAGCAACCAATGATCAGTGGTACCCGGATCAAGCATCAACCAAGCCATGGCACAAACCACTGGCGGGGCAAACTGGATGCCGATAAGAGGACGCTGGGGTAGCGGCATAGCTTGTGGGTGCCATAGACGCTGGATGATAAGCGATTCGAGCGCCAGCCAAGAAAAAATCCCGGCACCCAAAAATAGCCAGCCCCAATCTGGATGACCGAGTCCACCCAGTGCAGCTGCGCTGGTGAAGTTGCCGGCCACAGTGGGTAAATATAGTGTTGGCGCTGTATCTAGATTATCGCGCCCGCCTTGCCAAAGTGCTCCGGTATGCCAGAGCGAAAAAGCCAAATGCCAAATGATTCCTGCAACGGCAAGTATCCATGCCAGTGACCGTGAATATGGCAATACCGCCAATACGATTAGCAGCGTCGAAACACCTAGGAGCGCGGGGGTGCTACCTTGCACCGGATGTTGGAATTCTTTATGAACGACTTCTGGATACCTTATGGCTTGCGTCACATAAACAACTAGCAATACAGCCCATACCAGTGCAGATAACAACAACAGTCCTTCACCGATTGACGATGGCATACCCCAAAGCAGAACAGAAAGACGCCAAGCCTGCCCAAGGCCAGAGAGTCCCAGAACCATACCAAAAAATGATGCGGGAAGCGGCGAACGTGCCACGAGATTATCCTGTAATTGAAAGTGCTTACGTACTGCGCTGAGCGACACTGCTAGTAGTTGATATGCTAGCTTAAAATATTATATAGAGGAAACTAAACATGTTCTTGAAATGGTAGTTTGTGAATCTATGCGAAATTCAAATTGTGACTCTTTGAGCTATAAAATTTAATTATTATCATGCACCAATTGCTGACACTCACGAAGCCGGAATTAGTTGACCCAGCCGAATGCCAAGCTAACATTTTTCTCTATGGGATTTTTGAAGTTGCAGATGGTGCAGCCAAAATCAATCGGCACACTGGGGCAAAAACGCGTCGGCGACAACAATAGCATAGGACATCCGGCGAAACGACAGACATTAGCGATAGCGATACATGATGAAATATGAACTGAAAATCTCAGGCCAGTATAATCAGCGGTTTTTCGGATACCTGCCATGTGGTTCAAAAACATATTCATCTATCGTCTACCCCCCGACCTCGCCTTGACTGCCGCAACACTTCAGGAAAAGCTGGCGCTCAAGCCGTTATTACCTTGCAGCGGCCTGGACAAGCAAAACCGGGGTTGGGTTTCGTGCTGTGGCGATGACCGTCTGGTTCACATCGCCAACAATCAAATTCTGTTTGCACTGGGCGTTGAGCAGAAACTATTGCCCGCCGCCATCATCAACAAGTTTGCTAAGGAACGTATTACCGATATTGAAGCACAACAAGGTTACAAACCGGGACGCAAGCAGTTGAAAGACATCAAGCTGGCGGTCGCTGATGAACTGCTGCCCAGAGCTTTTGCACTTCAACGCACGACTTACGCATGGCTAGACTTGGTCAATGGTCGCCTGATTATTGAAGCTGCCTCTTCGGCCAAAGCAGATGAATTATTGGAGCACTTGGGCAAGACAGTGGGCAACTTCCCGGTGCAACTTCTGCAAACCGAACTTTCTCCCGTGGCTGCAATGACAGACTGGCTAGCGAGCGAACATGCACCAGTAGGTTTCAGCATAGACCGCGAGCTGGAATTGCGCTCCAGCGATGCCAGCAAAGCCACCGTGCGTTATGCCAATCATGCGCTGGAGGGCAAGGAAATTCTTGCTCATATCGCGGCTGGCAAGCGAGTCACCCGTTTAGGCATGACCTGGAATAACCGCATCTCTTTTGTACTCAATGAACACCTGCAAATCAAGCGCATTGAGTTCCTGGACATCATCAAAGAGGGATCAACAAAGATTGCCGATAACGAAGATGAGATATTTGAGCTGGACTTTATTTTAATGACAGGCGAATTGGCTAAAATGCTGAAAGACCTGACCCAAGTTCTTGGTGGCGAAGCTGTAAAAGTCCATTAGAGCGGGAACGCAATGCAGGAATAAGCATGCTTGCGAATATCGCAAGCATGTTCACAGCCAAGCTGGCTTCTATATAACGAGGGCAACGTTATTTAAATCTGCGTCAACGGCAACATAATAAGCTCTGATTGTGTGACTAATAGCACAGACATATTTATAAACTTCTTCTATCTTGCACAGCTTGGTCAACCACAGAATAATCCATATATGAGTTCCAACCAGAGTACATCTATGCGTATCGCCGTCAGCAGCCAGAACTTTCGTACCGTCACCGGCCATGCCGGTCAGGCTCGTCGCTTCTTCGTATTCGAAGCCGATGGGCAACAGCCGCCCAAAGAAGTCGAGCGACTTGATCTTGATGCCAATTTCGCCATTCATGGCTACGATCATGGCGCAAAACACCCTCTCGATAGCATGAATGTATTGATCACCGGCAGTGCGGGTGAAGGCTTTATCCGCCATATGGCCGCGCGTGGCGTGCGGGTTGTGGCTACTGGAGAGAGCGTTCCTGAATTGGCAGTAGCAGCATTCCTTTCGGGTCGCGTGAAATCAGCCAGTGAGGGTTGTAATCACGATCATAGCGACCTTGGTAAAGAAGGGCACACTCATGGCTCCGAGCAAAGTCACACATGCAACTGCCACGGTTGAAATGCGGCACGGGCAGTACGCGTAAACATGATGCTCGCAAACCTGCCACGTGAAATACACTAATCCGTCATCTCCAAAATAACATGATGAACTAAACAACCACCCGCTAAAGCTGGTGGTTGTTTAGTCAAGCTACCGGAACTCGTCGACCCATCCAAATACTAAGTAACATTTTTTATTGGATTTTAGAAGTTGCAGATGGTGCTGCCGGAATCAATCGGCAGGCTGAGTCAATAACACATCGACGACGACATCTATTCATTTTGCTATTTGAGGTTATCCAGAAAAAACTCGCCCATCCATTTTCCACCACGATAGTCGATTGAGAGGCGTTTCGGCACGAATGCTTCCGGCCTGACGATAGGAAAATCTTCCAGAGGCGGATCTCCTTCGACATCGCTGATACGGCAAATCTTCGTCATCACCGGGCGAAACCCGATTAATAATCGCGGGGTCGCAAAAGATGAATTCCCTGAATTTGCGCCACTCCTGAACCGGACTGCTTTTCTTATCAGACAACTAAAATACAGTTCCATCTCAACCAGCAATGGTTCGGAAAGATCTTGCAGCTTTTTGTCAGCGGACGCGCTCCACTCGACTATCACTTGCTTGCCCAAAATCTCAATTGTTTTTTTCATACTAAGTTCTCATTGTTATGTAAAGCCATGAAAATTCGATCACGCTCAGCAGATCAGAAATACCGATCATGCAAATATTTAATGATGTCTTTGGATTCATACATCCACTGAACATTGCCTTGGTCATCCTCAATCCGCAAACAAGGCGTCTGCAATTTCCCGCCACCCTGCAATAAATCGGCCTTATGGTTAGGTTCTTGCCTGTGCTTAGGTTCATGTTGCGCATCACGCAGTTGTATCGGCAATGACAGCCTCGCCATTTCGTGGCGCACTTTGATGCAGAAAGGGCAGGTCTTAAAGTGGTAGAGCGCTAATTTTACACATTCCAAGTCAATCTTTTCTTGCTCCGCCTTCGGTCGTTCCATCCCTGTAGGCTTGCCCACTTTTGCCCATAGCAGCATAAATGGCATTAACGCCAGACGTAGTCCTTTGAAAAATATTCTGGCCATTTGTAATCCTTTCGATAGTTAAGAAAAATTCCCAGCACTATTTCCAAGGAGAATAAGTATGCCGATAACGGGGATCAGGATTACGGCTACGCCTTCGGACTTTTTGAATTCTGATCCCAATAATGCAGAATGTCATCTTGGAAGGGGGCCTATTGATCCGGCCAGATTTATCCGTGAATCATTCAAGTAGAACTTGTCACGGTGCTTGTGTTTGTTGGCTTCTACAAGCATATCAAAATCGATAGTCACGGATAAATCTGGCCGAGTCTATAAGTGTGTACAGATGTTATTAACGATTCACCCTCAAGCTACTGTTTAACCTTAGCAATCACCAGATTACCGGAGGAGTTTTTCAGAATAATCTTGCGCAAGTCAAATACTAAAGCATCTTCCTTGGCGACGGTATGGCTAACATGAGCAACGATATCCATCGAGAAATGTTCATAATTGGCAATTGCTGAATTTATTGTGGCAATTGTTTTGCTGTCTGCGCAACGTATTGTGCTGAACGCGCTAGCGTGTAGATAATAATAGTGGTAACGCGAGTTATCAAAATAAAAGCGGGCACCCTTCATAAAAAGTCGGTTCACTACTGGAAAAGATTGGCTCGTTTTGTCATAAGAATCCAGTGCGATATCGTCAACCTTGATCAATATGTCAGGATGAGTTTTGGCGATCTGGATTAATTGATCGATTACCTTCTTTTGGTCGCTATTTGGCTGTACGGGTTTTGGAGGAACAATATTTTCCGTATTTTCGGTCAGTATCGCACTGTAATCAACCGGTGTTCCAGAATATGCGTAGTAATACACTTTTAACAGCAATGCTGAGTTAAGCAGAGCCAAACCATCTTGTAGCTGGAGCGAACTTTCATTCAAAGACTGGTCGGCTGGTGTAACTGAAGACTTCTTTCCAGGCGTATCCGCCAAACCAGGAACATTCTGGTTGGTACCAGTTGGTGCAGCTTGAGCGGTTAAAGATATTATCGAGGCTATAGCGATACAGCAAATAATCATTATTGTCGCAAATCGTGAATTATGAAATTCGAGAGCGTTCGTAGACAAATTGTTGTCCATCATGATCATGGTCCTAATGTGGTTGATCGGTTAGACGTTTATTGAAGTGGATGAAGCATTGACTGAAGGTTCTTCATCAATGGTTTCCCAACCTGTAATCATGGCCTTAATATAGGCCAATGGAGTATGGCCAGTAGTTGCCAAATAAATATGGGCAATAAAAAAGAGCAACATCATGTAGGCCGCTGCCGTATGAACCCAAGCCACTTCGGTGAGTGTCAATCCGAACGGCTGAAATTGAATCCAGTCGTAACTAAAAATCAACAGCAGCATTCCGCTAACCCAAATCAAAGGATTTATCATCAGTTTCAGCCACAGATAGGCAAATCGTTGCAAGGGGTTGTGCTTGTGTTGTAACGTTTTATGGAATGGATGATCCTCACCGAGGAACATGCCCCATGCATAATACCGGGCAACGAGAACAACTTTCTGGAAGGTCGGGATGTATTGTTTCCATTCACCCGTTGTGAAATGCCAGAAAATTGCAAACATCCAGAGCGTGACCAAAAGCCAAGCGGAATAGCTGTGGACCAGTAGCGCTGTCTTGAAAGTAAAGCCCCCCAAATAACCGTGGATTTCAAAACCGGTAATCAGCATTGTGATAACAAGCGCAGCCTGGCTCCAGTGCCAGAATCGCTCGAAACGTTTGAACAAATATATACGTGTGGACATTGCGATCCCTTTTTCAGTTATGACTGGCGACGAAGCCACAGAATGATACGAATCAGGCCGTGAATAATCACACCTGCGAAAGCCAATGCAACTGCGAGAAGGCCAATAAGATCAATCCACGGTTGATGATCTTTGAAACGTCCTGGCATATAAACACCCTCTATGCCTTGCAGACGGCCATTATTCGCATGACACTGTGCACAGCCCAATGCCTTCGTCTTGGGCGCGACCATATGAGATATTGGCCAATACATTTGAGTTTGGACAAACCCATAATGTCCTGAGAAAGGTAGTTTGGCGGCTTTCATTCCAGCAGTTATCGCTTTCTGCCAGTCATACGTCATCGTGAAAGAATCTTGATCGAAGCCAAAGGAGTGGAAAACTGCGAGTATCCCAGTTTGTGTCTCGTAGGGCTGGTTATTTCGGGATATCTTGAAAGGCCATATCTTCGATTGACCATCGGTAGCACTGCCTTCAATATCATTGACGCCAACTACACCATTTTGATTCGGCTGTATCTTGTCACCGATATGCATCCACCGCTCGGTTCCGTTAAACCAGCGGTATTCGGGTACAACGTTATCCTCCCACAAGAAACTTCCTTTTACGCCCCAATAGGTATTCCTGCCTTTCTCATCCTCAATGACCAGAGGTGAGCCATTAGGTGCCAACTTACCCGCTGTAGCATAGTTCCAGTTCATTTTTGTTGGCTTACCTCCGCGTGCAAACTCAGGGATATGGCAGGTTTCACAGGCGATATCACGAGTATGCATGTTGAGGGTAGATGCAATCTGCTTCGAAGCCAGTCCATCCCCATGATGCGGAGTTTGACTGTGGCAGGATTGGCAGGCCGTAGCGTTGCCGTTGTGTTCGCCCCCTGGCATAAACGCGGCTTGTTTAGGATTTGCGTCAATGGCGTAATGTTCGCCGGTGACTTTGTGATCCTTGGTTTGATGGCATTGCTGGCATGGGAAGTTCAATCCTTTCGCATCCATATGCACATCAAGGTCATGCGTAGGATTAAGGAGTGAGCTGTCGAGATCGCCGTGTTTAACACCATCTCCTCCACCGCCATAAAAATGGCATCCCCCACAGTTGGAGCGAATCGGAGCGCTGATACTCTGGGCGATTTTTGCCAGATCTTGGGGCAAGACATAGGGTTTGTCGGTACCGTAAACTTCATTGCATCCCGGACGCACGGCGATTTTTTTCATCGCCGGATTCCCGCCTATAAAGGGAATTTTGCGATATTTCCCGGTTTGGTCGTGGCAGACCAGACAATCAACCTGATTCTCGGTGCGTTGTTCAAATGGAATGAATTTATTCGGATCGGTGCTTCCATAACCAACATGGCAGACCGTACAAAACTGTTCGTTGCTGATCGGGCTAACGCAGAAGGTGTTGTAGACTTGGCTCTTGCCGATCATTTGTTGAGTCTTTGGATTCCATGCTTTCCAAGTCCAGTGGATGGTAGACATAACCTGCTTTCCTGCCTGAGTATGGCAACTCAGGCAAGCTTTGGTGACTTGTTCGGGTGATGTAAACGGCCCCTGAAGCTGTTTGAAATGGCTGTGGTCTTGGGGAGATTTCTTCCCTACAGGCCCATCGACTTCCTGAGGAACTATATGCTCAAGCGCTGCCTGCTTAGGAGGTACAGATTGGGTATTAAGAAAGACTTGTGACTGTTCATTATCAAGAGCAGATGCGGAGTTCGCGAATAGAATTATCGCGAGTATAGCCAATCTACTGCTTATGCTTCTGTTCACTTTATTCAGAATATGATTGGGTTGTTGACTACTAGACTCCATTAATTTCTCCTAAATGACTCTATTTACGGTGTCGAGAAAAGATGCGCCAAGCATATTTTGAGTCAAATCTTAAGCATTGATTGCAATGCAACATACCAGCCTGTTGTACCTAAATCATTACACTAATAAGTATTCTCTTTCTTACGCTAATTCTTTTATCACGACTGGCAATTTACTGAATTTCATTTCATATTGATTACTATTGCCTGATTTCTGCTTGGCAATGTAGATAAGATTTTTGCTACTATTTTTGGTATAGCTTGCACCGTTTCATTTTAACTTTATCTCAATCATCGAGTTGTGAAAATTCTCGCCAATCTTTTTCCGAGCTATGGGGGTGGTGGGATGTGGGTGCAATACTGCCGAACTGCGAAACTGGATTTCGGATGACTCGGTGAATTTGGGAATTGCTGTGCGAACGGGAGCAGCGTGAAGTTAGCCCCGTTCTATAGCAGGCAGTCGTCAGGAGATGCTGTCAGCGAAAGCTTTTCCAAATGTGCAATACCCGTTTAGGGTATATCAGTGTTTTTTTATCCATGTTAAATTTGTATACTTTCATATAAATCAATTAATTAAAATCATAAGGGTGAGTCATGAATCTCAATAAAATTGCTGCACTGCTCACTATCGTCAGCTTCTCCGCACCGGCTTTCGCCACTAACGGCATGGACTTGGAAGGCTACGGCCCGGTTGCCGCAGCCATGGGTGGGGCGTCGTTCGCTTACGACAACGGTGCCGGTGCGATGATGAATAACCCGGCCACGTTAGGCCTGATGGGGCAAGGTAGCGGCTTCGGAATTGCCTTGGGTTTCCTCGGCCCGAACGTAAGCGCTTCTTCGGTGAAGTCGGGCGGCGATGCCTACTATATGCCGGCACTCGGCTATGTCACCAAAAGGGGAAACTTGTCCTACGGTATCGGCGTGTACTCCCAGGGCGGCATGGGTACCGAGTATGAAGCGGGGTCTCCGATGGCTTATGGCACTGGAGACAAAGTGCGATCAGAGGTTGGCGTGGGGCGCGTCATCCTGCCGCTAGCCTACAACGTGGATGACAAGCTGACGATCGGCGGCTCATTGGACTGGGTCTGGGCGACCATGGACATGAAGATGGCGGCGGCAACTCCGCAGTTCATGGCCATGGCTACCGGGAATATGTCGGCCGGTTTCGGTGGTGCGGTGAACGGTTTGATTAATACCCTCGGGGCCGACGCATTCCGCATTGATTTTTCGGACACTAATGATTTTAGCGGCAAGGCATTCGGCTCCGGATTTGCCGGCAAGCTGGGCATTGTCTACAAAGCCAGCCCGACACTGACTGTCGGTGCGACGTATCACACGAAAACCCATCTGGGCGACATGAAGACGGATGATAATGGCGCGTCCTTTTCAGCCTTCAAATCCGGCGCATCGTTAGGGCCTGCCATGACTGGCAAGGTTGCCATTCATGGTTTCCAGTGGCCTGAAACCTATGGCCTTGGCGTGGCCTATCAGGCGAATGAATTGTGGATGATCGCTGCCGACTACAAGCGCATCAACTGGTCCGGCGTCATGCAGAACTTCAATATGACGTTTAGCACCACCACCGACTTTGCCGACTTCAAGATCAGTCAGAACTGGGAAAATCAAAATATATTCATGATTGGTGCGTCCTATCGGCTGAATGATGCACTGACCTTACGCTTTGGCGGCAACTTCTCCAACAACCCGGTGCCGGACAATCGTGTCAATCCCTTGTTCCCAGCAATCATCAAGGATCAATACACCATCGGTTTCGGCTATCTGTTGAGCCGTCAAAGCGGTATCGATTTCTCGCTGGCCTACGCACCTAAAGTAACCGTCACCGGCACTCAAATTGCTGATGTGCCGTATAGCGGCGCTCCGGACAACGCTAGGACAATCACTCACTCGCAACTGAACTGGCAACTACAGTACGGCTACCATTTCTGATTTGTAGGCGCGCATATCGAGAATGCATGGGCGTACCAACTGATGTAGCGGTTTCAAGCTCCGAGTGGATGTGGCAGCGACATGCCCAGCTTAATCTGGTCATAGCTTGGGCGGATTCTAGGATGAAGCGCAATTAGGTAATTTTGAATTCCAAATATCTTATTTATCTACATCGCCATGTAAAACGATCCCATAAGGGGATCGTTTTGTTCAAGACTTTATTATCACGAAACAATCAATACATTTACCAGCCGGATTCACGTTCTGGCGTAGCGGTTATTTTGTGGATACTCAAGTCTGCGCCATTGAATTCCTCTTCCTGACTTAGACGGATGCCAATGAATTTTTTCAGTAGGCCGTACACAATAAAACCTCCTAGCAGCGCAATGACTATGCCCAGTAAAGTGCCGATAAATTGCGACATAAAGCTGACACCCCCCAAGCCACCAAATGCTTTCAATCCAAAAATACCTGCTGCAATACCTCCCCATGCACCGCACAGGCCGTGCAGTGGCCACACACCAAGCACGTCATCAATCTTCCAGCGGTTCTGGGTAAGGGTGAACATCCACACGAACAAGCCGCCTGCCACGCCGCCGGTCAACAACGCACCCAAAGGATGCATCAAGTCGGAACCAGCGCATACCGCCACTAGTCCAGCCAGCGGGCCGTTATGTACGAAACCTGGGTCGTTCCTGCCCACCCACAGCGCAACCAGTGTTCCTCCAACCATAGCCATCAGCGAATTGACCGCGACCAGCCCACTAATCTTGTCTATGGTCTGCGCCGACATCACATTGAAACCGAACCAACCCACAGTAAGTATCCATGCACCAAGTGCAAGGAAAGGAATGCTGGAAGGCGGATGTCCGGAAATCTGTCCTTCTTTGCCATAGCGCCCGCGCCGAGCACCGAGCATCAACACCGCCGCCAAGCCAATCCACCCCCCCACCGCATGCACTACCACGGAGCCGGCGAAGTCATGGAATTCTGCACCAAAGCTAGCGTTCAGCCAGTCTTGTACACCGAAGCGATGGTTCCAGGCTATGCCCTCGAAAAAAGGATAGACGAAACCGACCAGCAAGAAGGTGGCTGCAAGCATGGGGTTGAAGCGAGCTCTCTCTGCCACACCACCGGAAACGATAGCTGGAATGGCGGCGGCGAAGGTAAGCAGGAAAAAGAATTTAACCAGTTCATAACCATTCTTCTGCGCCAGTTCTTCTGCACCGGCAAAGAAATTTACTCCATAAGCAATGCTGTAACCGATGAAAAAATACGCCAGCGTAGAAATGGCGAAATCAGAAAGTATTTTAACCAATGCGTTGACTTGGTTTTTTTTGCGCACTGTGCCAAGTTCCAGAAATGCAAACCCAGCGTGCATCGCCAGCACCATAATGGCGCCCAGCAGGATAAATAATGCATCAGTTCCAACTTTCAAGTTTTCCATATTTCCTCCAAAGAAGTGCAATCCGCCGGAACGAAAGCAATCCCTATGCCATATCTTTCTTTCTTTGATTAGTTTGAGTATTTTGTTTTTCAGCGAAAAACTACGGAGATTAAATTCACCAGTTTGGTGCTGTAAACAAAATAATGCACCGCATTAACGCATTACCTTGGTGCACGCCAATCTCCGTTAAGCACCTTCTCCAGCCAGAATAGGCCAACAATGGTTTTGCTCTCATTGATCTTGCCCCGCCTTATCCAATCGATGGCATCCGACAGTGAAAGTTCGAATACTTCCAGGAATTCACCATCATCCAAATTGCTACCCTCATGCTTTAATCCGCGTGCTAAAAAATATTCCATGCGTTCATCGGAGTAGCCGATGCAAGGCCAAGCGGTGGTAAGGTGTGTCCATTCACTCGCCAAGTAGCCGGTCTCTTCCAGCAACTCGCGTTGTGCTGTAATGAGAATGTCCTCTCCATCGTCAATCTTGCCTGCAGGCAGTTCGATGAATTCACGATGTAATGGGTAGCGATATTGACGCTCCATCACAAGATTGCCATTGTCCAGCAAAGCCAGGATGGCGACTGCGCCGGGATGAGTAATGTATTCGCGCGTACTGGTGCTGCCGTCCGGCAACAGCACAGCATCCTTGATGACTTCAATGAATCCGCCGTTGTACATCACCTGACTGTCGAGTTGTTTCTCCGTCAAATCCATTTTCATTCTCCACAAATGAACACTCCCGCCTTGAGGCGGGAGTGTTTGCTCATTACATTTTTATGCGATTAATGCAGCAAAGACTGTTGTACTGAAACAGCGCATACCGTCATCAGCGTGCCTGGCAGAATACCGAGCGCCAATACGGCTAAGCCATTGATGGAAATGAGCAAACTGCTGTCCGGCTGGATGTTGATTTTCTCGTGGCTTTCCGGCGTATCGAAATACATAAGCTTGACGATACGTAGGTAGTAAAAAGCGCCGATCAGCGAGAACAGCACCGCCATCACCACCAAGGTGATATGTCCGGTTTGTATCGCCGCATTCAGCACCGAGAATTTGGCATAGAAGCCCACCGTAGGGGGCACACCGGCCATGGAGAACATCAGCAGCAGCATCATGAAGGCGAGCCACGGACTGCGCTGGTTAAGCCCTTTGAAGTCGTTGAGGTTGTCAGCCTCGAAGCCTTCGCGCGACAGCAGCATAATCATGCCGAAACCACCCAAGCTCATCAGCACATAGACCACAGCGTAGAACATGGAAGAACCATAGCCTTCGATAGTTCCACTTAATACACCGATAAGCAGGAAACCCATATGGGCGATTGTCGAGTAGGCGAACATGCGTTTGATGTTGGTTTGCGCAATGGCGGTGATATTACCGACAGCCATGGACAGCACGGCCAGAATCATCAGCATGCCTGACCAATCAATCATTAACGGTTGCATCCCCTCTACCAAAATACGCATGACAAAAGCAAACGCGGCCAGTTTTGGCGCGGTGCCGATAAACATAGTCATTGCGGTGGGTGCGCCGTTATACACATCAGGCACCCACATATGGAATGGTACCGCGCCCAGTTTGAACGCCAACCCTGACACAATAAAGACCAATCCAAACACCAGCAGAGTCTTATTGGGGGCGCCGTGTTGAATAACTTGGGAGATGCGGTTCACGTCCAGAGAACCGGTAGCACCATACAGCATTGACATGCCATAAAGCAGGAAGCCGGAAGCCATTGCGCCAAGAATAAAATATTTCATCGCAGCTTCAGTGGCGACGGCGGAATCGCGTTGCAGTGCAACCATAGCGTACTGACTCAGTGCGAGCAACTCCAAACCGAGATACAAAGTTAGGAAATTGCTGGCAGAAATCATCACCATCATACCCAGCGTAGCGAACAGCGCCAGCGCCATAAACTCTCCGGTAAACAGACCGCGCATCAATAAGTAGCTGCGAGAATAAACCAGCATCATGGACACAGATAGATATACCAACAGTTTGAGTACGTCCGACATCATGTCATCTACAAACATGTGGTTGAACAAATGCGCGATACCGTCTTGATGCGTCGCCACTGTTATTAACGAACAACCCAGCAAGCTGAGCTGCACCAGCAGATAGGTCAGAGTTTTTGTATGATTCGCGATGAACAGGTCAGCGATGAGGATCGCACTCACCATCACAAGCAAGAATATCTCTGCATAAACTGGGGACAAGGAAGCGAGAAGATTCATGTTTTCCTCAATTCAGAACTTTGGGAGTAGCCAGATGCACCAGCAGATCGTTTACCGACGCATGCATGATGTCGGCGAACGGCAAGGGATACAGTCCCATGGCGAGTACGCTGACAGCAAGAACAGCAAACACAATTTTTTCACGTGTACCGATGTCGTGCAGGTGGGCGACATGATCGTTGGCAACCGCACCGAAGATCACACGTTTGTACATCCACAGCGTATAGGCTGCGCCGAAGATCAACGTGCTGGCTGCCGCAAAGGCGTACCAGAAGTTGACTTTGACCGCGCCCATAATGACCATGAACTCACCGACGAAACCGCTGGTGCCGGGCAAACCGCTATTAGACATGGCGAATAGCATGAAGAAGGCGGCGAACACAGGCATCTTGTTGGCCACACCACCGTAATCGACGATCTGGCGTGAATGTACGCGGTCATACAGCACTCCGATACACAGGAACAACGCACCGGCCACGAAACCGTGCGAAATCATCTGCAGCAGCGCACCTTCCATACCGTAGGGATTGAAGATAAAGAATCCGAGCGTAACGAAGCCCATGTGCGAGATTGAGGAATATGCCACCAGTTTCTTCATATCGGCTTGGGTCAATGCGACTAGACCTATATAAACCACCGCAATCAGCGATAACGCGATCATCACTGGTGCCAGATAGTGGCTGGCATCCGGTACGATTGGCATGGAAAAACGGATAAAGCCGTATGCACCGACCTTCAGCATGATCGCCGCCAACACCACCGAGCCGCCGGTAGGTGCCTCGACGTGTGCATCCGGCAACCAAGTATGCACTGGAAACATCGGCACTTTCACCGAGAACGCCATAAAGAAGGCGATGAATACAAAAATCTGCGCACTCAGCGACGGCATCGCCATGCGATGGAAATCAAGAATCTCGAAGCTGCCGCCGGACTGCTGGTGCAAGTAAAGCAAGGCCACCAGCATCAACAATGAACCGAGCAGCGTAAAGAGAAAGAACTTGACGGCTGCATACACGCGGTTTGGTCCACCCCACACGCCGATGATAATGAACATCGGAATCAGCATCGCTTCCCAGAACACATAAAACAATATCGCATCCAGCGAGGCGAACACACCGTTGACCAAACCGGACATGATGAGGAACGCTGCCATGTATTGCGCCACTCGTTTTTCAATAACCTTCCAACCGGCAATCACTACCAGCGGCGTGAAAAAGCTGTTGAGCAATACGAACAACACCGAGATACCGTCCACGCCAAGATGGTAGTGGATATTGAAACGCGTGATCCAGTCTTCGCGCACCACGAATTGCATGGCGCTGGTCATGCGGTCGAAACCGGTATAGAGCGGGAGTGTTACCAGAAAGCTCAACACTGCGCCAACCAGCGCTATGACACGTGCTAGATGGGCATTGCGGTCGTTTCCGGTCGCCAGCACCAGCAGGCCGAAGATGATGGGCAGCCAGATGACAACGCTTAACAGGGGGTATCCGAAAATCATGCTTGTTCCTTCAGCTCTTCTCTAGTACTGCTTATTCGAACCATGTACGCACTGTCAACAGTGCAGACACGCCGATGATCATCCAAAACGCGTAGTGATAAACGTAGCCGGTCTGTAGCCTGCGCATCACACCGGAGAACATGCCCACCATCTTCGCCGATCCGTTCACAAAAAAGCCGTCTATCAGTTTCACGTCGCCGAACTTCCACAAGAAGCGGCTGGCACCGCGTGCGCCACCAGCGAAGAACCAGTCGTTGAAACGGTCGAAGTAGTATTTCTGGTCTAGCAAAGTATAGATAATCGAGAATTTTTGTTTGATGACCGCCGGAATATCGGGACGTTTTATGTACAGGAACCATGCACTACCCACCCCTGCTAGCGCCAGCCAGAACGGCAGCGTAAACAACGAATGCAGCGCCATGGCAAATGCGCCATGGAACTCCTCGCGCATCTCGACCAGCGCATGATGCTCGTGGCTGATATAAATGGAATCAAGGAAGTAATCGCCGAACAGCATGCTGTCGATGGTAAAGAAACCGATCAGCACGGACGGGATTGCCAGCAGAATCAACGGCCATGTCACCACTCCTGAAGGTTCATGCGGCTTCTGTCCCGGCTTCAAACCGTGATGATGATCTTGCGAAGTCTCTTCGTCGGCATGGTCGCCTTGATGGTCATGATGACTTTTGCCGAAACGCTCTTCACCGTGAAACACCATGAAGTACATGCGGAAGGAATAGAAGGCTGTGACAAACACACCTGCTACCACCGAGAAATAAGCAAAGCCGGAACCTGGCAAATGCGACATGCCGACCGCTTCAATGATGCTGTCCTTGGAATAGAAACCGGAGAAGAACGGCGTGCCGATCAATGCCAGCGAGCCGATCAATGATGTGATCCAGGTAATGGGCAAGTATTTGCGCAGGCCACCCATGTTGCGCATATCCTGATCGTGATGCATGGCGATGATGACTGAACCGGCCGCCAAGAATAGCAAGGCTTTGAAAAAGGCGTGCGTCATCAGGTGAAACACCGCTACCGAGTAAGCTGATGCACCCAGTGCCACGGTCATGTAACCGAGTTGCGATAACGTGGAATAAGCCACTACGCGCTTAATGTCGTTCTGAATGACGCCAAGGAATCCCATGAACAGCGCAGTGATCGCGCCGATGACCATGACAAACGAAAGTGCAGTCTCGGACAATTCAAACAACGGCGACATGCGCGCAACCATAAAGATACCAGCGGTCACCATGGTTGCAGCGTGGATCAAGGCAGAGATCGGTGTCGGGCCTTCCATCGAATCGGGCAGCCACACATGCAAGGGAAACTGTGCGCTCTTGCCCATCGCGCCGATGAATAGCAGGATGCAGATCGCCGTCAAAAGCCCCACCGATATGCCGGGAATGGGCGCCATGTCATTGACATAGTTGTGCGCATTAGCAAAGACAGAAGAGTAATCCAGCGTGCCGAACACCATCAGCACCAGTCCGATACCCAGCAGAAAACCGAAGTCGCCCACGCGGTTGACCAGAAAGGCTTTGAGGTTGGCGTAGATCGCCGTGGGACGCGTGTACCAGAAGCCGATCAATAGATAGGACACCAGTCCCACCGCTTCCCAGCCGAAGAACAGTTGCATGAAGTTGTTGGCCATCACCAGCATCAGCATGGAGAAGGTGAACAGCGAAATGTAGCTGAAGAAACGCTGGTAGCCTGGGTCTTCTTCCATGTAACCAATGGTGTAGATATGCACCATTAATGAAACAAAAGTCACCACCAGCATCATCATCACGGTCAGTCGGTCGATCAGGAAACCGATTTCCAGACTGGTGTCGCCGGACGACATCCATTTGTAGATCGTGCCGTTGAAAGGATGACCTGCCATCACATCCTGAAATATCGCCAGCGATGCAAAGAATGAAACGGCAACCAATGTGATGGTGATACGGTGCGACCAGGTGCGTCCCATCACTTTGCCGAAAAATCCGGCAGCGATGGCTCCAACTAGCGGAGCCAATGGAACCAGTAAATACAGATTCTGCATATCCATGTGCATTAACCTTTCAAGCTGCCGAGATCATCCACGTCGATAGTGTTCGTGTTGCGGAACAGCACCACCAGAATTGCCAGTCCAATCGCCGCTTCAGCAGCCGCCACAGTGAGAATAAAGAACACGAAAATCTGACCCGCTGTGTCGTTCAAGTAATGAGAGAACGCGATGAAATTTGTATTCACCGCCAGCAACATCAACTCGATCGCCATCAATAAAACGATCAGGTTCTTACGATTCAGGAAAATTCCGACCACGCTGATCGCGAACAGCACCGCGCTCAACACCAGATAATGCGAAAGTCCCAGATTCAACATGCGCTCCCCTTTGATTTAATCTGCGGCGTGTTCGCCAGATTCGACTACATTCTGTGCAGCACCTGCTGCTCGTGCGGATGGCACAGAAACAATACGCAGCCGATCCTTCTTGCTGACCTTGATCTGCTTGCTGATATCCTGCCTTCTGGTTCCTCGACGGCGGCGCAAGGTCAGTGCAATTGCTGCCACCATTGCCACCAGCAGTACCACAGCCGCCAATTCAAACGGGTACACATAATCGGTATAAATTAGACGTCCCAATTCTTTGGTATTGCTGTAATCGGCGGAATGCACAGCGGGGTATCTTCCGGCATTAATCTCAGGTGCTCCCAAAACCCACACCATCTGCACCCCGATCAATCCCGCCAATAACAGGCCGACCGGCAGCCAGCGTAAAAAGCCGTGACGCAACTGTTCTATATTGATATCCAGCATCATCACCACAAACAGGAATAGCACCATCACCGCACCTACATACACCAGCACCAGTGTGAGGGCGAGAAATTCGGCTTCCAGCAACATCCATATCCCTGCACAGCTGACGAAAGTGAGCACCAAAAACAGCACAGCATGCAACGGGTTGCGCGCAGTAATTACGCGTAGCGCCGCAAATATCGTCATGGCGGCAAACAAGTAGAACAAGATTTCAATGTTCATGTGGCATCCTCTAATTACCGATACTTGGCATCGGCAGCTCTGTCCTTGGCGATCTGAGCTTCATGTTTTTCGCCCACCGCCAGCAGCATGGACTTGGTGTAATACAGGTCACCGCGATTCTCGCCGTGATATTCAAAGACGCGCGTCTCAACAATGGCATCCACCGGGCAGGATTCTTCGCAGAAACCGCAGAAAATGCATTTGGTCAGGTCGATATCATATTGTGTGGTGCGGCGCGAGCCGTCCGCACGTTCAGCCACCTCGATCTTGATCGCCAAGGCCGGACACACCGCTTCGCACAATTTGCAACCGATACAGCGTTCTTCACCATTCGGATAGCGGCGCTGCGCGTGCAAACCACGGAAGCGAAAACTCTGCGGCGTCTTTTCCTCCGGATATTCGACTGTAATATGCCGTGCGAATAAATAACTGCCGGTAACCGACATGCCCTTAAGCAATTCGAGCAGCAGGAAACTCTTGAAGAAATCTATGAGGTTTTTCATTTTCTATCCCCGACCGCTTACCATAACCAATAGGGCGTTTGCATCCATGTGGCCACCACCACCACCCACACCAACGTCAGCGGTATGAACACCTTCCAGCCCAAACGCATCAGTTGGTCGTAGCGATAACGCGGAAAACTCGCACGGAACCACAGGAACAGGAACAGCATGATGAACATCTTGCCTATCATCCAGAACAGCCCCGGTATCTTATTGAACGGCGCAATATCCAGCGGCGGCAGCCAGCCGCCAAGGAAAAAAACTGTGGCCAGTGCCGCAATCAAAATCATGTTCGCGTATTCGGCCAGGAAAAACATGGCAAATCCCATGCCGGAATATTCCACATGGAAGCCCGCCACAATTTCGGATTCGCCTTCGGACAAGTCGAATGGTGAACGGTTAGTCTCCGCCACACCAGCAATGAAGTACACTACGAACATGGGGAACAATGGGATGAAGTACCAGCCGAGCAAACCATAGCCGTTCTGCTGTCCGCGCACGATGTCGCCCAGATTCAGACTCTGAGCTGCCAACAGCACACAAACCAGCGCAAAACCCATGGCCAATTCATATGAAACCATCTGTGCGGCGGAACGCATGGCACCAAGAAAAGAGTATTTCGAGTTGGACGACCAGCCGGCAATAATGATGCCATATACACCGAGCGAGGTCAGCGACAACAAGTACAGCAATCCCGCATTCACGTTCGCCAGAATCAGTGTATCGCCAAAAGGCACCACTGCCCATGCAGCCAAAGCGACCGCCAGCGACAATGCAGGCGCCATGATGAATAGAAACTTGTTGGCACCGGTCGGAATAATAATTTCTTTGAACAGCAGCTTGACGCCATCTACTATCGGTTGCAGCAGCCCCCAGTAACCCACTCGGTTGGGGCCGGGACGTATCTGCATGAAGCCCAGCACCTTGCGCTCGGTCAAAGTCAGGTAGGCAACCCCGATCATTAGTGGTGCGATAATGGCGACGATCTTGATTACCGTCCAGATCAGCGGCCAAGCAGGTTTGATGAATCCCCATAGCAGATCCCAGAGCCCAAACAGATTCCAGAACCATTGAAAAAATTGCAGGATCTGAGCTTCCATCATGCGCGCTCCACAGTGATCGTTCCAAACATCGCACCCAATGCAGCGGTCGCCGCATGGCCTGCCGCAATGCGCGCCACACCCTTGGGTAATTTATCGTCCGCCGCAGCAAGCAGTTTGACGCTGCCCTGACCCTGACTGATTTTGACTGACTCACCGGCTTGCAAACCCAATTTTTTTAACTCGTCGCTGTGCAACCATGCCCGTGGCGGCGCGGCATCGGCAGTAGCCTGTAATGGCGCAGAACGGCGCACCACAGCATCTGTCGCATAGATTGGCACCTCACTTACGCGCTGCAGACCACTTGCGGATGGCGCAGCTTGCACTTCAACACCATCTATAGCGTTGTTCAACTTGGCAGCGACATCAACGCCGTTCATCGCTTCATCGCGAACTGCTTCGGAAGTGTCCTGATCGAAACCATCCAACTTCAGCAGGTTGCCCAGCACGCGTAACACCTTCCATGCCGGACGAGCTTCACCCTGTGGTTTGACTGCACCCTTGAAACTTTGCACACGACCTTCGGTACTAATAAATGTGCCGGATGTTTCGGTGAACGGCGCGATTGGCAACAGCACGTCAGCATATTCCATTGCGTGATTTTTATACGCACTCATCGCGATCACCAAATCGGCAGCCTGCATTGCGGCGATGGCTTGCTGCGGATTGGCACAATCCAGTTCTGCTTCGACGTTCAACAGCACATAAACCTTGCGCGGAGTCGCCAGCATGGAAGCGGCATTCAGCCCTTTTGCGCCCGGTGTGACTTGCGCTAGATAAGCGCCGACACTGTTTGCTGCCTCACCGAGGAAGCCGAACTTGCCCTTGCATAACGCAGCTATCTGTTGCGCCAGCGCTTGCAGTTGTGCGGCTTGCGGATGCTGTTGTGCGAAATTGCCGAGCAGTACAACGACGCGCTCGCCACTAGCGAGACTCTTGGCAATAGATGCTGCTTCGCCGCTGGCGCTCTGACCTTGCTTTTCAACCGCCAGCGCTTTCGATACTTGCATCAATACTTCGACCAAGGCATCCGGTGCGACGATAGCCTTGTTCGCCACCTTCATCAGCAGATCGTCATCGGTGGAGTGAATGATGTTGGCTTGCGCACCCTTCTTGACAGCTTGACGGATGCGCGCAGCCAGCAGCGGATGATCCTTGCGCAGGAAGCTGCCTACAATGAGCAAGCGGTCTGCCTTGCTGATGTCAGCGATAGGCATGCCCAACCAAGGCGCGCCTTGCTGTTTGCCGTCAACACTGAAGTCTGATTGGCGCAATCGGAAATCCACGTTCTGGCTGCCAATACCGCGCATGAATTTTTGCAGTAGATAGAGCTCTTCCAACGTGGAGTAGGCAGTCGCCAGTGCGCCAATCTGCTCTGCTCCCATACCGTTGGCGATGTGGCGCAGTCCGTTCGTTGCATATTCCAGCGCGACTTGCCATTCCACTTCCTGCCACTTGCCGTCCTGCTTGATCATCGGCGTGGTCAGACGCTCAGCTGAGTTCAAACCTTCATAGGCGAAACGATCCTTGTCGGACAGCCAGCATTCATTGATGTCATCGTTCTCGATGGGCAATACGCGCAGTACGCGGTTGTTCATGGTGTGCACAGCAAGGCCGGAACCAAGGCTGTCATGCGCGCTGATCGAACGGCGGCGCGACAATTCCCATGAACGAGCCTTGTAACGGAACGGCTTGCTGGTCAACGCACCGACCGGACACAGGTCGATCATGTTGCCGGAGAGTTCGGAATTCACAGTGCCGGAAACGAAGGACATAATCTCGGCATGTTCACCACGGAATGCCTGTCCCAATTCCATCTGACCCGCAATCTCTTGCCCGAAGCGCACACAGCGGGTACAGTTGATGCAGCGGCTCATCTCTTCTGCCGCCACCAGCGGACCAATATCCTTACCCAGTACCACGCGCTTTTCTTCGTGATAACGGGAATGTACACCACCGTAGCCGACCGATATGTCTTGCAACATGCACTCTCCGCCCTGATCACAAATCGGGCAATCCAGCGGATGGTTCACCAACAGAAATTCCATAACGCCCTGTTGCGCTTTCACCGCTTGCTCGGAATGGGTGAATACCTTCATGCCTTCGACTACCGGCGTTGCGCAGGCAGGCAGCGGCTTGGGTGCTTTTTCCACTTGCACCATACACATGCGGCAGTTGCCCGCAATGGAGAGTTTCTTGTGGTAGCATAAATGCGGAATAGTGATACCGGCCTGCTGCGCTGCCTCCATCACGGTGGCACCGTTTTCCGTCTGTATCTGCTTGCCGTCAATTTCGATATTTATCATTGCTCACCTATCCGTCAGCCTTACACCAAGCAGCGTTTGTGCTCGATGTGATATTCGAATTCCTTGCGGTAGTGCTTTAGGAAACCCTGCACCGGCCATGCCGCTGCCTCACCCAGCGCACAAATGGTGCGCCCTGCAATGTTGCCGCACAAATCGAGCAGCAGATCAAGATCTTCCGGCCTGCCCTCGCCATGTTCAATACGATGGACGATGCGATACAGCCAGCCTGTGCCTTCACGACAGGGCGTGCATTGACCGCAGGATTCCTCGAAATAGAAATAGGACAAACGTTCCAGCGCTTTCACCATACAGGTGGTCTCATCCATCACGATGATGGCGCCAGTACCCAGATACGAGCCTGCTTTTTGCACAGAATCGAAATCCATATTGATGTCCATAATGATCTCGGCAGGCAACACTGGCATCGACGAACCCCCGGGAATCACTGCTTTCAGTTTGTGACCGTTGCGCACCCCGCCCGCCATTTCCAGTAACTTCTTGAACGGTGTGCCCATGGGCACCTCAAAATTACCGGGGTTGTTCACATGACCGGAGATAGAGAATAGTTTGATACCGCCGCTGTTGGTCACGCCTATATCGGCAAACTTTTTGCCACCATGATTAATGATGTATGGAATGCTGGCGAAAGTTTCGGTGTTATTGATGGTAGTCGGCTTACCATATAAGCCAAAGTTGGCAGGGAACGGCGGCTTGAAACGCGGCTGACCTTTCTTGCCCTCAATGGATTCGAGTAGCGCAGTCTCTTCGCCGCACACGTAGGCACCGAAGCCCAAGTGGTTGTGCAGATCGAACTCGAAGTCAAAACCGAGGATGTTCTTACCCAGATAGCCCGCTTTACGAGCATCTTCGCAGGCCGCTTCCATAATCTCATAAGCCTCGAAAATCTCGCCGTGCACATAGTTGTAGCCGGTCTTCACGCCCATGGTGTAAGCGGCGATCGCCATGCCTTCAATCAGCATGTGCGGGTTGTAGCGCAGGATATCTCTATCCTTGCAAGTGCCAGGCTCTCCTTCATCAGAGTTGCACACGAGATATTTAATACCATCATAATTGCGCGGCATGAAGCTCCACTTCAGGCCGGTGGGAAAACCAGCACCGCCGCGCCCGCGCAGCTCGGAAGCTTTTACTTCGGCGATGATCGCATCTGGAGGCATCTTCTCGGCCAGTATCTTGCGCAACGCCTGATAGCCGCCCGCTTTGACATAGTTGTCCAGCTTCGCCAATCCGTCTTCGGCCGTAGCCAGAATGATGTGCGCGCTCATGCCTGCCCTCCTTCCAGATCAGCCAATATCTGGTCGATTTTCTGCGGGGTCAGACGACCGCACAATTTCTTGTTGTTGATGGTAAACATCGGCGCATCCACGCAAGCACCCATGCACTCGCCCTCGCGAATGCCGTATTTGCCGTCCGTCGTGACTTCGCCCAAGCCGATGCCCAAT
Source organism: uncultured Gallionellaceae bacterium (assembly GCA_903847155.1). Lineage (GTDB taxonomy): Bacteria > Pseudomonadota > Gammaproteobacteria > Burkholderiales > Gallionellaceae > Sideroxyarcus. The sequence continues at coordinate 9,034 of CAINCU010000049.1, read as the reverse complement.
TTCTTGTGCAGATGCGCCAGCGTGTCGTCCGAACCGCACAATTGGCACGACAGGTTGGTACACACGGTCAGCGTGTATTTACCCGTCGGCTTGAGGTTGTACATGTGGTAGAAAGTCGCCACTTCATACACGGCCATCTGCGGCATGCCGATGTAGGCTGCGATGTCGACCATATCGTCAGGGGCGATCCAGCCCTTCTCGTCCTGCACGAAACGCAATGCTGCCATCACGGCAGACTGACGCTGATCGGCAGGATATTTTTTCAGCTCTTTGTCGATGAGCGTGGTGATCTGTTGCGATAACATCAGCGATCTATCTCCCCGAAAACGATGTCCTGCGTACCGATGATCGCCACTACGTCGGCAATCATGTGACCACGTGCCATCTCGTCCAGACTGGACAGATGAGCGAAGCCCGCTGTGCGTATCTTCATGCGGTAAGGCTTGTTCGCACCATCCGACACCAGATAGATACCGAACTCGCCCTTGGGGTGTTCGACAGCGGCATACACTTCACCCGCAGGCACATGAAGACCTTCGCTGAACAGCTTGAAGTGGTGAATCAGCTCTTCCATATTCTGCTTCATGGATTCCCGTTTGGGCGGTCCGAACTTGAGGTCATCCGTCATTACCGGCCCGGGATTCTTGCGCAACCAGTCAATACACTGCTTGATGATGCGGTTGGACTGGCGCATCTCTTCTATACGCACCAGATAACGGTCGTAGCAATCGCCTTCCACACCGACTGGAATGTCGAAATCCAAACGGTTATAAACTTCATACGGCTGGTTTTTGCGCAGATCCCACACCACACCCGAGCCGCGCAGCATTGGACCAGTGAATCCCAGCGCCAATGCACGTTCCGGTGACACTACACCGATACCCACCGTGCGCTGCTTCCAGATACGGTTGTTGGTCAACAACGTCTCATATTCGTCTACATATTTGGGGAAGCGTTTGCTGAAATCTTCCAGAAAATCGAGCAGTGAGCCCTGGCGATTTTCGTTCAATTTCTTTGTCGCTGCCGCATTGTGAATTTTGCTCGCTTGATACTGCGGCATGCTATCCGGCAAATCTCGATATACGCCGCCCGGACGATAGTAAGCCGCATGCATCCGCGCGCCGGAAACCGCCTCATAAGCATCCACTAAATCTTCGCGTTCGCGGAACGCGTAAAACATTATCGACATTGCTCCGACGTCCAAGGCGTGAGCACCCAGCCACAGCAGATGATTCAGAATGCGCGTGATCTCATCGAACATCACGCGGATGTATTGGGCGCGAATCGGCACTTGAATATCCGCCAGCTTCTCGACCGCCATCACATAGGCATGCTCATTGAGCATCATGGACACATAGTCCAAGCGATCCATATAGGGAACGGTTTGCAGGAAGGTCTTGTGTTCGGCCAGTTTCTCGGTCGCGCGATGCAACAAACCGATGTGAGGATCGGCACGTTCGATCACTTCGCCGTCCAGTTCCAGCACCAGACGCAACACGCCATGCGCAGCTGGATGCTGCGGGCCGAAGTTCATGGTGTAATTTTTTATTTCCGCCATAACGTTGCCTTCTTTATTCGGTTAGGAACGACCGTAATTTTCTTCGCGCAGCGTGCGCGGCGTAATCTCTCGCGGCTCGATGGAAACCGGCTCATAAATCACGCGCTGCTGTGCTGCGTCGTAACGCATTTCAACATGCCCAGACAACGGAAAATCTTTGCGGAACGGATTGCCGACAAAACCGTAATCGGTAAGGATGCGTCGCAAATCTGGATGCCCGGTGAAAATGATGCCATACAGGTCGAACGCTTCGCGCTCGTACCAGTTGGCGGACGGCCATATTTCCATAACCGAATTTAAAACAGGACTCTCATCATCTTCTGCGAATACGCGCACGCGCAGACGCTGATTCAGCGACACCGAAAGCAAATGGTATACGGCGGCGAAACGCTTACCTTCACGCGGCGCATCGGGCAAATATTTGCCTTCCTCGCATAGCTCGCTGCCGTAAGTGGAATAGTCGATACCGCACACATCGATCAGTTGCTCGAAACGCAGGGCGGCATCGTCACGCAGGCGAGTCAGCACACCCAACATTTCGCTCGCTTTCGCCACCAGCGTCAGTTCACCCAGATGCTCTTTCAGAATCACTACTTTGCCTGAAAAAGCTTTGTTCAAATTAGCAGACAGTATGTTCAGGTCGGTCATCTTGGTCAGCCTAACGTGCGATCGTGTTGGTACGCTTAATCTTGTTTTGCAACTGAATGAAGCCATAAAGCAGCGCCTCGGCAGTCGGTGGGCAACCCGGAACGTAGATGTCCACCGGAACGATACGGTCACAGCCACGCACCACCGAGTAGGAATAGTGGTAGTAGCCGCCGCCATTCGCGCAGGAGCCCATGGAAATCACAAAACGTGGCTCGGCCATTTGGTCATAGACCTTGCGCAAAGCCGGTGCCATCTTGTTGGTCAACGTGCCGGCGACGAACATCAAGTCCGCCTGTCTCGGACTAGGACGAAACACCTCAGCGCCAAAACGCGACATATCGTAGCGAGGTGCTACCGCATGCATCATTTCCACCGCACAGCAAGCCAGACCGAAACTCATAGGCCACAGTGACCCGGTACGAACGTAGTTGATTACCGCATCAGCAGAAGTGGTGATAAAGCCTTTTTCAAGTATGCCCTCTATTCCCATTCCAAGGCTCCCTTCATCCATTCGTAGATAAAGCCAACCACAAGGATGACCAAAAAAATCATCATGGAAACAAAACCGGGAGTACCGATCTCTTTGAGAATGATCGCCCAAGGGAAAAGAAAGGCGATCTCAAGGTCGAATAGAATGAACAGAATTGCTACAAGATAGAAGCGCACATCGAATTTCATGCGCGCATCCTCGAATGCCTCAAAACCGCATTCATAGGGAGAACACTTCCTATCGTCAGGACGATTGGGGCCGAACAATTTGCCCAGCACCAAAGGCAACACACCTATTGCTAGCGCAATAACAATGAAAACCAGAACCGGAAAATAATTTTCCAACATGCTTGAGTCCCCTCATCTGTAAGCTGCTAAATTTAGCAGAGCGCAGGATGTAATTCTAGTTACTTTCGGCCTTCTTTTTTTCGACCTTTGGCTTATACGCCTTGGTTTATTCTATTTGGTGCGGGGCAAGGGACTCGAACCCTCACGTCCTTACGGACACAGCCACCTCAAGGCTGCGCGTCTACCAATTCCGCCAACTCCGCATTTTTTGTTGTTTTTATGTTTATTTGTTTATTATTTTGGTATTTGTTGCGATTTTGAATCGCTCTTTTCAGTTACCGCTGGGACGGGTGCAGCCTGCTGTTGCAACGTCTGCACATCTACTTTATCCAGCACACCCTGCTCTTTGGCAGGACGGGAATAAAGGTAGGTTAACGAGAGGCTGGTGACGAAAAATACTGTTGCCACGACCGCTGTGCTACGGCTAAGAAAATTGGCCGAACCGCTGGAACCAAATATGCTGCCGGCAGAACCGGAACCAAACGCCGCTCCCATATCGGCGCCTTTACCGTGCTGAATCAACACCAAGCCGATCAAGACCATTGCGGCCACCACATGTATTACCCAAACAATATTTTCCACACGCCACTCCGAAACTATATCAAATCACTGCCGATTATTTGCCTATTGGCCTGCGCGACAGATCGCAACAAACTCATCAGCGACTAAAGCCGCTCCTCCAATCAAACCACCATCGATATCCGACATGGCGAACAACTCGGCTGCATTCGCTGCCTTCACGCTGCCACCATAAAGAATTACCAATCCCTTTGCCACCTGCGCATCATGTCCCGCCACGCGCTGGCGAATGAAAGCATGTATCGCCTGCGCCTGCGCCGCAGATGCCGTTCTGCCAGTACCAATGGCCCAGACTGGCTCATAAGCCAAAACCGCATTACGCAAAGCCTGCGTCCCGGCCAACAAAATCACTGTATCCAGTTGTTCGGCAACCACCATTTCCGTTGAACCGCTCTCGCGCTGCTCCAGCGTCTCGCCCACACAAAGAATAGGAATCAAACCAGCACGCTGCGCTGCGACGAACTTCTCCGCAACTAGGTGGCTATTCTCTCCGTAAATACTGCGCCGTTCGGAATGCCCAACAATCACATATTTACATCCAAAATCCGCCAACATAGCAGCGGATACCTCCCCAGTAAAAGCGCCCTTGTCGAGTTGGTGGACATCCTGCGCCCCCCACTTCACTGTTGAAGCCGATAATTCCTGTTTGAGTTGCGCAAGATAAGGAAAAGGCGCGCAAACCGCTACATCCACATTGGATAGCTGCGACACTCCGCTTTTCACCGCTCCCAGCAACAATTCGTTCTGTGCCAGCGAGCCATGCATTTTCCAATTTCCAACTACCAACTTACGACGCATCAGGATTTGCTTCCAATGTTTCAGAGGCGGCGATAGTACCGATGAAAACCCAAATGGTCAATCAGACCGGCACCCGCACGCTTCTGCTAAAGTCACGCCATGAGCAAACAAACATTAGAACGCATCTTGCAGTCGCAAGGTTTCGGCACCCGCAAGTGGTGTAGCCGGTTGATTGCAGATGGAGAAGTGAAAATTAGAGGCGAAATCGTCTCCGACTATCGCATCGCTTATGAAACCGAAGGTCTCGAATTCAGCGTATATGGAGAGGAATGGAAATATCGCGAGCATGTCTATATCGCGCTGAATAAACCCGCCGATTACGAATGCTCACGCAAACCCAGCCACCATCCCGGCGTGCTTTCTTTGCTGCCGGAACAGTTTGCGTTGCGCGATGTGCAACCCGTCGGGCGACTCGACCACGACACCACCGGACTACTGCTGATGTCCGATGACGGCTCGTTCATTCACGCGCAATCCTCGCCCAAGCGTCACATCCCCAAAGTCTATATCGCCACTACAGACGATCCGGTGACATCTCAACTTGTCGCACAATTATTGAAGGGGGTGAAGCTGCACGACGAACCCGCACCGCTGACGGCAATCATCTGCAAGATGCTGAATGAGCACCAACTGGAGATCGTGCTGGAACAAGGGAAATACCATCAGGTAAAACGCATGCTTGCCGCCGCCGACAACCACTGCACAGCTTTGTGCCGCACAGAGATTGGCGGATTAAAACTCGAGGCGCTGAGCCTAGCCGATGGCGAATGGTGCTATCTGGACGAAGCACAACGGGCGCTGCTGGCAGCGCCCTGACCTTCATCACACGCAGCCGGTCGGTTTGGGCATACCGCCGTATTTCGTGATCGGTTTCATCGGACCGGTCATCCACAACTCGAAAACCTCTTTCTGGTCTTCCTCAATATATTTTGCAAATTTACGTATCGGCGGCACTGCGCCATACTGCTCGTAAAATTCACGTGCCTTCGAAATTTGCCCCCACTTCTTCTCGTTCAATTCATAACCATCAACATCGGCCATTGCACGGCCAATTTCCGGCGTCCAATTACTCATATCAACGAGATACCCATCTCCATCACGTTTCGGAATTTGCATAATCTTCTCCTTTTAAGTTAAACAAGCTGGAGCGAATTTAATCATACCCGACTGATTTGGTCAAGCTTAAAACAACCTATTTTGGTCAAGTTATAAACAACGCTTTCGGCGCTACACTTCGCCATCCAGTCCAAAGGAGTAATCACCATGAGTCTTATCCCGCAAGAAATGCTCGCTGCATATTGGTCTGATTCACAAATAACCACCAACCTCATCATCTTCCTGAACTTGATGGGTGCGCTAGCGCTGGGTTTGATTGTCGGGTACGAACGCTCATACCACGGGCGCGCTGCAGGGATGCGCACCTACGGTCTGGTCTGTATGGCGTCAACCGCGATCACGGTCGTCGCGGGATACCCGCATTTCTGGTACGGCGGACAAGTGGCAACGCTAGTCGGCCCCGATCCGACGCGGGTGATACAAGGCGTGGTCACCGGCATTGGATTCCTCGGTGCGGGAGTCATCATGCGCGAAGGATTCAACATCAGCGGTTTGACTACCGCTGCCTCGATCTGGACATCTTCCGCCATCGGCATTCTGGTCGGCGTCGGTTTCTACGCGGCAGCGATTTTGCTGACCGTACTGGCGGCAGCCTGCATGCAATGGGGCTCGGTGCTGGAGAACTGGCTGCCTTCAAAGCCGGCGATTGCCATCGTGATGCAATTCAAGTACGGCTTTACGCCCCAACTTTCTTTTTTGCAAAAAATCGCCGACGAACGCGGCTACGATATTGCAGACGGCACGCTGATCATCAATTTCAAAGAAGGTAAATCGGAATGGCGTTTTGTTGCGGTTGCACGCGGAAAAAACAAAGGTGCGCCGATGAATGATTTGGCGCAGGATCTGACCCGTTTCGATGGCGTGGAGAACTTTTTCCTGTCGCATTCACGCAATTGAACCATCACGCCGCATTGACATACCTGCAATACGTCTCACGAATAAACAGCGTGGCAACCAATCCAATTAACGAAAAGCCCAGCAGGATGGCGATACCCGTCTGATAGTCGCTCAAGCCAAGCGGCGTATTGCTGGTGGCAGCATGCGCGTAATCGATGGCCCAGCCGACGAGCGGCTGCATGATCGCAGTACCGAGGAAAGCGCCGACGTTTACCACACTGGTCGCCATGCCGGAAAGCGCGGGCGAATTCACTTCTTTGGCGCACGACCAGCTCAAGGTGAAACTCGGCGCACACAGCCCCATCAGCAGAAATAGCGCGTACCCCGAAACACCCGCCAGCGGCAAGCCGAACAGCATCGGCAACCAGCACAGGCAATAGCCCAACGCGCCCGCGATCATCACCGGCTTGCGCCGCCCGATGCGATCCGACAACGCGCCGATGAACAGCGCGCCGATGGCGAATCCCGCCAGCAGCAAGGTGGTGTGATTGGTGGCAGCGGCTCTGTCCATGCCGTATCCATCGCGCAGGAACGGCACTGCCCACAAGCCGCCGAAGGCAAACAGCGAACCCGCAATACCCATGTTCACCCACAGCCCCGGCCAAGTCGCGCGATTTTTCATCACGATCAGCAAGCCGTCGTACCAATGTCCCTGATGCGGCGGATGCGCCGGTTTACCATCCAGTTCGCGCAAGCTGGGCAGCCCGGCCTCGCCCGGATGATTGCGCACCAGCGCCCATGCAAGTGCCGCCAACAGCAAAGAAAACAGACCCACCGCCACAAATATCGTGCGCCAGGAAACGTAACCCAGCGCCCATGCCAACGGCGCAGCCGCCAGCAACGAACCCGCATTGCCCAGCAAAATCGTGATGCCGGTCACCGTGGCAAAATGCCGGTCATGAAACCAGATTGCATTCAGCTTGAGCATCGAAATGAACATCACCGACACCCCCAGCCCGACCAACAGCCGACCGACCGACGCGATGGCCAGCGTATCGGCCACGCCGAACAACACCGAGCCGATGCCGCCAATCACTCCGCCAATCGCCACCACCCGCCGCGCACCCAGCGTATCCACCAGCACACCAGTGGGAATCTGCATCACCGTGTAAACATAAAAATACGTCGCCGCCAAACCTCCCAAAGCCGCAGCACTCGCATGAAACGTCTGCTGCAAATCAGCCGAAATCGCCGCCGGAGCAAAACGATGAAAGAACGACAACACGTAAGCCAGACCAACGATAACGAAAGCAGTCCAGCGCAGGCGGATGAGTTGTTTGGATTGGTGATTGTTCAACATATAAAGCGTTTCGTGCGAGATAGATAAGCGCCACATTATCGCATCCCGATCGCGTTGCGCCGACGACACTCGACACCTATCATCCGCGACAATTCATTAGCCAATCATTCCGGCGAAGGTCGGAATCCAGCAAAAACAAACACTCCGCGAAGCGGACAAAACGATCAGATGATGATTTACAACTAGGTGAGATGCGTCAGGTGAATTGGGTAGACACGTTTCATCTGCCCACGACACCCAACTGCGTGAAGATGCCCGTCAATGCTAATTCTCCATGCAATGCATGATGCAGATCGCCTATTGACGGGCATCTACAATAAAAGGACATGAATATTTTGTATTCACGATTGATGGGTATTTATGTCAACACCGCTCCCACGCGGCGCGTGGGAACGATGAAAGGCTTACTGGATTTCATGGAAGATGCCGTTGTTGTAATCCGGCATCGAGTTTTCAATTCAGACGCCGACCCTCAAGAGACATTCAGCACCACGTCCTCGACCGTTCGGTTCTGCCCTCTATACAGTCGCTCAAGCTTTCGAATCATGGAACAGAACCAAATTGCACCCTACCTCTTTGGCTTGATACATTGTCATACCGAACCTGTTTTGGGTAATGCAACTGACCAGTTCTGGATCACGAATGACGATCATGATTTCCTCCAATACCGATGCCATAGGAAATATACGATGCCGACAGAGAGCGTGAAGAGTAATACCGTGTCAGTCAGGGTGACTAATATCCAAAGACTTGTAAGCAAGATACCTACGATGTGCCCCGTGACTAGGATGTGGGAGTATTGAGGATTTGCTCCGGAAGTATATTACTTTGATCAAGCAACCAAATGACTAAGCCAAACGCAGCGCGAATTCGGTCACACCGATTGTGATGGACGCAGCGGTGAAGGAGAAAGTGGATGCGCTGTGAGGGGAGTTGAGGTTGTGACTTTTGGCGTAGCAAAAGAACAAGGCCGGTTAAACCCCAGCCTTGTGATTTGATCTGCACATGCTTAGAACTTCATTACAACACCAACAGAAATCATTGATATCTTTGCAGTGCCAGTAGTATTGGCATCTCCAACATCACCAAAGTCTTCATACTGGGCGCGTATCCCCAGGCTATTGGACAGATCAAATTGCGCGCCTACACCCCAAGCCAGTTTGGTACTGGTTGCGCTTGGAGAGTACGAACCAAGGCTGTTGGTAGCGCTGAGATCAACGGTGGTTCTGGCTAATCCCACCTTTCCAATAAGCGAGAAAGGACCGGCGATAGGAAACTTTCCTGTGGCTGATACTTGCAGG
>CAINCU010000048.1 GCA_903847155.1 uncultured Gallionellaceae bacterium | reverse complement strand
GGAAGATGAACTAATGCCTGCATAAAGAGAGGATGAGGCACCGCAACCCGCAAAAATACCGAGCATTCCTGAAATATTTCCGAAGATGAAAATTCTGGCGGGGGAAGCTGCTAAACTTTCGGCGAGTTTTTCAACAGAATCGGCCGATAGCGGAATGTCGAACATTTTACTCGCAGGTGTCCGTTGCGCTATCAATACCGGTCGTTCAGCTTGGCATATGTGAAGTTTCACAACTTGTTACAGACTGTGATAGTTTTTTTATTAAGTGTCAAACCCCGCTGATACTCAGGGTATCTGTTACAGACTTTATTTCTGCCATCAACAGATGCTGTTGGAAGTAAAGCTTGTAACACCATCATGAGCCAACATCATCAAGCTCGCTGGGCATACTCAACACAGCCCAACGTTGAGTAAAATCGTTTGATGTCCAGACGGACTCTTCGATGCTAGACGCATTCATTTTGCGTTTTTAGAGAGGCCACACTTTGTCGAATGAGTTTGTCAGCTTGGTTATGCAGGTTTTCGAGCTGCATCCAAGGTTTCCCCAACCACGACGTTAGCCGGTTAACCTTGCGAAGATGCCCGTCAATAGGCGATCTACAGCATGAACTTGATGGAGAGTGCCGTATTTAGGGGGTCTTCAATTCAACGTCGGCTCGCCACCCTTGGGAAATAACACCCACATCTTCCCGCTCTGTTTCATGCGGCCCGCTTTGAACGCGGCGAGTTCGCCGAAGCCCCAGAAGAAGTCTGCGCGCACCGCACCTTTGATCGCGCCGCCCGTATCCTGCGCAAATACCAGGCGGTTGAGTGGTTCGCTGCTGTTGGGTTGGGTGGTGGTAAGGAACACCGGCATGCCGAGTGAAATAGTGCGCGGGTCGACGGCGATGCTGTATTCGTTGGTGAGCGGCACACCCAATGCGCCAATTGGCGCTGAGAGGTTGTCCGGCAGTTCGCGGAAGAATACGTAGCTGGGGTTGTGTCCCAATAAAACGGGTAACTCCACCGGATGTTTTTCTGCCCAGTTTTTGATGCCTTGCATGGAGGCTTCTTCTGGCTTGAGCTCGCCCATGTCGATCAGTTTTTTGCCGATGGAAGCGTAAGGATGACCGTTTTGCTCGGCATAGCCGATCATTACGCGCGTGCCGTCTGCCAAGTCAATCCGTCCCGAACCTTGTATCTGCAAGAAAAATAACTCGACCGGATTTTCCACCCAGAATATCTCGTGCCCTGGCAGCGCTGGTGCTTCGCCCGCGTCAATTTCGGCGCGATTGAAATAGGGAACGACGCGCTTGCCTTGCAAACGTCCGCGCACGATCTGCCCACGGAATTGCGGAAACAGCGCGCCCATGTCCACTTCCAGCATGTCGTCGGGGGGGGTATAGATGGGATAAGCGAAACGCTCGGTGCGTGTGCGACTACCTTTGAGCAAAGGTTCGTAATAGCCGGTGACCATGCCGGTGTCGGTGCCATCCGGGTTGAGCACTTGATACGGCGTGAACCAGGTTTCGTAAAAAGTGCGCTGCGCCATCACGTCATCCGCCGCCACTTTTTTTGCCGCCGCGCAGATCGGCAACCATACCGGCCTGAATCTGAGTGCATGGCAACTTTGCTGCAACGCTGGCCACGAGGCAGAGAAGTCTTGTGATACCCAATCGGGTAAATTTTCCCACTTGCCCAGCATGAAATCGGGAAAGGCTTTGCCGACTATCTTGTGTGGAGGCGGCTGTACCACTATGGGCGGAGGAGGAGGACAACCGGCCAGCAGGAAACTCGTTGCCAGCAAGAGCAGAACGGAATAATTCGGGAATTTAATCTTCATCAATCAATGCAACGTGCGCGGCACGCTCAAAACGAAGGTCGGAATCGGTACGGAGAACTCGCCGCCATCCACAACTTGCATCAAATAGCTGCCGGACATGGTGCCAACTTGCGTCGCCAGCACCGTGCCGCTGGAATATTCAAAGCTCTGCCCCGGCTTGATGACCGGCTGTTCGCCAACCACGCCTTTGCCTTTCACTTCCTGCACATGGTTATTGGAATCGGTAATGATCCAGTGGCGGCTGAGCAGCTGCACCGCATACCCGCCTTCATTGGTGAGCGTAATGGTGTAAGCAAAAACGTGACGGTTTTCCGCTTCGTTGGATTGGTCGGCAAGGTAACGGACTTGCACGGCGACTTGGATAAGGTGGGGGGAGGTGTCTTCCATCAGCGCATTTCACCGTATTTTGCGCGGCGTGACAAGCCGTGTGTGAGTTTCGGGTAAAATGCGTGTCTCGAATTAAAAAACATTAAGGACTAAAGTCATGTATCAGATCGCTCCCAGTATCCTCTCCGCCAACTTCGCCAAGCTCGGCGAGGAAGTTGATAACGTGCTCGCCTCCGGCGCGGACATCGTGCACTTCGACGTGATGGACAATCATTACGTACCGAACCTGACCATTGGCCCGCTGGTGTGTGAAGCACTGCGCAAGCATGGCGTGACCGCCCCGATTGACGTGCATCTGATGGTCAAGCCGGTGGATCGCATCATTCCCGATTTCGCCAAAGCGGGCGCAACTTACATCACCTTCCACCCGGAATCTTCCGAACACGTTGACCGCACCATCGGCCTGATCAAGGAAAGCGGCTGCAAGGCGGGACTGGTGTTCAATCCCGCCACACCGCTGGACGTGCTGGAATACACCCTGCCCAAGCTGGACATGGTATTGCTGATGTCGGTCAATCCCGGCTTCGGCGGGCAGAAGTTCATCCCTTACGTGCTGGACAAGGCACGCGCTGTGCGCAAGATGATCGATGCCGGTAAATACAACTGCCGTCTGGAGATCGATGGCGGCGTGGGTCCGGGCAACATCAAGGAAGTGGCAGAAGCAGGTGTAGATACTTTCGTCGCCGGTTCCGCCGTATTCGGCAAATTCAACGCCAGCGACAAGAATCACTACAACACCGTCATCGGCGAACTGCGCGCTGAACTGGCAAAAGTCGGCAAGTAATGTCGTTCAAGGAATTTCCGCTTTCCATCTCCGCCATCGTCCTCGACCTCGACGGCACGCTGCTGCACAGCGCGCCGGAACTGGCGGGAGCGGCAAACCTTATGTTGCACGATATGGGACGGCCTGCCGCTTCGCAGGACTTGCTGATGAGCTACATCGGCAATGGTATTTCTTGGCTGGTGAAGCGCGCGCTTACGGGCGACATGCATGCCGAGCCGGATGCCGCGTTATTCGACCAGGCAATGCCCGTCTTTGAAAAGCATTACACCGCACTGTTGCTGCAAAGCAAACCGTATCCGGGCGTAATGGAAGGCCTGCAAGCCATGAAACAAGCGGGTTTCCGTCTGGGCTGCGTCACCAACAAGGCTGAACGCTTCACCACGCCGCTGGTGCAAGGCACTGGCTTGGCTCCTTATTTCGAGATCGTGTTGTCCGGTGACACGCTGCCGGAAAAGAAACCGCATCCGCTGCCGTTGCTGCACAGCGCGAAGTTCTTCGGCGTACCCGTTGAAAAGTTGCTGATGATAGGCGATTCGAAGAATGATGCTATTGCCGCGCGTGCTGCCGGCTGCCCGGTGTTCTGCGTGCCTTATGGTTATAATCACGGCAAACCGGTGGACGGTCTGGATCTGGATGCGGTAATTGCCGACCTGCCCGCCGCATTAAAACTTATCCAACGCGCATAAAATGAAATTGAACAACCTCCTTTGTTGGCGATGGTGTTGATGCTCTCGTAGCACCAAACATCTGGCGTAATGCCCGTTGGTTATTGCGCCCTATACAAAAAAAGCACCGGAGGTTTTTATGCTGTCCCCCATCACCGAACAAGAATTTCTGTCTCTTGCCAAGCAAGGCTACAACCGCATCCCGCTGGCGACCGAGACCTTTGCCGATCTCGACACGCCGCTGTCGCTGTATCTCAAACTCGCCAACAAACCGTTCTCCTATTTGCTGGAATCGGTGCAGGGCGGCGAACGTTTCGGGCGGTACTCTTTCATCGGCCTGCCTGCCGACACGCGCATCAGCGTGCGCGGCAAACAAGTCACGCTGACCACGCCTGCTGGCGAAACCACGCAAGAAGTCGCCAAACCGCTGGACTACATCGAGGAATATCAGGCGCGCTTTAAAGTCGCGCCGCTGTCCGGTCTGCCGCGTTTTACCGGCGGACTGGCGGGCTACTTCGGCTACGACACGGTGCGTTACATCGAGACGCGTTTAGGCAAAACAGTCAAACCGGATGTGATCGGTACGCCCGATATCCTGCTGATGCTCACCGAACAACTGGCGGTGATTGACAACCTGTCCGGCAAACTGACATTCATTGTGTATGCCGATCCGGCGCGTGCTGATGCCTACCGTAACGCATTGCAACGTCTTGAAGCACTGCAACGCGCCTTGCGCCAACCTGTACAGATTCCCGATGCGCCGCAGATGCGCCGCTATGAAGCGAAATCCGAATTCGGCGAAGACGCGTTCAAGGCCGCCGTGGTGAAAGCCAAGCAGTACATCTTCGACGGCGACATCATGCAGGTGGTGCTGTCGCAACGCATGGCGCAAGCCTTTCCTGCGTCGCCGCTGTCGCTGTACCGCGCGCTGCGCAGCATCAACCCGTCGCCTTACATGTTCTATTACGACATGGGTGACCATCACGTGGTCGGCTCGTCGCCGGAGATACTGGCGCGCCTTGAAGGCGACACCGTCACCGTGCGTCCCATCGCCGGCACGCGCCCGCGCGGCAAGACACCGCTGAAGGATGCCGAACTGGCCGAAGAATTATTGGCCGACCCGAAAGAGCTGGCAGAACACCTGATGCTGATCGACCTCGGCCGCAACGACATCGGGCGCGTGGCGCAGAACGGCACGGTGAAACTCACCGACAAAATGGTGATCGAGCGTTACTCGCACGTGATGCACATCGTCTCCAACGTCGAAGCCAAACTGAAAGAAGGATTGAGCGCGATGGATGTGCTCAAAGCCACCTTCCCGGCAGGTACCGTGAGCGGCGCCGCCAAAGTGCGCGCGATGGAAATCATCGATGAACTGGAGCCGAGCAAACGCGGCATCTACGCGGGTGCCGTCGGCTACCTCGGCTTCAACGGCGACATGGATGTTGCCATCGCCCTGCGCACAGCGGTGGTGAAAAACAAGACGCTGTATGTGCAAGCGGGAGCGGGCATCGTCGCCGACTCGGTGCCGGACAGCGAATGGCTGGAAACGCAGAACAAGGCGCGCGCCGTGCTGCGTGCGGCGGAGATGGTGCTGGACGGACTGGACGCTCAAACCCACCGCTAATTTTCAAGCCATCACCTCATGGAGATGCCTGTCAATAGGCAATCCACACGCTACGCATAGTGTAGATCGCCTCTGCATGCGCCTTTCCAACATATCGCTTTAGTCCCCTCTCCCGCTGGGAGAGGGCTAGGGTGAGGGCGCACTCTTCGATTACCGCTCATCTTTCCCCGTTCGTGCTGAGCTTGTCGAAGCATGAACGGACTCTCCAAATTCAAACCTAACCCCGTCGGGGGTAGCCCGACAGCTAGTCACTTTTTCTTGCTTCGCCAAGAAAAAGTGACCAAAAAGAAGGCGACCCCGGTGCGCCGCCGCTTCGCGGT
>CAINCU010000047.1 GCA_903847155.1 uncultured Gallionellaceae bacterium | reverse complement strand
TACTCTCGCAAAAACACATCATGAAACTGTTGCGACATGATGGCGCGCGATTCCCAATGCCGCCGCAGTTGTTGAAATAGCGCCGGGTTGCTCGTTGCTAGTTCCTGCGCTATTCCCAGCAGAACCACATATTCAGTGGCGCGGTAACACGCAAATGCATATAGCTGACCTGATACAGCGGGCTGGGTTGCCATACGCAACGCTTCAATCAATGATTTGCCCGGCAGCAGGGTAAATCCAGAATCCTCGGAGTAAGTCCAGTAATCCGCGGGCCTTTCAATTTTGGTGGTGTGGAAAGATAGTGCAGTATTTCGGGCAGCCTCAACAATGTACTGACGTACGCGTATTGACGCGACCAGCTCCTTGAAGCTGGGATATTCAAAAGTTACGGGCGCCATAAGCATGGCCAATAGAATTTCCTTTTCCAGATCACTCTTTACGGTCAAAGTCTGGAGGCCAAATATTTCGCAGAGTTGAAGTGTGTTGTAGTCATCCGGAAGAGCGTCGTGCAATTCCGGGTTCAACCGGAACCTTACGCCCTGTCCATTGCACTCGCTATTTACTTCTACGAATGGATAAATGCCGAGCGTTACGAGGCGGTGAATAAAGCTTTCATACTCCATAACAAAATTCACGGAGTCTGCCGCGCTAATCAGAATCCCACCTTCACTCTGTTGATCATTCATGGTGTTTGTATAATTCACCAAACCATCGCTCTGTCTTCGTGGCTACAAGCTTGTCGTTTTTGTCAAAACAAAATGTCGTTGTCGTAATCGCCACCTTCGGCAGCGGAAACAGGGGAACCCTGCCCGCTTCGTCAACGGCTATTTTCTTAATGTTGGGAGGTCCGTCCTTTCCGCAATATGCGGCACCGGGAAAGTGATAGGCTTTTACCTGAAATGTCTTTTCGACATCAGGCACGCTCGCACCGATCGAAATGTTCTCGCGAACCCTCTCGCCCACAAAGTACGGATGAAACCATATCCACGCCAGACCCAAGGCCGCAAGATAAACGCCAACTATCAGAAGCGCATTTCGTTTTCCTTTGGTCATATTCAGTTCCCTGTCGAGGATAAACTCACGCTGAAAGTCGGATGAACCTGCAAGCATGGCTTGCAGGCAATCAATTCAGCTATACTTTTCGGCCTCCTGTGGTTAGAGCAAGTGTACAAACTCACTTTAACCCCACCGCCTAGGCGGTGGAAGGTCGGCTAGATGTTTTTCGTGCATGAGGCGGATTGCACGGAAAGCTGATCCTATCTACAAGGTGTGGCTGCATTTACCTTTTATTGCGTTTTACATTCGGTTTTTTATTTTGATAGTAGTGGCATAGCTGCCTAGATGTTTCTATTACTTCAATGATCGGCTTTCGCTGACTTTTGAAACCAAGCGCATGGCAGCCATATCTATGATTGGCTTCATGAGTAATAAAAAAATGCATGCAGGTGCTGCAATCAGGTGGCTTGAAATTCGATTCTGAAGTGTCATTCAAAATTGCAATCGCCAACAAAACGCTGGGAGCAATTGCTCCCAGCGGTTTAAACTAAGTCACACTTGAGTGCTGATTACTGAGCCACTCGTATTTTGTACGTTACCGATATTCTGCATCAGGTTCTGCAAGAATGTTTGTAATGTTGGCGTATTGGCTGCAGTTGCGCTTTGCCCTTGAGAAGCCTCCAAAGAGCTTACCAAATTCTGGAAGCTAGAATTCAGGCTGCCAATTGCGCTTGAACCAGTGGTGCTATTGCTGCTGGAGTTGCTACTAGTGCCGGATGTGGAAGTCTGGCTGCTAGCGGTTAATTGCTGGAGCAGATTTTGAATACCGGCGGCCAGTTCTGCGCCATCGGTATGATGGCCGTGATGACCGTGGTGGACAGTTCCGGAAGCAGCAGTACTGCCGACATTAGTGTTTCCAGCTGTTGTGCTTGTTGCGTTTCCAGATGGAGATGTTCCGTCAGCCTGGCCAATGGACGCAAATAGATTTTGCAAGAACGTTTGCAATGCAGCCTCAGAACCCTGAGTTGAATTCGAAGCTGTCGTGGAGCTGGTTGAAGTTGCGGCGCTGGTAGATGATGTGGCAGACGATGAACTTGAACTGCTCGTTAGACTTTGCTCAAGTGCCTGCACGATTGTGTTCAAGAAATCTGATTTACCCACTCCACCAGATTTGCCGGCGCCTCCGCTTCCATCATTATCACCATCAGAATCTGTGCCTCCAACTTGTTGGGTTGAGTTGGATGATTTGGCCGTTTGTTGCAACCAGGATAAATAACTTGAACTGGATATACTATTTATTGAGCTCATGATGTCTCCTAAAAAATTAGAATTCAGATTGAATGAGATAGCTACCTCATTTGATTGCATATTGAACAGATCGTAAGCAACCTAAACAGCAAATACAGAGAGAAAAACGGCTCAATTCCAAATGTATCAGCCTTGCGGCAAAACCAAGTCGGACTACGACCAAATTCAGCAATTGGTACTTATTTCGCCAGGATCTTTTGCCAGCCGCCCGGGCATTGAGCGACGGCCGGATAATAACCAGCAGGACTCGCGCAGTAGTACCAGTATTGCGGTGTTACAGGAGCAGCAGGCACAGACATTGGTGGGGCTTGCTGAATAGTAGTCGGTGGCGGTGCCTGCTCTACCATGACCGGTGCTTGTTGGACAACCACTGGTGCTGGTTGCACGATTACCCCAGGCGGCAGATACGGGTCCGGATACGGATACACTGGTTGAGGGTACAAGTACCATATGCCACCTGCGAACCACCACCAGCCACGACGTCCATCGTGCCAACCATGGTGCCAGCGACCTCCGCGCCAGACCTCTAGGTCGTGAGGATGCATGAAATGTGCATCCGCACGGAATTCATGTCGCTCGTGTTCGTGACGGAACTCGTCGGCAAACACGTTCGAATGCATTAGCAGCAACGCTGCCAGCAGACCTGTGACGACACTAAACGATTTGAGCATGTTCTCGTTCCTCCACTGAACTAACGTGCATCAGGGGGAACCGGCAGCACCCCACCACTGCTCGGGGGCGGTGGCGGAGGCGGATTTCCGGGCGGCGGCGGAGGTGGCGGCGCATAACCGGGCGGAGGCGGGGGGATCATGCTTGGCTGCGGCGTATAACTAGGTTGTGTCACAAATCTGCCCGAGACCGGAACTCGATTTCCCTTTGCATACATGCACTGTATGTATGCATTGTTGTATTGTTGTTGCGTGCCGTAGGCCGAGCGATGCGAAGCGCCAACACCCGCTTCTGTGCCAAACAAGAGGCCAGTGGCTGCACCCACCCCTGCACCTTGATGACCACCCACCGCTGCACCCACTACGGCACCAATAGCAGTGCCGGCCGCAGCGCTGTTCACCATGCTGTTATTGGCGGCCTGTTGGGCCGATGCGCCGCCAATCTGAAACTGTGCAAAGTCCCTGCATGAAGCATCATCAGCACGGAACTGGTCGAAATTCTTGGTGCTTCCGGGCATAACCTGAACGGTGGGACCATTGGGTACTGTGGCGCACGCGCCAAGTAATATCGGGAGTACGAGCAGGGATATTTTTAGATTAGTGTTCATTATCGTTCCTTGATGGTTCCTCTACTGATACCCATGTTCACTTCTGTGGCGGCGGGGTTGGCGAGACTGGCGTCCAGCCGCCCGGGCAAGCATTGACGTAAGGGTAGTAACCTTCCGGTTTTTTGCAGTAGTACCAGAAGTTGCTGCCCTGCACTGCAGGAGCGGCCGGTGCAGCTTGGGGTGCTGGGGCCTGCTCGATATAGACTGGAGGCTGTGACTCTACCGGCACCGTTACGACAGGCGAATAGTAAGGATAGGGATAATATGGGTAAGGGTATGCAAAGGGGAACGGCACCCCAAAGTAAAATCCCACATGCCCACCTCCGTGCCCATGATCCGCCGAGGCAACCCCACTAGCGAAGGTCCCCACCAACAATATCAATCCCAATATCAGCTTTTTCATGATTCACTCCTTGTCACTCTTTAGCGACTCAAGCTTTTCATTAGTTCTGGTGCTCATGCATCTCGTGTTTAGGCGTCCAATGATGGTGATGATGCGATGAAGCAGTGTCGAAGACTTTTTGCTGCTCGGGCGTCAGCACGGCATAAAAATCTTTCAATGCGGCCAGATGCGAGCTTATGAGTAGTTCGTGTTGATGCATTCTGTCCAGCATCTGCTCCATGCGTTGAGGCGCTGTAAGACTCTTTTCCTCCACCATATTCGATGGTACGACCGGCTTTGCTTCGGTCGCTGCTGAAAACTTGGCCCACGCACCTTCCTGGGTATCCGTCAGTTTAAGCTTGTCATGCAACGCCTTCATATGCGCGGCGCGCATATCGGCAACATCCTTATGTTTCCAATCACAGTGATATCCATCACCGGCCTTCTTGTCGCCCCCTTCATCAGCCATAGCATTGATACCGTGCAGTGTTACTGCTGTCATGCAGGCAACGATCATTAGTTTTGAGAAGGTTTTGAACATTTTTGATTCCTTTGAGTTTCAATCGAATTAATTACTTGTTTTGCATTTGACTACAGACTTGTATCTGCAAAATGTCTGGAAAGCGCGATTTTGTACAGATTTGTATCTATCGCGCTTTGTGGTCAATGTGGAGGATCTGCGAATCTAGAGATTCGCCGGAGAGATACATTGTTCTATTTTCAGTAGCTTATCGCCCGGGTTGCAGCATCAAGGCTTATCCAAAGCCTGTGGAGTAAGAACTACTTTGTTTTGGGTTGCCAATTTCCTCCCAGCGCTTTGATCAAAACGGCGTTGGCGAGCAATCTGCGCCCCGCAATATTGATACTGCTACTCTGTGCGCTCAATGCAGTCGCTTGCGCCGTGACCACGTTGAGGTAGCTTACGGTACCTGCCTGATACTGGTTTTCGGTCAGCATCAGGGCTTCGGCGGCAGAATTCGACGCGGCTTGTTGCACCTCTGCCTCGTCTGCCAACTGGCGCAGAGCGGCGAGATTGTCCTCAACTTCCTGGAAGGCGGAGAGCACGGTCTGGCGATAGGTAGCCACGCTTTTATCGTAGCCGGCAATGGCGCTTTCTTTTTGTGCAGAGCGGGCTCCGGCATCAAACAGGGTTAGCGCAAGCGTAGGGCCGATGGACCAAAAACGATTGGGTAGCGTAACCAGTTGAGAGAGACTGGAGTTTTGGTATCCGCCGGTACTGTTGAATGTTAACGCCGGAAAAAAAGCTGCCTGCGCCACGCCGATTTGTGCGTTGGCTCCGGCCATGCGCCGTTCGGCACTGGCGATGTCCGGCCGCCGCTCGAGTAGCTCGGCCGGTAGCGCGGCGGGAACCGGTGGAAGCACAGGCAGTGCGTTCGTCACCTTGATCTGGAAGTCGGCAGGCGTCTTGCCAACCAGTACTGCAATTGCATGTTCCAACTGCGTCCGCTGTACGCCAAGATCGATGGCTTGGGCCTGGGTCAATTTCAGCTGCGTCTCTGCCTGTACGACATCGACGCGGCCGGCAACGCCCGCCTCATAGCGATTCTTTGTGATTTGCAGCGAGCGTTCGTAGGCCACCACGGTCTGATCGAGCAATTGTCGTTCCGCATCGTTGGCGCGCAGTTGAAAATAGGTTTGTACCAGCGTTGCCTGAGCCGAAAGCAATGCAGCACGGAGATCGGCGTTACTGGCCTGAGCCGACGCTTCGTTGGATTCAACATTGCGTCCGATTTGCCCCCAGATATCCGCTTCCCAGCTTGCGCTGAAGGAAAGACGCGTTGTGTTTCGGATCGGGGTGCCCGGAACCACCGTCGAGGTGCCGGTCGTGGATGGGGAGGTGCCTTGGGCGCGATTGTCCGATAGGCTTCCGCTCACCGTCGGAAAATATCCTGACTGCGCTACACCGAGCAGCGCCAACGCCTGACGGTATTGTGCCGCTGCGGCGAGAACATTCTGGTTTGAAATCTCGATCTGCGCCACCAAGCCATTCAATTCGTTGTCGCCGTAGATTTCCCACCAGTTTCCGCGCGGTGCCTCGTCCTTTGGTTCGGCCGTTTTCCAATTGCCCGCCTCTTTGTAGGCTGCAGGCGTGGCAACATCGGGCCGGTGATAGTCGGGGCCGACCATACATCCGGTCAGCGCCAGCAAGGCGATTAAAGTAGTTTGCAGCTTCATGATCAATATCCTTTTACTCATGGCGTGTCGGGAAGCGCGGTATGGCTTCTGGGCCAAATCTTCAGACACCACAACCGGAAACGGTCAAGGTAGAGATATACCACTGGCGTTGTATACAACGTTAGAAGTTGGCTCAGGATCAGTCCCCCGACAATGGAAATTCCCAGTGGACGCCGGAACTCTGCGCCATCCGAGAAGCCAATGGCCAGCGGTATCGCGCCGAACAACGCTGCCATGGTCGTCATCATGATCGGGCGGAAACGCAGCAGGCAGGCCCGATGGATTGCGTCACGCGGAGACAGGCCGTCTAGTCTTTCGGCGTCGATGGCAAAGTCGATCATCATGATGGCGTTTTTCTTGACGATACCGATGAGCAGGATTACCCCGATCAGCGCGATGATGGAAAACTCCGAGCCGAAGGCGAGCAGCGCAAGAATGGCACCGACGCCGGCGGAAGGCAGCGTGGACAGAATGGTCAGAGGATGGATCAGACTCTCATAAAGAATACCCAACACCAGATAGACGGCGATCAACGCTGCCAGGATCAGCAGTGGTTGGCTGCTGAGCGAATCCTGAAAGGCTTTGGCGGTGCCCTGAAAACTGCCCTGCACCGAAGTTGGCACGGCGAGCTTGAGCATGGCATCGTTGATGGCTTTTGTCGCATCGGAAAGAGAAACGCCGACCGGCAGATTGAAGGAAATCGTCGATGCAGCGAACTGTCCCTGGTGATTGACCGATAGCGGCGTTGACGTCGGTTCGTAGCGGGCGAATGCGGACAGCGGTACCTGGAGACCGCCGGGCGCAATAACAAACATATCCTTCAAGGTCTCGGGACTCTGCAAATATTGCGGCGCTGCTTCCATCACGACGAAGTATTGGTTGAGCGGGTTGTATATGGTCGACACCTCGCGCTGTCCGAATAGATCGTTGAGTGTCGCGTCGATCATTCGCTGAGTAATGCCAAGTCGTGCGGCGGCGTCACGATCCACCACCAGGCTGGTCTGCAGCCCCTTGTCCTGTTGGTCGGTGTTGACATCGGCGAGTATGGGCAACTGGCTGAGCGCCTGGCGAATACGCGGCTCCCAAGTACGCAGTTCGTCGATGTTGTCCGCTTGCAGCGTGTATTGGTATTGCGCGTTGCTGGCGCGCCCGCCGACGCGGATATCCTGCTGCGGTTGCAGGTACAGGCTGGCGCCGGGTTCATGTGCGAGTTGGGGGCGCAGTCGTGCGATGACACCGTCTGCAGAAATTTTCCGCTCTGAAATCGGTTTCAATGAAACAAACATGAATCCCGAGTTGCGTTGGCCGCCGCCGGTAAATGCAACAACATTGTCAACCGCCGGGTCGGCGCGCACTATTTCCACATAATTCGCCAGCTTTTCGCGCATGGCCTGAAAGGAAATGCTTTGGTCGGCCTGGATGCTGCCGGACAAGCGTCCCACATCCTGCTGCGGGAAGAATCCTTTGGCTATACCCGTAAAGGGCGTATGCGGGATTCCGGTATAGAGGCAGACGTTGAGGACGACGGTACCCAGCAGCACCAGCAACATGATGCGCCCGTGCGCCAGCGCCCAGTCGAGGGTAACGCGGTAACGGTCTAATGCGGCCGTGAAGATCCGTTCGCTGCCATGGTAGAACCATCCGTGTTTTTCCTCGGTGCGTGACTTCAGCAAGCGTGCGCACATCATCGGCGTGGTGGTTAAAGACATTACCAGTGAAACAAGGATGGCGGCGGAGAGCGTGACGGCGAATTCGCGAAACAGCCGCCCGACGATGCCGCCCATTAGCAGGATGGGGATAAACACTGCGATCAACGACATGCTCATGGATAGCACTGTGAAGCCAACCTCGCGCGCGCCACGGAGCGCCGCTTCGCACGGCGTACTGCCGTTTTCAATATGGCGCGACACGTTCTCCAGCACAACTACAGCGTCATCCACAACAAAACCGGTAGCGATGGTCAAGGCCATCAAGGACAGCGTGTTCAGGCTGAATCCGGCTAGGTACATGACAGCGAAGGTGCCTATCAGGGACACCGGCACGACGACACTGGGGATCAGCGCCGCCCTGGCATTGCGCAGGAACAAAAACACCACCAGCACGACGAGGACGACGGAAATCACCAGAGTGCGCTCGACCTCGTGTAACGAAGCGCGGATGGTCGGTGTGCGGTCCATGACCACGTTGAGGTCAATAGCACCCGGGATGGAGGCGCGCAACTGCGGGAGCAAGGCGCGCACGCGATCCACAGTCTCGATAATGTTGGCACCCGGTTGGCGATTGAGAATCATCATGACGGCCGGTTTGCCGTTCACCAGTCCGGCGTTGCGGACGTCTTGCACCGAGTCCTCCACGCTGGCGATGTCGCCGAGTCGTACGGCCGCACCATTGTGGTAAGCCACGATTACCGGGATGTAATCAGCTGCCGTTTTGGCCTGGTCGTTGGCAAGTATCTGCCAGTGATGGCTGTCGTCTTCGATTGTGCCTTTGGGGCGGTTGGCATTTGTCGCGATGATGGCGGCACGTACATCTTCGGCACCGAGGCCAAGACGATTCAGGGCCGGAGGATTGAGTTCGACGCGCACGGCAGGCAACGAGCCGCCGCCGACTGTGACTTGCCCGATACCGTCGAGCTGCGAGATTTTCTGCGCCAATATGGTCGAGGCGGCGTCGTACATTTGGCCGCGCGACATCGATGCGGAAGTTAGCGACAGAATCATGATTGGCGCATCCGCCGGATTTACCTTGCGGTAGGTCGGGTTGCTCGGCAGGCCGGTCGGCAACAGCGTACGCGCGGCATTAAGCGCTGCCTGAACGTCGCGCGCGGCGCCGTCGATGTTGCGCGAAAGGTCGAACTGCAAAGTGACGCGGGTGCTGCCCAGCGAACTGCTGGAAGTGATTTCGGTGACGCCGGCTATTACGCCGAGTGAGCGCTCAAGCGGTGTTGCGACCGTTGAGGCCATGGTTTCCGGACTGGCGCCCGGCAGCGAGGCTTGCACGGAAATGGTCGGGAAGTCGACCTGCGGAAGCGGCGCAACCGGCAACAATGTAAACGCCACGACACCGGCCAGTGCCACCCCCAGTGTCAAAAGTGTTGTCGCCACCGGACGGTTGATAAAGATGGCCGAGATGTTCATGATCTGCGTCCGCGTCGTGCCAGCCGGTCGAAGGCAAGATAGATGACTGGGGTTGTGAATAGTGTCAGCACCTGACTTACCAGTAAGCCGCCGACCATGGTGATACCCAGCGGGTGACGCAACTCGGAGCCAACACCTGTCCCCAACATGAGCGGCAAAGCACCCAGCAGCGCCGACATCGTGGTCATCAGGATGGGGCGGAAGCGCAACAAACAGGCTTCATAAATTGCATCGCGCGGAGACTTTCCTTGGTCGCGCTCGGCGCTAAGCGCGAAGTCGATCATCATGATTGCGTTCTTTTTGACGATGCCGATGAGCAGGATGATGCCGATGATACCGATGATGCCAAGGTCGTTCCGCGACACAATTAGCGCAAGCAGCGCACCGACTCCGGCCGATGGCAATGTCGACAGGATGGTCACCGGATGAATATAGCTCTCATAAAGTACGCCGAGTACGATGTACATGGTGACGATGGCGGCGAGAATCAGCAGCAGTGTATTGTCGAGAGAAGACTGGAAGGCCAGGGCGGCCCCCTGGAAGCTGGATTCAACGCTGATCGGCATGCCGAGGTCGCTACTGGCCTTGCGTATGGCGGCTACGGCTTCGCCCAGTGAAACGCCGGGTGCCAGATTGAACGAAATGGTCGAAGCGGGAAACTGACCAATGTGGTTGATGGCTAACTGGGTCGGTTTCTCCGTCACGCGTGCAATCGACGACAGTGGTACCTGGCTCCCGGAGGGAGAGACGACATAAATGTTCTCCAGCGCCGCGATACCTTGCTGGAATTCCGGTTTGACCTCAAGCACAACGCGATAAAGATTGGACTGGGTGAAGATGGTCGAAATTAGGCGTTGCCCGAAAGCGTTATAGAGCGCGTTATCAATGGCCGACGGAGTGATTCCGAGTCGCCCGGCACTAGCCCGGTCAATTTCAACGTAAGCCTGCACACCTTGATCCTGGGTGTCGCTGGCAACATCCAGCAACTCCGGCAAGCTATGCAGACGTTCGACGATCTTGGGTACCCAGAGCGCAAGTTCGTCCGGGTTGGCATCCTGCAAACTGAATTGATATTGGGTGCGGCTGACTCTATCCTCAATGGTGAGATCCTGCACCGGCTGCATATAAGTGGTGACGCCGCCGAGCTTGTCGAGCTGCGTTTGCAAGCGACGGATGACGCCGCTGGCATCAGCGTCACGGTCGGCCTTCGGCTTCAGGTTGATAAGCATCCGGCCGCTGTTGAGGGTGACGTTGGCGCCGTCAACGCCGATGTATGAAGACAGGCCCGCAACAGCCGGGTCGGCTAGCACAGTGTCGGCAACGGCCTGTTGGCGTTCGGCCATCGCTGCGAAGGAAATCGACTGCGGGGCCTCGGTAATCGCTTGGATGACGCCGGTGTCCTGTACCGGAAAGAACCCCTTGGGCACAAAGACGTAGAGCACTACAGTCAGCGCCAGCGTACCGATAGCGACCAGCAGTGTCGCTCCCTGGCGATCAAGTACCCAGTTGAGCCAGACGCCATAACGCGCAATGACCCTGTCGAAAAATGCACCACTGGCACGGTAGAAGCGGCCCTGCTGTTCCGGTGGCGTATGGTGCAGCAGCCGCGCGCACATCATCGGGGTCAACGTTAGCGACACGACGGCAGAAATCAGGATGGAAACCGCCAGCGTAATCGCAAATTCGCGGAATAGCCGGCCGACTACATCGCCCATGAATAGCAACGGAATCAGAACGGCGATCAGTGAGAAAGTCAACGAAATAATAGTGAAACCGATTTGTTCGGATCCTTTCAATGCGGCCTGCATCGGGGATTCGCCAGCTTCGACATAACGCGCGATGTTCTCGATCATGACAATGGCATCATCGACGACGAAGCCAGTTGCAATAGTGAGCGCCATCAGGGTCAGATTGTTGATCGAGAAACCGGCCAGATACATGACGCCGAAAGTGCCAACCAGTGAAAGAGGTACGGCGACTCCAGGAATCAGCGTTGCTGGAACATTGCGCAGGAAAATGAAAATCACCATCACGACCAGAGCCACCGACAAAAGCAACTCGAACTGAACGTCGTGCACTGAGGCGCGGATGGTTGTTGTCCTGTCAGTCAATAATTCGACGTCAACCGTGCTGGGTAATGCGGCCTGCAGTTGCGGCAGTAGTTTCTTGATGCGATCGACAGTTTCGATCACATTGGCGCCGGGTTGACGCTGAATGTTGAGAATAATGGCCGGCGCATGGTTGGCCCAGGCCGCCAGCCGCGCGTTCTCGGCGCCATCGATGACGTCGGCAATGTCGCGCAAGCGTATTGGTGCGCCGTTCTTCCAGGCAATTACGAGATCACGATACTCAGCTGCTGACTTGAGCTGATCGTTTGCGTCCAGTGTAGATGCGCGCATCGGACCGTCGAAGCTGCCTTTGGCCATGTTGACATTGGCGTTACCTATGGCGGTGCGCACATCGTCAAGATTGATACCGTTGGCGGCAAGCGCCTTGGGATTGGCCTGGATGCGCACTGCGGGTCGCTGCCCGCCACCAATGCTGACGAGACCGACACCGGGCAACTGCGACAGTTTCTGAGCTAGGCGTGTATCCACGAGGTCTTCAATTTTGGGCAGCGGCAATGTCGCCGAAGTGATTGCCAGCGTGATGACAGGCGCATCGGCCGGGTTCACCTTGCTGTAGACAGGAGGCATTGGCAGATCGGTCGGCAGGAACGAACCGGAAGCGTTGATGGCCGCCTGGACTTCCTGTTCGGCAATGTCCAGGCTCAGCGACAGGCTGAATTGCAGCGTGATGACTGAGGCACCGCCCGAACTGGCCGAGGACATCTGGTTCAGGCCGGGCATCTGCCCAAACTGACGTTCCAGTGGTGCAGTGATTGACGAGGTCATCACGTCGGGACTGGCGCCGGGATAGAGCGTGGTTACCTGGATAGTCGGGTAATCTACTTCAGGAAGAGCCGAAATCGGCAGCACACGATAAGCCACCAGTCCTGCCAACAGGATGGCGACCATCAGCAGCGACGTGGCTACCGGTCGCTGAATGAAAAGACGGGAGGGATTCACTGCGGCCCCTGGCTAGGGCCGCCGTCGTGCTTGCGGCGTAAATCGCGCATACGCTGCTTGCGTTCTTCCTCGGGAAGTTTCTTCATTTCTTCGCCGAACTCGCCGCGATCTATGCGCGCATTGATTTCCGCCCATCTTTTTTTCCGCTCATCATCCGAGCCGCCGGAAGCAGCACCTGGAGTCCCTTTGCTTGTTGCCTGGCGTGCGCCCGGCGTGGTCACCTCGACCTTGGCTCCTTCGCGCAACTTGTCGGCGCCGTCGGTCACCACTTGTTCGTTGGCAGCGACTCCTTTCTCGATTGCAACAGTTTCACCCGAGATCGGCCCGAGCGTTACCGGTCGAATGGCGACTGTGTGATCCTGACCGACGACATAAACAAACGTGCCCTGGGTGCCGCGCTGGATCGCCGATACTGGCAACAGAATGGCGTTGTGTCTTGTCTCCACGCGCAGACGCGCATTCACGAATTGATTGGGGAATAGCTTGTCGTCCATATTGGCGAATTCCGCCTTGAGTTTGACTGTGCCGGTAGTTGTATCGATCTGGTTGTCCGCTGTCAGCAACTTGCCCGCTGCCAGTTGGGTCTTGCCGTCGCGATCAAGTGCGTCGACAACCAGAGTTTCGCCGGTGCGCAGGCGTGCAAGCACGGTCGAAATGCTGTCGGCTGGAATGGCGAAGATGACATTGATAGGTCGGGTTTGGGTAATGACCACGAGGCCGTTTGCGTCACTGCCATGAATCATGTTGCCTGCATCGATCTGGCGAAGTCCGAGCCGTCCAGAGACGGGCGCAGTAATGTGTGTGAAATCGAGTTGTAGTTGGGCGTTGTCGACTTGGCCGCGATCGGACAGAACAACCCCTTCGTATTGCCGCACCAGCGCCTCTTGGGTATCAACTTGTTGTTTGGCGATCGAGTCTTTTGCCAATAAGCCCTGATAACGATCCAGGTCAAGCTTGGCGTTGGTCAGCAGTGCCTGATCGCGGAGCATCTGACCTTTGGCTTGCTCCAACTGCACCTGGAAGGGCCGTGGATCAATCTCTGCTAGTACTTCTCCTTCTTTCGCTATTTGCCCTTCGCGAAAGGTGATGCGCACCAATTGTCCATCTACTCTAGCCTTGATTGAGGCCGTATTACGCGCTGTGACCGTGCCCAGCGCGTTGATGAAGACATCGATGTCGCCGCTTTTCGCCACCGCAGCTTGAACTGGCGACGGTTTGCCATCAGCACCGCCGCGCCGTCCGAATTCGGGTTTCCCGGACTGCTCGCCCGGTTTGTTGTAAAACCAAAAGGCGGCGATGACAGCAAGAAGTGTTGCGGCAAACCATAGGATTTTCTTTTTCATGGCGAAGGCAACTTACTGTTGCTAATTTAATTAAAACAATGCTGAACACTGATCCGCACAGCGGAAACATTTCTTTAGCTCAGATGTATTGCGAATTGACCATACCTTTTGCATTTTAACTACGGACTTGTATCAGCAAAATGTCCGGAACGCGTGATTTTGTACAGATTTGTATCTATCATGCTTCTGGTTTAGACCAAATCCCATTGATTATGGCGGGAGTTTCGTAGCAAGAGGGAAATAACGCGGGGTGGTATCCCCCCGAAAATCGGCGCTACCAATATGGGTAATCTGGCTTCTCAAATCAAGCCAGATTTCGCCACCCAAAGCACGCCAACGCCGACAGAAGGCAAAGTCTTCACTCAAATACTCACCGGTATCAGGGTCGATCATAGGATCGAAGAGTGCAAATTGGTTGTTTCCAGAGGTTGTTGAGGAAATCGTGGCATGGATATTGGAAAACGCAAGTTCCGGATGAGCGGCCGCCAGTTTTTCAAACACATGGCGCTTGATGAGCTGGAATCCGGTGCCTGCGTAAATTGCGGTTGCGAATTGATTTTCGACTTTCAACTCATCTCCCGAGCATAGTACGCCGACGTAATTTAGCCCTGCAGTATCGGCAGCCTCACCTTTATTGTGAATAATGGGCTGATTGACCCAATCGATCTTCTTGATGGGGTACATGGCAGCCACAAAATCTTTGTCCTGTCTGAACAGACGCTCGAACTGGTCGGGTTCGAAACTGATGTCGCTGTCGATGAACATCAGGTGTGTCGCCTCTGACTTCTCAAGAAAGTTGGCAACGAGCATGGCCCTAGCACGCGGAATTAGGGAATCATTGCCAAGTAACAATATTGACAGCGGTATGGTATTGCCAACCGCTGTCATAAGGCGAAGAACGGAATTCATGTACGCATGGCTGACTTGACCGCCATAACATGGGGTTGCAATGACAACTAAGGGCTTCTGCATGTTCGAGGACTCAGTGCGTATCGTTTACAAACCGGAGGGCAGTAATATAAACCCATATCAGATAACGATCCAAGAATGGACGTCGGCGCCCGCGGAAAAAAGCCCGGCGGCGTTCATTTGTAGCAGTTCAGAATACTTGTGAAATCCTCCCTCAAGTATGTCTTCCGGCTGCCGATATAGAATTGATACTAGTTTAATCCATGCTTATTTATTGGAGTTGGCTATGACAACGATTTCCAGCTTAGCATCTACTATTCTGCAAGATGCAATGAGTCAGTTGAATCAAAGTTCGGGTTCTTCTACTTCAACAATCGGTCAGACTCAGTCCGCAAATTCATCGGCATCTTCACTTTCACAAATCCTTTCTGGATCCGGCAATACAACGGTCACGTTAGGTAGCAACGCGTCAACACCGCTAACCTACAGTTCGACAGGTAAGATGACACAAGCCCAAGCGGAACAGCTTGTACAAATCATTGATGCTAACGTTGCTAATACAATAGGCCAGTTGTTTTCAAGTAATTCCTCGGATTCCAGTAGCTCAGGTCTTTCGGCACTATTGGGCTCAACAGAATCTTCAACATCATCATCGGACAGTTCAAGCTTGTTATCTCTCTTGAATGCTGCCTACCCGACGACGAGCTCAAGTAGCGGTACTACTACGCAAACGATACAGAGTGCAATTGCTGCTGCACAAAATTCAGTAACGAACACGCTAAGTTCTCTGTGACTGTTCTGCTCGCCTGTCCGCACGATGGACGGGCATTTTTGCACCCTGGCAGCATGCTATTTTTCTTGTAATTGCCCGATGCCATATAACCATGGCTGCGCATCCTTATTAAGCCATTCAATTGCGAATCGATCATTCTTTACGTAGGCATTAAGGAATGCAGTTGTAACCTGCTCGAGAGCCACTTCAGCTTTTGCCCGCTGGGTTGGAGAACGTTCTTCTTCGTGCCTGGAGGTCGCTGTTCCTTTCCCTTTGCTGCCGGAGCCATTCTTTCCGTGACGTCCACCACGGCTCCTGCCAGAGGAATTGCCGCTGTCTTCGTGTTCGGTTTGTTTACTGCCGTCCTTGCCCTCCATTTGAACATCATTGGTCAGATCGGCATCACCAATCAGGGCGTGAGATGCACCAGACAATAACAATAGAAACTTGTTTCCGGGGGGCATATGTTGAAAAGGCACTTGATGAAGAGATATTGATCCAGCTTCATGCGTTTCGTCATCTGCATCGCTTGTGACAGAGAGGGTGGGGATACTTATGTTTTGATATCGTGAATCCAAGGCAGCCCCAATGAAGTCAACATGGGGACTTAGAGCAATAGCCACGTTTGGCTGAATTGACAATCCCGCTTTGGAAACATTTGGCACATCTTCCCCGGAAGCAATCATTGCCGTGCTGGCACCAACGTCAAATCCAACAACCGCGATTTGAGCCAAATCCACACGAAAAAGAGTCTGGTCGCCGGACATGGTGCCTTGCTTGATGTATTCAAGCAGTTTTGCTAATACGTTAAGGCGACTGGATATGACTTCAGATGAATATCTCTCGTGACGAATATTGGAAAATTCTGCTCTCAGAGCGGCATCCGAAGACCATATGTTTTCATCTTCTTTCAATGGCTGTATCGCGAGAACGACATATCCTGACTTTGCCCACGCATTACGCATTCCTTTTCCAGCCTCACTGGACTCACCAAGACCAGGCAAGTAGATGATTAAAGGATATTTCCCATTGCGTATCGGCTGGACAACGGTGACTTGATTGAACTCGTTATCAACTTTCAACAAAAACTTTGACGTCGTAGCTTCGTAGTCAATGCCTGAATCATATCCGTGTTGGACAAATTCCTTTACTCTTGCTTCATCAACCTTGATGGCCTTTTGGGAAGATGAACAGCCGGCTAAAAGGGCTATAAACGCAGCTACTCCAATTACGAGCCCCAGCTTACTAAAGACATTACATAGTTTGTTCATGGCACTGTCCGTTGTTTCGAAAAAAAGAGTACAGTGGACCCCTCCGTCAAGACAATAATGCATCGAGTTTAAGAGGGTAACCTTTCACATGCAGCGGAACGGCGCTGCCCCGGTTTTCGGTTTCTTTTTTTGTTTCAGTTTTTTCTTTCTCATTGGTGTATTTGTCTAC
>CAINCU010000046.1 GCA_903847155.1 uncultured Gallionellaceae bacterium | reverse complement strand
TATTGCCCTTCCATTGAAGATAAAATCACACGATTTTCTGGCAAGAATTCGCACCAAATATTTTTGGAGCCAGAAGGGCTGACTACACATGAGATATATCCCAATGGTATTTCGACAAGTCTCTCATTCGAAACGCAGTTAGCACTAGTTCGCTCAATAAAGGGATTGGAGAACGCTCATATTACCCGACCAGGCTATGCTATCGAATATGATTACTTAGACCCTCGCGGACTAAAAATATCATTGGAAAGCAAAATGATAGCTGGGTTGTTCCTTGCTGGTCAGATCAACGGAACAACCGGCTACGAAGAGGCCGCCGCTCAGGGTTTGCTGGCTGGGATAAATGCCGCTTTGCAAGCAAAAGAACGGGAGCCTTGGTGTCCGAGACGTGACGAGGCATACTTAGGTGTAATGGTTGATGATTTAATAACGCGTGGAATATCAGAGCCGTACCGTATGTTTACCAGCCGAGCGGAATATCGGCTTCAATTGCGCGAAGATAATGCTGATATGCGTCTGACAGAGATAGGGCGTAATTTAGGCATTGTGGATGACATTCGCTGGCAAGCTTTTGAAGTAAAAAGAGAACGAATTGCGCGCGAGTTAGAGCGGCTAAAATCGACTTGGGTGAATCCGAGCACACTGGAAAAAGCTGAGGCTGAGCGCGTTCTTGGTAAAGAAATCGAAAGGGAATATTCTTTGTTTGACTTGCTACGCCGTCCTGAGGTGAGTTATACGTCTTTAATGACCTTGCATGGCGCGCAAACGGAAGCTAAGTCAGAAATTGCAGACCAAATTGATGTTCTGGCTAAATATCAGGGTTATATAGAACGGCAGCGGATCGAGATAGCACGCCAAGAAGTGAATGAAAACACAAAATTACCGGAAAAAATGGATTATTCAGTCGTACGTGGTTTATCAATCGAAGTTCTGCAAAAGCTGAATCAATATCAACCGCAAACGCTAGGACAGGCGGCGCGCATTTCTGGAATAACTCCCGCAGCGATTTCCCTATTGTTAGTACATTTGAAGCGGGGCTTTAAACAAGAAAAACTCGCATGAATTTGGCGCACGAACTAAAAACTGGTATTACACAACTGGGCGTAGACGTAACGTCGGATCAACAGGTTAAATTACTCGAATATTTAGCCTTGTTGTATAAATGGAATGGGGTGTACAACCTTACAGCCATACGTCAGCCTGAAATAATGGTAAGTACACACATACTTGATAGTCTTTCTGTATTGCCATATCTGTGGCCGAAACGCTGGCTTGATGTGGGATGTGGAGGTGGATTACCTGGAATTGTATTAGCAGTGATGAAACCGGAGTGGTCGTTCACATTACTTGATAGCAACAGCAAAAAAACAGGGTTTGTGCAGCAAGCTGTAATTGAGCTTGGGTTGCACAATATAGAGGTTCGCTGCGAGCGGGTAGAGCATTTACAAACACAGCAAAAATTCGACGGCATAATTTCTCGGGCATTTGCTGAACTAACTGACTTCGTTACATTAACTAGTCATTTATTGGCCGAAAATGGCCGTTGGGCAGCCATGAAGGGTATACCAAAACAAGAATTATCTCGACTTCCGACGGGAGTAAGAGTGGAAAAAGTAATAACTTTGCAGGTTCCTAAACTAGAAGCGGCTCGAAGTTTGGTCGTGTTGAGGGTAGAAAAATGAGCAAGATATTGGCAATTACCAATCAAAAAGGTGGAGTAGGCAAAACCACGACCAGTGTGAACTTGGCGGCAAGCCTAGGTGCTGCGAAACAAAGAGTTTTGTTGATTGACCTTGACCCACAAGGGAATGCAACTATGGGAAGTGGTATCAATAAAGCAGATTTAGAAGTGACAATTTATCATGTATTGATGGGTGAAAAAACCATTGTGGAAGCGCGCGTCCAATCAGGAACGTGCAAATACGATGTTTTGCCAGCAAACCGCGAATTGGCGGGTGCAGAGATTGAATTAGTAGATGTGGAAGGGCGCGAAATGCGCTTGAAAGAAGAATTACTACCGATCTTGCACGAATATGATTACATTTTGGTAGATTGTCCGCCAGCGCTGAATCTGCTCACGCTCAATGGATTGTGTGCTGCAAAATCAGTAATGATTCCTATGCAATGCGAATACTACGCACTAGAGGGTTTGAGCGACTTAGTCAATACAATCCGCAAGGTTCGCGAAAATCTTAATCCTGAACTTGAAATCGAGGGTTTGTTACGCACAATGTTCGATCCACGTAATGCATTGGCTCAACAAGTATCTGATCAATTGCAACAGCATTTTGGCGACAAGGTGTACCGCACCGTAATTCCACGTAATGTGCGTTTGGCGGAAGCGCCTAGCTTTGGAATTCCAGCGTTGTACCACGACAGCCAATCCAAAGGAACGCTAGCATATTTAGCATTAGCTGGCGAGATGCTTAACAACGCGACAGCACAAGTCACAACATCATAAATATATAATATATAAGGGATTACCATGGCAAAACCGATCAAGGGATTGGGGCGGGGCTTGGATGCGTTGCTTTCCGGTAACAGCACATCAAAACAGCACGACATACTGCGCGAATTAAAGGTTGAACAACTAAAACCAGGCAAATATCAGCCTCGTAGCCGCATGGACGAAACATCACTGAATGAACTTGCTGCTTCGATCAGGGTGCAGGGTGTCATGCAACCGATCTTAGCGCGCGAAATTGTAGAAGGAAGTTATGAAATAATTGCTGGAGAACGTCGTTGGCGCGCTGCTCAACTAGCAGATCTGAAGTTGGTGCCAGTCATCGTACGCAAAGTACCGGACAACGCTGCCTTAGCTATGGCGCTGATCGAGAATATTCAGCGCGAAGATCTCAACCCACTCGAAGAGGCGGTTGGTATCCAGCGACTGATTGACGAATTCCAAATGACGCATCAGGATGCTGCTGATGCTGTGGGTCGTTCACGTAGCGCAGCCAGCAACCTTCTACGATTACTTAAACTACCACAAATAGTGCAAGACATGCTGATGGGAGGCTCGCTGGATATGGGGCACGCACGTGCGCTTTTATCGATGGATGGTGCGCAGCAAGTGCTATTAGCAAATAAAATCATTTTGGAAGGGCTTTCGGTTCGCGAAGCTGAAAAACTTGTGCAACAACAAAGTGATAAAACGCCAACCCAAACGTCAAACAAAATCACACAAAAATTGGATCGTGATACACAACAGTTACAGGAAGAAATGAGTGCGCACCTCGGTGCCCGCGTAGAAATTAAATCGAATAACAAGGGCGGCGGTAAGTTGGTAATTGAGTATTCGAATAATGACCATTTGGATGAACTACTAGTTGGGCTTCGAAAAGGACGATGAGTTGAGCTGTGGCAAGGGGGCTAGGCATATCCGTAATTTGACACTCCCGTCAAACGTCGATATTATTCCGCCGCTTTTCAATGCCGAAGTTCAAGAAATACAATTAGCTCGCAAAGTGATCTGGTTACAAGTTTGGGTCACCATAGCCGCATCAGGCACAGCTTACGGCTTGGGTTTATCGCACGAATATGCGATACCGGTGATAATGGGGGGCGGGGTATCCATTGTTAATGGAGCACTACTAGCTTGGAGAATGGCTAGATCAACATTGCTTTCTAACAATGATGCACATCAACAGTTAAGGTTACTGTATTTTTTTGCTGCCGAGCGATATTTGCTGGTGTTTGTAATGCTGGGGATATGCTTGGCATTGTTGAAATTATTACCTACTGTAGTTTTAGGTGGTTTTGTATTAGGGCAAGCGGCGCTTGTGGCAGGCCGGTTATTTTTGAAGATCAAGACTGAAGATAGCGACTAAAACATGTCCAGTGAAGTTGAAACATCAGCAGAATATATACACCATCACCTGCAAAACTTAACCTATGGCCATTTACCGGATGGTACTTGGGGTGTAGCACATACGGCAGAACAAGCAAAAGCAATGGGATTTTGGGCCCTAAATTTGGATACCCTAATTATGTCCTTCTTGCTGGGAGCGATATTTTTATTGATGTTTCGCAGCGTAGCCAAAAAAGCTGTAGCAGGAACACCGAACGGGCTGCAGAATTTTTGCGAATGGGCTGTCGAATTTATCGACACCAGTGTGCGGGGATCTTTCTCCAGCAAAAATAATATGGTCGCACCATTGGCGTTGACAATATTTTTCTGGGTTTTTACCATGAATTTGATGGATTTACTGCCTATTGATTACATTCCATCATTGATGACATGGGCGGGCGTCCCCTTCTTTAAAGTCGTTCCATCTACCGATCCAAATGCAACCTTTGGGATGGCCATAGGAGTGTTCATCTTAGTGCTGTACTACAGCGTCAAGATGAAAGGTTTCGGAGGGTTCGTGGGTGAACTTACATTGCAACCGTTCGGCAAGTGGGGCATGCCGGTCAATTTTTTGCTGGAAGGTGTTAATCTTATTGCCAAGCCGATCTCGCTTGCGCTGCGTTTGTTTGGCAACATGTACGCTGGCGAAATGATCTTTATCCTGATTGCTCTAATGGGTGGTGCTTGGGCTGGGTTCACGATGGGTGGCGTAACGCTGTATGGCTCGCAAATCCTGCTATCTTTAGGATGGGCAATTTTCCACATTCTGATTGTGACACTGCAAGCGTTCATATTTATGACGCTGACCGTGGTATATCTGGATATGGCGCATCAGGAACATCACTAAATTTTGATTCATTAACTAAACTTTTTCAAATAGGAGAAATACAAAATGGAAATGGCAAACGCACTGCTGTACATCGCTGGCGCATTGATGATGGGATTGGGCGCACTTGGTGCAGCAGTTGGTATCGGTATCTTGGGTGGCCGTTTCCTGGAAGGTGCAGCTCGCCAACCTGAGTTAATTCCGATGCTGCGTACCCAGTTTTTCGTGGTAATGGGTTTGGTCGACGCGGTTCCGATGATTGCCGTGGGTATCGCGATGTACGTATTGTTTGCAGTTGCA
Organism: uncultured Gallionellaceae bacterium; assembly: GCA_903847155.1. Taxonomy (GTDB): domain Bacteria; phylum Pseudomonadota; class Gammaproteobacteria; order Burkholderiales; family Gallionellaceae; genus Sideroxyarcus. Next base: position 28,916 of record CAINCU010000046.1, on the reverse strand, counting down.
CATTAATTTCGCCATTAGCGACAACGCATAACTAAGAAAGGAAGCTTGCATGAATATCAATGCAACTCTTCTCGCCCAAACGATCATGTTCGCACTGTTCGTGTGGTTCTGCATGAAGTTCGTCTGGACACCGATTATCGCTGCCCTTGAAGCACGCAAGAAGCAGATCGCCGATGGTTTAGCGGATGCAGAGCGTGCAAAACATGACCTGGAATTAGCATCCAAACGCTCTGTAGAGATTCTACGCGAAGCTAAAGAAAAGGCTGGCGAGATAGTGGTGAATGGCGAGAAGCGAGCCAGCGAAATTGTAGAAGAAGCCAAAACACAAGCCAAAGGTGAAGGTGACCGCATTGTTGCGGGAGCAAAAGCCGAGATTGATCAGGAAGTGTTTCGTGCCAAGGAGCAATTACGTACACAGGTATCAGCAATTGCGTTGGCAGGCGCAGGTAAGATTCTTGGTCGCGAGATTGATGCCAAGGCCCATAACGAAATGCTCGATAAACTCGTAGCGGAAATCTAAACGCCATGTCTGAAGCCATCACCACAGCACGTCCTTATGCCCAAGCGGCATTTGATGAGGCACAAAAACTGAATGCGCTGAAATCTTGGTCGGAGATACTGTTTTCTCTGACAGAAGCTGTCAGACATCCAGAAATTCAAGCTCTCATTACAAATCCCAGGTTCGACAAGAAGAAGCTAGAAAGCATTATGGAAGCGCTGCTTGGAGGCGAAGCAAGCAAGCAGCAACACAATTTTGTGCGAGTGTTAGCAGAAAATCAGCGGCTGTTAGTGATTCCAGAAATTGCAGTTCTCTTTGAGACACTGAAGGCTGAGGCGGAAAAGTCCGTAAATGTGGTGGTCGACTCGGCATTTGAATTGTCATCTACGCAAAAAGACAAGATAGCCAGCTCGCTTAAAAAGCGTATGGGTTGTGAAATCAAGTTGGTCTGTCAAATTAACAAGGAATTGCTGGGTGGCGTGGTAATCCGTGCCGGAGACAAGGTGATCGACGGATCTGCGCGCACCAGACTCAGTGAAATGGCGAACGCCCTAGCCTGATAAAGAATTATCAAGAATGAGGAAAACCAGATGAAGCTCAACCCTTCCGAAATTAGCAATTTGATTCGCAGTCGCATCGATAACTTCGAAGCACTGACCCAAGCTCGCACCGAAGGTACGGTAGTCAGCGTGACCGACGGTATCGTACGTGTACATGGATTATCCGATGTGATGCAGGGTGAAATGCTCGAGTTTCCCGGCAATACCTTCGGTCTTGCGCTGAACCTTGAGCGCGACTCTGTCGGTGCTGTGGTGCTGGGCGATTACGAACACATCACTGAGGGTGACACGGTCAAATGTACCGGACGCATTCTGGAAGTACCAGTTGGTCCTGAGTTGCGTGGCCGTGTGGTGAATGCGTTGGGTCAGCCCATTGATGGAAAAGGCCCGATCAATGCCAAGATGACCGACAAGATCGAAAAAGTTGCTCCCGGCGTGATTGCACGTAAATCAGTTGACCAGCCAGTGCAAACCGGCCTGAAGTCTATCGATTCCATGGTTCCTGTTGGTCGTGGTCAGCGCGAATTGATTATTGGCGATCGACAAACCGGCAAGACAGCGGTAGCAGTGGATGCCATCATCAATCAAAAGGGTCAAAATATGACCTGCATCTACGTGGCGATCGGCCAGAAGGCTTCGACCGTAGCGAACGTGGTACGCAAATTGGAAGAACACGGCGCAATGGGCTATACCATTGTGGTTGCCGCAACCGCTTCGGATTCCGCAGCGATGCAATTCCTCGCACCTTATGCCGGATGCACCATGGGAGAATATTTTCGCGATCGAGGTGAAGATGCACTGATTGTTTATGATGACTTAACCAAGCAAGCTTGGGCTTATCGTCAGATTTCCCTGTTGTTGCGCCGTCCGCCAGGTCGAGAAGCTTATCCCGGCGATGTATTTTATTTGCATTCACGTTTGTTGGAGCGAGCAGCGCGTGTCAATGCCGATTATGTGGAAAAATTCACCAATGGTGCCGTCAAAGGAAAGACAGGCTCATTGACAGCTTTGCCTATTATTGAAACTCAGGCAGGCGACGTTTCGGCATTTGTGCCAACCAATGTGATCTCTATTACCGATGGCCAGATCTTTTTGGAATCTGACTTGTTCAACGCAGGTATCCGTCCCGCGATCAACGCCGGTGTATCAGTGTCGCGCGTAGGTGGTGCAGCGCAAACCAAGGTCATCAAGAAGCTTGGTGGCGGTGTGCGTTTAGCGCTTGCGCAGTTCCGTGAACTGGCTGCATTCGCGCAGTTTGCTTCCGATTTGGACGAAGCAACCCGTAAGCAGTTGGAGCGAGGCCGTTTGGTGACCGAACTGATGAAACAATTGCAATACTCTCCGCTATCGGTCTCCAAAATGGCGGCTACATTGTTTGGCGTGAACAAGGGATACTTTGACGATGTAGCAATCCCCAAAGTGCTGGCTTTTGAAGCAGCACTGCATGCGCATCTCGGCTCTAAGAGCAAGGAGTTGATGGATGCTATCGAATCCACCAAGGATTTGTCCGCGGATAATGAAAAAGCGTTGGCTGTAGCCATTGAAGTATTCAAGGCAACGGCTATTTACTAAGCGGGAGCTAAATCATGGCAGGCAGTAAAGAGATTCGCACGAAGATCAAAAGCGTTGAAAATACACGCAAGATCACGCGCGCGATGGAGATGGTGGCCGCAGCGAAAATGCGCAAAGCGCAGGAACGCATGCGCGCCGCACGCCCCTACGCCGAAAAGATTCGCAATGTAGCAGCTCACTTGTCGCGCGCTAATCCGGAATATAAACATCCGTTTCTAGTCAAGCGCAACAGCATAAAAAACGTTGGCCTGATCGTCGTTACTTCAGACAAAGGCTTATGCGGTGGTTTGAATACCAATGTGCTGCGTCTGGCGATAAGCCGCATGAAGTCGTGGGAAGGTGAAGGCAAAGGCATCACCGTTTGCCCGATAGGCAGCAAGGGTTTAGGATTTATGAATCGCGTGGGTGCTAATGTCAAGTCGCATTTGACAGGACTGGGCGATACACCGCACATCGAGAAATTGATTGGCGCCGTCAAGATCATGCTGGATTCGTATGTGGCCGGCGAGATCGATGCAATTTACCTAAGCTATAACCATTTCATCAACACGATGAAACAGGAGCCGCGTGTTGAGCAATTGTTACCGCTCTCGGGTGAACAAATCGGTACAGCCGAAGGAAGCTGGGATTACATCTACGAACCGGATGCCAAAGAGGTCATCGATGAGCTGTTGGTTCGCTATATGGAATCGCTGGTCTATCAGGCAGTGGTCGAAAACATGGCATCTGAACAGAGCTCACGCATGGTTGCGATGAAAGCAGCCTCAGACAATGCGAAGAGCGTAATTGGCGAACTAAAACTGATTTACAACAAAGCGCGTCAGGCAGCAATCACGAAAGAAATTTCGGAGATTGTCGGCGGTGCAGCAGCGGTATAAGAATTAATTTAGACGGGGAAACTGAAAATGAGTCAAGGAAAGATTGTTCAGTGTATCGGCGCGGTGGTTGACATCGAATTTCCGCGCGACAAAATGCCCAAGGTTTATGAAGCCTTGACTTTGGATGACGTGGGTACATCCACAGCAGAAGCTGGCTTGACCTTCGAGGTAGAGCAGCAACTAGGTGATGGAGTAGTGCGTACCATTGCGATGGGCTCCTCTGACGGACTACGTCGAGGAATGTTGGTGAACGCCACTGGCAGCGCAATTTCTGTACCAGTTGGCGAAGGTACGCTGGGACGCATCATGGATGTGTTGGGTCGCCCTATTGATGACGTTGGCGTAATTAAATGCACAGAAAAGCGTGCCATACACCAAAAGGCTCCGAAATTCGACGAATTGTCTCCGTCTATTGACTTACTGGAAACAGGCATCAAGGTGATCGACCTGGTCTGCCCGTTCGCAAAGGGGGGTAAAGTTGGACTGTTCGGTGGTGCTGGTGTGGGCAAAACTGTCAACATGCTGGAATTGATTAACAACATTGCCAAGCAACATGCAGGTTTGTCTGTATTCGCCGGAGTGGGTGAACGTACTCGCGAAGGTAACGACTTCTATCATGAAATGTCGGAAGCAGGCGTCATCGATACCAAGGATTTCACCAAATCTAAAGTAGCGATGGTTTTCGGCCAGATGAATGAGCCGCCCGGTAACCGTTTGCGCGTGGCTCTGTCAGGTTTGACCATGGCCGAACACTTCCGCGATCAAGGTCGTGATATTTTGTTCTTCGTGGATAACATTTACCGTTACACACTGGCCGGCACTGAAGTGTCTGCTTTGCTGGGCCGCATGCCTTCTGCTGTGGGTTACCAACCGACATTGGCTGAAGAAATGGGACGCCTACAAGAGCGTATTACTTCCACCAAGGTTGGCTCGATCACTTCAATTCAAGCTGTGTATGTACCAGCGGATGACTTGACCGATCCATCGCCTGCAACCACCTTTTTGCACTTGGACTCTACTGTCGTGTTGAGCCGCGACATTGCCTCGCTGGGTATCTACCCGGCAGTCGATCCTCTGGACTCAACTTCGCGCCAACTCGACCCACTAGTCGTGGGCGAAGAGCACTATAACGTGGCACGCAATGTTCAACAAACCCTACAACGTTACAAAGAGTTGCGCGACATTATCGCCATTCTTGGTATGGACGAACTGTCTCCTGAAGATAAGCTTAGCGTGGCCCGCGCTCGCAAAATTCAGCGCTTCTTGTCGCAACCGTTCCACGTGGCTGAAGTATTTACCGGAAGTCCTGGCAAATATGTAACCTTGAAGGACACCATCAAGGGTTTCAAGGGTATCGTCGAAGGTGAATACGATCACCTACCGGAACAAGCTTTCTACATGGTGGGCGGCATCGAAGAAGCAGTAGAAAAAGCCAAGACGCTGTAATTAACAAAAGGAATAACCATGGCAATGACCGTACACGTGGATGTTGTGAGCGCCGAAGAGCAGATCTTTTCCGGCCTTGCGGAAGTCATCGTGGTACCGGGCGAGATGGGAGAACTGGGTATCTACCCTCGCCATACCGCCCTGATGACTCGCATCAAACCAGGTGCGGTGCGCATCAAACGCCCAGATCAAGAACAGGAAGAGTTGATCTACGTTTCTGGCGGCATGCTGGAAGTACAACCGGGAGTGGTTACTGTATTGGCCGATACAGCAATTCGCGGTGGGGATCTGGATGAAGCGCGAGCGAAGGAAACCAAGCAATTGGCGGAAGAAGCGATGAAGAACCGCATTTCAGATATCGACTACGCGCAAGCGCAAGCCGAACTAGCTGAAGCAATAGCGCAACTGCGTGCAATTGACCAATTGCGCAAGCCTTCACACTAAGAAAAATTGTATAGCATTGAACAAAAAAGCAGCTTCGGCTGCTTTTTTGTTGAGCAAACTATATACTTAGAATTCATTAAAAAAACGCAGAATATGAACCTTTTAAACATCGCTATTCTGGCTGCAGGCAAGGGCACACGAATGCATTCAGACAAGCCCAAAGTGCTTCACGAATTGGCAGGGAAACCGCTGGTGCAGCATGTGCTGGATAGCGCAATGTCGCTTCAGCCAACGCAAATATGCGTAGTGTACGGACATGGCGGAGAAGCCGTACCACAAGCAATGCAACACTATGGAGCAAAGTTCGTAATTCAGGAGCCGCAGCTTGGCACCGGTCATGCAGTGCTGCAGGCTATGCCACATTTTGTCGATAACAGCCGCACGCTGGTGTTATATGGCGATGTGCCCTTGATCCAACACAATACCTTGCACCAGATGCAGCAAGCGGGAGGCGGGCTTACGTTGTTGACCGTCAGGCTTAATAACCCAACTGGCTATGGTCGTATAGTGCGCAACAGGCAGGGAGATGTGCAATGTATCGTGGAAGAGAAAGATGCAACGCCGGAGCAACGCAATATCAAAGAAGTGAATACCGGGATTATGCTGGCACCGACATCAAAGTTACGCTCGTGGCTGGGCAAGTTGGGGAATAACAATGCACAAGGCGAGTACTACCTGACCGACATTGTCGCGATGGCCGTTAAGCAAGGATTGACGGTGCATACGGTGCAGCCCGCGCATCACTGGGAAGTCGAGGGCATCAACAGCAAAGTACAACTAGCTAACCTTGAGCGCATTTGGCAGCAGACCATCGCCAACAGAATGCTGGCGCAAGGAGTGACTATTTACGATCCGGCGCGCATCGACGTGCGCGGCAATCTCGTTTGCGGACGCGATGTCGAAATTGATGTGGGCTGTATCTTCGAGGGTGAAGTGACATTGGGCGACCGAGTGCGAGTAGGCGCTTACAGCGTGATTAGCACTGCTACTATTGCACAAGATACGCAGATCGCGCCATTCAGCCACATCAACGACAGCGAAGTAGGTGCTAACTGCCACATTGGTCCTTACGCGCGGCTGCGTCCTGGCAGCAAACTGCATGACGATGCGCATGTCGGCAACTTCGTTGAGATCAAGAACAGCGAGATCGGCAGAGGAAGCAAGGCCAATCATCTGAGTTACATCGGAGACAGTACCGTGGGAAGTCGCGTCAACATTGGCGCAGGCACCATCACATGCAATTACGATGGGGCGAATAAATTCCGCACCATCATTGAAGACGACGTATTTATAGGCTCAGACACGCAGTTAGTCGCACCCGTAACAGTGGGAAAGGGCGCAACGATTGGTGCTGGTTCCACTATCACCAAAGATACTCCTCCCGGAGAATTGACGCTGTCGCGTAGCAAGCAAATGACCATTGCAGGCTGGAAGCGGCCGCAAAAAGGGAAAAAATAAAATGTGTGGAATCGTTGGCGCTGTCGCGCGCCGTAATGTGGTGCCAATTCTGCTAAATGGCTTGTTGCGACTGGAATATCGCGGATATGACTCGGCAGGTTTGGTGGTTGTGCGAGATGGAAAACTGACGCGAGTGCGCAGCATCGGTCGCGTTGCGGAGCTGGAGCAAAAAAGTGCGAACACTCATGGCGAGCTGGGAATCGCACATACCCGCTGGGCCACGCACGGCATGCCGAGCGAGCGTAACGCACATCCACACCTCAGTTGCGACCTTATCGCCGTGGTACACAACGGCATCATCGAAAATTACGAAGCGCTACGCGCTGACCTGAATGCACGCGGCTACGAATTCACCTCCGATACCGATACCGAAGTCATTGCCCACCTGATCCACAGCCACTACGCGCAAAACAGCCTACTGGTTGCCACGCAAATGGCGTTGGCGCAACTGGTCGGCGCCTATGCCATCGGTGTGGTGGCGGCAGACAATCCGCATCAGCTTATTGCCGCGCGCAAGGGTAGTCCGTTATTGCTGGGAGTGGGTGAGAGTGAGCACTTCGTTGCATCCGATATGTCCGCCCTGCTACAAGTCACCAAGAACGTGGTGTACCTGGAAGAAGGCGACGTGGTCGAAGTGAACCTCGCCGACTACCGCATCTTCGATGTGCAAGGCAAAGCGGTAAAGCGTGCGGTGCACGTCAGTGAGTTGAATAACGACAGCGTGGAGCTGGGCGAGTACCAGCACTACATGCAAAAGGAAATCCACGAGCAACCGCAGGCGCTGGCAGACACGCTGGAATCGGTGTGCAATAGCCGCTCCATGGTACCCGGCATCTTCGGTGCAGAAGCCAATACCGTTTTTCCGCAAGTCGAAAGCATCCTCATCCTGGCTTGTGGCACCAGCCACCATGCGGGCATGGTGGCGCGCTACTGGCTGGAAGAACTCGCCGGCATCCAATGCACGGTCGAGATCGCCAGCGAATATCGCTACCGCACCAGCGTCGCCAATCCAAAAACACTGGTGGTGACTATCTCGCAATCGGGAGAAACGGCGGATACGCTGGCCGCACTTAACCACGCCAAACAGACCGGGCACGAATTCACGCTGGCGATCTGCAACGTGCCGGAAAGCGCTATCGTGCGCCAATCGAAATTACGCCTGATGACGCGCGCCGGTCCCGAGATCGGCGTCGCTTCCACCAAAGCGTTCACCACACAACTGGCAGCCTTGTTCCTGTTGACGCTGGTACTGGCCAAATTGCGCGGACGCCTGAGTAGTGAGCGCGAGCAACAGTTCTTGCACGAGCTGCGCCATTTACCCAGTGCAGTGAAGAAAGTCCTGGCGTTGGAACCGCAGATCGCCGAACTGTCCAAATATTTTGCCGACAAGCATCATGCCTTGTTCCTCGGACGCGGCCTGCATTATCCAATTGCTCTGGAAGGCGCGCTCAAGCTCAAAGAAATTTCCTACATCCATGCTGAAGCCTATCCGGCGGGTGAGTTGAAGCATGGCCCATTGGCATTGGTGGACAAAGACATGCCGGTTGTTTCGGTCGCGCCCAATGATGCTTTACTGGAAAAATTGAAGTCAAATCTACAGGAAGTCCGAGCGCGCGGCGGTGAGCTGTATGTGTTTGCCGACGCAAACACTCACATCAAAGAAGCAGAAGGCATCCATATCCTGCAAATGCCCGAACACGCAGGTTATCTCAGCCCTATTCTGCACACTATCCCGCTGCAACTGCTGGCATATTACGTAGCATTGCAGAAGGGGACGGATGTGGATAAACCACGCAATCTTGCCAAGTCGGTCACGGTCGAGTAATCAACACGCGCCAATTTCCTGACTTATTCTCGTCAACTTTGAGGAGAATAATCTGGCTCCGTTCCATTAACCAGAGGTGTTTCAACATGGCGGTCATCGCCGTATTCAACCAAAAGGGCGGAGTGGGTAAAACCACTACTTGCTTGAATCTTGCCGCAGCATTATCGCTGTCGCAACGTAATCCTATAGCTCTCGACATGGATCCGCAGGGACACCTGAGCCTGGCTTCAGGGCTAAAAAATGGCACAACTCAAGAAAAAAGTATGGTGTCCTTCTTCAGGGACAAGGTTCCACTTGCCAAATTGATGCATAACACTCCGGCAGGCTGGCAAATCATTCCAGCAACGTTAGAACTTTCAAAGATAGATGCTTTGTACGGAAGTGACCCGCAGGCCGCGAAAATGTTAAAGCAGGGTTTAAGCGAGGAGTTAGCACTTACAGGCGCCCCAATCCTGATTGACTGCTGTCCTATGCTGGGTGTGCTAACGCTGAATGCATTACTGGCAGCAGACCGGGTATTGATACCTGTATCAGCGGATTTTTTGTCGCAACATGGTGTGCATAGATTGGATGCCGCACTCAACGTGCTGGAAAAAAAACTAAAACGCAAATTTGAACGTCGAATACTTGTTACGCGCTTCGATTCGCGCCGAAAACTTTCCTACGACATTTACGACAAGCTAAAACAACGTTATGGGGATTTGGTTTGCAGGACGCGCATCGGAGAGACTGTAGCTTTAGCGACAAGCCCAATGCACGGTTTGGACGTATTTGCATACGCACCCCATAGTCCGGGAGCGGTGGACTACAAGGCTTTGTCTAAAGAGCTAATGGAAAGCGGATTCGTTTAAGCGACGTATAAGTATGCGGAAAAAAACAAAAACGCACCTAATAGCAGCGCAATCACAGCCAGCCAAACATTGCGTTTTTTCTGCTGATTGAGCATTTCGCGCAACAGCGAAGCAGTTAACGTAGCAGAATCATCGGTCAAGCGCTGATGTAACAAGCGCGGCAGTTGCGGCAGTAAGGCTGCATAACGCGGAGCCTCGGAGCGCAATGCTTTGACAAAACCGCGCCAACCGATTTGTTCGCTCATCCAGCGTTCCAGCCAAGGTTTGGCAGTTTTCCAAAGGTCCAACTCTGGATCGAGTTGCAGTCCCAAGCCTTCAATATTGAGCAAAGTTTTTTGCAACAGCACTAACTGGGGTTGAATCTCGATGCCAAAACGGCGTGAAGTCTGGAACAAGCGCAGCAGCACTTTGCCGAACGAAACATCGCGTAAAGGCTTGTCAAATATCGGCTCACACACCGAACGTATAGCGGCTTCGAATTCATCCACCCGCGTATCTGCAGGTGCCCAACCGGATTCGATGTGCAATTCAGCAACGCGCTTATAGTCGCGATTGAAAAAAGCAAGGAAGTTCTGTGCGAGGTAATTTTTGTCAGTGTCGGTGAGCGTGCCCACGATGCCGAAATCCATTGCTACATAACGTCCATCGGTCGTGACCAAAATGTTGCCAGGATGCATGTCGGCATGAAAGAAGCCGTCGCGAAATACTTGCGTGTAAAAAATCTCCACGCCGTGGACCGCCAACATGGACAAGTCAACTCCAGCCGCACGCAATCCCGCGATGTTACTAATCGGCATGCCGTGCATGCGCTCCATCACCATTACTTTTTCGGAACACCAGTCCCAATAGACTTCGGGCACCAACAACAATTTGGCGTCGGCAAAATTGCGCCTCAATTGGCTGGCGTTGGCTGATTCGCGCATCATATCCAGTTCGTCGTGCAGGTATTTTTCAAATTCGGCGACAACCAATTTTGGTTTCAGGCGCTTGCCGTCTGCCGACCAGCGCTCAATCAATCCGGCACAAATTTGCAGTAAGGCAACATCATGGTCAATGACGCGCAAGATGCCGGGGCGCAAAATTTTTACCGCTGCATTGCGCCCGTCCGGCAACACGGCAAAATGCACTTGCGCAACCGAAGCACTGGCCACCGGCGTCTCATCGAACTCAGCAAACACTTCATGCAGCCGCTTGCCATAAGCAGATTCCAGCAAAGCGACAGCCTGTGCAGAAGGGAAAGGTGGTACACGATCTTGCAATTTAGCCAACTCATCAGCTATGTCGATAGGGATCAAGTCGCGGCGAGTGGAGAGCATCTGGCCGAACTTGACGAAGATCGGACCCAATGTCTCCAGCGCCAAGCGCAACCGCACGGCGCGCGGGCGAGAGGTGTTGCGAAAAAAAAGTAACCAATTGAGTGGACGCAGCAACCAACTTGTCTTCTCGTGTGCCAGTATAAATTCATCCAGACCAAAACGAAGGACGACAAAAATAATCTTGAGTAGCCGGAAAAAACGCATTGCTATCGATTCCAAAAAATAAGGGCGCAGAAATATGCAGCGCCCACTATTTTACTTGAGATTGTGACTAAACCTGCTGAATTCCGGCCAGTAACCAAACAGACTTGTCGTCCTTGAGGCTCTTCTGCACATTCCAGATTTCGTTAAAGTATTCCGGCGTGACGTTGTTCTCGCGCAATTGCCCACTCATGCGCACACTGGCGATGGCGTGGTCGTTCTCGGTAACCACTTCCAGCAGGTCCGCATTGACAACGAGCACATCGGTCTTTTGCGGAGTGTTGTCGCGCTCATGGATTTGCATTGAGACCTCGGCGAACATCTCGGGTGTGGTGTATTCGCGGATGTCGTCCAAATCCTTGCGGTCATTGGCAGCCTGCAGGCGGATGAATGAAGTCTTGGCGCTGCGCAGGAAATTCTCCACCGGGAAGTCGGCGGGGATATTGGCCGCAGCGACGGGTGCTGCCACGCTGCCGCTCAAAGGTTGTTGCACAGGCTCCTGCATGTCACCGTAAGGCGCGCCCGCTCCGGCGTATTGCATCGCAGGTTGCTGCTTGCGGCGGAACATCGATATCAGGAGCATGACTACAGCACCGGCAGCTAAAGCCATCAAGATACCACCCAGCGCGCCGCCCATACCACCCATACCACCGCCAGCGAACATCGCACCCAAACCGGCGCCAATGGCCAGACCAGCCAAGGGGCCGAGCCATCTGTTGCCGGTGGATTGCGGAGCGGCAGCAGGTTGTGCCGGAGCGCCGGGCGCAGGTGCAGCAGCAGGAGCTTTTTGTACCGGCGCGCTCATCGTACGCTGCTTGCCGAAGCTGCCGCCACCGCCGAAACGTCTGGCTTCTGCGTTTGCAGCAAGCAGAGAAAGGCTGGTCAAAACAATGGTCAGGAAAATTGCAAAACGTTTCATTGGAATCCTTAAGGAATGATAAAAACAACGAACTAAAAAATGGAACAGCTAAAACAGCGCAATTGCGAACCGCAGTTAGAATGGGGGCGAGCTCCCAAAGTTCAATGGCTCGCCAGTTAAAGGGTGCGCGAAACTTAACGAACACGCATGCAGCAGCAAACGCGGGGCACTGGCTGCATCGCCATACAAGGCATCGCCAAGGATGGGATGGCCGATGGCGGCCATGTGTACTCGCAACTGATGGGTGCGCCCTGTGACGGGTTCGAGTTCAACGCGCGACGAGTCAACATCAAGGATCAACTGCCGATAGCGCGTAAGCGAGGGCTTACCCTGTTCAGTATCAATCTTGCGTAACGGGCGATTCGGCCAATCTGCAACGATAGGCAGATTCACCTCGCCAATCGTAAGTTCCAGCTTTCCGCCCACCACCGCGAGATAGCGTTTTTGCACTTCACGTTCGCGAAATATCTGCGAAAGGCGGCGCTGCATTTCCGCGCCGCGCGCAAACACCATTAAGCCGGAAGTCGCCATATCCAGTCGATGCACGACCAGCGCATCGGGGAATTTCTGTTGCAGGCGCGCAGAAAGACAATCCTGCTTGTCTGCTCCGCGTCCCGGCACGGACAGTAATCCGGCGGGTTTGTTGGCAACCAGCAGAAAGGAGTCTTGATAGAGTAGTTCGAGAACAGCAGAACTCAACTGATTTCCGCGATCACAGGGGTATGGTCGGAAGGCCGCTCCAATTTGCGCGGAGCTTTGTCGATGCGGCACGCGGTGCATTGCAAGGCCTGACTGATGAGAATGTGGTCGATGCGCAGACCCATGTTGCGGCGAAAGGCCATCATGCGGTAATCCCACCATGAATAGCTTTTTTCGGCTTGCTCAAATAGCCGGAACGCATCGCGCAAACCCAAATGCAACAGGCTTTGGAAAGCATTGCGTTCCGGTTCGCTGACCAGCACGCTGCCTTGCCATGCGACCGGGTCATAGACATCACGGTCTTCCGGCGCAATGTTGTAGTCGCCCAATAGCGCGAGCTTGGGATATATCGTTAGCTGCTCAGCTAGCCAGCCATTGAGCGCTGCCAGCCATTTGAGTTTGTACTGGAATTTGTCGGAGCCGACTTCCTGTCCATTGGGGATATACACGCAGACCACGCGCACACCGTTGATGGTGGCGGCGATGACACGTTTCTGTTCATCGTCGAAATTCGGAATACCGTATTGCACCTCGCTGAGCGGATCGCGGCTCAGGATGGCCACGCCGTTATAAGTCTTCTGCCCGCTAAAGGCGCTGTGGTAGCCCGCTGCGTTCAATTCGGCTTGCGGGAAATCTGCATCCTGTTGCTTGGTCTCCTGCAAACAAACCACATCCACCGGATTGGTCACCAACCACTCAAGCAGATGCGGCAGGCGCACTTTGAGCGAGTTGACGTTCCAGGTGGTCAGCTTCATGGCGCAAGTGCGGGGGCCGGTTTGACCGCAGACGTTGCAGGACGCGGACGGTAGGGGGCACTCTTGGGATAACCGGCAACATCCAGTTCCTTGTTCCACTGCTCGGCGAGAAACCCCCTGATCCAAGTCTTGCCGATGGCGAGTGCCGGGGCATCATTGAAGCCGGAAGCTTTGCGGTACGCGTCAATCTCTTCCTGAGTCAGTAAGTTGACTTCAGTGAAGGGAATGCCGCGCTTGCTCAGCAAATCGCGCGCTTGCTGGCAGGCAGCACCGCAATCGGGGAATGCATACAGCGTTACCGGGAAGTTCTGTTTGGCGCGCATGGTTTCGTAAGGCAGGCTGTCGTCGGGCGCAGGTTCGCTGCCCAATTTCAGTTTTTCAATATCCTCCGAACCGACCAGCGGCTTATCGCTGTAATGCACCTTGCCGCTACTGTCGATGGAACGGTAAAGCTCGCCTGCATTTGCGCAGCCCAACACAACAAGGGTGCACAAAAAGAAAAATAGTTTCATAACTTCTCCATGTTCATGCCAAGCCATAAATTATCAACCCAAATAATCCATTGTAAAATTCAACATGCTTCCCCCTTTGAAAAAGGGGGATTGAGGGGGATTTCTGTTTTCGTGCCACCTTCAAATCCCCCCTAGCCCCCCTTTTTCAAAGGGGGGAATGCTGCTCAATCACCAGATTCAGGTCTAATGAACAATCTGGGATCAAACTTCGACCAGTCCATTATGTCGCAACAGCGCATCAATAGACGGCTCGCGTCCGCGAAACGCGGTGAATGATTGCATCGCCGGTCGCGCACCGCCCATCGCCAGAATCTCTGCTCTAAAGCGGGCGCCCACATCCGGGTTAAGTATTCCGTGTTCCTCAAACAGACTGTAAGCATCTGCTGAAAGCACTTCCGCCCATTTGTAGCTGTAATAACCCGCCGCATAACCGCCGGAAAATATGTGCGCAAAACTCTGCGGGAAACGGTTGAATGCGGGCGGGATCAGCACCGCCACTTCGGCGCGCACTTCGTCCAGCAGTTGCAGGATGCTTTTGCCTTTTCCGTCTTCAAAGCTGCTGTGCATCAGCATGTCGAACAACGCAAATTCGATCTGGCGCAAGGCGGCCAGTCCGCTCTGAAAGTTTTTTGCAGCAAGCATCTTGTCGAACAAAGCACGCGGTAAGGTTGCGCTGTTCTCCACGTGACGCGTCATGTCTCGCAGCACATCCCATTCCCAGCAAAAATTTTCCATAAACTGGCTGGGCAACTCGACCGCATCCCACTCCACGCCATTGATGCCGGACACGCCGAGGTCTTCCACTTCGGTCAACAGATGATGCAAGCCGTGACCGAATTCGTGGAACAGGGTGATGACCTCGTCATGGGTAAACACAGCCGCTTTGCCGCCCACCGGCGACGAGAAGTTGCAATTGAGATACGCCACCGGCGTTTGAATGCCGGAAGCCAATCGCCGCCGCGTGATGACATCATCCATCCATGCACCGCCGCGCTTGCTGTTGCGCGCGTACAGGTCGAGATAAAACTGGCCGACCAACTCGCCTTGTGCATTGCTGATGTCGAAGAAGCGCACCGTCTCATGCCAAATCGGTGCGCTGGAAGCGCTGATGCGCAGGCCATACAGCGTTTCCACCAGCTTGAACAAACCGGAAAGCACGGCATCTTCGGGGAAGTATTGCTTCACTTCCTGCTCGGAGAAAGCGTAGCGTTGCTCACGCAGCTTCTCGCTTGCGTAGGCGACATCCCACGAATTCAGTTCGCTGAGTGCAAGTGCATCGCGCGCATAGTCGCGCAGTTCGGCCAGGTCTTTTTCCGCAAAGGGCCGCGCGCGCTGTGCCAGTTCGCGCATGAAGGTCACCACCTGCTGCGGCGTCTCCGCCATCTTGGCCGCCAGCGAAAGCTCGCCGTAATTGGCAAAACCCAAAAGTTCAGCTTCCTCGGCGCGCAGCGCAACGATCTCATCCATCAGGCGTGTGTTGTCCCAATCCGGCTTACCGAACTCGGAAGCGCGTGTGGCATAAGCGCGATAAATCTTCTCGCGCAGCTCGCGGTTGTCGGCGAACTGCATCACCGGCATATAGGACGGGGCTTTTAGCGTGAACAGCCAACCGGTCCTTTTGGCGGCCAGCGCCGCTTCGCGCGCCGTTTGCAACACGTCTTCCGGCAGACCGGCAAGGTCGCTGCGTTTTTCAATGAGCAGCGTAAAGTCGTTGGTTGCGTCCAGCAGATTGTCGGAAAAACGCGAGGACAATTCAGATTGGCGTTCCTGAATTTCCAGGTACCGCTTCTTCTGGTCAGCCGCCAGTTCGGCCCCGCCAAGTCGAAAGTCACGCAATTCGTTTTCTATGATTTTCTGGCGTGCCGTGCTCAGTTGGGAAAATTCGGCGCTGTTGCGCAGCACTTTGAATTTCTCGAACAAGGCCAGGTTTTGTCCCAGTTCGGCGGAATACTGGGTGATCTTGGGCAATGTGGCGTTGTAGGCCTCGCGCAATTCGGGCGAGTTCATCACCGCATTCAAATGTCCGACTGGCCCCCATGCCCGCGCCAAACGCTCATTGGCATCTTCCATCGGGCGTACAAAATTATCCCAGGTTGGAGGAGATGTTGCGGACAGCAGCCGCGAGATAAGTGCGCGATTCTCGCTCAGCAAAAACTCAATGGCGGGCGCAACATGTTCCGGCTTGATCTCCGCAAAACGCGGCAGACCGGTGAAATCGAGTAATGGGTTCATAGCATCCTGAAAAAACGAAGCGCACTTGAACGAGTGCGCGTGCCGTTGATAAAATTCATTGTTGAAAAACGAGCTGACCGTCGAGCAGCGTGTAACGCACACGACCAATCATTTCAAATCCGTTGAACGGGGTATTTTTGCCCTGACTTCTGAGTGCGACAGGTTCGACTTTCCAGCTGGTCTTGGGGTCGAACACACAGATATCGGCATGCGCGCCCAGCGACAGATGCCCCATCTTCACACCCAGCAGTTGCGCTGGGTTGATGGTGATGCGCGCCAATGCATCCAAGAGCGGGATCTTGTCCTGCTCAACCCACTTCAGCACCAGCGGCAGCAGCAGTTCCAAGCCTGTCGCACCGTCTTCCGCTTCAGCGAACGGCAATTGCTTGGCATCCTCATCCACCGGCGAATGGTTGGAGCAAATCGCGTCTATGGTGCCGTCGAGCAAACCGGCGCGCAAAGCAGCCCTGTCGCGCAGACTGCGCAGCGGCGGCACGAGGTGACAGTTGGCATCGAAAAATCCGATGTCCATCTCAGTCAGATGCACATGATTCATGGACACATCGCAGGTGACATTCAGTCCGGCGCGCTTGGCGGCACGCACCAACTCCACACCCGCCGCGCTGGAGATGCGGCAGATGTGCAATGTCACACCTGTCTCCTGCGCCAATTGCAGCATGGTTGCCAGCGCGGTGGTCTCCGCCACTACCGGGATGCCGGGCAGACCTAGGCGGGTAGCGACCTCACCGTCATGTGCTACGCCGTCCTGAGCAAGGAAACTGTCCTGCGGGCGCAGCCAAACGCGATAGCCGAAGGTTGCCGCGTATTGCATGGCGCGCATCAGCACGCGCGTATCGGTGAGCGGCGCATCGGCCTGACCGAAAGCCTTGCACCCGGCCTCGGTCAACTCGATCATCTCGGTGAGCTCCGTGCCCTTCAAACCGTAAGTCAGCGCGCCCAGCGGAAACACACGTGCCTGATTGAGCGAGCGCGCGCGGTACTTGAGCATTTCCACCAATCCCGGTTCATCCAGCGGCGGATCGGTATCGGGCGGGCAGCATAGCGAAGTCACGCCACCGGCCACCGCCGCATGCATTTCAGATTCCAGCGTGGCCTTGTATTCGTATCCCGGCTCGCGCAGACGTGCAGCGACATCGACCAGACCCGGCATCACGATCAATCCGCTGGCATCAATCACCTGCTCTGCCACAAACCCTGCTGGTGCCGTGCCGATGGCCACCACGCGCCTATCAGCGATGAACACATCCCGTTGCGCATCGATCTTGTTCTTGGGGTCGATCAGGCGACCGTTCTTGATGTGGATGTTCATGCGTCTATCCCCAAAATTACGAGAGGCACTGCGGGCACACCTCTGCCATTTCGCACAACGTTATAAAGTTCACCTTCGTAATATGCCACGCCAGAACTCATCTGCGATTGCATGGATTTCATCGGAAGGATTTCGATGCCTACATCTATTTGATCGCCTACATAAAATGCCAGATGCTTAACGAACAGATCATAGGCAACAAAAGAATACTTGCCAAACTGAACTTCAATCGCAACGCGATCTTTTACAAAGTCTGTCTGGTTGTAACTAAAGATAGGTTTTTCTCCCGTTGCTTCAATTTCTAATTTTTGTTCAGCAGGAGGCAGTGCAATTGTTTTTCTAATAAGACGCGCATCTTTAGTTACCCAATAGCTCACTCTACTTTCGCCCCATCCGCGTGTGCCGAGAAGCTCATTGAATTTTTGGTTCATCGCCACGGGGCTGTAGAGCGCCTTGCCCCGCATGGTTTTTTCCTTGGAGATTTTTGTTTTGCATGCAGCCGCATCTATTGCCTCGATAACAACCTTTAGTTCTTTCCAAAGTTTTGGCTTATGAACTAACAAAAATTCAAGTCCATTAAGGTGAGAATACGTTTCAATAATTCTCATGGCTTATATTCCGCAATAGTTTGTAAGAGACGCAATTGACGCTCGTCTTGAACTGTTGCCCAAGGAGCAATAGTCAGCTTATTTCCTGCCAAAAGCGGATCGTATTTGGGCATGCCCATAGGTCGTGTGCGTAAATTTCCCATCATGGCCGCACGAGTTCGCTCGCGAGCAATTTCAGCATATTTTCCAATTATCTCCGCCCCCATACCTTTGCGGTGATGTTTGACTGCGGCGACTATCGAAGAGCCAACACCAAGGAATGGGTCTAACACCCAATCTCCTTTATTGCTCAGTGAGAGTACGAATCTTTCAATCAACTCAACTGGAAATTGGCAAGGATGTTCAGTCTTTTCTATGTGGTTACTTTTGACATTAGGTATGTCCCATACATCTCCTGGGTTCTTCCCAAGTGGATTGCATGAATATTGCCCAGCCTTAGGGCCCTTAAAATATTTTTTCCCTGGATATTTTTGCGGCACTCTAATTGGATCGAGATTGAACACGTAATCCTTGGTGTCGCGGGTAAACCACATTACTGTTTCATAGCGCCCTGACAGTCTGCGTGAACAATGTAATCCATGTTCAAAGTGCCAGATGATGCGATTGCGCATCACAAAGCCAAGGTTGTGAAAGATTGGGAAGAGCAGCGAATCCAGCGGGATAATTGCTCCATTATCGACATGATTACCAACTTGCCAGCAGATGCTGCCATGCTCAGTTAGAACACGAGCGCATTGCTCTATGACCTCTTTTTGTTGTTCATAATAGACTTGTAGATCCAGTTTTTTTTCATAAGATTTGCCGATGTTATAGGGAGGTGAAGTAATCACCAATTGAATCGACTTATCCGGCACTTGTCGTAACAAGTCTAAACAATCTCCCTGAAAGATGACCGTTTCAGCTTCTGGCGAAAAGCAGTTTTGGATTTCAGGTGGATCGAATTTTGTTTCCGGCTTCATTTTGTCCCCGCCAGCATACTCATGACTGCCATGCGCACCGCGATACCAAACGTGACCTGCGGCAGGATGACAGAGTGCGAGCCGTCGGCCACGCTGGAGTCGATCTCCACGCCGCGATTCATCGGCCCCGGATGCATCACGATGGCATCGTCTTTTGCCAGCGCCAGCCGTTCCTGGGTCAGGCCGTAATATTTGAAATATTCCTGCGCCGAGGGCAGCAACGCGCCCTGCATGCGCTCGTTTTGCAGACGCAGCATCATCACCACATCGACATCTTTCATGCCTTGCGCCATGTCGTGAAAAACCTGTACCCCCAGTTTTTCCACGTGGGTGGGCAACAGGGTCTTCGGGCCGATGACGCGCACTTCCGGCACGCCCAATGTGGTCAGCGCGTGAATCTGCGAGCGTGCCACGCGCGAGTGCAACACATCGCCGATGATGGCGACGCGCAAGTTATGGAATTCTTTTTTGTAGTGGCGGATGGTGTACATATCCAGCAACGCCTGGGTGGGATGTGCATGACGGCCATCACCGGCGTTGATGACATGGATCTCCGGTGCCACATGTTTGGCGATCAGGTGCGCCGCGCCGCTGGTGGAATGGCGCACGATGAACATGTCGGCGTGCATGGCGCACAGGTTGTCCACGGTGTCGAGCAGCGTCTCGCCCTTGCTGGTGCTGGATGAGCCGATGTTGAGGTTGACCACGTCGGCAGACAGGCGTTTGGCGGCGATTTCGAAGGTGGTGCGAGTGCGTGTGCTGTTTTCGAAAAAAATGTTGAATACCGACTTGCCGTGCAGCAGCGGGACTTTTTTTATTTCGCGACCTTCGGCCGCGTTTACAAATTCGGTGGCTCTGTCGAGGATGTCACGCAAGATGCGCGCGGGTAGCCCCTCGGTGGTCAGCAGGTGCTGAAGCTCGCCGTTGCTATTTAACTGTGGGTTGTTCATGCGTAGATTCCAGCGCTAGGTTCATCGAAATAAGCTTGCAGTATTTGCTGCGCAGCGTACTGGTCAATGAGAGATTTCTGTTTTTTGCCGCGTATCCCTATGTCATCCAGTACGGAGCTCGCGGCGGCGGAAGTATAACGCTCATCCACCAATAACGTGGGCAAATTAAAGCGTCCTTTCAGGCGGTTGGCAAAGCGGCGGCACAGTGCGGTCATCTCGTGTGGTGTGCCATTGTCGTTGCAAGGCAGGCCAACCACCAGCGCGGAGGGCTGCCATTCCACAATAAGCGCAGAGATAGCAGCAAAACGAGCATCATTCTTTTCATCGTTGATCGTCGTGAGCGGCTGGGCAGTGGCGGAAATTGAATTCCCGACGGCAATACCGATACGTTTGGTGCCAAAATCAAACGCAAGAAAAGTGCCGGAAATGAGGCCAGAAGTCATGCCCTCAGGCATGTCCGGTCTCATCGGAAAGTGATGCAAAATCAACTCCAAGCAGCGCCATGGCAGCTTCCAGCCGTTGTTCAGCCGGCAATTCGAACAAAATATGCTCGGATGCGGGGACGCTAAGCCATGCATTGTCAGCAAGCTCCTGTTCCAATTGTCCCTGAGACCAACCGGCATAGCCCAGCGTAACCAGCAGATGGCGCGGCCCTTGACCTTCGCCCACCGCCTGCAAAATATCCTTGGACGTAGTCAGGCCGATCCTATCGTTGACTTGCAGCGTAGATTGCCATGGTCCACCAGCATCATGCAGCACGAAGCCGCGATCTGTTTGCACCGGCCCGCCGAAGTGAACCAGCACATCTTCCAACTCGGCTGGCTTGAGTGGCATGTTGATCTGGGCGAATAATTCGCTCAGGGTCAGGCTGATCGGACGGTTCACCACGATGCCCATTGCACCTTGATCGTTGTGTTCACAAACATAGGTTAGCGACTTGGCAAAGAAAGGATCAGTCATCGCCGGCATGGCGATCAGGAAATGATGCGTGAGGTTTATATCGGACATGTTGCTATTGTAACTTTCTGCGCCCGCAATCACAATTTCGTCAGGTGGAGCTAAAGGCGGAGCATGGACTTGGCTTGCCATAATTACTGCAAGCCAAAGATTACGCCCTGCTACCCCGTGAATATGCCCGTCAATAGGCGATCTGTGTCATGCGCGCGATGGAAGTGAGCGTTTGAAGGGCTCTTGCGTCAAATGTGTGCTGAAGCACAGAATCTTTGAACTGCAAGCAGATAATCGAGGTGTTATATTTCTGTGCCGTACGTTCAAGAACGCTAAAAATATTTCTGACACTATCAATGCAGGCCACTTTGCAAAGATGGATAACAATAGGTCGCATTCTAAATACCCAATGAATTTGCTCAACAGGAGATTCACCATGAAAAGATTTCTGATCGCAGCGGCAGTAGTCGCTGTCACCACCATTACTCCCGCGCTCGCAGCCGACGTAGGAGTCTCGGTCAGCGTTGGCCAACCCGGCTTCTATGGACAAATCGACATCGGCAACATGCCGCAGCCGAAAGTGATCTTTGCTCAGCCGATGATCATCACGCGGGGGCAAATGGATGGCCCGCCGATCTATCTGCGCGTACCACCGGGTCATGCTAAACATTGGAGCAAGCACTGCCATGAATACAATGCCTGCGGTAGGCAGGTGTTCTTTGTGCAGGACAACTGGTACAACCGCGAGTACGCACCGCGTTACCAAGAACAACAACGTGGACGTGACGAAGGCCGCAATAACGTGCGCCGCGATGATGAACGCGGAAATAGTAAGAAAGGCAACCGCGGTAAAGGCAAAGGCAACGACGAAGGTCATGGCCGCGATCACTGAATTGCACTTCACATGATTTGTTACACCGGCTCTTCGACAGGCTGACTTTTGCATGCTGAAAACAACTCGCTCCGCCCGTTTAACTCCATGTTAACTGGCGCACAGAATTTGCAATCAGATGGGAGCAAAATTCACATTCTTCGCATCGGGTGCGATGCGAATGAAGAGCTAATTAATCAGGAGGCTTTAATGACTCAGCAAACCAAAAAAACGAATCAGAAACCCGTACCGGCACATCCTTTTCCGGTAGCAGAAGCCAACAAGCAAAAGCAGAAAGCTGAAGCGCTTGAGGTTGCAGGCAGGCATAAAAATGACGGCCAAAAAGATCACAAGGGCGCGCGTTAAAGCCAACTTCCAGATGTGCAGCAACTGCCTTATTGATTTGCCAGCAACGCCGGCCATCGCTAAGGCTGCCAACTTACCTGAGCCAGATAGGGCATCCTGCCTTCAACTTGCTTGTCCAAAATCGGCCTAAGTGGCTGGTTATCAACACCAAACATAATCTGAATTTCCTTATGTATCCGAAACGTATCCATGACTGACGCACAATGGTTCATATTCGTAGGCGGACTGTTGCTGTTCATGGGCCTCACTGCATCCATCCTCAAGCGTTCGCCAATCACCTCCGCCATTATCTATCTGGCAGTGGGCGTGCTGGTCGGCCCTAGTGCGTTCGATTTATTTCATTTCAACCCACTCAAGGAATCAGCACTGTTGGAAGTGCTGACAGAAGTCGCGGTATTAATCTCCCTGTTTTCTGCCGGTGTCAAAATGCCGGTTCCGTTCAGCTTTTCCCAATGGCGCGCGCCAATTTTGCTGGCGACAGTTTCCATGACCATCACCGTCGCCGCGGTGGCAGCCTTTGCATACTATTTGCTGGATCTGCCATTGGGAGCAGGCGTGCTGCTGGGCGCGATTCTGGCGCCGACAGATCCGGTGTTGGCTACCGATGTGCAGATCCGCCATCCCGGCGACCACGACAAGTTGCGTTTTACCTTGACCTGCGAAGCAGGCATGAACGACGGTAGCGCGTTTCCGTTCGTGATGCTGGGCATGGGAATGCTCGGCTTGCATGATCTCGGAAATTTTGGAATGACATGGATAATGGTGGATGTACTCTGGGCCACATTGGCTGGCGTAGTCATCGGGGTTTTGGCAGGCATTGCACTAGCGCGTATAGGCTGGAAGTTGCGCAGCAAACCGCACCAGCACCAACTCATGGACGACTTCCTCGGCCTCGGCATGATTGGTATCGTTTACGGCTTGACTGTGATGGTTAACGGCTGGGGTTTTCTGGCGGTATTCTTCGCCGCTGTCGCGCTGCGCCAAACCGAACTGAAGCTGGCAAAAGCTGCGCAAGTGGCCTTTGACGCAAGCAAAACCCAGCAATCCGCACGTGCAAGCGGAAAAGCACGAACTGAATTAGAGCCAGCGGAAACGGTCAGCGAGGGGGCATTGGTGTTCAAAGAACATCTGGAAAGACTCTCGGAAGTGGTGCTGGTACTCCTGATCGGAGGCTCGCTGTATCTAAATTCGTGGACATGGCAAGCAGTGTGGTTGGCGCTGTTCTTGTTTGTGATTGCGCGACCGATCAGCGTCGTCGTCGGCCTGCTGGGCACGCACACCTCATGGCGCATACGCGGCATGACAGGCTGGTTCGGTGTGCGCGGAATCGGCTCGCTTTACTACCTGATGTACGCAATTGAAAACGGGCTGTCAGAAACACTGTCGCTGCAACTGATACAAATGACCCTGATTGTTGTCACGCTTTCTATCCTGCTTCACGGCACCAGCGTCAAACCGTTAATGGGACTTTTCTGGCGGCGCGGCAAGTAAAGCTAGTCACCCAAGCTTCAAATTAACAATTGGCAGCTACCAAAATCTGCATTGCCTGCAATCAAATAACCTCGGCAATCTCCATCAAACGCACAGCGTAGATCGCCTATTGACGGGCATCTCCATGAGGTGTGTTAAATGAAATCAGTGCCGTTCGTCACCATTTCAAGAATACTTTTCCCAGCCACAAGCCCAGCAAGCCGATGCCCAGCATCGGCAGGTAATGCCACTCGACAACGTGGGCGATCGAGTCGTTGGCCTCATGCAGGCGCATCCAGAGTGCACCGACGCTGAACGCGGAGAGCGAGGCGACGCAGCCTGCCAAGTGATAGTGGGTGCTGGCATATTGGCGCAGGGAGTAGAACGTCCACACGGCGGGCAACAGTGTCATCAGGGTGATGCTGAGTGTGCATTCGAAGCTGTGTACCGGCAACGGCGCGGGCGGGCTGTCGGCGCCCCAAGCGAAAATCATGACGAGCAAAAACAGCGCGAAGGAAGCAATTGGCGCGAACGCTAGACGGCGTTTCTGGTGCAAGTCAGGGAAGGCTAGCAACGCGGCACTGAGCGAGGTGACGATGAAGAGAGTGAGCAGCGTGGCGATTTCGGCGGCGAACCACACGTTTTGCAGGTGTTCGACAATTTGCGGGCGCAGGCCGGAGAAGGCAAGCGACACGGCCAGATAGATGGCGGCAGCGCCCATCCATTGCAGGCTGAGCAGGAACGGGTGCGGTGCCGGTTTCACTGCGCTCGCCTCTTGCGCCAGGTTGGCCACGAGGTCATTGATGTTGGTCATTATCTTTCCAATCTTTCTTTTAATACTTTGTAGGCGCGGTGCGCCGCGACTTTCACTGCCGATTCTTTCATGCCGATCTTCTCGGCCACTTCCTTGGCGGTGAAACCGTCCTGATGCATCAAGCGCAGGATGGTCGCCTGCTTCTCGGGAAGTTTTTCCACTTCCTTGCTGATTGATTCGTAGCTGATCGCGGATTCGGTTACATCTTCATGCAAACTTTCTTCCAGCTCGTCGAAATCGGTGGCATGGCGCAACTGGTCGGCGTAGAGCATGCGCAGGTGATCTTGCAGGCGAAAACTGGCGATAGCGAACGCCCACGGCTTGTAGGGGCGCTGGCCGTCATAGGTATGGCGCGCCTTGTGGATAGAGATGAGTATCTCCTGCAACACGTCATCCACCTCGCTGGAAAAACTTAGGCGTTTGGACAGAAAAGGACGCAGCAAGCGTGTGGTGGCTTGCAGCAATTCGACATAAGCGCGCTGGTCTCCAGCCAGAGACTGGCGCATCAGCGCTTCCAGATTGTTGGTTTGCTCTGTCAATCAATTTCCAAAAATTATTTGTAACCTTTTTTCCGCGCCGCTCGAACTAACTTGCGCAGGGGGGTTGTATTGCCTGATTTCACAATACCAAACCATAGGCGTTGAAGCCAATTACTTTAATCAAGGAGATTTAAATGAACAAACTTTCTTCCGTATTACTCGCACTTTGCCTGACCGCATCAAGTGGCTTGGCACTGGCCATGGATGCAATGCCGATGGACAAAGGTGCAATGAACAACGATGGCATGAGTAAGGATGCCATGATGAAAAAAGACTCAAAGGACGATAGCGCCATGAACAAAACTTCTATGGCAAAAAAGAAACCAATGCACAAGAAGTCCATGAAAAAAGAAGCCATGCCCATGCAGGATTCGATGGGTAAATAGCAATACAGTTTCGGATGAGTGAAAGGAGAGTCATCATGTTAAGCATCAACAGCAATTTGATCATCGGCAGCAGCCTGTTCCTGTTGCTGGGTCTGGCCGGGCTGACCAGCGTCAGAGCCGAACCTGTCGAGCAGACGGCGGTGTTCGCGGGCGGCTGCTTCTGGGGCGTGGATGCCGTATTCAAGCACGTCAAAGGCGTGACGGATGTGGTGTCCGGCTATGCAGGCGGCGATGCCGACACCGCGCATTACGACGATGTGAGCACGGGCCGCACCGGGCATGCTGAGTCGGTGCGCGTGAATTTCAATCTGCAACAGGTTTCCTACCAGCAACTGCTGCAAGTGTTCTTTTATGTGGCACACGACCCGACCGAGCTGAACCGCCAAGGGCCGGACACGGGCAGCCAATACCGTTCGGCGATCTTTTACACCAGCACCGAGCAGATGAATATCGCACAAAGCTATATTCAAAGACTCACCGCTACGCACGCTTTTTCTTCGCCCATCGTCACCCAGGTAGTGCCGCTGAAACAGTTCTATCCGGCGGAGGATTACCACCAGAATTATCTAGCGCTACATCCGTTCCAACCTTACATTGTGTTCAACGATCAGCCCAAGCTTAGCCATTTGCACAGGCAATTTCCGGCGCTGTACCAATAATGTTGCTGTGCCGCAATTAACCCCAATCAACCGATGGAGCGCCAAATGAGCCAGAAATATATGCCGACCAATTTGCAACGCAGACGTTTGGTGCAAGGCGTGGGTGCTGCGTTGCTGGTGTTGCTGCTGCCAGCCGGCAGAGCCATCGCGGGAATTTTCAGTCCGCCAGAAAAATTGCCTGCCACGCAGTCGGTGTATCGGGTGAAGGGGCATGCCTGGGTGAACGGCAACCGGGTGGATGCCAACACGCGCATCGTCCCCGGCGACACGGTGAAGACCGCAGAGGGCGCCGAACTGGTGTTCGTGGTTGGCGACCATGCCATGCTGTTGCGCGGCGGCAGCCATCTGGTGATCGAGCGCAAAGACAGCAACGATCTCGCCTCGCTATTGATCGGCGGTTTGCGCCTGTTTGCCGGCAAGCTGCTTTCCGTGTCGCGCAACAAAGGCCTGCGCATAGCAACGCCGACGGCCACCATCGGCATTCGCGGCACCGGGGTTTATCTGGAAGCGGGGCCGGAGAAAACCTATTTCTGCGATTGCTACGGCGAAGTGGATGTCAGCGCCAACGGCGATGCAACCAGCAACGAGACGGTAGTGTCCAAGCATCACGACAAGCCGCTATATATCTACGGCAAGGGATCCGCCGGACAATGCATCCATGAAGCGGATCGTCTGACGCATCCCAACCATACCGACGATGAGTTGATCATGGCGGAAGCATTGGTCGGCCGCGCGCCGCCGTTTGTGTCGTAGATCAAATTTGCGATGTGTCGCCTTGGTATTGGAAAGATTCTGTAACTATTTTTCGGGCAAAAACGAATCAAGTAGCAGATAGAGATAACCAAAGTATCGGTTTCAACCAGATTCACAGGAGGTGACATCATGCTACGCAGAGAATTCTTACATGCTTTATCCGGGGTGGCGCTGGCGTTCTCAACGCGCTCTTTTGGCGGGATGACGCCCGCCAACGATGAAGTATCAGTCATGCGCTTTTCCGACGATGGCAAGCCGCTGGGATTGGCCACCGTGCCCAAGGTACATAAAGAAGCCGAGTGGAAAAAAACCCTGTCGTCATTGGCCTATGAAGTGACACGGCAACAAGGCACCGAGCGCGCGTTCTCGCAACCCGGTTACAACCGGCACGAGCAGGGGCTTTACCGCTGCGTGTGCTGCGACAACGCACTGTTCGACGCGAAATCCAAATACGATTCCGGCACCGGCTGGCCCAGCTTCTGGCAACCCATCGCACAGGAGAACGTGCACGTTGTCACCGATTCCATGTACGGCATGATGCGCACCGAAGTACGCTGCACTCTTTGCGATGCGCATCTGGGTCATGTGTTCGACGACGGCCCTAAGCCTACCGGACTGCGCTATTGCATGAACACCGTTGCGCTGCGGTTTGTGCCGAAACCGAAATAAAAACTGTTATCAGGAATTCGTCACACCGGCGAAGGCCGGTGTCCAGTTGATTTAACACACTGGATTCCGGCCTTCGCCGGAATGACAAAACCTGAATTGCTAAATCGTAGGATGGGTGGAGCGCAGCGATACCCATCCTACCAATGGAGATTCCCATGTTAATTTTTCTGCTCGCCTACCTCGGCGGCATCCTCACCATCCTCAGCCCGTGTGTGTTGCCGGTGCTGCCGTTCGTCTTTGCGCGTTCCGAGCAATCGTTCCGCCGCTCCGGTTTGCCCATCCTGCTCGGCATGGCGGCGACGTTCACCGTGCTCGCCAGCCTGGCCGCGGTGGGTGGTGCGTGGCTGGTGGAGGTCAACCAATACGGGCGTTACGCGGCGATGCTGTTGCTGCTGTTGTTGGGGCTGGCACTGATTTTCCCATCGTGGTCGGAACGCATGATGCGTCCGTTCGTCACGCTCGGCGGACATTTGCAACAACGTGCCGACCAGCAGGACAGCATGAAAGGCTCGCTATTGCTGGGTGTGGCCGTCGGCTTTTTGTGGGCACCGTGCGCCGGGCCGATACTGGGTCTGGTGCTGGCGGGTGCGGCGCTGCACGGCGTGAATCTGTATAGCGCCCTGTTGCTGCTGACCTTCGCTGCCGGAGCGGCGACTTCGCTGGCGGTGGCCTTGCTAGCCAGCGCGCGTGTCATCGGCTGGATGAAGCGCAGCTTCGGCGTGGAGGAATGGGTGCGCCGTGTGCTGGGGGTGGTGGTGGTGGCGGGCATCGTGGTTATCGCCTTCGGCTGGGATACGCGCTTCCTCGCGCAGTTCACCTCGGCCAACACCACAGCCACCGAACAGAAGCTGATCGAACGTCTGGCACAACGCCCCGCCGCCACCGAAGTGGACGCTGCCGCCATGATGCCGCCGCTGGCGGGTGCAACGTTGTGGCTCAACTCGCCGCCGTTAACCAATGACATGCTGCGCGGCAAAGTGGTGCTGGTGGATTTCTGGACCTACTCCTGCATCAACTGCCTGCGCACATTGCCCTACCTGAAAGCGTGGGACGCAAAATATCGCGCGCAAGGTCTGGTCATCGTTGGCGTGCATGCGCCGGAGTTCGCCTTCGAAAAAGACCAGCACAACGTCGAGCAGGCCGTACGCGAACTGGGTATCACCTATCCGGTGGCGATGGATAACCAGTACGCGATCTGGAACGCCTACCACAACGAATACTGGCCCGCGCATTACCTGATCGACGCGCAAGGCCGCATCCGCCACCAGCATTTCGGCGAAGGCGCGTATGCCGAAACCGAGCAGATGATCCAGACACTGCTCAAGGAAGCGCATCAGGATCTGGCGCTGAATGAAAGTTTGGTGCAGGTGCAAGGCTCCGGCGCAACTGAAGCCGCCGCAGATGAGGCGCGTTCACCGGAAACCTAC
>CAINCU010000045.1 GCA_903847155.1 uncultured Gallionellaceae bacterium | reverse complement strand
GCCGTATTCGATCAGCGCAACATGGCTGTGCTTCCAACCCATTTGTATAGCGCGCTGATAATAATGTTCACGGTGCGCTTCGGTGATTTTCACACCGCGCATGCTGCGCTTCACCAGCGTCACACTGGCATCCATGATAAAGGGCGAGAACACCAGCAACGGAAACCATACTGACCAACAGCCAAGCTGCCAGCCCCACAAACCTAGTGCAGCCACTAAATATCCCAAGGGAATAGAACCGGCATCGCCCATGAACACTTTGGCTGACGGGAAATTGTAATAAAGAAAACCCAGTGCCGCAGCCGCGACTGAGAAATTCAGCATGGCGAAGTTTTCATTACCTCCCTGCATGGCAGCAATACCAAATGCGCTAAAGCCAAATAGCGCCATACCCCCCGCCATTCCGTCCGATCCATCCATGAAATTGTAAAGATTGGTCATCCATATTGTGAACAATAATACAGCTACGCCGACCACGATGCCTTGTTGCGTGAGCAGCCCGGAACCGACCACCAACAACAATGCGGCCAGCAGTTGCGCAGACAGACGCTGATTCACCGGCAGGCTATGAATGTCGTCGAGGAAAGAAACGACGAACAAGCCGAGCATCGGCAACAGCAGCCACCATTGCAACGTGGCGAACAGTAGCGCCCAACCCGACAATACACCCGCCATCAGGCCAACGCCGCCGAACCGTGGAGTCGGCACGGCGTGCAACGAGCGCTCATTGGGAATGTCCTGCACTTTAGTGCCCCATTTGCTGCGCAGGATAGTGGCAATCAACAGCACAGTAACAAACGCTGCAACAATGGGTGGGTATGGATTCATGTACGGGTGTTTCGATACCATTCGGCGGTCAGTTGCAAACCTTGTTGCATCGTGAACGGCGGAGTCCAGTTAAGTTCGTGGCGGATTTTAGCATTGTCGATTTGCAGCGAACCCAACAAACGTTCGATTTGATCCGATTTGCCGCTCAACTTTCCCGCCAGTTTCAACACCGATGCAGGAAAAGGAAACAGGTGCGAAGGCACAGCCAGAGCGTGCGCCAAACGTTGTAGTAATTCGGATGTCGAAACCGGCTCGCCATCACTTAACAGAAAGGTTTTCCCTGCGGCGGCAGGATGGAAAGCGCAAGCGATCAAGGCATTGACCAGATTGCCCACGTACAGCAGGTCGCGCTGGTTATGCAGCGCAGCCAAAGGCAAAGGCATACCTCGCGCCACAACCCGCATCATCTGCATGAAATTGCCCTTCACATCCGCACCATAAACCAGCGGCGGGCGCAGGATGGCGACCTCCAGCCCGGTTTCTTGTGTCACTCGCTGCAAGGCCTGCTCGGCTTCCCATTTGGAGATTCCATAAGAGTCTTGCGGCGCTGGGGCGTCTTGCTCCGAATAGCGGTGACCATTTACGGTTTCTTCACCGTTCACTTTAATCGAGCTGACATACACCAGCCGCTTCACTCCGGCACCAGCCGCGCAGCGCGCCAGATGTTCCGTGCCAGCAGTGTTGGTACGACGGAATTCGCTTATCGGATCGGGAGCATTGTCGCGCATGACATGGACGCGTGCGGCGAGGTGAATGACAACCTCAATACCCTGCAACGCCGCAGTCCAATCGGTGTCTGGCCCAATATCCGCGATGCGCGCTATCGAATACTGCGAAATTTGCTGCGACGATTCGTTGCGCATTGCAGCCGTCACGGAAAATTGGCGACGTACCAGATCCGCGCAAAGTTCGCGCCCGACAAAACCGCTGCTGCCCGTAATCAATATCCTTTCGTTCATTTCGATTTGCCCGAAGCTTGCAGCAGCGATAGGTATTCCTCCATCATCTGTTGGTTTACCTTGTTCGCATCAAACTGGACAGAGGCACGCTGCCATGCGGCCTCGCCCATCTTTATCCGCATTGATTTGTCATCCAGCATTTTTTTCAGCGCATCTGTCAGATGCTCGGCACTTCGCGGTGGAACCAGCAATCCGGTCACGCCTTGCTCGACTGCATCCGTCAAGCCGTAGATTGCCGTGCCCACCGTGGGTACGCCCATCGCGGCTGCCTCTATCACCACCGTGCCGAAGCCTTCGCGGTAACTGGGCAGGCACAAAATGTCGGCAATCGAAAGATAGGACTCGGGACTTTCCGTGTAGCCGATAAGATGAGTGTCTGGAAGTCGCTCGATGTCACCCGGCGAGATAGCTCCCGCCACACCACTCTCTGCATCAAATCGCCCGACGAACACCAAATGCGCGTCGCTGCCGGCAGCTTTGATTTTTTCAAAAGCCTGCAACAACTCACGCACACCTTTGTCCACAGTGATGCGCCCCATAAACAATAATAGCTGAGCATCTGCAGCTATGCCCAAAGACTGGCGCAATGTTACGCGCTGACTTTCCGTAAAGCGCGCCCGATCAAAACGCTGCATATCCACACCGGCAAGGGAACCCGCTCCGATGACGAATAATTGTCTGTCGTTCATGATCCCTTGCGCGATCAGAAACTGCCTTTGGCTCGCACTATCGGTATAACAACGCGTATTCAGCCTGCCGGTCAATCTGTCGCAGGCACGTGCCAGCCAGCGTTTCGCACCGCGCATGGTTACCCACGGTTGGCCGGTGAAGGTATGCAAGCGCACCGGCACTCCGGCGAAGAAGGCCGCCAATGCGGTTAACAGTCCGGCCTTGGGCGTGGTGGAGTGCGCGATCTGAATGCGCTCGCGTTTGAAGAATAGAAAAAGCTGAATCAGCGCGCGCAAATCACGCCACGGCGCAATGGAGCGCGGGATATCAATTGCAACACAGCTCACCCCAGCCAACCCGCTCAGCAACAACATTTCCGGCTCGTCGCTGGCAACCACACTGACTATCGCACCTTGCGCGCCCAGCGCTGCTATTTGATGTTTGAGTTGTGCCACCACAAAAAATGGTACGGTGGAAATTCGCGCGATGCGTAAGCCGCTTAGCATTTCTCTAGGCTTCATTGCATGCGCTCAGAGTTTGTTCTGAATCGTGATCGCACCAGTTCTTCCACGCCCGCTTCCATGGAAACAAGATGGCGGTAGCCCAGTCCCTGTTCGATCTTGTCGGTCGAATATATCGCTCGTCCTGTCAACGCATCCACTCTGGCCTCGGTCAACGAAAACCCTGGCAGACCGCCCAACAACTTTGCTGACAGACGTATCGGCCACTCCGGCAATCGTAAACGCGGCGCGGGTTTGCCCAGCGCAGCGGCAATGATGGCTATGAATTGTTCCATGGTGCGATGATCAGACAAGTCGTACACCTGCCCGTTTGCTTCTGGTTTTGAAGCACAAAGCAGCAGCGCCGCAACCACGTTATCGACATGAATGTAATTCGCCGATGCGCCAGGTTTGCCGATATAAAAAAACCATCCGCGCCGAATCATTTCGATAAGACCAAAGATAGATTGGTTGCTCATGTCGGCAGCATACACATTTGATGGCCGCAGGATCGCGTGCTCAAACGCACCGCCCTTTGCAGCCGCACTCACCAAAGCATCCGACTCAGCCTTGGTTGTCTCATAAGCTCCGCATGGATGCAACGCGGTCTCCTCGGTCACCGCACCTTCTCGTTGTTTTCCGTACGCTCCTACGCTGCTGAGTTGCACCCAGCGCCCAATGCGATTTGCCGCTGCTTCGATCAAACGCTGCGTGCCCTCAACGTGAACTGCTCTCATGCGCGTTTCGTCGCGTATCTCTCCGGCGCAGTGGTATAGAACATCTGCTCCATCGACAAATGATTGCAGATCTGTGGAAGAAGATAAATCGCCACTATGATGTTTCGCTCCGCTATTAGCTGTTTGGCGACGCGAAAGAACACGAACCTGATCGCCGCAGGCAAGATGGTGCTGCGCCAGTTTCCGGCCAATGAATCCGGTACCGCCTGTGATTGCAATGATCATAGCGCAACCTGTTTATTCAGTTACACGAACGCCCATCGCCCGAAAAGAGTCGGCTCAAAATTTTGCGCCAAAAAAGCGGCGCACAGGGCCATTGCCCCACAATGCGGAAGGTGATGAGAAAACTCCACGCAATATCATTTGCATGCCAGTCAGAAACGAACTATCCCTAAGCGAGGCAACCCCTAATTTTATTTTGGCTATAGCGATCGAACGGCGATTAAGCCGTTTCGATGCAGCACTCAAAGGAAGCGAATCTGCTGCCAGTTGAAATAATTGAATCGCTTCAGTGGCCACAAGAATTTGATTTTTCCTTGAACGTGTCATGCTGCCCGCCAGAACTCTTAACTGGCAAAGGTAGTCATCAATCATGGCGAACTTTGCGTTACGCGCCAGTACCAAGAAAAAACCAAAATCTTGCGCCCATATGATATGAGAAGGATATCCGCCAACTTCTTGTGCTAACTTATTTCGGTACATAACTGACGAATGAACAATAGGATTGGTCCATCCCAAACAATCCATAAGCTCGTCTTGATCAGAAGGGAAGGCTAATTCGTCAAACACCTTGCCCTGCTCGTCAATCAATTGTGCCCAGGATGCCACCAGTGCCACTTCAGTATGACAATCCAGGTACTCTACTTGTCGTACTAAACGATCCGGTGAGGAAATATCGTCTGCATCCAGAACTGCAATGTACTCTCCTCGCGCTTGCTCAAATGCAAAACGTAGCGCGGAAGTTCGGCCAATATTTTTTTCCAATGGAAACACACGCACTCTGGCATCTGAATATTCTCTTAACGCCGACAGTGACGCGTCTTTTGATCCGTCATCAACTGCAATCAACTCCCAATCTGGAAACGTCTGCACAATTAGGCTCTCGATGCTGGCGCGCACATGTGGCTCGGCGTTATAAACCGTCATCAATATTGATACTCGCGGGGTCGGTGAATTAACTGGAATTGTTTGGTTCATAAGCACAATGATGGCTCGACAGGCTGGCAGCCTTCGATTTGAGATTCAATGTTGCACACAAAAAAATATCTTCATACGTTCAGGCATTTTCGGAAATATGTGATCGTTTCTCTCAGCCCATCTTCCAAGCGCACCGTTGGTTCCCATCTCAACTTCTCTTTGGCCAGCGCAATATTGGGTTGTCGTTGTTTTGGATCATCCGCAGGCAAGGGCTTAAATGTCAATTTCGATTTGCTGGCCGTGAGCCGCAAAATTGTTTCCGCCAGCTCCAACATTGTGAACTCGTTGGGATTGCCCATGTTAACCGGTCCAGCAAAGCCGGATTCACTGTCCATCATGCGTTCAAAACCTTCTATCATGTCATCGACATAACAGAAACTTCGCGTTTGAGAACCATCTCCGTAAATCGTTATCTCCTCGCCGCTTAGCGCCTGCACGATAAAATTGCTCACTACCCGGCCATCATTGGGGTGCATGCGCGGCCCATAAGTATTGAAGATGCGTACCACTTTAATATCCAAATGATGCTGCCGCTGGTAATCGAAGAATAAAGTCTCGGCACAACGCTTCCCTTCGTCGTAACAGGACCTTGGGCCGATAGGATTGACCCGGCCCCAGTAAGCCTCTATTTGCGGATGCACCTCCGGGTCACCGTACACCTCGGAAGTCGATGCCTGCAAGATGCGCGCCCCCACCCGCTTGGCCAAGCCCAACATATTGATTGCGCCATGAACGCTAGTTTTGGTCGTTTGTACTGGATCAAACTGGTAATGAATAGGCGAAGCAGGGCAAGCCAAATTGTAAATTTGGTCCACCTCCACATAAAGCGGGAAAGTTACGTCGTGCCGCAGCAATTCAAAACGAGGATTGCCCAATAGATGAATAACGTTCTGTCGGCTCCCCGTAAAATAATTATCAACGCATAGCACGTCATTGCCGCCGTCAACCAGCCGCTCACATAAATGCGACCCAAGAAATCCAGCTCCGCCAGTAACAAGAATTTTTTTCATTTTTTTGGAAATTAATTATGTTCGGTCGATTATACACATCCCGATAAATGCTAAGTCTCCCACGAATTCAGCCATCCTTATGGCTGACTTAAGCATCATTCCGCGCCATTCCTCCATTAGCACTGACGACAAACATGCCATCGTCCACATGCGACAGATTTATGCTGCCACAAGAATGCGCACGCCCTGAAGCAGACAGGCGAAGAATTTGTTCTGCCGCTCAAAGCGATGCAAGCGGTGGAAAACGTAAATGACGCGCAAAAATAAGTGCTATTGAACACGCTTGGTTATCTAAGGTGATCCGCTCTAAATGGCTTTACAAATGAAATGGGTTAGGCTCGCGCCAGACTTGCATTTAAGTGTGGGCAAGCCTGTATTCATAACTTCAACTATAGAGAATCCAGAACGCTTTATAGTCTCTTTCCAATACCACAGCGGATAGCTTTTATCCCCAAGACAAGGGTCGTACAAATACCCGCATGCTGAGATGGATGGTGAAACCGACTCATAATCGCGGACAATGGTTTTTTTCAGTATTTTTACAAAACTTAACACAAGCGACAAAACGTATCTGAACTGCGGGCGAGGTGTCTCATTCAAAATGAACAACAAGCCATCCTTTTTCAGTACTCGTCTAGCTTCTTTGAGTACGCCTTCCAAGCTCTCGGCATGGTGAAGCGCAGACGATGCAACAACCACATCTAATGAAGAATCTTGAAAAAGCAAGGGGGTGAATAAACCTTGTATTGTTACAATTTTTTCTAGGCTTGCCCCCATTTTATTTGCAATTTGTGGCAATAACACAGTGAGAAAGCGCTTGCTGGAATCCAGTGCATATACGAGTCCAACTTTTTCAAACGCAGCCAGATACCCACTCAACCAGCCACCCCCGCAGCCCATATCCAGAATTTGGCCGTTGTTGCCCAGATAGTGATTCCAGTCAATTAATTTTACAGCATCCAAATAGTTGCTCTCCTGACAAATCCGCACAAAATGTTCCTCTGGGCTACTAAGCCATCTGCGCGTCTCGGGATAATGCGTTTCCATGGAATGATCCCATTGCAACACATTGGACTCGGTCTGCTCATAAATCCATGTTTTATTCATACTCAACTTATCCAGTTCTCGAAAATCCACAATGCACGATTGGCTCGGTTAGTTGAAAGTTAACGGTAGGTTACGTCTTTTGTTTATTAAGCACTGCAAAACTCATACTGCTAATCTTATGCCGTGGAAATTCAATGTATTTGTCAACCCTGTCTCAAGAGATACTTTTTTCGTCTTACCCAGCAAAATTTTTGCTCTCGATATATCTAGAATGCTGGCAGGTATATCTACGAAACGGCTGTCCGTGTGTACGACCTGAACGCACTTCCCTGTTAATTCTCCAATAATTGAGACGATCTGATTAAGTGTGTGACCCTGACCGCTGCCCACATTGAAAATATTTTCCTTTGCCTGGCACGTCCCCAGAAGATGCAGTGTCTCGGAAACATCGTCAATGTAAATATAATCCCGGATGGTGGAGCCGTCCCCTCGTATCATGACCGCCTCCCCTGCTAGTATTCTCCCTATAGCCATCGCGATAAATCCTTGTCTTCCCATCACACTCTGACCCGGACCATAAGGATTGCCCAAGCGCATGATTTTGCACTCCAGTCCGTGTTGATACTGGTACAACTGGAGATATTTCTCTATGGTAAGTTTATGTATCCCATGTGAGCTGATTGGGTTGGTTAGTGCCGTTTCGGGAATCGGCAGTACGGTTTGAACGCCATATACAGAAGCCGATGATATAAAAACGATGCGACGTACATTCTCCTGCACACACAATTTTAACAAGCGAAGTGTTTGCACCACGTTTTGAATCAGCTCACTGCTTTCGTCCGTAATATCTCCTGGTACGGTGCTGGATATGAAGTGGTAAACAACTTCGACATGCTGCAGAGCGTGTCGCACAGCAGTCTCGTCACACATGTCGCCTTTTATCCAGGTTAATCTTCCCTCAAACTCTTTGGGGCATTCCTTATGGTCGAGTACCCTTAAACTGTCACCTGATTGAAGCGCCAACCTTATAAAGTTTTGGCCGATAAATCCTGCTCCCAAAATTGCGGTATTTATCGTCATGGCCTCCCCACTCCTTTTAGCTCGGTGAACACCTCGCGTACTCGCAGGTACATTTTGGACAACGTTAATTCCTGTTCAAATTTTGCGCGCGCATTTTTAGCCAGTTTCTGACTCATTGCCTGGTCGGCCATTATCTTTTCTACTGCGTTAACGATCTCATCTTTCGAGCCGGGTACGATCAGCAGCCCTTCTGTCCCATCCGTTACAGCCTCTGGAATACCGCCAACATTTGTCGCCACGATCACGCAGGCAGAGCGTAAGGCTTCCACGATACTGTAGGGGAACCCTTCCCACAAAGATGGAAAAACATAAATATCGAAAGTGGATAGCAATTTGCTGACATCCCCTTGAAAATGTCCAAGCATTTTTACTCGATGTTGCAACCCTAGCTCCTCAATACGCCGAGCCAGCTCAGCAGAGACATCTCCCTGCCCGGCCAGTACCAGTTGCATTTCTGGATGGCGCTGGGCCAAGTGTGCAAATGCATCGAACAACACCATGACTCCTTTAGCCCTATCCATGCGTACGACACATCCGATCACAACTTGCTCTGATTTTTCTTTGATCTGTGATGGCGGTGACTGCAGGTCTTCCAATCCGTTATAAATAACCCTGATTCTTTCTGAAGGCGCATCCCGCAACTCAACCAAGGCATCAGCGATGCTCTTTGCATTCACCACTACACTGCTGGCCGATTTCCAGACTAGCTCATCCCGCAATTTCTCGTAAAGCCACGTAATGAGCCTGCGCTTTGTAGGCATGCTAACAATGCTTAAGACCACTGGGATCTGCAAAATTCTTCCTGCGACAGCCATTGCCAGACACGCCTGTGCTGCCGGATAACCCCCATTGCAGCTTAGTATCATCGCTGGCCTAAGCCTTCTAATCAGCCAAACAAATAGGATCATATTTACAAGAAAAAATATCGGCTCAAGAATAACAAGCAACAAAGCAACAGCTTGTCGCGCCGTCCTGTGCAACCCAGATAAATAACTGCATATGCGCGATCTTGTAATGAATATTGTATTTAGCTGCGTGACCGAATGGTTCAGCCGCGAGGTGTCTTCCAGAAAAATCCCTCCCTCGTTACTAACTAAAAACTCTTGCTCGCAATCAGATGCAAGAGCGTTTGCCATATCAATCATGTAACGATTGCCGCCACCACGCACGTAGTTTTCAGTAAAAATCAGCAGGCTTTTCAATTGAGTTCGCTTTTTTGGTAAATGGCCAGGATGTATGAACTAAAGTAACGGCCATTAATAGCGTCGAATATTTTGAAGCGTCGCAGTTTTCTTGCCACCCAAAGACTTCCCCTTGCCGAAAGTTGTAATAAGCTGTTCTTTCCTTGAGGGGGAATAGGAAGGGATGGCTCGAACGAACCGATGTAGCTAATAGCAATGGGCTTTAAATTATTTCGGTCAGCCAAATGATAAAAAAACTCGGGGCACATCACGTCAAGATTGTGTTTTTCCAATATTGTTTTATCCAGCAGCTTTTGCAGAGAATAATATACACCACGGAAATTTGGCACCCCGAGAATCAGCGTACCGCCCGGTTTAAGCCATTGCAAATGCAAATTAACAACTGCATCTGCATCGGAAAAATGTTCGATAAAACCAAACGACATGACGATATCAAACTGCCGGTCAGGTTTGATCTGGAAGAAGTCGCCCGCCTGGATTCGCCCAACGTCCAATCCAAGTAACTGAAAATTTTTCATAGTGGCTTTCATCCCGGCCTCGGAATATTCCACACCGTAGGGTTTAAGTCCGAATTCTGTTGACATGAACGCCAACCACTTTCCAGGCGCGCATCCAACCTCAAACACCTCTCCCTCCAAGCTTGGAAGATTCTTTTTAAGCGCCTCAGCAAGACAACGTTCAAAGGAAAATTCATAGTCCACCACATTTGGAAGTTTGCAGTTCGCCCAATACTCATCCCAAAATTCGACTTCTGTTAGTTCCACATTACCCTCTTGACTATTCAGGTTGCACTTTTTCTGTGCAGCACTTTTCCAAACAAATTTTCAATCTCACTTCGGTCCGCCCCAATCAGCCATGGCAGCTGCCAAATTGCAGCTGCGACCATAAATAAATATGCAACGCTTGCAATTGTAACTGGCGCTATAAGCCCGGCTATGCCGGTATTTTCAAGATTCCACAGCAATCCAACTAATAGCTTTACTACGATCCCCAGAACTATCATCAATGGAATGCCAACAACCTGAAATACCCAATCGAACTTCCATCCACCATAATGCGCGATGACCCCAGCCTGAATGTTCACGGATACGATTCCCAGCACAACCATCTTGCAAGCCAATCCAAGCGCTCCCATTCCCAATCCGGGCAGCCACAAATCCACAGGCGGAGCCAGCACAAAATAAGTCATTGGAATGGAAAGCAGCATCATAGCTATGCTAACAAACGTGTATCTGTGCGTCTGCCCACTGGCCAACAACATTGTTCCGCCAATTTGGCCCATAGATTGATGAATCGGATAGAGCAGCATAACTGCCAATACTGGCCATGCGTGCGCATAGGCGGTGCCAAGAAAAATCTTCACGATTTGCTCTGACCAAGGAAGGAGCATACCGCTGATGATTGCCCCCATCATTACCAAGCCGCGACTTACTTTGCGATATAGCATTGCAGCTCTGGCGCGGTTCTGTTTTTCCCAAGCCTCTGCAATCTCTTTCCAAAAGACATTCAGTATAGAAGTGGTGGCCAGAAGGCTAACCGCCGCAAATTGGCTGGCTATTTGAAAATAGCCTTGCTGTGTGGCACCACCAAATTTTTGCAGCATCCACTTGTCTGCAAATTGATATGCAAAGCTAGCCAGCGAAAGCGCTACCAGCGGCTTGCAGTATTTCCAGTAGTCACTAAAGATTTTACTTAGCGCGCTTTCATCTGTTGGCGGCTCCGCCCAATCTTCTTTTAAGATTCGGTATGCGAATACAGTTGCCGCCACATATTGCCCAACCAGAATCAGCAATATCTTTTCAACTGACAATTGTCCGTACTGCGACAGCAACAATATCACCAGAAAATACAGCAGCGCCACAACAAGATTCATTAATTGCACCTTGACTGTTTTGCGCATCGCCTCACCGATCTGGCCGATTGTTTGCCAAACCTGCTGCTGCATGAAGGCCGCCGCGAAGGCCAGTAGCACTATCTCGCGGCTGTGTCCTAGCCAAACCTTTTCAAATAAATTTGATGGGATAATCAGCCAAAGCATTGCCAAAGCTACAAAAAATTGGAATGTTAACCAGGATAAATACACAAGATAGAAACGCTGCCCTCTGGCGCGCTGCGCAAGGAAAGTATAAAACGCGCTGGAACTCCCCATGTCCAGCAAAGAGCGGATAGCAACGAAACTGCCAAGCAGGAACATCAGGTCACCATAACCGGCTGGGTTCAGCACACGGGCAATAACCAAGCCTGTCATAAATCCAATCATCGCACGCAAAGCGTTTGAACCAACAGAAACTGCGAATCTTAGCCTGACTGAAGTGGAATGGAGCACGGGTGGGTTCCGATTGCTATGGAGATGCCTGGAGTTCAGTAACCCTTTCGAATTCATTGCTCCATAATGCAATTGCATCAGGTGCAGTTCGAGCGAACCGATCACAAAACGATCTCAATACCTTCTGGCGTTCCGGAACGTTCCACCAGGTTTCTACGTCATCGTAAACAGATGCCACTGCGGAGGCTGCTGCTTCCGGCGTATCGAAGAGAATTCCGACTTCTCTTAATAAGTCGAAATAGGGTTGCGCCTCTGGTCTTAACTTGTTTGTCTGTGGATTCCAGAACAGTACGGTGGGTAGGTTGACTGCTAACGCTTCAGTAAAAGTTGTTGAAAGATGATCGCATACGTAAAGCCTACAATTTTCCAAGCTTGACTGAAAAGGCACATCCCACGACTCAATCCGAATATCCGGGATACATTCTTTCAGTCGCTCTACAGTGCCCCACGCATGGTTTTCATAATGCGGTCTAAAGCGCGTTTCTTTAATCACCACCGATGGCAAGGCCTTGGCAAATCGGATTTGCCACTCAAGATATTCGTGGAAATGCGCGGGCAAGAATGGTAGTTGAACTAGATAACGCTGTGCGGTGGTCGCAGCCCAAAATATTTCTTTTTTGATGTTGTTTGGGCCAATCATATTTCTTCCCAACAATTTTGTTGCTGGTTTCTGAACCACTTTTGCCATACAACCCTCACGCTCCCATCCCCAGGAATAATAGTAGTCAACTATGGCTGTTTCATGATCTTCGCTGGGCATACTCTTTAAGGAGCCATAGTTCCCACCATGCTGCGTTCCCAACAGCAAGCTCCCTGCCTCTGCAGAGGTTGCCGCCCATTGTTTAAATGCCTCATCGTAGTGCCACCCATTGGCACTAAATATGGCATCGGTACGCTTGGGGAAGTTTCTATACGCCTCATTTTCTACAGTTCTAAATCCTTCAATAAAGCATTGCGGCATATCCGAGAACAGCATCGCCGATAAACATTGTTCGAATTCATCTGATCTAATTTCAATATCTCGTAACACATTGCGTTTCACGTTATCGAGTTCAAATCGTGAACATGGACTCATTTGATTCCAGCTCGGCAATATCCGGCCGAATTTTCTGGCGATCAATTGCAGTTCAATCTTCTTTGAAAAATAGGGATACCGAAGGAGGATGGTTTTGGAAAGTTTTGCACTTACATCGGCGAAAACCTTTAATACATAGCTGATCGATTTGCGTTGCCACGAATTTTTCAGCAATTTCCCATATAAAGGATTGCGCGGAATTTTGGTTTCTTTATATGTAAATTCTTTTCCGAGAACGCCTAGTATCTTTGTGTAAAGCTGAAGGTTGTATGAGTCTTCGGAAAGGAAACAGGCGAAATCCAAAGTGTCTGCCGGCACCACAAATGATGCTGGCGACAACCCGATTGTGGTGAAATTCGGATATTGTTCTGATGCTCTTTTTATATGTACAAATCGGTCATATACCGATGGCAGATATAATTGTAGCCATGGCCCTAGCAGAATTCTCCAGTAACGGTTGCTATAGCTCTTCCCATGGATTGAGTTCAATTTCTCCCCGAGAACAGGCAGTATTTTCTCGTATATACGATTTACGTAGCTGTAAGCATTTTCAGCAGCGTCATCATCGTCATAAGGGCTACCCAGCAACTTACCATTGATCTTTTCCCAGTAAGGCTGTCGCTCATACAGCAAACACCATTCCCCTAAAAATACTATAGGCTTACTGACATCCCAGAATTTTTCCAGCGCAGTGGTGGCAAGAAAAACGCCTTCTAATTGTGCATTTCTATTCATCTATTCCAGCAACTCCCACTTTACTGGTGTACCCATCTTAACGTTCTTAACGATTTTCTTTCCTAAAAACACATCATAGAATTTTGTGGGAAGACCTAATCCTGGCCTGATAGCACGCATGTTCTCACGTGTCAGTACTTCACCGGCTTTCATATCTTTCACTACATACAACGAGCGCCGATATTGGAGGGATTTTTTTTCGGCCTCTGTCGGCCCATAACTGACTTGTCCAAGCGCCTGCCAAGCCCGTTCGGTCTCAATCACAAGTTGGGCCATTTCGGCTGGCTCCATGGAGAACGCGCTATCGACACCACCGTCAGCACGATTTAGCGTGAAATGCTTTTCGATAACTGTCGCACCCAACGCAACGCTGGCCACTGACACGCCCACACCCATGGAGTGGTCGGACAAGCCCACTTCGCATCCAAATAACTCGCGCAGATGCGGGATAGTCAGAATATTAGTGTTTGCTGCTGTGGCAGGATAAGTGCTGGTGCATTTGAGAAGGATCAAGTCCCTGCACCCGGCTTCGCGTGCGGCTCGCACGGTCTCATCCAATTCGGCCACAGTAGCCATGCCAGTGGAAATAATCAGCGGTTTGCCGGTAGCCGCCACTCGGCGGATCAATGGCAGATCGGTATTCTCAAACGAAGCGATCTTGTAGCATGGCACATTCAGACTTTCGAGCAAGTCAACTGCCGTGTCATCAAATGGCGTGCTGAATGGAATGATCCCCAGCTCACATGCACGGTCAAAAATCGGCTTGTGCCATTCCCACGGTGTGTATGCTTCTCCATACAGCTTATAAAGGGATGTACCTGCCCATAGGCTGTTGGGATCGCTAATGTGGAACTCACGTTCATCCAAGTCTAGCGTCATGGTGTCCGATGTGTAGGTCTGTAACTTTATCGCATGCGCTCCGCTCTTGGCGGCGGCCTCAACGATTTCTAAGGCCCGTTCCAGCGAACGGTTATGGTTACCGGACATCTCAGCGATAACAAAAGGTGTGCACCCCCTGCTGATTTCATGATTTCTAATTTTCACATTAATGCCCCTCTAACATTCTTGGTAAATTTTCTTCCAGAGCTCTCGCGGGGCATCTGCCGGATCGCATGACTTCTCTAGCCGCAAGGCCAACGTTAAAGATTAAATCCAGCGCGCTTGCATAGGGCATAAAGGGGGTAAAGCGCTGAACATACTGCGGATGCTCATATACATGGATCAAAACTGAAATCCCGCGCCGATCAAAGGCACTCTTATCCTCAATCAAATATTCTTCAGCTCCCGCTGGCGATAGATAACGATCAGCTCCAACACGTTCACAAATTGCTGCAACATGTTCGCCACGCTCTCCATTCATTCCCAATGTGCTGGCGCGAATCATAGGTGTTGTGACTCCCAGCCTTCCCGCCATCCATGAAATAAGCGCACAGTTGAGTTCGACCAGACGATTGGTTCCAGCGGCTGTTTCCAAAATCACTGCCAATTCATCAATATCATCCGCAAAAAATGGGGCTTTTGCGTAATTGGCTCGAAGCGACGCGACCATTTTTTTGACGAATGGCTGATCGGCTAATTCACAGTCCAAAATCAACTGACCGAGCCTGCCGGATGTCTTTACCGGAACACATAGAAACTCAAGCCCGTTGCGAGTTCGTATGCGATTGCGTTGCTGCCATGATTGCTTGGAAAATGCCACGTCATCCAAGATGACCATTATGTCAGCCTGGTCGGCTAGATCAAACCAGCCTAGCCACGGCAGGAAAGTTGGTTGAGAAATAACACATATTTTTCCCATGTCCAGAATGTTTACCGTCGACCCCAGATCACGATTTCGTCGTTGCAGACGATAATCCCATTCTGCGGATTTTCATATCTCACTTTCAATATCTGGCGATGATTTAATTCTCCTATACTGGATTTAATCATCTCAATCAGTTCATCCTCTTCATAAAAGACATTGAGCAACCCTTTCTCGCCAGTTTCTCCGCATTCCAGCACAAATCCATTGCGCTCAACTTCGCGGCCGCGACCATAGCGCCAATCCTCGCAAGTGCGAGAGCGCATGAAATACAACCCGCCCTTCCG
The DNA here is from genome assembly GCA_903847155.1 of uncultured Gallionellaceae bacterium. GTDB lineage: Bacteria > Pseudomonadota > Gammaproteobacteria > Burkholderiales > Gallionellaceae > Sideroxyarcus. The sequence continues at coordinate 34,569 of CAINCU010000045.1, read as the reverse complement.
GAGCAGTTTGTTACAGCTAGTCAATAGCTCCCGAAAGTTGGCGCGAGGCACATAGTAATTGAAGCTTGGGAGAATGATCACATCGAATTCGCCAGTCAACACGGGCATGCCCTGCGTCAGATCAACCTGTAGCAGGCTCACGGCATCCGAGTCATCTGCGAGATTGTGGGCAGCATCGGACAACGATGCTGGGCTAATATCAATTCCGACGACCTGCCAGCCGAATTCATGAAATAGCAATAGATTATTACCACTACCGCATCCCAGTTCCAATACCCGGCCGATGCCGCGCTGCAGGCCTTCCTTAAAAAACATTCGAACAACGTATTCATCTGGAAAGCGCATTCCGCGCAGCTTGCTCAGCGACTGCATCATCTATCTCTTGTTTTTTGTTTTGAATGAGCTGGTAATTACAGATACCGCCGCCGCACCACATTCTATACTTTCTAGCGATGTATGATCATCAACCCAAAATTGAAAGACTTCACGCGCGAGAAGTTCTGTTCCGGGCAGTGTATGAGACCCGTAGCCGCACATCCAGTGAGTCGGCAAATACCAGTGACTGACATTCAACCCATGCGAACGCATCTCCTCGCCCAAACGGTGCTGCCAGTTCCAATCTATACCTGGCAGACGACAGGTATAACGCCAAGGTATTGTTCCAGCTCCCATGCCAACTGGAACCAGGCCACTGCCCTCCAGTCCGATGGCCCATGCCGCCGACTTTTGCATCCTTTGTTCTCGTTCCTGTGTGTAAGTTTCATAGGCCATGCAGGCTGCGAGTGTGGCTCCCACTGGAAATGGCACTTGCAGCGATGGGTAGTAGTCGTCCAGCAAGCCGTGAAACGCAGCAGTTGCTGTTTCACCTTCACTACGCAATCTTTCCCGCGCAACGTCGAGGCGTTGGCGGAAGCGTGCGTGTATCGCTAACCGCTGTGCCTCTGGCAGAATTTCAATGGCTGCGAGCATGTGCGCAACTGTATCGGCAAAAGCCTGGTCTCTGAAAAGAATGGCTGCACCACCAGCCTCGATATGCTTGGTCGCACCAAACGACAGCAATCCAACATCGCCCTGACCACCGACAATTCCTGCGGCATTACTTGAACCAAGTGCCTGAGCTGCATCGTCGATAACTAGGCAGTCTGATGAAGAAAAGTATCGCCTCACCAAAGATATGTCCGCCGGATTGCCATATAGATGAACAACCAGCGCCACCGAGGCTCCGGCTAATCGTGCTCGCGCCCATTCTTGCTCAAGGACGTTTCCGTCGCTTGGATTAATGTCACAGAAAACAGGCTCGCAGTCTGCGCCCAGCACTGCTGCCACCACATCATGGCAAACGCTTGCCGACAAAGCAACGCGGCGTGCGTTGCCTGCGTCCACCCAGCAGCGTAGAACTGCCATCAAACCAAGTGCCGCACGCGCTACAGGAAGCGCGCGAGCGCTGTTGAAATCACTCTCAAGCCTACGATAAAGTTGTTGGCCGTCAGTGCACACCATCAACCAATGTCCTTTCCAATTCTGCAAGGGCAGCATGTCTGCCCACCATAACTTCCCGGGCAGATGAAGCCATGGCATGTATACGATGTGGATTATCCATGGCTCGCCTAAGCGCGCGCTCCCAATTTTCCGCACTTACTTCATCAGCGTCGCCCAGATACTCCACCGCACCCAAGCGGTGAAGGATTTCGGCATCCTCACGCTGATTTTCCGCCGTCACCACTACCAAACTGGGTAAGCCGAGCGCACACCGCTCCCATGCAGCAACACCACAGGTACCTATTGCTAGGTCGGCCTGCGCCATCAACATTGACATTTGTTCGGTGGAATCCAACACATGGGCACTTGGCAGGTTAGCCACACTCTTGTGCACTGCATTTCGAGACGGGTGTGCTGGTCCAAGCACTAGAATGCTCTCGGGTGCGCGCGAACCCAGTGCGCGCAAGGCATCGATTATCTTGATCGTTTGGTTACCCGGATCAGTTCCGCCAAAAAACACTAAGAGCCGTTTTACACTTCCATCGCGGTTATGCTCCAGTCCATGTTCATCAAACTCAGGTCGCAATAAAGCATAACGTGGACCAAGAAATTGGACGGTTCCCTGTGGCACATACTGCTTATAGCGATTTTCTGCATCTTCATGAAGGTTCTGATCTAGCAGCAAATCACAATCATGGTCGCGGTCAGCCAGATCGTCGATCACCAAAATGCGCAGCACATGTGGCCGCATTCCGCGCTCCCATCCCAACTCAAGACAATAATGATCGACAATCAGCAAATCAATATGACCAATAATGCGCACCACCTCACTTGTCGCGGCGAGATCAGTACGCCAGTCATCTATGCCTGTAACTGGTAACACGGTAAGGCCAAAGCCACGATCTCGCAGCCAATCTGCAAGCCGGTCTGGGATGCCGACACACACGAAGTGAACCAACGCACCGCGTGCCATCAGGCGCATGCCGAGTGCCGCACAACGCATAACGTGTCCGCTACCTATTTCTAATGTGGCATCGGCACGGATTAGCACGTTCATGTCATGACGCCTTGCTTAGCTTCTTTGGCGCAGAACATCAGTTCGGCACGCAGCCAGTCTTCCTCGGTATCTATATCCTGCACTCGCCATCTCGGAATAATGATAGGTATAGAGCATTGGTCAAATACTCGCTTGCCTTCAATCCATGCTAACGGCTTTCCCCAATAAAATTGCCCCGCGTCATGCAATGCACTTGGCAAATCCTGCGATCTGGTCGAATAATATTCCGGGAATAACATTTCTATTCCCCCGTCCGCAGTCTGTTTGAATGAACGGAAAATTGGCGCCGCAAAGTCAGTCACAGTGAAGGCATATTCCCAGTTGCCCGAATTCAATGCCTCCCAGCCGCGCTTTAGATCATCTATTTGGATGAATGGCGCAGTCGCGTAAATGCAGCATACTGCAGCAACATCAAGCCCTTGATCCAAACACCATTTCGTTGCATGCGCGATAACTTCTGTAGTACCAGCGTAATCATTGGATAACTCTGCGGGACGCATGAAGGGGACTTCTGCCCCACACTGTCTGGCTACATCTGCAATTTCTTTATCATCCGTTGAAACGATGACACGCTCGAATAGCCCAGATAATATGGCAGCTTCGATTGACCAAGCGATCATGGGTTTGCCGCAAAACAATTTTATGTTTTTGCGCGGTATGCGTTTGCTCCCTCCTCTCGCAGGAATGACGGCGACTTTTAATTTTTGATTGATTGGCATAGCGTCTCGCAAACTTTTACTTGCTGCTCTTCAGTTAAATTTGGGTACATGGGTAAACTGATTGCTTCCGCGTAGTACTGCTCTGCTTCGGGCCAATTTCTTGGTTTAAATCCCAAGCTTTCATAATAAGGGTGTCGGTACACTGGAATGTAGTGAAGGTTGACACCGATACCTGCTGCACGCAGTGCTTCGAACACTTGGCGATGAGCTTTGCTGCTTTCGCCAAGCTTCAGGCGAACGACATACAGATGCAAACCGGAATAGCTGTCCGCATGCTGCCATGGAGTGACCACAGGCAAACTAGCCAGCAATTGGTCATATCGCTTTGCGGTGCTGTGGCGTTTAGCAACAAATTCATTTAACCGCTGCATTTGGCTCAAGCCAAGTGCAGCTTGCATGTCCGTCATGCGATAGTTGAAACCCAGATCTATTTGTTGGTAATACCATGATCCATCCGGCGCATGGGTCATTTCTTCAGCATCGCGCGTGATGCCGTGGCTGCGTAGCAATTGCATACGTTTCGCCAGCTTCGGATCGTTGGTCAGCGCCATGCCACCCTCGCCAGTGGTAATGATTTTGACCGGATGAAAACTGAATACAGTGATGTCGCTGTAACGACAGTTACCGATAAACTCACCACAGTATTTGCCACCTATGGCGTGTGATGCATCTTCGATGATCTTGAATCCATATTGCTTGCTAAGTTCGTGGATAGCTTTCATGTCGCACGGCTGGCCGCATAGATGAACGGGTATCACCACCTTGGGTAGCTTTCCAATTTTTTTCGCTTGTGCAAGCTTTTCTGCCAAGCGCTCCACACTCATGTTGTATGAGCGTGAGTCTATGTCCACAAAATCAATGGTTGCTCCGCAATATAATGCACAGTTTGCGCTGGCCACGAACGTAACCGGCGTTGTCCAAACCACGTCTCCCGACCCCGCACCGAGCGTTAAGCAAGCCAGATGCAAGGCTGAAGTTGCGCTATTCACAGCAACAGCGTGCTCTGCTCCACAATACTCTGCCACGCGCTTCTCAAAGGTAGGCACTGCTGGCCCTTGTGTCAGAAAGTCCGAATGCAGCACATCCACCACAGCCTGAATATCAGACTCGGAAATATCCTGGCGTCCGTATGGAATCATGGCTGATTTCATATATTGCCGATTTTCCCGCTGTTTACTACGATCCACTTTCGCAGCGTTTCGATGCTCATCCATTCTGGATTGTTATCTGAGCAATATGTGAAACCTTCATCTACCTTTTTACCATCCTTGATGCGAACAGGATCGTCGCTCCAATGGTTTATGGCGGGCAATATCTTGAAATGGTCTGGATACTCGTAAGTATGCAGAGCGTCCTCTGTTCCTATCATTTGTTCATGAAGTTTCTCACCGGGGCGGATTCCGACAATTTCGTGTTTGGCTGTAGGAACGGCTGCAAGCGCAACATCGGTTACTTTCATCGAGGGTATCTTTTTGACGTAAATTTCCCCGCCCTCCATGTCTTCAAAGGCATGCCACACCAGTTCGACACCCTGTTCAAGGCTAATCATGAAGCGTGTCATGCGGCCATCGGTGATGGGCAATATTCCCTTGTCCGCAATCGAGAGGAAAAACGGGATGACAGACCCGCGCGAACCCATCACGTTGCCATAACGCACCACACCAAAGCGTGTTTCATGCGCGCCTGCGTAGGAATTCCCCGCAACAAAAAGTTTGTCTGAAGCGAGTTTTGTCGCACCGTAAAGATTGGCCGGGCTGCTGGCTTTGTCGGTTGATAATGCGACGACTCGTTTTACTTTGCGATCAATGCAGGCATCGATCAAATTCATCGCGCCGATGATGTTGGTCTTTACACATTCAAACGGGTTATATTCGGCAGTGGGCACGATTTTGGTGGCGGCGGCATGCACCACATAGTCAATACCATCCAGAGCGCGGGACAGGCGATCCTTGTCGCGCACATCGCCAATGAAAAAGCGTACGCGCGGGTCACTGCCGTATAACTTGGCCATTTCCCATTGCTTCATTTCATCGCGTGAGAATATTACAAGACGGCGCGGATTGTATTTCGCCAAAGTCAGCGGCACAAAAGTGTGGCCGAATGAACCTGTGCCGCCTGTAATTAGGATTGATTGGTTATTAAGCATTCCTTAGCTCATTTCTAAATGGTCTTTGGGTCAAATTGTGATGGCTGTGTGCAATTTTGGTAGATCGAATTAGCCACACGCAGATTACAAATTTTGTTGTTCCGCATCGAGTTGCAATTGTTCAATTTCCTTCTTCAGCCGTTCATATTCCTGTACTTTGTACTGGAGAAACTCCACCGTCATGCGCGCCCTTGACTCCACTCCTTGGGGCGTCAGTAGGTAAGCGTAAGCCAGCTTGTTCTGGCTATTACGAAAGTTGTTAATCTTGAGGCTGCCCTTTGCGACCAGCGCGTTGAGGCAAAAATTTATTTTGCCGAGACTGACTCCCAGCCGTTTCGCCAAGTCCCTTTGCGAAAGTCCGGGGTTTTCTTCGAGGGTCTTGAGCAGACCGTAATGTGTGGTTTCGTCGAGCATTGATAGTGCGTTCAGTCAGTGAACGGTGCGCATTACATCAGTTGCAAGTAGCGGGTGTCAAGCGGTGAAATCCGCTCGTGTATCATGGCGACCTTGTTTCTGTCCGAAGCCTCCGCATGCAAACCGCGCCGAAAATCGTTCTGATTAAAACATCCTCGCTGGGTGATGTTCTGCACAATCTCCCGGTGGTGACCGATATTTGCCAGCACATTCCTGATGCGCGCATTGACTGGATCGTGGAAGAAAGCTTTGCTGCTTTGCCGGCGCTGCACCCCAAGGTGCAACATGTCATCCCGGTTGCCATGCGTCGCTGGCGCAAATCATGGTGGGCTTCGCGTAGTGAGATTCAAGCCGTCCACCGTGGGCTACGCGAGCGCCATTACGACTTTGCGCTGGATACTCAAGGCCTGCTGAAAAGTGCGCTTATCACCCATTTCACTCACTCCGAACGTTATGGCTATGACTGGGGTAGCGCGCGTGAACCACTGGCCAGTTGGTTCTATGACCGCACATATTCCGTCCCCAAGAATCTGCATGCGGTGGAACGCAACCGCCAGCTTGCTGCCGCCGCTTTTGGCTATTCTGTAATCGGCGCACCGGACTACGGCATCCGCACACCGGAGATAGCGTTGCCTTGGTTGCCGCATACGCCTTACGTGGTATTGCTTCACGCTACCAGCCGCGACGACAAATTATGGGACGAGCAGAATTGGATTGCTCTGGGCAAGCACCTACACCACGCCGGATTGAACTCTGTTTTGCCTTGGGGCAGTACACAGGAAAAAACTCGCAGCGAACGTTTGTGTGCCGCCATTCCAGATGCCGTTTGCGCGCCGCGGTTGAATCTCAATGAAGCCGCAGCGTTGCTGGGCAAAGCGCGTGCCGTGGTTGGTGTGGATACTGGCTTGAGCCATCTCGCTGCTGCGCTCGATGTGCCCACTGTCGGCATCTATACCGCCACCGACCCCGGACTGACCGGACTCTATGCCGGCGCGCGTGCAGTAAATCTTGGCGGCAAAGCTGCATCGCCTTCAGTAGAAGCCGTCATCGTAAAGCTCACTGAGCTGGGCACTTATGCTTAAGCCGCGTATTTTTTACACACTGGGTTTATGGTTGCTGTTGCCTTACGTTCTGCTCCATTTATTGTGGCGTGCGCGCAAACAACCCGAATATCTGCAGCACATCGGCGAACGCTTCGGTTTTTATACAGTGCGCAGCGACAAGCCTGTCCTCTGGCTGCACACTGTTTCTGTCGGCGAGACGCGCGCAGCCGCGACACTGGTGCAGCGTTTGCGTGAACAATATCCCAACCACCAAATTCTGCTCACCCACACCACTCCCACCGGGCGCGCCGCCAGCGAGCAACTTTACGGCGACAAGGTGATTCGCGTCTATCTGCCCTACGATTATCCATTTGCCGTGCGCCGCTTCCTGCGCCATTTTCGGCCGCACGTTGGCATTTTGCTGGAAACGGAAATCTGGTTCAATTTGATTCATGCCTGTCACAGCGCTGACATGCCCTTACTACTGCTCAATGCGCGCTTGTCAGAAAAATCTGCGGCACGTTATGCGCGTTTCCCCAAGCTCATTCGCGCGGGTTTGCATGAACTCAACCTGATCGCTGCACAAACTGAAGACGATGCATCGCGTCTTGCCAGCTTGGGCAACTGCGCTGTTCCTGTGATGGGGAATTTAAAATTTGACATAGTGCCGCCAGCTGAAATGCTGGAACTTGGCACACAGTTGCGTGTTTTGTTCGGAAACCAGCGCCCTGTCTTTCTCGCTGCCAGCACACGCGAAGGTGAAGAGGCACTGCTGCTGGATGCGCTGCAGCATGTGCCTATAGATAATTTGCTCACTGTAATCGTACCGCGCCATCCACAACGCTTTGACGAAGTCGCCGCACTCATCGAGCAACATGGCTTGCGCATGCAACGCCGCAGTGCGCACACAACTATCGCACCCGGTACGCAAGTGGTGCTGGGCGACAGCATGGGAGAAATGTTTGCTTATTACGCAGCGTGCGATGTGGCTTTTATCGGCGGCAGTCTGCTGTCTTTTGGCGGGCAAAATCTGATCGAAGCCTGTGCGGTGGGCAAGCCAGTGCTCATCGGGCCGCACACGTACAACTTTGCACAAGCTACAGAACTTGCGCTAGCTTACGGTGCTGCCATGCGCGTCAAAGATGCAGACGCATTGCTATCCCAGCTTAATGAATTGCTGCATGAATCCCAATGCATGCAGCAGATGGGGCATGATGGAGAACGCTTTGTCTGCGAAAATCGCGGTGCAACCGAACGGGCTATGGCCTATATCGCTGGGGCGTTAAATCCACCTTCAGCCGCGACTGACCTTTAGCTTGATCCCATCTGTTTCGGCGCACCCCGTGAAGATGCCCGTCAATAGCCAATCTCCATCATGCAATGATGGGGATTGGCGTATTTATTGGCTTGCGTGCAAGGTACTATATGGCCGGATGCGGACAGTATTGGAGGCTGCAAACAACTCGATGCTGAACCGTTTACTTCAGTTGAAAAACAATCCGGGCCGGGCCCGCCTACTCCGAGGGTATTTTCGATGTCATATTTAAGAATAATCATCCTCACTGTGGTCACCATGATCGCGTTTGCCGGCAACACCCTGTTCTGCCGGATGGCGCTCAAACTTACCAGTATCGATGCCGCCAGTTTCACCACCATCCGCCTCATCTCCGGCGCGGCGACGCTGTGGCTGATCGTGTCGTTGTTTCGTGGCCACAAAAGCGGCAAAGGCAGCTGGCGCTCCGCAACTGCGCTGTTCGCCTACGCCATCACCTACTCCTTCGCGTATGTAACCCTGCCTGCAGCGATGGGCGCCTTGCTGCTGTTCGGTGCGGTCCAGGCAACCATGATCGGTTATGGCATCAGCAAGGGAGAACGCCTGCACGGATGGCAGATCGCCGGACTGGTGCTCGCACTCGGCGGGCTGGTCGGCCTGCTGCTACCGGGCCTCACCGCACCGCCGCTCACCGGCTCCATTCTCATGCTGAGCGCGGGTATCGCATGGGGCATTTATTCGTTGCGCGGCAGGGGCGCGGGTGATGCTACACGCATCACGGCGGGCAACTTTCTGCGCGCCGTACCCATGGCTGCGGCAGTGAGTCTGCTAACGATCCATGGTGCCACACTGGATAGCGCCGGAATCGGCTATGCGGTCGCCTCCGGCGCATTGGCTTCCGGCATCGGCTACGCCATCTGGTACTCGGTGCTGCCCACACTCAAGGCCGCCAATGCCGCTACCGTGCAACTCAGCGTGCCGGTCATCACCGCAGTGGGCGGCGTCCTTTTTCTCGGCGAAGCGGTGACACTACGCCTAGTGCTGGCATCTGCCGCCATACTTAGTGGCATCGCACTGGTAATCCTGAATGCGCACAAGCGCCGCTGAACTTGCTTGCTGAGAACAACTCGAACCAGCCCCGAACAATCACTCAATGAATAACTGATGCTCTCTTCCAAATCCTCTGCACGTTGGTTAATGCCGCTGGCCCTGTTCGTCCTTTCCGTCACTTGGGGCTACACCTGGGTCATCGCCAAGCAGGCGCTCACTCTTGCGCCACCCTTTGCCTTCGCGGCAGAACGCAGTGTCGGCGGCACATTGGCGTTGTTCCTTGCCGTCAAGCTCATGGGCAAATCGCTCAAGCTGGAGGCACCCGGGCCGACCTTGGTCATCGGCCTCGCGCAGGTCACCGGATTCATGCTATTCCAAACTTGGGCGCTGGTGGAAGGCGGCCCCGGCAAGACCGCGGTGTTGATCTTCACCATGCCCATCTGGACACTGTTGATCGCGTGGCCGATCCTCGGCGAACGAGTGCGCGGCAGACAGTGGCTGGCTGCGGTGAGCACACTGACCGGTCTGGTGATGATCATCGAACCCTGGAACATGCACTCCAGCCTGTTCAGCAAATTCCTCGGCGTGATGGCCGCGCTGTGCTGGGCCATCGGCACCGTACTGGTCAAACGTCTGCGTCTCCAGAAGCAGGTCGATCTGCTTGCGCTGACTGCCTGGCAGATGGCGCTGGGTGCAGTGCCGCTGGTGTTGCTGGCATTGCTGATCCCGGAGCGCCCCACCGACTGGTCCGCTTCATACATCGGCATACTGGTGTTCATGTCCGTGATCAGCACGGCGCTGTGCTGGTGGCTGTGGATCATCATCCTTGACCGCGTGCCCGCATGGGAAGCCAGCCTGTCGGTGCTCGGCACACCGGTGGTGGCGCTCATCTCTTCCCGCGTGATGTTGGGCGAAGAATTCAAACTCAGCGAAATGGCGGGGATATTGCTGATCGGTTGCGGCTTGGTATTGTTGACACTGTTCGGCTGGGCGGCCAGCCGTCGCAGCAAACCGAGTAAATGAAGATTGCTTCTTGCAGATAATCTGGCGCGGGGATGGACTAATCCACGCCAATTGCGTTATCTAGCGCACAGAGTTTGAATTCAGCTGGGTGCAAGCTGGGACTTCTTCACATCGATAGAGATGCGAATGAAAATCCACTTAAACGCCTAATCAGGAGACTTCCATGACCCAGCAAACCAAAAATCCGAACCAGAAGCCCGTACCGGCACACCCATTTCCGTCAGAAGAAATCAACAAGCAGAAGCAAAAAACGGAATCGCTCGAGGTTGCTGGCCGGCATAAAAACGATGGCCAAAAAGATCACAAGGGCGCGCGTTAAAGCCACGGGATCGCTGATCGATCCCATGCAAAATGCAACAGGAATGAATGAACCTGCCGCTATCCAGAATGTATCAAATCTGAAGTGCGTCTTGAACGAGTCACTCAAATCCTGGCTCGCCCACCGGGGAGACAGCAAAGGCGCGGCGCTGGCCTTCTACACTTTGTTTTCCATGACACCCATTCTGTTGCTGGTTATCGTGGTTGTCGGCTACTTCTTTGGTGCCAAGGCAGCACAGGGTGAAATCATCGCCCAAGTTCAGGCATTGGTAGGGCCGAACGGCGCGCAGGCAATCCAGGCATTGCTGGCTGCAGCGCGAGACCCTGCCTCGGGACGGGTGGCGACACTCGTGGCGAGCGTCCTGCTGCTGCTGGGCGCCACCAGCGTCTTTGCAGAGTTGAAGGACAGCCTGGATGAACTTTGGGGCATAACCAAGCCGCGTCAGTCGGCCATTTTGGTGATCTTGAGAACCCGGCTCATGTCATTTGGAATGGTGCTTGCTCTGGCGTTTCTGCTGCTCGTCTCCCTCATCATCAGTGCGGCGCTGGCCGTGTTTGAACGCTATGCGGGCGGCATCTTGGGCAACTTCGCGCCAGTGCTTGCGATATTGGCTTCCTTCGTTTCGTTCGCCGTCATCGCTTGCATGTTTGCAATCATCTACAAGACGCTGCCAGAAAAACCCCTAACATGGCACGACGTCTGGATCGGTGCCGTCTTCACAGCGGCGCTGTTCAGCTTGGGAAAATATGTGATAGGCCTGTATCTGGGCAACAGTGGCGTAGCCTCAAGCTTTGGTGTCGCCGGCTCGCTGATTGCGTTGCTGTTATGGGTGTACTACTCAGCCCAGATATTTTTTCTGGGGGCAGAGTTCACACGGCATTACGCGCTGTGGTTCGGCAGCTTGCAACATGAGAGATTGCAGGATGAGGAGTTGGAGTGCCTTGCGCCGCCGCCAGCAGTTGAGTGACAAGCAGCTAGTGGTTGGCACCGGGGAATATTCCGAGCCCAACCCTTTTAGTTGGACTGACTTGGCGCTTAATGTCGCGCCGACCCCATCGTAATGAACAACTCAGGATCGACCATTGCCCCGTTAAGTATCACACTCCAGTGAAGATGCGGGCCGGTGGCGCGCCCGGTTTTTCCTGAAAGCCCGAGCCGCTGACCTTTGCTTACACTCTCACCGGGGTGCACGTCGATACGATCAAGGTGGCAATACATGGTGATCAGCCCGTTGCCATGATCCACATAAATCGTTTTGCCGTTGAAAAAATAATCTGCCACAGCCAGCACCGTTCCTTGCGCGCTGGCCTTGACCGACGTTCTGCGCTTTACCACCACATCCAGGCCGACATGCGGTGCGCACGGCTCGCCGTTGAAGAAGCGATGCACACCGAAGCGCCCGCCCAGCTTGCCCTTGACCGGAAGAATAAACGCCAGATCGGTATCCTGCGCCGCACGCCAGTGGAGTTTGAGTTCCGTGATGGCAACGATCTCGCGCTCTGCCCGTGCCTCGTCGGTGGGCGATAGCTCAACCTTGCTCTTGTCCTTAAGCGTGATGTGCTGCTCGGGATAATCCTTTGGGCTCACCACGAATTCCTGTGCCTTCGTCTCAGCGCCGATCTTCACGCGCAGCTCATGCGCACCCGGCGTTGTATCCAGCGCCAGCCCTACCACCGCAACCCATTCATCGTGGTCGGCAGTCACCAGCACAGGTTGCTCGCCCAACCATGCTTGCGGCGTAGCGGCGCAAACTGCAACGCTGCACAGCGGCACCACCGCAACGCCGCCGGGAACATTGGAAGATTGGGGAAGGGCTGCATGTGCCAGCAGCGGCAGCGCGAACAGCATGAAGCGGAAGCAGTGGCGGAACATGATGGCAGTGAGTGGGTGCATGGTTCTCATTCTGGCAGTGAAAGCGACGGGCAGGGCAGGCACGAACAAGTCTAATGCATTCACGGCCAACATCGGCAAACTAAACGCTGCGATACTTCGTGAAGATGCCCGTCAATAGGCGATCTACAACATGCACCGACAGCTTAAGGGCGCTTGCCAGACTGGCCAAGCGCCGCATTCAAACGCAGCATGGTCGTTGCATTGTGCTCGCGTGCTTGCGGACTCCAGCGTTTGGTAATGTGATCGATTTCCGCCTGCAGCCCTGCTGCGGTGGAAGTATCCCCGATGGACAGCGCCCAAATGGCATACTCGGCGCGCGCCTCAAACGATCCATAGCGCTCCACCACCGACTCGAATTTGGAACGAGCCTCGGCAGTCCTGCCCACTCCGGCATAGGAACGCGCGAGCAGCAGCAACACCGCCTCAAGCCGAAATGCCTGATCGAGACTCTGAATCGCCTCAAGGTGCACGAGCGCCTCGCCATAGCGCTTGCATTCCACGAAAGCACGCGCGGCGCCGAAGCGGATTTCAAGCGAAGTTGCAAACGGCCCTTTAAGGCATGCCTCATAGTTCTTGGCGGCCTCTTCAAACAAACCCAATTCAAACTGCGCTTCGGCCAGATGTATCTGGTTCTGTGCCGTCGGCAAATCTTCAAATGCCGCCTGCGCTTCCCGCATCTCGCCCTGAGGATTGAGCACTTTCGCCGCAGCGCTTACCGCGCGCCTGGCACCGTGATGCAGACGAAAGCCCGGCAAAAAAATCGCAAAGAAATATACTGCGCTTCCCATCAGCGGAAACAGGAACAAGATGATCAGCCAATACATCTGCTGCCCGGTGCGCACCGCGTGGATGGCGAAAAAAACAGCAATAAAAACGTGGAGTCCAAGACCGGCAAATAGATTCAATTTAATTCCTGCGCTTTGAGTTGTTCAAGTTGGTACTCATCATGGCAATTGTTTGCCGGAAGTCTGATTACTGAATGGAAGCAAGGTTCCCTGTTTGCACAGAGTTATAGCGCTTAACGTTTGCGCTGGGCCGCGAAACATAATGCGCTGCGGACCCGTTTCGATTCTTATCTTTTAAACTACAAAAACAAAGCCGCCGATACACCAAACCGCTCTGCCAAAACTTTCGCCTGACGCGCATTGAAATCGCGCCGCCCCGAGAGCAATTCGGACACGACACCTTGGCTGCCCAGTTCCGGCAAGTCGATCTGACGCAAGCCATCGCGCTGCATCAGATAGCGCAGCGCTTCCGCGCCAGTCGCAGCCGCTGGCATCTTGTCTTTGGCTTCGTACTCGGCAACCAGATCGCCGAGGTAATCAACCAGCCGCGCGAGTGGATGTTTCTCATCCGCACCGCCCGCGTCGATGGCCGCGTCCAGTGCCTCTACCAACTGCGCATACTCCTTGGCATTGCGCGCAGGTTGCAATAGCGGCGCGACATAGCTCCAATGCTGAATTGCGGTTTTAACGAGTGCGTTCATTTCCAACCTCCTTGGTCGTATTCCTTATGCGTCAATATCGCCCTGACAAACACCCGCCCCGAGTTGAAGTGGATCGCGGCAACCAGGCGCAACTTGTTTCCGCCAATATCGAACACGAATACATCACCCACCTTGTCAGTGCTGGGAAACAGCTTTCTCAACTCTGAAAAATTTCTCCACTCGGCCTTTTTGCACAAGCGATACCACTGTTCCAAAGCACTGGCACATTGCGGATGCTCCTGCTGCGCAGTCAAGATGCGGCGGTGAGTGATGATGTGCATGGGGGGAAATTATATCTCAATTGGAGATGTTGCGCGTTTTGCAGTTACGACAGTGGAAAACAGCAGCGACACGTATCTAGGCTTCTCCCATGAGGGAAGGTACGTAAAAAGACTTGTCGGCAGTGGATGCTGAAAACAATTTGAACTTGGCCAGCTGAATTTTCATCAACATACCTCGTGAAGATGCCCGTCAATAGGCGATCTACAACGTGCACAATCTGGAGATAGCCGTGTTTATTGGCTTGCGGGCTAGGTGGCATGTGGCTGGATGCTGTCGGTATTAGATGCTGAAAGTAATCCGAACCCGTTTAATTCCTGCTAATGTCCGAGGCGAACTCTACCGCTCACGCAAAGCAAGAGACTTAATCATTCAGGAAGAATCATGTCAAAACAAGAAACAAACCCGATGGAAGTAACGCTCGCGCTCACCGAAAAAGAAATGGATGAGCTCGATAGCTTCCTGATGTCCGACGCCACCACCAATGAAGTCATGATGCTGGATTGCCTTGATGGATTCCTGACCGCTATCGTTTCCGGCCCGGCAATGCCACAGCCAAGCGTATGGATTCCGCGCGTGTGGGGTCCAACAGCGGAAGATGCACCGACATTTGCAAGCGATGCCCAGGCAGAAAAAATCATCGGCCTGATGACGCGCCACCTGAATGCAATTGTCTGGAGCCTGCATCAAGACCCGGAACATTTCGAGCCCGTGTTTTATATGCAGGTCTATGCAGACGACGAACGCGAATACATGGACGGTGAAATGTGGGCACACGGATTCATGGCCGGCATCAATATGCAGCGAGATAGCTGGCAGGCTCTGTTTGAATCCAAACACGGCCCAGTGGCACTGCGGCCAATCTACCTGCTGGGCGCGCCGGAAGTCACAGAGGCAGAAGAAGAACTGGTAAAAACCCCGGCTCAGCGCGAAGAGCTATCAAAACAAATCCCGGCAAGCATTGGCTGGATATATAAATTCTGGGCGCCGCAACGGCGTACAGCAGACAGCGCCAATGGTATAACCTCTGAAAATGAAAAACCAAAAATAAGCCGCAATGCACCTTGCAGTTGCGGCAGCGGAAGAAAGTACAAGAAGTGCTGCGGAGCAACCCAGGTTTCAGATTGAGAAGGGTTTAACGGGTCAGCATCAAATCGTCCGATTTTTTCTTTTCCAAATATTGAAGAATCCGGCGCACAGGAAAAAACTGGTAGCATGAAGCCACCCCGGAAAGACAGCATCCGGGCAAGGCCGTCATGCGAACCCCCATCACCCACACACAACTCCGCTCGAAGATACTCAAGGCATTGCGCATCCCGGCGGCAATGCTCGCATTGGCCGTGCTCTATGTTGCAGTCATCGGCATCAGGCTCGACGCCTCCGCACATGACAAGGACATCGCCGACAAGCTCACCGCAGTGCTCGGACGTGAGGTGCTGTTCACCGGCCCCCTGCAGCTCGAAATCTCCGCCCACCCGAAATTGCATGTGGGCGGCTTGCACATTGCCAATGCGCACGGCTTCGGCGGTGATGAATTAGCCAGCCTGGGCGAGGCGAGGCTGCAACTGGATCTGTGGCACTTGTTGTGGGGACATCTGCAAATCGAAGAGTTGTCGGGCAGCGACGTACATCTGCATTTGCAAACGCACGAGGACGGCAGCAACAACTGGACGTTCAAGCAGCATGCAGCGCAAACACCTGATGCTAATCAGCCTGCGTCAAACGGAAACAATCGGCTGCTCGCGCGGCTCGACATCCAGCGCGTATCGCTGCGCAAGCTGGATGTGGAATACATCAGCAGCGAAGGCAAGCGCCATTACTTCGAGCTGGAATCGCTCGTCGCGCATATTCCTTCCGGCCAGCCAATTGCGCTGAGCCTGAACGGAACAGTGGAAAAAACTTTCCCCTATCAGCTCGAATTCACCGGCGGCACATTGGCCGAACTGATTGGCGGCGAGCAGCCCTGGCCCGTTGACCTCTCGCTGAATTTCCTGAGTACCAAGCTGACGCTCAAGGGCAAGGTTACCTCTGACCGCGGCAACATCCACTTCGCACTCGCCACGCAGAACCTGAATGAATTCGAGCGGCTGTTGCAGACCAGCTTGCCGCCCGTGGGCAAGGCCAGCGTCGCAGGCGATGTCACGTATGCGCCGGGCAGCATCAAGCTGGCGAATCTGGATGGCGACATGGGCAACACTGCACTCAACGGCTCGCTTGATTTCGATTACGGCGGTGCGCGCACCAAAGTGCAAGGACAACTCAGCCTGCCCACGCTGGATACGCGCCCGTTCATGACAGGAAAACCCAATGCAATGGATGCGCCTGCGCAAAGTTTGGCCGAAATATATCGCGAGCTGGCGCAGACCAACTTCGACCTGCGAGCACTCAATGATATGGATGTCGACCTGACGCTGCGCGTGGGCAAATGGCTGAACCTGCCCGGCGACGTACACGACGCGATGTTGCAGCTGAAGCTCGACCACGGTCGTTTGAATGTGCCGATACAGGTTGCGCTGGCCGACGTGCACCTGTCCGGCAGTGCGCACATCGATGCCAGAAAAAATCCGGCGCGATTCGATGCAACGCTCGGCACGCATGAGTCCAGCCTCGGCAACCTGGCCGGGCTGCTGCTCGGCCTGCCCGATGTCAAAGGCCATCTGGACCGGTTCGATTTGCGCTTCGCCGCGCGAGGCAACCGCGGTGCGGAGTTGATGGAATCGCTGGATGTGCAGCTCGACTTGGAGCGCGGCAAGCTCTCGTATGGCAACGGCGCGGGCGCGCGTCCGGTGCAGCTAGCGCTGGACAAGTTTTCCATGACACTGCCTGCGGGCAAAGCGCTACGCGGCGAAGCGCGCGGCACCTTGCTCGACAACACCTTCAGCATGACGCTGCACGGCGCTACGCTGACCGAGCTCATGCAGGAAACCAATGCGCCCATCGATTTCAACCTGCAGGCAGGCAGCGCCAGCGTGCAGGTGCATGCCCTGCTGCAACCGCCTTCTGAAAATACCGGCTCGGCGATCAGCTTCAGGCTGGATGCGCCGCACTCCAGCGAAGTCTCCAGTTGGCTAGGGCTCAAGCCCGGCGTGAATGTGGCAGCCAGCGTGAAAGGCGATCTCCAGATGCGCAAAGACGGCTGGCAACTTTCCGGCTTTGTCTTGCAGTTGGGACACAGCACCCTGTCCGCCGATGTGCAGCAAACCCGCGAGCAGAACAAACCGCTGGTCAAGCTGCAATTGAACAGCGAGCTGGTGGATGCGGATGAACTGCAAGCGTTGTTGCCGGAGAAGAAGGCTGCCGCGCCCACTCAGGCCGCGCCTGCCGCCAGTTCCATGATCGACATACCCATCCTGCCGCACGGCATCAACCTGACGGATGCCGATATCACGGTACGCATCAAACAAGTTGCAACCAGCTCGCCGTTTACCGTGCACGACCTGAGCTTCGACGGGCGCATCCGCGACGGCATGATGAATGCCTCGCCGTTTGCGGCACGGGTAGCCGCTACCGATTTCCACGGTTCGATATTGCTCGACCTGCGCTCGCAGCAACCGCGCGCCGATCTGCAATTGAGCGCCGATGGGCTCGATCTCGGCAACATGCTGCAACGTCTGGATATCGCGCACAACATCGATGCCCATGTCGACCACCTGCAACTGCATCTCGACTTGCACTCAAGTCAACTCGGACAATTGCTGGCGCAATCGGAACTGTCGGTCAATTTCACCGGCGGCGCGCTCGACCTGCACGATGCCAATACCAAAGGCACCATGCACATCGCACTCGACAAGGGCGAACTCAAGTCTGCGCCAGGCGCGCCTGTGCAGCTGAACCTGAAAGGTGCGCTGGACCAGGCCCCGCTCAGCATCGTCATCCAGACCGCGACAGCCGCCGACCTGCTCAACCCGAAACTGTCAATCCCGTTCCAGTTGGATGCTGCCACTTCCGGCGCCACCATCCGTTTGTCCGGCGATGTTGAACGGCCTTTCTCGCAACAGGATGTGGAACTGGCGCTCGACATGAAGGGCAGCCGTTTCGACAACCTCGATGCGCTGGTGCATGCCTCGTTGCCGCCGTGGGGACCGTGGTCTGCCTCGGGCAAATTTCATATGACGGCAGCCGGTTATGAGGTTTCTTCATTGCTGCTGCAAGTCGGCAGCAGCCAGCTCAACGGTCACGGCAAGCTCGATACCCGGGCAACACCGCCGCGTCTGGATATCGAGCTCGCAGCCCCCGACATACAAATAGACGACTTCCGCTTCGGTGCGTGGTCTCCGGAAAAATCCCCGCCTGCTGCGGAGCAGGACAAGCAGGCCAGCAAACCCAATGCACAAGCGCAGCAGCTCCTGAGCCGCAAGATGTTGCAGCGGCAGAATGCCTATCTGGTGGTGCGGGTGGAGCAGGTGCTATCCGGCACTGATGCGCTGGGCAATGGCAAGCTGGAAGCCAAACTTGAAAACGGCCACGCCGAGATCGGCCCGGTGCTGGTCAATACGCCCGGCGGCTCGGCCATGTTCCGCCTCAACTACGAACCCAACGATACCGATGTCGCCTTCAACCTGCGTGCTGAAGCCAAACACTTTGACTACGGCATCCTGGCGCGCCGCATCGACAAGCAAAGCGAGATGCGCGGCATCTTCGACCTGGACATCGAAGTCAGCGCGCGTGCGAAACAGCTCTCCGAACTCATGCGCTACGGTAAAGGCCACATCGACTTTGCCGTGTGGCCCGAGAACATGAAGTCGGGCATGCTCGATATCTGGGCAGTAAATGTGTTGATGGCGCTGTTGCCCGCCGTGGATTCCACGCATGAATCCAAGGTGAATTGCGCCATCGGACAATTCACCCTGCAGGACGGCAAACTGTCGCAAAAGCGCATCCTCGTCGACACCACCCGCATGCGTGCGTTCGGCAAGGGGAATGCCGACTTCACCACGGAGAAATTGCAGTTCTACATCCGGCCGCGCTCCAAGACACCACAGTTCCTGAGCTTCGCCATCCCCGTCGAAGTGAGCGGCAGCTTCGATGATTTCAACGTTGGCGTACGGCCTGGCGATGTGCTGGAAGTGGCGGGCGACATGCTCACCTCCGTCATCTGGGTACCGCTACAGTCGCTAATTGGAAAAACCAAACCCGAAGACGGCAGCGATGTATGCAAATTCAAATAACGGTGAGCAGATCGCGCGTCAATATGTCCGGTAGAGCTTGCTCTTCACCAGCTCCACGTGGCTCTTGGCATTGAACAAGTCTTGCACATAAGTGCCGTACATCAACGGTAGCTTGATGGCCAGCAGGCCCTTTTCCACTTCGTGCAATTGGCGCTTCAGGTCATTGCGCAAATCTTCGCTTTCCACATCGCAATTCCGTTCGATGAATTCCAGCTTCTTGTACCAGGGCGTGACTTTTCTTCTCACGTAAATGCGATAGATCGAGGGAAAGAAGTGCGCGATGGGCCACACCACGGTGATGATAGGAATGAGCACCACCAACAAATTGCCGATCAGCCCGGCGATCACCAGCGGAAAATATTTACCCAGCAACGGCCTGCCTGACTTGTAGAACTCCTCCGCCACAGGATTGGGCTTGAACGTTTCCGCACTGCGGAAATTGGGAAACTCGTCCTTGGCCCGGGTCAGGTTGGCTGGCGAAAAAACCTTGTCCAGCGCTTCGGCCAGAATCGTCACCAGGGTGCGGTCGAGGTTGGCTTTGGCCAGCACGCTTGACGTGGTGGAGAGATAACGCACGTCGGTATTGGGAATCGCTTGCGCAGGGAGCATGGCCGAGGCGGGCAGTTTTTGCACCGACAGGTAGGACAGCTTTTTGGCGACCGCATCCAGATCATCAAACTGCAGGAAGTCGATCTTGCCGCTCAATAGCGCCGGATAGATGCCCTTGGAGAAATTGGTATCCGAGGGAAAGCCGAACGTGATGTAAACATCCCAATCGCCCTTTTCCGTAATTTCATCCGGCCAGACGTTGATCAGCTTGGTGTTCTCCGGCGTGATGCCCGCCAGATCGAAGAAGTTCTGGATGATGTAATTGTTGGAGTACGGCGAAACTTTCGCCGCATCCGTAGTAAAGGCGGGTTTTTCGTTTCCTTCCGGCGCGGCGCGGAAAATGATCTTCTTGCCGCGCAGGTCCTTAAGCCGCTTGATTCTGGCCTTGCCTGCCTTCTCGAAGAACAGCAGCGGACTGTAGCTGATCACGCCCAGCGAACTGAAGCGCTCATTTATGGCTTCATCAAATTCGGCCCCCGAATTCCTGGCTATGACCCAATCCACCTCGGGGTCCTCCACCAGAAATTCCAGCGAGGATTTTTCTTGCTTCTTGTTGGACTGTGTTTTGATCTTGAGATGTATACCCTGCGCCACGAGCAGGCTCCTTATTTTTGCCAGAGGGCCATTCTCATTCTTGAGATGGCCCTTGGCATCCACTTGTTCCGAGTTCACCCCCACCACCAGCGTGGTACCCGGGTAGAAATTGAAAACCGCGCCAATGATGACCAGCACAATCAATAACAAAAGCCAGGAGCGCCATTTTTTTTCCGTCACCCACGCCAGTGCTTCTCTTAAAAGAGTCATCATCTATACCTCCATCAATCCGAAATATGCCTAAGCAAGCGTCGCCTTGCCATCCTGAGTGGATATTAAATTAAAAAGGCCAGTGGTGCTGGCATGAGCGGGGATATTTTGGGGGACTGCTTTGGTGATATTGGGGTGGCGGTGGAGGAGGTGATGATGGGACTGTAGAAACTAATTCGAGCCTGGTACCTTTAGTTCTGTGAGCCCCTTTAGATCTCCCACACTCCATTCATATCCAGAGCGGTTTCCTCCCGTCTTTCACAATGATGCGCAAGGCAATGTGCGCTGTAGCACAGACGCTTTGGGCCGCGAGTACATAATCGCTGCATAGCCTTTCTGAAACGCGCGACCATCGCCGCGATCACTAAATGGCCGGCGTACAGTTAATTGAAAATATTATGCCGGCGTGCGCACAAAGAGACTGACGGATTTGGTTGCTGAAAACAACTTGAGCCTGCTCCTTTATTGCTTGACCCTGTATTACGTTATTCATTTATTCATAGGAGACAGCCATGAAAACATTGGAACGGGTACCAATATTGTCGGCAGTTTCTCTCATTGCTGTGGGCGTTCTTTGCTTGCAGCCGGTGCGGGCAGAGGTATTAATTTCTACCACTAATACAGGCACCGTAAATTTCAGCAATATTCAAATCGGCAGTGACCACCCTGTAATGATCCTGGAACCGGTCACGCAAATTGCCGTGGTTCCCGAAGCATATACAGGCAAGCCGCTATTCCACATCGCTGACAAAATATTATATGACCGCATGGTCAACAAAATTGCTCGGACCTATGGTGTGGAGAGCGCGCTGCTACATGCGGTGATCTCGGTCGAGTCGCGCTACAACCCCAAGGCGGTTTCAAAGACAGGTGCAATAGGACTGATGCAATTGATGCCGGAGACCGCCAAGCGTTATGGCGTCGCCGATCCGCTTGACCCGTTGCAAAACCTGCACGGTGGTGCACGATATCTGCGCCACCTGCTGAAGAAGTACAACAACGACAGAAATCTGGCGCTCGCCGCTTACAACGCGGGCGAGGCATCGGTTGCGAAATATGGCAACCACATCCCGCCTTATCCGGAAACGACGAATTATGTGCCGCGAGTGATGGGGTATTACCAAAAGTATCTGGTAAAGGGCTAAGTACCAAAAGTTATTGTTTCGACCTATTGCGTAGTAATTCCCAAGGAAAATCTCAATGTGTTTTTGTGCTGCAGCAAGTTTTACAGCAGGAGCTGTTCTGTCCCTTATCGGCGTAGCTACCCTGAAATCAACAAAACGCAGAGAGGAAGTCTTCTTTGCGATGATTCCGCTTTTATTCGGATTGCAGCAATTCATCGAGGGCTTGCTATGGTTGTCATTTCAGTATGAGGGAAGACTCCTCAATGTCGTCATGACGTATGTATTCGTATTGTTCTCGCACGTCCTGTGGCCCATATTTGTCCCGTTCTCCATCGGACACATGGAAACAGTCCCGTGGCGCAAAAAGGTAATCCGGGGATTTCAATTGACAGGCATTGCGGTCGCCGTCTATTTACTATATTTCATCGTACGATATCCGATCACCTCTGAGATCCGCGGACATATCGTTTACGTCTTCCCACATTTTCATATCCCGCCCGTCCTGGTTTTGTATATCGCTGCCACCTGTTTGAGTGCGCTCTTTTCCAGCCAGCGTATCGTCAATCTATTTGGTGCGCTGGCTTTTGTCCTGTTTGTGGTGGCGTTCTGGTTTTACTATGTCGCATTCTTTTCGGTGTGGTGTTTTTTTGCCGCAATACTCAGCATCGTGATCTTTCTGCATTTTCAGTTCAGGCATGCGCAGAGGTCATTCATACAGTCGCTCATCGCCTAATTACCTGTCACAAGTTGTTGCTTAAAATACGTGCCGATTCCGAGGGGGCAGCTTCGAATCGTCTTACGAACGCATGCAGAGAATGCATGTGAATGGGAAAGTAATGCGATGCTGCCCTTTAGTTCGCTCATCCTGTTCATTTGGAAACCTTGGTCTGTCCCCGATTGTTTTTGCGGCAGCGGAAGAAAGTATAAGAAGTGCCGCGGAGCGGCTCAGGTTGAAAATTGAGAGGGGTTTGATGGGGCTTGCTCGGGGGCAGTGATTCAGCGCGGATCAATGGAGTCTGAGCCCATCGATTTTAGTTTGGTTTAACTCTTCGTTTAATTTATGCGGCAATAGCCATACTGTTTCCAGTGTCAGCTAACTGGGAAAGTCTTATTGAATATGGGGCGATCAATGTTGGCCCCAATACGAGTAACTCTGTTCCAACTCGCTTTAGTTGAGCGGAATAATTAAGGCTGCTGGAATAGGTGGAGTATTTCTTGTAGAGATTGCGGATTTCAGGGGTGTCGTCGTAAGTCACCATCCAATGCCCTTTGATAGAGCATACGGCTTCTGCAAGAACTGCGTGATCTTCGGGCTGATAAAAATTGGTGTACAGCTCGGGGCCTTTGCCAAAATAGGGCGGGTCCAGGTTTATAAGTGTATTGGAGGACATTTTCGGAACTACTGTTCTAATAAATTTCACAGCGTCCAGCTGAGAGAGATTGATTTGTGAGCTGTATGAGGCGATTCTCCGAATTTTCCGAATTAAGTCTGGTTTATTAAAACGGCAATCCAATTTGTAATTCCCACTTTGATCAAGCCCACCAATTACACCTGCTTTAATAATGCCAGATCGGTTTGTGCGGTTCAGGAAAAGAGTGGAGAACCCAAATTTAACCTCTCGTGATGAATCCTCCTTCGAGTAAATCTTACGCTGCTTATGCCACTCTTCAATTGTGACTTCGGTCTTTTCAATCAGTTTGCACAATTCATCGGTACGATTAAGCACTGAGTACCAAAAACAATAAATGGCAGGATCAAAGTCGTTAAGGTAAATCCTATCTACATATCCATCGAGCAGCAATTTCATTGCGATGCCAGATCCACCCGCAAAGGGCTCTGCATACTCACCGTAAAATAGGTTATTTTCTTTAAGTAATTCGATCACAAACGGGATGAGCTGGCTCTTTCCGCCTGGGTATCTAAGGGGGGTGTCAGTTACTGGCATAGGCCAAACGATATCAAAATTAGATGCTCTTGGCCATCCCCCCTCTTATTTTAATTGTTCCAAGGTGGTCTCAATAATCAACTCAAGAGAGTCCCACATTTTGATTGCGTGAGTGTGGGATGGGATGGCTCCGCCATGAACGAAGTGTCCTAAGGTGGCGGGAGAGTAACGACTCTCCTTATCTGATGACATGGTACGCAAGAATTTCAGCTGACGATCAGTCATGCCGTACTCTCTCTCGAGAAGATCGGCTACACGAGCGAGCTTAGGGTGCAGTTCAGCATCGTCATGTTTTTTGCCGTTCTGGCTTAGGAATAATGTTGCCATCTGCTCAATAACTGCGCGGAGTAGATATGTTGCGGCAAATGGAAATTTTTCTGCATCCAGCCCCTTCAGCTCATCATAAAGACGCTTCAAAACTTTGTCGTTTATATGTACGGCAAATTTACTTGGGACAACGTGCTTGCGATCGTCAGGGCTTCGGTTGTTTCTTTTTGTAGTTGTAGATTTGCCCGATTGAGTTGAATGATCTTTCTTTTGGTGTGGTGCATTTGCTGCATCTAGTGGGTCAAGACCGCGAGTAGTCGGCGCCACGCCTTCCTTTCTCAGTTTATGTGCATAGTTTTTCCGATCTTCAATCTTGGTTCGTGAATTCACCCCAGACTCAGGATCAAGAATATCTGTTAGGAAGCGAACAACTACGCGATCAAACTCGTCAGCCGGTACTGTGATAGCAAGCGTCTTGCTATCTTTCAGGCCGAGCGTATCTCGAAAAACTGGGTTGCTTAAGTATCGAGTCATTGTCGTGATGCTTATGGCATCAAGATCTTTGGAAGAGAGCAGCTTCTGGTTGCGAGCGTAATCAATCAACAAGGAAGCTTGGATATTTGGGTTCTGAGCGTTACCCGCTTGGGCGTTAAACCTCGCCTTTTGATTTGCGTCCCAAGGCCTAGTGCCGACTCCTCCCTGCTCACCTTCGTGACGTAATGACATCCAGGGGCGTGCCGTTTGCAAATCGCGAAAAACAACTGCTTCAATCATACTGGGGGGCGTATCCATTTCCTCGGATAGCTCCCGAAAATATTTTTTGTTTGCCTCTGAATCCGCCTTATCTGGGTCCGCCAATAGTTTGAGGGCGCAAATTCGTCGGTTACCCTCCGCTGCAATGTAAGCATTCTTCACCTTTGGGTGAGCCACAACGGCGATTCGCTCTAATGGGCTGGTACTCCCAGCTTTAGCGATGTGGCGAGCTAAGGGCTTTACATGTTCCTTAGCAATCAGATGATGAATAATTTCAGGTTCAGTATCGATTGGGTCGTGACGCGGGTTTTCGTTAGCAAGGTATATACGGCTGACATCAACTTCTTTGATTGAATACGTCATGCTTTCCCCTTTGTGAGCCTTGCTACGATTATTAATCCACAAGTAGGGTTATGTTAGCACCAACAGATGCTTCCATAGAAGCGCATGTCTATTGCGGATTTGCGCTTAATCAAAATGTTAGCAACGAAAGTTGAATAGATGTACTGGAGCCAAATCACTTTGATTATTCAAACTTCAACCCCTTCAACCTAGTCTCAACCACCTTCCCCGCCCTAGCCCGCGCACCAAAGTAAGTCTGCAACTCTTTCCCGCCAATATGCAGTTGCTGCACCTTACTACCCGCCGTGCCGCTCAAGGTAACCGCCGGTTGATTGACCACCGTGCAACCCGTCAGCTCGTCGCCTTCTTTCAAGTCGATCAGCATCATGCCTTTGCCGCCGCCTTGCAGCAGTTTCAGTTCGGACAACATGAACGTGAGCAGCCTTGCCTGTTTGGAAAGCACGACGACCAGTGACGTTTTGGTCGGGGTGAGGATGGCGGGCGGCAGGATGGTTTCTTCTTTGACGCTGATGAATTGTTTACCCGCTTTGTTGCGGCCCACCATGTCGCCGATGAAGCAGGGGAAGCCGTAACCGCCGCTGGTGGCAAGCAGCACGGGGGTTTCGGCTTTGCCGCAGAAGGCGTGCGCGATCCTGGCGCCGGGGGCGAGTTCGATGAAGGTGGCGAGCGGTGCGCCGTCGCCGCGACCGGAGGGCAACGCGGACACGGGGATGCTGCACACGCGGCCATTGCTGCAGATGACGATGCATTGGTCGGTGGTGCGGCATTCGTAGATGGCCGCCACGCTGTCGCCGTCCTTGAACGCGATGCTGGTGGCGTCGATGCCGTGGCCTTGGCGCATGCGCACCCAGAAGCGTTGCGAGATGAACACCGTCACCGGTTCGTCGCTCACTTGCACGGTCACTTTGGAAATCTGCGCTTCTTCGATCAGCGTGCGGCGCTCGTCGCCGAAGGTCTTGGCATCGGCTTCGATCTCGCTCACAACCAGCTCGCGCAACGCGTCTTCGCTGTTCAAAATCTTTTTCAAATCGCGTGCTTCTTTTTCCAGCGCTTTGATCTCTTTCTCGATCCTGATGCCTTCCAGTCGCGCCAGTTGGCGCAGGCGGATTTCCAGAATGTCTTCGGCCTGGCGTTCGGATAATTCGAAGCGCGCCATCAGATCTTCTTTCGGCGCGTCCGAGCCGCGAATCAGCGCGATCACTTCGTCGATGTTCAGATAAACGATCATGCGCCCGGCGAGGATGTGTAGGCGGTCGTTGACCTGGCCGAGGCGGAAACTGCAACGGCGCGTGACGGTGCGCAGGCGGAATTCCACCCACTCGCGCAGCACTTGCGTCAGCGCTTTTTGCTGCGGGCGACCGTCGAGGCCGATCATGGTAAGGTTGACCGACACCGAGTTCTGCAAGCTGGTGTGCGTGAGCAGCACCGCCATCATCTCGTCGGGATTTTGCTTGGACGATTTGGGCTGCAACACCAGACGAATCTTTTGCGACTTGTCCGATTCATCGGCAATCGTATCCAGCACCGACAGGATGAGCTGCTTGTTCTGCACCTGATCCGGCGACAGCGATTTCTTGTTGGCCTTGACCTTGGGGTTGGTCAGTTCGTCGATTTCTTCCAGCACTTTTTGCGCCGACACGCCGTGCGGGAATTCGCTCACCACCACCTGCCACTGGCCACGCGCCAGTTGCTCCACCGTCCAGCGCGCACGCATCTTGAGCGAGCCGCGTCCTGTGGTGTAGGCATCGCGAATGTCCGCCGCAGAAGAGATGATCTGCCCGCCGCCGGGGAAGTCCGGGCCGCTGATGTAGGACAACAATTTGTCGTCCTTGATGTCTGGATTCTTCGCCAGCGCGACGGCGGCCTTGGCGACTTCTTTCAGATTGTGCGAAGGGATTTCGGTTGCCATGCCCACCGCGATACCGGATGCGCCGTTGAGCAACACCATCGGCAAACGCGCGGGCATCATCGCCGGTTCCTGGAATGCGCCGTCGTAGTTGGGGATGAAATCGACAGTGCCCATGTCCAGCTCGGACAACAGCAGATCGGCGATCGGCGTGAGCCGCGCCTCGGTGTAACGCATCGCCGCCGCGTTGTCGCCGTCGCGCGAACCGAAGTTGCCCTGACCATCCACCAGCGGATAACGCATCGCAAAATCCTGCGCCAGCCGCACCATCGCCTCATACGCGGAGGAGTCGCCGTGCGGATGATATTTACCCAACACATCGCCCACCACCCGCGCCGACTTCACATGCTTGTTGCCATGCGTCAGGCCCATGCGCAGCATCGAGAACAGGATGCGCCGCTGCACGGGTTTTTGTCCGTCGCATACTTCCGGCAGCGCGCGGCCTTTGACCACCGACACCGCGTATTCGAGATAGGCGCGTTCGGCGTAATCGGCGATCAGCACTTCGTCGCTGTCGGGAAGTTTGGCGAGCGGGGCGAATTGGGGCTTGCTGCTGGTGGTTTCAACAGGCGCTGGCGCGGCTTCTGGTTGTTGATCGTCTTGTGTTGGATCGTTTTCGTTCGTAGTCATTTTTATGTGTAGCAGTAAAAATATATTAGTGACACTTATTCTTGTTTACTCCCTTCTCCCGCAGGCGGGAGAAGGGCTGGGGATGAGGGTTGGCAATTGCATCGTCGCATCGTTCGGAGAGATGCGCTTCGCTTCACCGCCCCTCACCCTCGGTCCCTCTCCCGCCTGCGGGAGAGGGATGCAAAGCACTTTCGCGGGCGAAAGGCTAAATCAAATATCCGCCTCCACCTCATTGCCGTGATACTCCAGCCACGCCCTGCGTGTCGAAGCTTCCTGCTTGCCCATCAGCATATTGAAAATCCCCATCGTGGATTTGAACGAGGCCAGATCCGCCTTCACACACAACGCACGGCGCGTGTCCGGATTGAGCGTGGTATCCCACAGCTGCTCGGGGCTCATCTCGCCCAGACCTTTGAAGCGCGAGATCGACCAGCTGCCCTCGCGGATTTTTTCTTTGCGCAATCTGTCCAGAATGCCATTCAGCTCGGCCTCGTTCAGCGCATAAATTTTGTGCGCCTGTTTCTTGCCGTGCGCCGGAACATCGACGCGGAATAGCGGCGGTTGCGCGACATAGATTTTGCCCGCTTCGACCACGCGGAAGAAGTGGCGGTAGAACAGTGTAAGCAACAGGGTGGAGATGTGCGCGCCGTCCACATCGGCATCGGCCATGATGAGGATGGCGTTGTAGCGCAGGCCGGACAAATCAACGCTGTCGCCCGGCGCATGCGGATCGACGCCGATGGCGACGGCGATGTCGTGGATTTCGCTGTTGGCGAACAGGCGGTCTTTCTCCACCTCGAAGGTGTTCAGCACTTTGCCGCGCAACGGCAGTACGGCCTGGAATTCCTTGTTGCGCCCCTGCTTGGCCGAGCCGCCCGCCGAGTCGCCCTCGACCAGAAACAGTTCGGTGCGCGTGGGATCGCTGGAGCTGCAATCGGTGAGTTTGCCGGGCAGCACCGCGACGCTGGAGCCTTTTTTCTTTTCGACTTTCTGTGCCGAGCGCATGCGCGCCTGCGCCTGCTGGATCGCCAGTTCGACGATCCTCTTGGCCGAGTCGATGTGCTCGTTCAGCCACAGGTCGAGCGGGTCTTTGAGCATGGATGAAACCAGCCGCAGCGCCTCGCGCGACACCAGTTTCTCTTTGGTCTGCCCCTGGAATTGCGGGTCGAGCACTTTAGCCGATAGCACAAAACTCAAGCGCGAAAACACATCTTCCGCCACCAGCTTCACACCTTTCGGCAACAGGCCGTGGATTTCGGCGAACGACTTCACCGCGTTGAACACGCCGTCGCGCAGCCCCGCTTCGTGCGTGCCACCGGCGGGCGTGGGAATGAGGTTGACGTAGGACTCGCGCACCACGTTGCCCTCGGCTGACCAAGCCAACGCCCACGATGCGCCTTCGCCTTCGGCAAAACCATTGCTGTCGTTTTTGCGCGTGAATTTTTCCTGCAACAGTATGGGCGTGGACAGCTCGAATTCAGCCAGCGCCTCGGCCAGATAGCCGCGCAAACCGTCGGGATATTTCCATGATTTCGTCTCGCCGGTTTTTTCCAGATGCAGCACGATGGTCACGCCCGGCAGCAGCACTGCTTTCGAGCGCAGCGAATGTTCCAGTTGCGCGAGATTGACGTTGGGCGTGTCGAAATACTTCGCGTTCGGCCACGCGCGCACCGCTGTGCCGGTTTTGCGTTTGGCGCAGTCCGCCGTTTTCACCAGCGGGCTTTCCGCCACGCCATCGAGGAAACGCAACTCGTGCTGGCCTCCATCGCGGAACACCGTGACTTCGACCTTGTTCGACAGCGCATTGGTCACCGCCACACCCACGCCGTGCAAACCGCCGGCGAACTTGTAGGCGCCGTCCGTTTCCTTGTCGAACTTGCCGCCCGAGTGCAGCACGGTGAACGCCACCTCCACCACCGAGCGCCCTTCCTCTGCATGAATGCCCACCGGAATGCCGCGCCCGTCGTCCGAAACAGACACCGAGCCGTCCGTGTGTGCCGTGACGTGGATGCTCTTGGCGAAACCCGCCAGCGCTTCATCACAAGCGTTATCCACCACCTCGGCGATGATGTGATTGGGTGATTCGAGGTTGGTGTACATGCCCGGGCGCTGGCGCACCGGGTCGAGTCCGCGTAATACTTTAAAGCTGGATTCGTTATAAGTAGCCATTATTCAATTGGTTGATGATTGATTGCGGGTGAACTGATTGCTCTATAGCGAGCTATTTTAGCGGACAGAACCGCGTAGAGACGAACACTGTTTGCAATTGCGGGGTTTTTAACAAGAACGATCCACGCCGGGACACGATGCGGGGCAGCAGAATATAGATTGGGGGAAATTTGAAACAAAAAAACTGCAGTCGCATTGCCAACTATGCGCCGCTGAGGATGCATTTATTCCAACAGCTATCAAACAGTCGCCGACCGAGGCCACGAACCTCAGCGGGCAACCTTACTTCTTTTCTTCGATCTTGCAGGTGTTGATCCCCAGTAGCGCATTGGCCGGACAGTAGTGCACGGTTGCGGTTAGCAGCGCGACGGCACCCACTACCAGCGCAACTATTTGCCAAGCCGCGCCGATAGGAGCCACCATCCCGGCAACCATCAAAACTATTCCGAGCACGATGCGAGCATTGCGATCAAGCCCGCCGACATTAGGTTTCATGATGGCCTCCTGTGAGTCACGTTAGATTAAACAACCCAAATAGTTGGGGAAACAATACGCCGAAAGCAGTCATCCGCAAAGCGTCATGGTCCTGCTGCTATTTTTTCCTTTCGAGGAAAGGCGCGATCAGATCCATCGGCAACGGAAATACGATTGTGGTGTTCTTGTCGGCGCCTATCACCGTCAGCGTCTCCAGATAACGCAACTGGATCGCCTGCGGTTCCTGCGCAAGTATCTTGGCTGCCTGATACAACTTTTCCGAAGCCTGCAATTCGCCCTCGGCGTGGATGACCTTGGCGCGCCGTTCGCGTTCTGCCTCGGCTTGCCGCGCGATCGCACGTATCATGGATTCGGTCAGGTCAACTTGCTTGATCTCGACGTTGGCGACTTTGATGCCCCATGAATCGGTCTGTGCATCTAGTGCTTCCTGTATGTCTTTGTTCAGCTTCTCGCGCTCGGCCAGCATATCGTCCAGCTGATGCTTGCCCAGTACCGAGCGCAGCATGGTTTGCGCCAATTGGCTGGTGGCATTCAGGTAATCCTCAACCTGGATGATGGCCTTTTGCGGATCGATGACGCGCATATAAACCACGGCGCTGACTTTTACGGAGACGTTGTCGCGCGAAATCACGTCCTGTGTGGGCACCTCCAGCACCATGGTGCGCAGATCCACGCGCACTACCTGTTGCACGCCGGGGATGATGACGATCAGGCCGGGGCCTTTGACTTTCCAGAATCGCCCCAGCGTGAACACGACACCACGCTCATACTCGCGAAAGATCTTCAGGCTTGAGGACACCAGCAAGAGGAGCAGTAATACGGCAACTACGAAACTTATATCCCATTCCATGACAATCTCCTTATCAAAATATTCTTATTCGTTAACAGGTATTGCTTGCGGCTCCACGTCCAGAATCAGCCCGTCCATATGCACGACGCTGATTCTTTGTCCCTTGAGCAAAGGTTGCCTGCTTCTGATGCGCCAGCGTTCACCATGTACCCGCGCCCAGCCATCCTTGCCATCGAAGTCTTCCAGCACTTCGCCTGTGCTGCCACACATTTCTTCCCGTCCGCTCACCACCGGGCGGCGGCGCGCCTTGAGCGCCATGCCGACCACCAAGAAAATGAACAGTGCACTGACCAAGGCCACCGGCACGATGACTGACCACGGCACACCGTAGCCCGAAATATCGGTATTGACCAGCATGACGGAGCCGATCACGAAAGCGACGATGCCGCCGATGCCAAGCACGCCGAAGCTGGGCATGAATGCCTCGGCGGTCATGAACGCGATGCCGAGCAGGATGAGTACCAGTCCGACATAGTTGATGGGCAATACCTGAAACGCGAACAGCGCGAGCAGCAGCGAGATCGCCCCGGCAACGCCCGGCAAGACAAAACCGGGATTGGAAAATTCGAAGAAGATGCCGAACACACCTGCCAGCATTAACAGGTAGGCGATGCTCGGATCGGCAATGGCGGACAACACACGGCTGCGCCAATCCGGTTGCAAGGTAACGACCTGCGCACCCGTAACGCTCAGCGTGCGCTCCACACCCAGCACATTCACTTTACGTCCGTCCAGTTGCCGCAGCAGGTCGGGAATATCCGTGGCGACTACTTCGATCACTTTCTGCTGCAAGGCTTCGGCTGCAGAAAGGCTCATTGCCTGACGCACCGCCTGCTCTGCCCATTCGACATTGCGGCCGCGCATTTGCGCCAAGCTGCGGATATACGCCGAGGCATTATTGACCATCTTGTGCTCCATCGCTGATAGCGGTGCGGCAGCTGGTTTCGATTTCGCACCTGCGCTGTCGCCGTCATCCTTGTTGTCTTTTTGCGCTTGATCGCCCGAGCCCGGAAGGCCGCCGATGCCCATCATGACCGGCGTTGCTGCGCCCAGATTGGTGGCCGGTGCCATGGCGGCGACGTGGCTGGCATACAGGATATAGGTTCCGGCGCTGGCGGCGCGCGCACCGTCGGGCGCAACGTATGCAGCAACCGGCACCGGCGAAGCGATGATCTGTTTGATGATCTGGCGCATGGAGGTATCCAGGCCGCCCGGCGTATCCATCTTCAGCACAACCAATTGCGCCTGCTCATCGGCTGCTGAATTCAGGCCGCGCACGACATAGTCCGCTGTGCCCGGACTGATGGCGCCATCGACATTAAGAACGACCACCACCGGCGCCGCCGCTGCCACGCGGCAAGTCCACGCCAGCATGAACAGGCCGCACAAGAGAACACGGGTGAAGGTAGATCGAGTCATAGCCATTAGCCTTTCCCGAAACTGAAGATTTACATCGGCGGCTTCATGCCGTCCTTGCCTACGCTGACATAGCGCGCAGTCAAACTGCCGTCGACAGCTTGCTGCGCGACGCAGAAAATCTGTGCACCCGCCTTGAGCAACGATCTGTCTGCGGGTTTGAAGGTGATGATGGGAACGCCTTTCGGCACCATGATCTTCTGGCTACCGTTTTTGCTGCCGTTTTTGTAGCTGAGCGTCAGCTCCTTGCCATTGTTGGTGCTGACGATGGCATCGACATTGGCGTTGGTCATGCTGGAACCGGGTTCAAGATCCCACGGGTAGTGACCTTCGCCCGTTCCCCGTTGCGCTTCGGCGAAGATGTGCACCTCGCGCGCCTGCAGCGGAGTTCCCGGACCGGTCTGGATCGCCGTCACGCCGACGAAACTGCCCTGCTTGAGGTCGCTCAATTTTAGCGCGGACAGAAGACTGATCTTGGTGTCATCGGTGACGTTCACTGTTACGTTCTGACCGTCACGCGTCTTGATCTGCAATTCATGACCGTCGAACCCGATGATGCCGCCCCGTATTCTCATGCTGGGCTGCGACTCAGCATTCGCCAAGCCACACAAAACGATGCTTGCTAACAACAGTGCAATTATTTTCTTCATGATGCTCTCCCCATGAAGTTGCAAAACCTGCTTCAAATATTGCCCTTTTATACTCCTCACCCATGGCTGAGGGAAACAAATTACGAAACCAGGATTTTTGAAAACTTAGAGTCAGCTTGCCTGGTTAAGTTCTTTGCGCAGCGGACGGTGCAACAATTGCTGTGCCGATATTAAGTAAATTGCTATTACGAGTGTAAACATGTGTAAAAAATTATTTCCTTGAAGGCGGAAGTTGTATTCTTCTATAGGGCTGATAGCATTGAGTCGAAGGAAACGGTATTACCTTTACTCATTGAGTGAAAAATTACAGAAGAATCCAAATGGCCCTTCATCCAACTGCCAACAACAAAACACTGCGCCTGGTGATCCACGGCCGCGTGCAAGGCGTGTTCTTTCGCAACTCGATGCAGCGCGAGGCGCAATATCTGGCGATCGCGGGCTGGGTGCGCAACCGCAACGATGGCACGGTGGAAGCCGTGGTGCAGGGTGAACCCGCAGCGGTGGATGCCATCGTGCACTGGGCACAGCGCGGACCGGAACTGGCACAGGTGGAGCGTGTCGAAATCGTGTCCACAGAAGGTAATTACACCAACTTCGAGATCACCTGAATCATGAAGACGATCCTCATCACCGGCGCCACCGACGGCATCGGTCTGCAAACCGCCAAGGAATTGGCCAAGCAGGGGCATGCGTTGGTGCTGCATGGGCGCAATGAGCAGAAGCTGGTGCGTGCGAGCAATGCAGTGCGCGCTGTCGCACCCGAAGCGTCGGTGCAGACGGTTTGTGCCGACCTGAGCGATCTGGATGCGGTGGCGCGTATGGCGCACGACCTTGCAGCGCGCTTGCCGCAACTGGATGTGTTGATCAACAACGCGGGCGTTTACATGACCGAGCGCAAGACTTCGCGCGATGGTTTCGAGATGACGCTGGCGGTGAATCACCTCGCGCATTTCCTGCTCACCAATTTGCTGTTGCCGTCGTTGAAAAAATCCAGCGCACCGCGCGTGGTCACCATCAGTTCGATCGTGCATGCGACTGGGCGCATTGTGTTCGATGACATGAATTGCGAGCAGGGGTTCAACGGCTATCACGCCTATGCCAATTCCAAACTGGCCAATGCGCTGTTTGCGCTTGAGCTGGCGCACCGCGAACCTTGGCTGACTTCGAACAGCCTGCATCCGGGAGTGATTGGCACCAAGCTGCTGCATGAGGCATTCAGCATGCCAGGCGATTCGGTG
>CAINCU010000044.1 GCA_903847155.1 uncultured Gallionellaceae bacterium | reverse complement strand
GCTTTCAAGCGTGAGCTTGCCGATCACCCACTCGGGGTTCGCGGCGAAATACTGGTTGCAGGCGATGTGTTGCTGCCCATAGTATTTCCTGCTTGCTTCATAGATTGGGGACGATTCGGGCAGGGATAACGCTTCCATCCAGCCCTTCTTGTTGCCACGTCCTTCAACCGGCTTTTGCAACACCAATATGTCGGTAGTGACTTCAGTGTTGGCGATTTGCTTGAAAGCGGTGTTCGGCAAGCGGATTGCGCCTACCAAATTGGCCTTGCTTCCAAGGTACTGCCTCACTGTTTCGTCGTACTTGTCCATCGTCCCGGAGGATGTGATGAACACCACCAACCCACCCGGTCTGACCACTTCCATTGCCTTCGCAAAAAAGTAATCGTGAATCAGGTAATTTGCATACGGCACATTGCGCAATTCAGGCACCTGATAATTCCCAAAGGGAATATTCGAGATAGCCAGATCGTAAAACCCATCAGGCTGCTTTGCAGCTTCAAACCCACCGTGTACGACGTTCACCCCATAATTCCCGTAAAGGGCTTTCAGGAAGCGCGCCGACAACTGATCGAGTTCAATGGCTGTGATGCTGCTCTTCTGGGCAATCGCTTGCGGCATTGCGCCGAGGAAATAGCCGACACCTGCGGAAGGCTCAATAATTCGCCCTCCCTTGAAGCCCATGCGTTCCACCATGCGCCACATCGCCTCGATAACTTCCGGTGCGGTGTAGTGAGCATTGGGCGTACTGGCTTCTGCCGACTCATATTCCTCATCGCTCAACAACGCTTTGAGGTGTTTTGCACGGGCAACCCATGCTTGATCCCCTTGGCTTTCATTGAACGCTTGAGGGATGCCGCCCCAGCCCGTGTAGCGATTAAGTATTTCTCGCTCTTCGGACGTTGGTTGCTGTTTTTCGTTCTCCAACTTGCGCAGGAGTTCAATTGCAGCAATGTTCGCGTCGAACTTGGAAACGATGCCCGACAAGCTGGACAACGTAACTGCGTCGAGATGCGGCCATACTGCTTTTTGAATGACTGCGGCGACCGGCTTTGCGGGAAACCGAGGAAACTGGATGACCTCGGCCTTCTGCTGCGGGACAGCGACCGTCGGCAATACAACGGGCGTGCTGTCTTCCGGCTCGAATCCCGGAAGCCACATCACTGCTTCACTGATTTTTTTCAATCTCACTTGCGTCTCCTTTTTAAAAAAAAGGGAGACGCAAGCCCCCATCGGGGGATTGTGTCCCCCTGTTGGGTGGGTGAAACTGCGGTTACTTCATCATTCCTTGCACGGCCTACCGTTAAGCAAATACTCGGTTATGCCGTGGAACTTTGCGTGTCTATGTGCAGCGGCAATGGCATCCTCGTAATCAGCGTCCCGAAGGAGCGTCAAATCAAGTTCGCCATTGAGTGACACAGACAAGCTATAACGTGGTGGTTCGTCTTCTGCATGTGAACCGCCTGACTTTTGGGCTACCGAATAACTGGCGCTCATATCTCACCCGTTTCTGCGAACGACAATACTTGCGTTTCGCCAACAATCAGGTGATCGATAACTCGCACATCAACCAACCTAAGAGCATCCTTGAGTGCGTTAGTCAGCAAACGATCTGCTTGGCTTGGCGACTCCATTCCTGATGGGTGGTTGTGTGAAAAGATTACTGCTGCTGCGTTGTGACTCAGCGCGCGTTTGACTACTTCACGGGGATAGACACTTGTTTGTGTCAACGTGCCATGGAATAGCTCATCTGCGGCTATCAAGCGGTGCTGCGCATCAAGAAACAACGCCACAAACACTTCTTGTTGACGACCGCCAAGCAGTAATTTCACGTAAGACTTAACTTCCTTGGGGGAATGAAATGAAATTGGCGTTTCCGTCAATTCTTCTTCAATCGCTCTCATGACCAATTCCTTTGCGGCCAAAAGAGTTTCCTTGGGTGTGTAAGTCGGTGTGTTTTCGCGTACAACCCCATCATGGCGGTTGGCGCGCATTCCAAACAACACCGAAAGCGGCGTGTTGGAATGGATTTTTGCTTCATCACATCCGATCAACATCGACAACAAATCGGGCGTGCTGAAACGTTGGGCTTCAAAGTTTTGGGTGTTCATCGTGTGTCTCCTTAAATGAAAAAAAGGGGACACGAACCCCAAGCGGGTATGTGCCCCCGCTGGGTGGGTGATGCTATGGGTGATTCTTTGGGTAAATCGTTGGCGCTTGCGCGTCTTCTGTTTGTTTGGATTGGCCAGCCACCAATATCAACCCGGCGCATAAGCGTCGAGAATGAATTCAATTTTTAAGGCGTACTCACTGAATGCGCCTTAAAAATCCCCGGCAAGCGGGGTAAAACAGCCCGTAGGCAGGCATTCGCCCTTGCGGGGTTACCTACCTACTTGATGGCTGCTTTCTTGAATGGCGCATGCTTCGCGCCACTTATCGCATCAAGCCAATCGACAGACTTTGCCCCTTGCGGGATTTCGTTGTCGGGTATCTTGATGGATGCCTTGATGCCTTCTTGCCAGAGGCGTTTCAACAGCGCCCTAGCCGCACTCTGACCATGACCTTCCGGGTGTTGCTGGGAGGGCAAGTCTTTGTCGGCATAGATCACGATGTCCACGCCTTTCGGCGGCACGAAGTTCTCCAGCAAATGCGCGTTGCCGGCAGCCCATACAGGCACGTTAAAAGCACTCATTACAGCCAGTGCAGTTTCGATACCTTCTGTGACCGCCAACACCCTGCTTCTGCCTTGCACAGCTATTCTTATCGCCCCGTATAAATCAGCAGCGCAGTGCCGCATCATTTTCTTGGGAGACTCGACAGGTGCTTTTGTCCCGTCAGGCGTGATGTACGTGCGGTGAACGGTCGATGGACGACCGTTTGAATCGCACACCATCGTGACAATGGCTGGATATTTTCCGAGTAGCTTGCCCTCTTCGTAATACTCAAGAAAAGGAACAAAGCGGATCATCTTGCTATCCAGTTTCCGATAGTCCACTTGCGGGATGCCTCGGTTCGCAAAATACTGCCTTGCTGGCCGCGCTTCCGGTGAGGAAAGTGTGATGCTATCTCTCCAAACATGGTTCAGAGAATCACGTATGGCTTCGACATCCACTTCCTTTTTCTTGACGACTGGTTGGGGTGCTACTGACGGCAGGCTGTAATTCTGCCCGCCGCCCACCAGCATCTCATGTATCGCGTCATGGGTCTCCTTGAAGCCCCATCCGTTCGCCCACATGATCAGTGAGTATCCATCGTGCTTGATGCCGCACGTGTTGCAGACACCACCACCTGTGTCGTCAAAATCCTTGAACAAACGAAAACCATCTACGCCGCCATGCACGGGGCACGGGACGTGGTGCGGTAATCGCTTTATGGCCTCAAGCAGACTCGGGGCAAGCCTTGATGCGATGCTTTCCCAGCGACCGGTAGCCAATTGCTTCAATTCTTTCGCTTCCATGATGCCTCCTTGACTTTGATTAAATCCCGCATGGGACACACCAAAGCACCCCACGGGATGTTTTGGTGTGTCCCGTGTGGGCGGGTAGTTGTAAAACCACCCGCAAGGAAGCATCCCCAAAGGGGATGTTTTCCCCTTGGGTGGGTGCTTCAGTTAAATGTCTCAGAACACATCATCGTCAGCGCGTGAAGACGGCGCGGGACGCTTGCCGCCTTCTGCCTTGTTATTGCCGCTGAGCATCTTCATTTCATCGACAATAATTTTGGTGCTGTAACGATCTTCGCCGTTCTTTTCGTACTTCTCGGTTTTGATCTTTCCCTCGACGTAGATGAGCGAACCCTTTTTGAGGAATTCGCCAGCAATTTCGCCGAGGCGACGGAACATGACCAACGAATGCCATTCAGTGCTTTCCTGTTTGACACCTTGTTTATCCTTCCACGATTCCGTTGTTGCCAACGAAACATTGGCGACACATTCTCCGTTTGTCATGTGGCGAATGTCAGGGTCTTGGCCGAGACGGCCGATTAAAGCTACGCGGTTAAGCATGGTGATTATCCTTTCGATTGATACAAAAAAAGCGGTCACACCATGCCCCAAGCGGGACGAGGTGCTCCCGCGTTGGGTGGGTTTTACTTAGTCAAAAAGACCGTTGCCGCCGTTGGTGATCGCATCTTTGCATTTGCGATATTCACGTAAGGCAATTTCCAGTTCTGCATCTGCCAGTTCGCCTTCGGCACGGACATAAACTTCATCCAATGCTTCGATGCTTGTGGCTTCACGCAGGCTTGCCACAACCTTGTCGAGTTTTTCGAGCTTGGTTGCTGCTTTCTTTTCTCCCGGTGCGGCACTGCTAGCTGCCGAACCAGAAGCTTGGGGGCGCGGCTCACGAGGCATATAGTTCTCTGCCTCTACTTTGCCGAAGGCTGCAAGAACCTCGTCGTATTTGTCCCACTGTTGCTGAAGGGACATCCCCTTGCCGGTTTCGCCTTCCACTTTAGTGACCGGAGTGATTTCGCCGGTTTCATCATCAGGAATCGGTGTGAACACACCATCAATTGCATCGTTCACATTCAATTGCTGACGACCGGCGTTGTCGTCCAGCGCCAATGCTGTTGCCAGCTCTGGCGATTTCGGAAGCCACTTGCTGAGACGGCGGATTGCAGTTTTCAGACCCATCGATGTAAAGTCGGTATCCCATATGGATTCCTTCTTGTATTTCTTTGCGGCCTGATAACCCTTGCTGCCATCGCGGATGCGCAAGACTTCTGCACGGCTCATTGCAATGAAGGTCTTGCTGCCATCCTTCAGTACGCCGACCGCGTAAAAACCAACGATCTCACCACGCTCTTCATCGGACGCAGGGAAGCCGCCCGGTGCAGTGAGTGGTTCGTGTACCAGACTGCGATCCATGCCCAACTTGAGCGAGAACGTGTCTTTGATGCGCACGGCCTCGGCATAGATGTCTGTCACCAGACCGCTATTGCGTGCCAGTTTCATCAGGCCGGTGTAACCCGGAATGAGCTGACACTGATTGCCAAACGGAACGAGGTGAGCTTCGCCCATCAGGCCGACTTCCAATCCGAGTTGCGAAGATTGAATGACGGCGGCAAACACGCTGCGCGGATCGCAGTCGGCCAACTTCGGCGTCATGCGGAACGACGTGAGCGCAATGCGCATCATGCGGTCAGGATTCATATGCTTGGGCAGCGCGCGGGCGATTTCACCCTTGTACTGTTCGAGCATTGCAGGAAAGTCTTTCGGTTTAGTTGCAACCGATGTGTTGCCACCTTCTGCCCTGCGGATATTGTTCATAGTTTGCGACATGGTGTTCTCCTTAATGTTTGAAACAAGAAAAGGGGACACCATGCCCCGAGGGGAGAGTGTCCCCAGAGGGTGAGCAATACTTGATTCCTACATCAGCAACAATTGGCCGGGTGGCGAATTGGTTGCGTGACCTTTCACAACTGCCTGTACCACTGCTTCTTCTTCCATGCCCGATTTCAGGTGGGAATAGATTTCAGAGAACAATGCTTTGGCTTGGCATTTCCCGAGTGATGGGTCTGCCAGAAAGACGTTCAGTGCGACCCTGACCGCCTTCGATTTGATGCGTTCTACCGGCGTGATTTTGCGTCCCATGATGCCTCCTTAAAGTAAAAACAAAAAAAGGGGACACCGTTGCCCTTGCGGGAGAGTGTCCCGCTTGGGTGGGTGCTACTTTGATGCTGCTGTCACAAGTCCAAAACCATCTGGACGCCTGGCATCTTATCGGCTGATTTGCTGCTTGACTTCATCAGCGCCGGATAAGAAAAACCTCGCCGCACGAATGCTGGTATTTCAAAACTCGCCCAGCTCGGCTCATTCTTCAATGCGTCAAACAACACTTCCGAATGAGTCTCTACTTGAGCGACTTCGACTGTCGTCTTTGCTTTCGCTTTCGCGCGAGCCTTGTTGAAAAATCCAACTACTGCGCGAAACATCGCCCGAAGGACGAAGTAAAGGCCAAACGAAAAAATAACTAAAATTGCAATTCCCATGTGCATCTCCTTTGAAGTTAAAGAGGGGATGCAACCCCAACAGGGATTGAATCCCCGGTGGGTTGGTTATAGTGCTGTTGCATTACTTCCGCGCGCGTTTTTGGTTCCCAGAAAATATCCAACTCAATCGCAATGCTCGACTGAACTATTTCCAGAATACTGATGTACCCATATTCCGGGCCATATCCCAAATCCGCCATGCCAAACGCATGAATTGTTCCATCGCCTTCAATATCCTTTTCGGTGATGAACCAATGGCAGTTACCAAAGAAATAATGCAGGTAAACGATAGCTTGATCACCTAACCCTTCCTGCTGGTAAGTGACGGGCATCTCATCAATGATGCGTTGGATTTCATCAACCTTTTGGGTGAAGAACTCGCGTTCCTCGCCTTCCAGATTTTCAGCAATCACAAAGCATTGGAACTTCGGCAAAAACGGTATCAAAGCAACGAAAGAAGGTGTAATCATTTAATCCTCCGTCTCGTAGTTTGCTGCCCAGCGCGGCAGGTCTATTGTTTCGACCTCGCCATTGGGTTGATAGCCAGGATACGTGTAGTTGTCCTGACACCATTTCAGCAACTCAAGCGCACCGCGATACTTGGCACGCCCGACTTCGACCATTTCCTGACTGGCTTTGTAACAAGCCGTCGAGTAAGGCACAGTCTTTTCAACAGCGATGAAATAGAAGTCAACCGTTTTACCAGTCACCTCCTTCATGCCGTCTATGTAAAACGCCGCTTCAACGTCATATCCGTAGGTGGCTACTGCTTTCGCAAATGCTTCCTTGCTTGCAGAGACACAGCTTTTGAGATCCGCCATGCCATGCCACTCTCCGTCCATAAAAACTGGATGGCTGGGATAATTAAGCTGCATCCAGTCAGGGCGAATCCTGCACGGCAAGCCGGTGCGTTCATCAGTCCAGAACAGGGATGTTTCAGCTTCGCCTTTGGATAACATCTTTGCAGCGCCAGCGTGACTGAAGATACTCGCCCGCATTGCGGCAAGTGCATCAGCCTGCTCTTGCTTGAGAATGGTTTTGTCCCCGTAAAGGCGGTTGAATTCATCCTCGCGGAATTTGAACTTGGATTCGGTGTCGGCAGCTTTGATGGCTGCTTTCAGTTCATCCTTGTTCAACGCTTCGTATTTGACATCCAGCTCATCGGCGGCGAACTTGTAATCATCTAGTGACGACAAGGCACCAACCAACTTTTGCTGCAACAGCAAACTGCATGCTGCTTGTACGTCTTCACGGAAAGCGAATTTGGATTCAGTGTCAGCGGCCTGGATGGCTGCTTTCAAATCATCTTTTTTCAACTTGGCTGTTGCGATGCCAAGCGATTCTGCCGCCTGTTTCAGCTCATCCAGCGACGACAATGCACCAGCCAATTTCTCGGCGGTGTATGCGGCCATTTCGGCTTGCACATCGTCTTTGAACTTGAATTGCAGGTTGGCGGCGGCATCTTTGATGGCTGCCTTCAATTCGTCCTTGTTCAACGCCTCGAACTTCACACCCAACTGCGTTGCCGCAGCTTTGTATTCGTCGAGTGTTGCAAGGGTTCCTGTCAGCAATGCCTCATCAACTGCCGCGTAATCCCTGCTGAATAAATCCGGCTCCAAAACAAAAGAGTGAAATGCAGAACCAAACTCTTTTGCTACGGTTGCGGTACTTCCAGCATTCTTGTAGTTCTCGAAATGCTCCGGTGAACGGAGCGCCTGCACGATGCCAGAGTGCGAGATCGCATCACTTTCGTGATACTGCTCGTTT
Source organism: uncultured Gallionellaceae bacterium (assembly GCA_903847155.1). GTDB lineage: Bacteria > Pseudomonadota > Gammaproteobacteria > Burkholderiales > Gallionellaceae > Sideroxyarcus. Next base: position 6,442 of record CAINCU010000044.1, on the reverse strand, counting down.
GGCATGTGGCGAACGATGCGTTTCATGGTGTTCTCCTTTTTGATGGCGCAAAAAAAGGGGGACACCACGCCCGGAGGGGAGAGTGTCCCCAGAGGGTGTGATTGCAGCGTTCAGGCGTTATGCCGGAATACCGAGCGCGCGAGCTGTCTTTACAACAGGGCGGCTGATGGCATAACCGGAAACGATGATAGACATGATGATGAGTGACATGGTGATCTCCTTTTTGATGAAACAAAAAAGGGACACCATGCCCCAACGGGGAACGATGCCCCCAGTTGGGTGGGTGTTACTTCGGGTGTTGCTGTGGCGCTTGCGCGTCTTCTGTTTGTTTGGATTGGTCAGCCGCCAATATCAAATCCGAGCAATAAGCTACGGAGTAGATGTGCGAAAAATAGCGCAACGACTTGTGGTTGTCAAATGGCTTGCCAAATTATCGGAATACCGTCCAAATTTGAACGGTATTCCGAGGATTTAAAGAATTAAATTTGGCATAGTTCTCACATGAAAACACTAACTATTTTTGAGGTATGGGCTCGCATCATGTCGCGGTCGGAAGCGTTGTATGAGCACATTATGCGCCACTACTTGGCATACATTGCGTCAATCCTCGGTTTTTGGGTGTTCGCCTACCACTTCGAGTTTTCCATCAATGTGAGCAACAGTCTGCCGGGTACGCTTTATATCGTTGAAAAAGGTGTGCTACCGTCGCGCGGCGAGTACCTTTCTTTCGATTATCCAAGCGACTTCATTTATCAAAAGAATTCACACTTTCTGAAACGCACTGCCGGGGTTGCCGGTGATGTTGTGCAGAATAGCGATCACCATTTCTTTGTGAACGGCAAGTCGGTCGGCGTGGCACTTTTGCGAACATCTGCTGGTGATCCGATTGAGGAAGACTCCTTCACCGGAATAATCCCTGCTGGTTACTACTATGTGGCCGGTGACCACCCGAAGAGCCTTGATTCTCGCTACAAAGCTGTTGGTTTGGTTCCGGCGGCTATCGTGAATGGACGCGCGTTCAGGATCTTCTAATGCTGACATGGACTGATCGCCTGTTAATCAAGTTGAAATTGTTGCCGCCACAGTCGATGGTTGGAACAACAATTACCTTTGAGCCAGCCAAAAAAAAATCAATGTCGCTGGATGATTTGCGCAACATACCTCGCTATCCGCCATTCATGGAGGGGTTGCCTGTCTATCCGCCGGAAACACTGCTCGAAACACAAAAGGAACTGCTGGATGGAATCCGGCAACTAATCGCCAACCAAGAGCTTCTTGATGCTCATTACAATCCGGCTATGCTGCGCTTGGCGGGGCTGGTGCAACTGCTGCCTGCCTCGCAAGCCCATCATCATCGCGGCGCTGGGGGTTTGTTGCGGCATTCTCTGGAGGTGGGATTTTGGTCGCTGCAACAGACCGAGGGTAAGTTGATTCGTGGCGTTGTGACACCTCAGATGCGGAGAGTGGTTGAGCCGCGATGGCGGCTCACTGTATTTTTGGCTGGCATCTGTCACGATCTAGGCAAGGTTGTAACCGACATCGCAGTAACAGACCGATCAAACGAGGTTCGTTGGAGGCCGTACAACCAGAGTCTTCATGAGTGGGCGACTTCGTGCCGTATAGATAACTATTTTTTGCACTGGCAGGAAGGGCGCGGGAAAAGGCACTCAAACGTTTCCAGTACGCTCATCAATTCAATAGTACACAAAAATTCGCTGGACTGGCTTAGTGATGGCGGAACAGACGCAGTTATCTGGCTGACTGAATCACTAAATAACAACCCCGGTGCTACCAACCAGATACACAACTTTATTGTCAGAGCTGACCAATTGAGTGTTGAGCGCGACTTGAAGAGTATGGGGGTTGCAATGGCTGGCTACGAGATCGGCGTACCTATCGAGCGCTACCTGACCGACATTATGCGCCGGTTGGTGCAGGAAGGTATTTGGCGTATCAACGAGCCTTCAGCGCGTGTCTGGAATATCGACGGCACAACCTACCTCGTGTGGCCGATGGCGGGCGAAGAAATAGCGCGGCGCACAAAGGATGAGGACATACCCGGCCTGCCAAAGACTGCTGACGGCATTCTGGACATGATGGTCGAAAGGGAAATTGCTTTTTTGCGTGTGAGTGAGGGCGACGGCAATAGTGACCCTTTCTTTTACATTGCACCGGACGTGATTACCGAAAAAATCCCCAATATGCGGCTCAAAGCGATTCGGCTGCGCGACCAAGCGTTGCTTAGTTCGATGCCGATCGCGTCAATTTCAGGACAAATTCACTCATGCAAAGTTAATCCGAAGGAAAAGGCTAGCGCCTCTACAGCACCTCAAGGTAGTGCTCAGCAAGAATTATTACTTGACGCTCAGGACGCCCGCAGCACCTCTGTGGAGCATGTGGCACAATCAAATGCCACCGGTGTTTTGATTCAACACATCCCTAGCACCTCTGTGGAGCATGTGGCGGTTGCTGCTAACATTATTGAATTACACGAGGTGCGGGCGGAGCCGCAGGTGCAGGTAGTGGTGCCCGCTCCAATATCACCTCAACCAGTTCAGCGGATTGCGCTGGATTCCCTTAGTGGGGCTATGGGGGATTTGATTCGCTTACTGATTAGTGACTTTAAATCAGAATTTAAGTTGTTTTCTGCGCTCGGTATAAAACAGCCGGACGGATGTGTATATCTTAAATGGCCTGATGCGTTTGCGGGTTATGGATTTACACCGAAACAAATCCTGACGGAGCTGACTGACTTGGGGTGGTTAATACCTGCCAGTGACGTGGCCAAGGTCGGTGACGCAACGTTTTCGGACGGGGCGGCCAAATCGATCAAGCTGAGCGCTACCATTGGGTATTTGTTTGGCCCCTCCCCGAGCGGTGCATCGCAATCCGCTAACAAGAAGAGCAAAAAGAAAGGTTCTTCTGTTGTGGCTAATGTTGTGCCTGATGCCATGACGAACAAGTCTCCAGAAGCGCCAATAAATGACAATCCTCAAATCGAGGTTGCCTCAACATCAGCAGGGCGACGTAAAGAGAATGCCGTCGTCAATGATTTCGCAATCGCTTTTCATAATACTTATAAGGGTGTAGCCGGTGGCGCAAAAACAAATCGAATTAATTGAGGTGGTAGCTTCCAAGTGTGCTCAAGGCGGTTGGTGCGCAACGTGCCCTGGTTATCCATGGCTGACGGCTGAGGGGGCAACGCGCAAAGATGTGGAAAATTCCATCGCGTCGCTTGCGCCAGAGTTATTAAAGGAGGCTGGTGTTTCCTTTCGGTATCAATTGGTTTGGCGGATTGAGAGGGAGAAGGAGTGATGCGAGCTGTTGGTTTCGCTGTGTTGCTGGCAATTGCTTGTGCAATGTTCGCATTTTTCCACTCATTGCCCGCAAGTGCCGAGGATCTTGGTGTGGTCGGCACAACGTATGAGATCGCTGAACACGACCTGTTGCAGTTGATGTTGTCGAAGCTGAAGCATATGGAGCAAGCCGGCGAGCTGAAAACGTACCAGGAAGACTACAAGAAGCGGGTAATTTCCGGTATTGAGCACCCGAAACCTCTTCCTGGCATCAAGGATACGGAAACAGCTGGGACGCATTATTACGACCCTTCAATCGTAACCGACAAAGACATTGTTGATGCGACCGGGCGAATTCTTTTTCCACGCGGTACGCGCGTAAATCCCCTCGATTACGTCGGGTGGAACACCTACCTGCTTTTTGCCGATGGCCGCGATGAAAAACAGCTCGCATATTGCAAACAGATCATTGCCACATCGGACAGGCCGGTGAAGCTGGTGCTGGTAGCCGGTGAGCCGATGACGCTGATGCGCAAATGGAAATTCAGCGTGTATTTCGATCAGGGCGGGAGCTTGACCAGGCGCTTCGCCATTACCCAGGTTCCCGCCATCGTGCGTCAGGAAGGAAAGAGGTTGAGGATAGATGAACTTCGCTACTAAAACGCTGTTTAGTGCGCTCGCGCTGTTTATATGCTGTTTGCATAATGCATATGCTGGTCTGGATTGCGAGGGGCGATTCCCCAATCTGGTTACAGACATCTGCTGGAGCTGCATGTTCCCGGTCACGTTTGGCGGGGGCGTGGCATCCATATCGGTTTCTGGGCAGGAAGATACACCCGGGTCTGGCGGATCACCAGTGTGCGCGTGCGGTTTAAATCCGGGGCTCAAGACCAGCTTCTGGGAGCCAGTGCGGCACGCCGACGTTGTGCGCAAACCGTTCTGCATGTCGGCGCTCGGGGGGGTGGAACTCAACCCCGGCTTCAATGCGCCACACGGCTCTCATCTGGTTAAAGACGACACCACTACCGGCTCGTTTTATCAGGCTCATTGGTATGTCGATCCGGTGTTGGTGGTGATGGGTGCATTGATGGATAGCCCTTGCCTTGAGCAAGACACGTTCGACGTTGCCTACATGACCGAGTTTGACCCGCTGTGGAATGACGATGAAATGACTGCCATCCTCAACCCGGACTCGTTCCTGTTCGGCAATCTGATTGCGCGCCTTGCATGCGGCGCAGATTGCGTGGCCTCTACGATGGGTTTCGGCAGCAATCTCTTGTTCTGGTGCGCTGGCTGCCAAGGCTCGATGTATCCCTTGAATGGCCACGTGGCCTCCCATATAGGAGGGGTGCAGGCATCGAGCCTGATTATGACGCGGCTGATCGCCAAGATGCACCGCGAAGGCATTATGTGGGCGGCTTCGGGCGATGAGGGGATGTGCGGCTACTACCCCCAGATTCTCATGGACAAGACCATCTACAAGTACCAGATGCATTTCCCGGTGGCGCAAGACAAAATCAACGGCAAGTGTTGCCAGCCGCTTGGCCGCACCACAATCCTGTGGGGAGCTGGCAAGGAGATTCCCGCTGTTGGCGAGGATTTCGCATACATGATCTTCCGCAAGCGCGATTGTTGTCAGGGGGCGTTCTGATATGAACGACACCTGCACACGCGCCCTGCTCCTTTCCTCGCTGGTGCTGCTGGCACAGCACGCCTATGCGGAAACCGAGATGGAGGCTTCAAACCGGATTCTCAAGCAAGTGAGCGAACAATTCGCCGTTCAAAACCGCCCTTCCGCGCCACAACTTGGCAACATGCCGCAGCCGGTGGCCAGGGAAAACCCTGCCGAGCTGGCACAGCAATTCCGGCAACCGCCCGTTGTGCCACTCAACCCGTCAACCGGCTACGAGCTGCTGGAATTCGTATCGTTCTCGATGCCGCGAGAAAGCCTGCTGCGCATCGTCGAGCAATCCGAAAAGTCTGGCGCGCGGATTGTTTTTCGGGGGTTCAAGGGCGACAAGTTCACTGTGATGGCCAAGGAGGTGGCGGCGCTGATCGGCACCCATCACGTCACGGTCGCTACGAATCCACCGCAGTTCACCCAGTTCAAGATCGACCTCGTTCCTGCGCTGGTGATCGCTCAATCCAACGCCGGGGAGCAGATGGATAGCGGCTGTTCACAGGCGGCGCGTTTCGTGAAGGTGACAGGGGATGTCAGCCAGGATTACGCGCTGGACTACATCGAGAGGAACGCCTCGCAGTGGGCTGAGGCAGCGCATCACTTCAACAGTAAATTGGGAGGTGGACTTCAATGAATACCAATCGCTTGTTGGCCGGACTGCTACTGTGTGGCATATCGGCCAATTCCTGGGCGGATAATCTCACTCCGGCGCAGGCGTTTTCTGCAGGACAGGCGCTGGCCAACGGCGCGCAGTCTGGCGCGACTACGAACTTGACCAACGGGGGTGTGGCGAATACTGTCAACCAGTTCAACCCCACTTACTACAGTTCCAGCGGCACGGCGCCGCAGTCCACGCTGTTTCAAGGTGGCAACGGCAACACGGCCACGGCAGGCGCGACACAGGTAAGCAACTGCGCCAGTGGCTCGACCAATCCAGATGCGTTTCTTCAGCAGAATTGCAACGCCATCAACCTGATGGTAAATAACCCGTCGAACAGGCCGCAGATCAGCATCCCGCCAAGCTCGTTGGCCACATCACAAGCAATCGAGGCGAATCCCTCTACATTGGCCGCCAACTCGCTGGGCTATACCGACCCGTCTGCCATTGGGTCGTTCACTGGCTGCACCAACAACACGGCGACCACACCAGCGACCTACACCACTCAGGTATGCAATCAATACATGGGAAGTAGCGGCCAGTTATGCACCGTGGGGAATGTGCTGCTGGCGGATGCTAATACGCTTTATCAGTGCGACAAGTCAAAAAACACTTCCCCTGTGCCGCAGACGTGCGATAGGACGTTGAATGTGACAATAACGCAACCTCCCCCCGTAAATGCCAGTTATGTATGTCAGACGACCGAATATGCGTATGACTCATCGCATGGTGGTTGTTACACCTGCTATCCTCCGGTAGAGGTTTGCGGTCCTTCGGCGTGTCCGGCGGGTACAATTCCTTCGTTCT
>CAINCU010000043.1 GCA_903847155.1 uncultured Gallionellaceae bacterium | reverse complement strand
CAGCTCCCCGACGAATCGGTTGTCATGCGGTAACCAACCCGCGCATATCAGACTGATCAACCGTCGGCATGCCGTCCGTTCTGCTACCCATACACTGAAACATGATTTTGAAAATTGACAGGTCAATACATATCAGGCCTGCATCGCTGCGATGCGTATCACTATTGGGGCAATCATTTCTGAGCAAAGGGCTACTGCGTTGACACGGTAGGGCTGAACGGAGAGATGATTCAAAAATACGTGAGGTTTCAAGAGAGGGAAGTGCAACATCAGGAACAATTGTAATTTGAACCTGATAGAGCGCCTTCTCGGAAGGCGCGATAGGTGTGCCCCTAGGCCAAACCAAGTTCTACGAACGTGGTTCGTTTACTCATGCTTTTAAATTTGAGCACACATTTCAACATTTGAAATATTCCCAAAATAGTCGTTCCTTATCAAATTTAAGTTAGGGAAGCGGATCATGCTTTCGTTAAATACAGCCGACATCCTCCCGCCAGCGCAACACCAAATACAAGGTGGGTAGCCAGTGTCACCCAGTCGCGGGTTATCGCGAACCAGGGGAATAGCAGGGTGAGGCCGTACAGATTGACTACGTAAATGGCCAAGCCGTATAGAGCGCCGGCAAAGAGAGCAGGTCCAGTGCGCAGGCGACTGACCAAGTGTGCCAAGATCAGGGCGTAGGCGACGGACAGCGCGAAGTGGATCAGCGTCGCGACCAGCAGGATGTCCCACTGCGGCGTCAATGGCGGGGGCAGGACATTGGTACCCATGACCAGAGCGGCAGTCAGGCGCGCATCCCGAAAAAAGGTTTCAGGGAGTGGCATATTAGCCAGCCACCACAGGGCAAGCTGTGCCACGACGGCAATCACGCCGGCACCCAGGCCGACAGCCAGCGCCATCGTCGGATCAATCCGCCCTCGCTCCTGCAACCGCCAGAGCGCTGCCCTTGACGGGACGGTTTCTTCCATCAAGTCGATGTGTTCCTGGCAAACCAGGGAAGACTTGAGCAGGTGTGCAAGCCTCTCACCGCCCTGAGCCATGATCAGCGCATGGTTACGGATAAACATCGAGCGGGCAAATGGGGCGATCAGATTCATCCACCACCGGGTAGTGCGGACATGCCATTCGCAACGGACAATACTAACTGCGCCCTGTCGAGAGAAATGCCATCGGCCAATCCCATCAAGGTCACCCTGCGCGGCTCCCTCGATGGCCACCAGCCTTTCGATGCGTGTAGTGCACACCTGGAACTCCAGCCGGTAAGGCAATTTTCCCTGTAAGGAATAGCTCCGGACGTTATTGATACCCTCGGCGTCTCCGGTTGCCGCCTGTTCTACTTTCAGCACACCCGGCCACCAGTCAGGCCAGCGCAGCGAATTAAGGATGGCCTCGTACACCTCCTCCAGCGGCGCTTCGATGTGCCAGATCGTTAGTAAACGATATTCAGCCACAAAACCTCCAACGCAGTACGAAAGTGAATCAGGTGAACTGACCGGACAACACAACATCGCTGCTGCTCGTGTTACTCCACTAACGCCAATATCTAATCCTCAACCTCTGGCTTCTTGCGCAACGTAGTTCGTGGCGATTCTGAAAAACAAGCCAAGCCGAAGAATACTAGTATTTGCACAGCAAATTGCTGAGTGCCTCGGCCAGATTGGTAAACTGAAAGCGATAACCGGCAGCAGATAGCTTGCCGGGCAGCACTTTTTGTCCTTCAAGCAACAGGCAGGCGCGTTCGCCCATCGCCAGCTTCAGTAAATATGCTGGTGCAGTAAATAATGCTGGTCGATGCAGTACTTTCGCCAAGGTGGCAGTAAATTCTGCGTTGGTAGTTGGTTGAGGCGCGGTCATGTTATATGGCCCGTTTGCTTGGGTGTCACGCAACAATCTGAGCAGAATTTCCACATAATCTTCAATATGTACCCAGCTCATCCATTGTTTTCCGTCACCCAAGCGTGTGCCCAAACCGAGTCTGAACGGTAACAGCATACGCCCCAACAAACCTCCGTCATTGCTTAACACCAAACCGGTGCGCAACAGGCATACACGCACGCCAACTTGCTCTGCGGCATGTGCCGCGTCTTCCCACGCTTTGCACAACTGCGCGGCAAAGTCCTCTCCGGCATTTGCCGCTTCGTTCAGTGCAGTATCGCTACGATTACCGTAATAGCCTACCGCCGAACCGCTTAGCAATACCTTTGGCTTATGCTCGGCAGAAGCGATATGCCTCACTAGCTCCTCTGTGAGAGTGACACGGCTCTGCCACAAAACCCGTTTGCGTCCCACCGTCCAGCGCGCATCCACAATCGGTGCCCCAGCCAGATTGATAACAGCATCGAACATTTTGTCGGGATTCCACTCACTCAACGTAGTCATAACGTGAACCCCTGTGCCACATTTAACTGGAACAGATACTGGATTTCTGCTGAGTACCGTCAGTTCATGTCCCGCCGCCAACAGTGCCTTGCAAAGCCGTCGACCAATCAACCCGGTACCGCCTGTGATAAGAATATGCATGCAACCCACCATTCAGTAATTTAGATTCGAATGTCCGCTGCGTAAACGATGGCGGCCATCGTATCACTGGCTAGATGCGGTCGCCATACGACTCTATATGGTTATGCCATTCATCGCAAAAGCCATTGCGATTACATCCCTATGTACTGTACCGCACTGAGTTTGCGATGCGGCAGGCATACAGTGACTCACATAGTGACTAATATTTAAAGAGGTTGATAGGAGGCGTGCCATGGGTATCCTGATGAACATGAGCAACTACGAAATACAACGCGGTTTAATGGAAACAGAATACGGTAATGAGGTCATGTGCGCGGGATGGATTCCGGCTGATGCCCTGATGTGTCAGCTGCAGCCGTATGTGCCGACGAATAAACTGGCAACCATTCCAACTGATCTTGCGACAGTCAATCCAGATTTATTTATGCAGAGGATGTACGCCTATCAGCGCTAACCTTGCTGCAGCTGATTTTTACTGAAATTCAGACACTGTGTTGAATTGTGTCTCCGATTGAGCCATTTGGCGCCAACTATTGCATCGAGTAGTGTCGAGTGCGGAAATTGAGTGCCACTTGTTAATGGGTTTTTGTATCATGCCGTCCCAAGTGGAGGATACACTCGAAGTTCCGGTTGTGGCCGCATTTTGACTGATTGCTTCCACTAACATCACCGTCTGTTCCGCACCTGATAATTGCCGTTCACGTTCTGTAGTTCGTAACCGATTTCTGCCTGTTAGCAATTACGCATTTTTTGCAAATGCAAGACTGATTGTTTGTGGATTCATGAGCGAGTGCAAGGGTAGTTTGATTGATCGTAACTTCTTTACACCAGCACTGCGCATTGATATCCCCAGATGCGACCAAGGCACATTCGTTTGGTCCGCCGCAGATTGGACAAATATGATTGAGGTCGTGATCCATTTTTAACGATTACTGGTGGCAAACCTAATAGATTGAAGATTCAACACCAAGGTCTCCTTTTGTCCTTGGATTCAACCGGTGGATGCAACAGATTGAGCAAAACGCTCTGCCGGTGTTTGGTAGTTTAGAGTCTTTCTTGGGCGTTCATTCAATTTCCTCGCCACTGCATTAAGTTTGGCTTGCGGGCAAGTCAGTCGTAACGATGAATCTCGATTGTGGTGTGCACGATCTCTTCATGCTGGCGTAGCTGCTCGCGCACTTGCTCCGGGGTCAGCGTGGCGCTGCGGGTCACGATGCTGACCGCGCAGGAGTAGGCTTCTTTGCCCACGCGCCACACGTGCAAGTCGGTGATCCTGGTTTCATCCGAATTCAGCGCGATGACTTCGCGAATCTCATCCACCACCGGATGATCCATCTCGCGGTCGAGCAGCACCTTGCCCGTCTCCATCAACAATCCCTTCGCCCACACCGCAACCAGCACCGCGCCCACAATGCCCATCACCGGATCGAGCCACGACCAGCCGTAGAACAAGCCGCCCACCAGCGCGGCGATAGCCAGCACCGAAGTCGCCGCGTCGGCGATGACATGCACGTAGGCCGATTTCAGATTCAGGTCATGGTGATGATGGTGGTCGTGCGCATCATGTTCGTGACTGTGATGGTGATGGTCGTCATGCGCATGGCCGAGGATCAGGGCGCACACAATATTCACCAGCAGGCCGATCACCGCCACGAAAATCGCTTCTTTGAAGTGAATCGTCTGCGGCGAAAACAAACGCGCCACCGAGCTGAACACCATCATCGCGGCAACACCCAGCAGGAAAATGGCACTGGCAAAACCCGCCAGAATCTCGATCTTCCACGTGCCAAAAGCAAACCGTGGATCGCTCGAATAACGCCGCGCCGCCGCATAGGCAAAGGCGCTCAAACCGATGGCAAACGCATGCGAACTCATGTGCCAACCATCCGCCAACAACGCCATGGAGTTGTACCACCACCCCGCAATGATCTCCACCACCATCATCGCGGCAGTGATCCACATCACCGCGCGCGTGCCGCGTTCGGCGGCGGGGTTGCCTTCGTTGAAGATGTGATCGTGGGTCAGACGGGATATTTTTTTAGTGGGCATGATGTCTGCACAGTCAGTCCGGCACATCCAGCGCAGTGGCGAAGGCCGGTTTGCTGGTGAGGAATTTAGACAGTGTGAATGCAGCGGTGGATTGCATGTTGATGCAGGTCATTTTGATATTGATTGTCTGGCAAGTGCGCGCCAACTTGTCCAGCCAGTCGTAATAAATCTGGTCGATGATCGGCAATTCGCTCAGATCATAATACAGGTGCGTGCCATGTCCCTGCTGTACTTGCGCAACGATATGTTGCAGCAGCGCGCCCGGATCCTGAATGTTCATGCTGCGCAGCGGCTCAAGCAAATAATTGCCCTTGCCGATGCGCGTCAGGTGGATGCCTGAAATAGCCATTAGCTTTCTTTATGGCTGACGTGAATCCCCAGACGCAAGAATGCTTCTTTGAGTCCGTCGGACAAACTGGCGCGTGTGGTCACACCGCTCAGGTCGATGTTCAGGCTGACTAGTGCACGGGCGATTTCAGGGTGGATACCGGTGATGATGGCGTCGCTTCCCATCAGTTGCACGGCGCGCACCATCTGGATCAGGTGATGTGAAACTTGCGAGTCGATATTTTTCACGCCGGTCAAATCCATCACCACTGCACGCGCATGATCTCTGGCGATACGGTTGAGCAAGGCTTCCATGACCAGCATGGTGCGACTGGAATCCAGCGTACCAATGATGGGCAGCGTCAACACGCCGTCCCAGATTTCGGTGATGGGTGTAGAGGTCTCGCGCAACTCGGCTTCTTGCGCTTTGAGTGTGTTTTCGCGTTCGCCCAGATAGGTGCGAAAAACCGCCATAATGAGTTCGTCAAAGTGCTGGGCGAAATACAGCAACACCGAGCGCGACTGGGTGAAGGCGATACCGCTGTCTTTTTCCAGCGCATCAATCAGGCTGTATTGCAATTTCTGTGCATAACGCACCACATCGTCCACATTGCCGCCACGCATCAGCATGCGTAGCGCCAAGCCGGAGAAGAATGCCTCCAACGCGTGAAATTGCGGCGAAGTGCGCCGGTGCGGATCTTTGGAACTGAGCAGACCGGCAATCAGGTTGACGAATTCGCTGCTCAAGTCGGCGACCTCTTCATCATCCATCAGCTTGCTATCCGCGCAAAAGAATTCGCGCGCGGTCTCTTCCAGCTGCCCGGAAATATTGCCCACCTTCAAGCTGAACAACGCCCCCAGTTTCTCGGCCACTTCTTTTTTCTGTACCATATTTATCTCCTTATCCTATCGTACAAACACAAATCGACTGATCATCCGATATTCGCCCCATGATGTTGCCCAAGGTGTAGGCGATCAATTGCGGATGCTGGCTGAACAGGCCGACAAAATTGGCGTTACTCCAGTTCCTGCGGATGCCATCGCTCGCAGTGATTACAATAATTTTTTTCCCGAAATCAAACTGCATCGCAGTTGCCGTACGGTGCTCGCGTCCCAATATCCCCGGCGAAAAAGCAATGTGCTGAACCTGATCACGATCGAATAGGTGCGCATGCATATCACCCACGCCAGACAGATTCAAACTGCATTTTGCCAGATCAATTTCACCGGCGATGGCCACCGCGCCGCGCGTATGAATGAGTTGCCGATCCACTGTTTCCAGTATTGCTTGCGGCGATTCATAGTTAACTAGATGATTCGCCAGATCGGCGGTCGCTGCCTGCGCTTCTTCGCCGTGTCCCAATCCGTCCAGATGCAGCCAGCGCATCACTTTGCCGAGTCTTTGCAAATAGATTCTGTCCCCATTGTAGCGTTCATCAGACAGTGAACGCGAGTACAGGCCGAACTTAAAACCGGACTTCGCCTCTTTGTTTTCCTGGTCCAGATGAAAGCGGGTCAGCACTACCGTACCGCTCCATTTTTTCGGCTGATCCGGGCGCACTTGCTGCGAATAGATATATGACTCATCGCTCAGGCGGCGTATCGCTCCCAAGCCCTTACCCAGTGTGCTGACTGTTGAATAACCATCTTCTTCGGCAGTTGCCAAGTTGGTGATGCCGGGGCCGTAGTCCAGCGAAAACATATCCAACACCCGCCCCGGCTGTTTCCACAACTGTACCATGCCGCGCCCACCTGCATGCTTTACGTTGTTACTGACCAGTTCCGAGGCTACCAGCAGCATATTTTCCTGCTTCAGTTCGCTGACCCCCAAGCGCTGGGTGATAGCGGACAGTTTCGATCTCAGCAGAATCAGCGAACTTTCACTCGGTGTCGCGCTATTGAAAAGGAGTTTGCAATCCTGTGCACTATCAAATATGTCAGACACAAGATACTTTCGCCAAACAAATTGATCCGCATTCTAGCGTATCGCCGTTGCATGATCTTACGACTGCACGCCCGCGTCCGCGATGCTTGGCTTCGTACAGCGCGCTGTCGGCCTGATGGATAAAGGCTTCCAGAGAAACTTCATCATGAGTTTGCGGACCGACAGTCGATATTCCGATGCTGACCTTGCCATCCATTTGCAGTATCACTTGCTTGGCCTTGTCGCATGCGGTGTGATGGTCGGAATAGATCATCACGGCAAACTCATCCCCACCAAAACGAAACGCGCAATCCACATCTTCGCGAATCACGCCGCGCAGAATTTTCGCCATTTTAATCAAATAGGAATCACCGTACTGATGTCCGAACTGGTCGTTGATGCTCTTGAAGTGATCCAGATCCAGCAGCAGCAGCGACAAAGGGGAAGCTCGCTGACGCATGGTATGGCGGAACGCCACATCCAACTTTTCGTCAAAGGCACGGCGGTTCAGCAATTCGGTCAGCGGGTCGGTTTCCGCCTTATGGATTGACACCTGCAACTCCGCCTGACGACTTAACAACTTCACCTGCAACTCTGCCAATTCGCGCTCAGTACGCTCGCGCGTCTCCTGCAAATGGCACACCATTGCCTCATGCCGTTGGATCAGAATCTCAGGGTCCAGGGATTCAGTGGATTTGCGCAGCTCCTCAAGCAATTGTTCAATCGCTGTTTTATCGACTGCAACCAACTGCGCAACTGCAAAATTAACACTGCCCCAATGTACTCGCAAGTTATGGCCTTGCAGCTGTATGCTGACTGGGAAAGGCTGGCCACGACATGCCCCCGCCGCGCGCAGACATTGATTCAGTTCCAAAATGGCAAGCGCGGCTCTAAAAGCGTTCCCCTTAAGGCGTCTTACGCTTGCCATGAGGAAACTAACGAAATTCTGCAAATCAGGTTCGATTGCCAAATTCAACTGCAGTAGTTCAACTGAATCCACAGTAGCCACCTTGATGAATAAGCTGGGGTTTATAATGTAACAACCAAGGCGGGTCAATCATTTATCTTCCGAACGGTTATTCGGGGCGATAAGTGCAAATAGTCGCAAAAAAACAACTTGCATCTCCGTAAGCCAGCAAATACGGGAATCTCCGTAAGTTTCACGCGAAGAACGCCTATTGACAGGCTTCTCCACGCGGTTTGCTTAAGCATAGGAGGCTAGCGCATCTTCTCCACCGCCTCATCCACCCGCCCCACCGCAATGACTTCCATGCCTTCTATCTGGTGTTTTGGGGCATTGGCTTTGGGAATGATGGCGTGGGTGAAGCCGAGCTTGGCGGCTTCTTTCAAACGTTCCTGTCCACGCTGCACCGGGCGCACTTCTCCGGCTAATCCGACTTCGCCGAACACCACCATTTTTTCCGGCAGCGGCTTGTTGCGCAACGAAGAAACAATCGCGAGCAACACCGCAAGGTCGGCACCCGGCTCGGTGATCTTCACGCCACCCACGGCGTTGATGAACACATCCTGATCGAAGCAGGCGATGCCCGCATGGCGGTGCAGCACCGCCAGCAACATCGCCAACCGATTCTGTTCCAGCCCCAGCGACAAACGGCGCGGCACGGGCGAATGCGCTTCGTCGAGCAGCGCTTGTATCTCCACCAGCAATGGGCGCGTGCCTTCCTGCGTGACCATCACGCACGAGCCGGGAACTTGTGTGCCGTGCTGCGACAAAAACAACGCGGACGGATTACTCACTTCGCGCAGACCTTTTTCGGTCATCGCAAAAACCCCCAGCTCGTTGACTGCACCGAAACGATTTTTGAACGCGCGAATCAGGCGGAAACTGGAATGGGTGTCGCCTTCAAAATACAACACTGTATCCACGATGTGCTCCAGCACGCGCGGACCGGCCAGTGCGCCTTCCTTGGTGACGTGACCGACGAGAATGATGGTCACGCCGCTGCTCTTTGCCATTCGGGTGAGTTGCGCCGCGCATTCACGCACCTGCGCCACCGAACCTGGCGCGGAAGTGAGTTGTTCGGAATACACGGTCTGGATGGAGTCGATCACCACTACGTCCGGCTTTTCATGCGCCACCGTGGCCTGAATTTTTTCCAGCTGAATCTCCGGCAGCAGATGCACTTCGCGCGCATCCAGCGCGAGGCGTTTGGCGCGTAGCGCAATCTGCTGCGCCGATTCTTCGCCGCTGACGTACAGCACTTTTTTCGTAAGCGAGAGATGCGCCAAAGCTTGCAACAGCAAGGTGGATTTGCCGATGCCAGGGTCGCCACCGATCAACACCACACAGCCCTCCACCAGTCCGCCGCCCAGTACGCGGTCAAACTCGGCGATGCCGGTAGGCGTGCGCGACACTTCGCTCGCTTCCACCTCGGCCAGTTGCTGCAATTTGCCCGAGGCAGCCAGCGCGCTGTAGCGGTTCTTGCCCGCTACCGGAGCGGCTTCCGCAACTGCTTCCACCAGCGTGTTCCACTCGCCGCAATGCGGGCATTGTCCTTGCCACTTGGGCGTTTGCCCGCCGCATTCGGTGCAGCTATAGATCGTTTTTGCTTTTGCCATTATGGTTTATTCAGTACGGAATGATGGGAAGGAACCTTCAATGAACTCAGGGCAGACAGAGCGAACCCATCAGCCTCACATCGGTTAGGGATTGAGAACGAATTTATTTTCTTTGAACAGGGTGATGCAACTATCCACCACGGTCAGGTCGTAACACACACCGCGCTGCCTGGCAATTTCCGCCAGCGCAGCGTCCACTCCCAAGCCGGGGCGATATGGCCGGTGCGATGACATCGCCTCCACGACATCTGCCACGGCCAGAATTCTTGCTTCAGGCAATATCTGCTCGCCTTGCAGACCTTGCGGATAACCGGAGCCGTCCATGCGCTCGTGATGTTGCAGCACCATCTGCGCGATAGGCCAGGGAAATTGCACATCTTTGATGATATCAAAGCCCGCTTGCGGATGTGTTTTGATCAGTTCAAATTCAATCGGATTGAGCCGTCCGGGCTTACTGAGAATTTCGGCAGGAATATGAATTTTGCCCAAATCATGAATGGTGGCAGCCAGGTTAAGGCCATGCAATTGGTCAGCGGAAAATCCCATTTCATTGGCAATGGCACAGGAAAGAGCCGCCACCCGCCGTTGATGTCCTGCGGTATAGGGGTCACGTGCCTCAACCATGGCGGCGACGGCATCGATAGTTTGCGACAGGGTACGCTCCATTTTTTTCGCGTTGGCTAGGCGCTCTGCCTCGACCTGCTTGCGCTCGGTGATGTCGCGGATGATTCCCGTGGCATGCCATTCCTCGCCGAGTTTCATCGACGAAATCGAGATTTCGATGGGAAACTCCGTACCGTCCCTGCGCAAGGCAGTCGATTCAAACGCTTTACTCAGCACCTGCCCGGTACCGGTCAGCGCAAACTGGCGCATACCATCGACCGTCTGACTGGAAAAGCGCTCGGGCGCAATCAGCTGATGCACTTGCTTACCGAAAGCTTCTGCCGCACTGTAGCCGAACATCTGTTGCGCCATCTTGTTCCACAGATCAATTGTCCCATCCGGGCGTATGCTGATAATAGCATCGTTGGCGCCCTCGGTAACTGCGGTATAACGCAACAAACTTTCATGCAATGATTTTTCCGCCGCCTTGCGCGCGCGGACACCCTGCTCCACTGACAGCGCGCGTTGCACGGCGGGAGCCAACCTTGCCAGCCGGTCTTTCAGCACGTAATCCTTGGCACCTGCATGGATAAGCTCTACCGCCGCAATGTCGGAGAGTGCACCGGTAACCATCACCACAGGTACCTCTACATGGTCGCGTTGTACCAATTCCAGGGCAGCAATACCGTTAAAATCGGGCAAGTTGTAGTCCGAAAGGATAATGTCGGGACGAAATTCTTCGAGTCCACGAATGAATGCATCGCGCGTTGCCACTCGCAATGAAATAAAATTAATGCCCGCCCTGCGCAGTTCATGCTCTTCCAATTCCGCATCAGAGAGCGTGTCTTCCAGCATCAAAATGCGTAGTGGATCAACCATGTTTACGCTCCGCCGATTGCGACAACCCCGGTAACTGATCAAAGAAACGAACTGTATTGCGCCCGCCTTTTTTTGCCTGATACATCGAGCTATCCGCAAACTTGATGATGTCTTCCAAACTGAACTCGTGATTGATAAACAACACCACACCAATACTCGATGTGCAACGATGCACGATGGTTTTTACGTCATTACCATGTTGGATTGTCAGCACATAAGGCTCGGACAAACTGATACGGATTTTTTCGGCAACAATCCCAGCCAGCTCGCTGGACTCCGTCTTATCGCTGTCCAGATCGCTGAGCATGATCACAAACTCATCGCCACCAAAGCGCGCAACGGTGTCCACTTCACGCACACATGAAGTGATGCGGCGCGCCACTTCGACCAGCAGCAAATCTCCAGCATCATGCCCGTGTGTATCGTTGAGCGGTTTAAAGTTATCCAGATCCAGAAACATCAGCGCGCCGTAACGGCCACTGCGTTTGGTAGTCAACATGGTCTGTCCCAAACGGTCATACAACAAGCGTCGATTGGGCAGTTGCGTCAATCCATCGAAGAACGCAAAGTTGCGAATTTGCTCCTCTGTCCGTTTGCGTTCGGTGATGTCGCGCACGATAGCAAGCAGGTAATATTCATCGCCGAATTCGATCCGGTTCAAGCTGACATCAACATCCAATGTCGTGTTATCGGCACGCAGTGCGCGCCATTCAAAATGCTGCGATTCGCCGCGTATGGCAGCCTGAACTTTTTCATCGGCCACTTCTGAGGATAAGCGCCCATCGGGTTGTCTTTCCGGGCACAATTCAGCGGGCGAACTACCGATAATCTCTGCCCTGGATAGCCCGTACATATCGGCCGCTTTCTGGTTGCAGTCCACGAATCCTGCCGCATCATGAAGAAAGATTCCGTCATTCGCCATCTCGAACAAAGCCCTGAACTTGCTTTCTGCTTCGCCCAATTTCTTTTCAGTTTCTTGGCGCGCCCTGGCCACCTCCTGCTCATCCAGCACACGCTGGATCGAGGAATGCAATCGCGACAAGCGGTCTTTCAGGATGTAATCCTTGGCACCCGCGCGCAACAGCTCAATGGCTTTTTCTTCACCGATGGCGCCGGTAACCATGATGACGGGCAAGTCGGGATAAATTTGTTGGATGTACTCAAGCGCGGCACCACCGTTGTAGGCTGGAAGATGGTAGTCGGCCAGCACGATATCAGGTTGGAAATCCACCAGCGCATGTTTGAAGTCGGGTTCGGTGTCAACACGCAAAGCCGTGAAGGTCATCCCTGCCTTGCGCAGGTTGTATTCCAACAGTTCCGCATCGGAAGGCGTGTCTTCCAATATCAAAATGCGCAGTTCCCGATTCATGGCAATTTGCTCCAGGGCTACCTGACCGGCACGGGCGGATGGTTCACCAACAGCCAGTACATACCGAGTTCTGACACCGTCTTGGCAAACGCATCGAACTCCACCGGCTTGCTGATGTAGCTGTTAACGCCTAATTTATAACTTTCTGCCACATCACGGTCTTCCTTGGAAGAAGTCAGCACCACCACGGGTATGGTTCGGGTACGCTCATCGCTCTTGATGCGGCGCAACACCTCCATGCCATCCACCTTGGGCAGGCGCAAATCCAGCAGAATGACCTTGGGTTCGTTCTCCATTTTGCGGTCGCTATAGACTCCGGTGGCGAAGATGAAATCAAGCGCCTCTGCACCATCCTTCACCCATACCAGCTTGTTGGCCAGATTGCCTTTCTTCAGCGCCCGTATCGCCAGTTCGGCATCGGTCGGATTGTCTTCAACCAACAGAATTTCCACTTCTTTCAGCATGTCATTCATGATTAGACCCATTTATTGGTAAAGCGAAATAAATCGTCGCCCCTTCGTTGACCTTGCCCTCCGCCCACACCCGCCCGCCGTGACGGGTGATGATGCGCTTGACGATGGCGAGTCCGATACCGGTGCCTTCAAATTCCTCCATGCTATGCAGACGCTGGAACACGCCAAATAATTTGTTAGCGTACTGCATATCGAAGCCCACGCCATTGTCTTGCACGTAATAAATGGCTTCGTTGCCTTCGTTATAGCCGCCGACTTTGATGCGGGGAGTTTCACACTTGCTACTGAACTTGATGGCGTTGGACAACAGATTGACGAACACCTGGCGCAGCATGGCTGCGTCTCCTTTGGCGGATGGAAGTGCGTCGATTTCCAGTTGCAGCTTGCTGTCTGCCACGGATGTCCGGAGTTCTGCTGCAACATTGCGTGCCATTTGCTCCATGTCTATTTCGGCAAAGTGCATTTCCAGACGACCGGTGCGGGAAAATTGCAGAATATCGTCAATCAAATGCCCCATGCGGCTGGTATTGTTGCGCACCGTGTTAAGCAGCCGCTGCCCTTCCGCATCCAGCTTATCGGCGTAGTCCTCCAGCAAGATATGCGCAAAGCCGTCGATGGCGCGCAGCGGCGTGCGCAGGTCGTGTGACACAGAATACGAGAAAGATTCCAGTTCCTGGTTGGCAGCTTCCAAGTCGAC
This sequence comes from uncultured Gallionellaceae bacterium, assembly GCA_903847155.1. Taxonomy (GTDB): domain Bacteria; phylum Pseudomonadota; class Gammaproteobacteria; order Burkholderiales; family Gallionellaceae; genus Sideroxyarcus. The sequence goes on along the minus strand of CAINCU010000043.1, from coordinate 58,904 downwards.
GGTTCGCGCAAATACCCGCTGTTCCAAGTCACGGTTAAGGAGCCTGATTTCTTCTTCCGCTTGTTTGCGCTTGGCTTCTTGCAACCGGTCTCTCCGGTAGGAGAAGCCCAATCCAGCCAGTCCGATCAACCAGATCGCGCCATATGTCAGTGCCAGATTGATCTTGAGTTCTTGCTGACGCGCCTGATAAGGGGCCAGCGCAACGGCGGTGCTGATTCCGCCTCGAATCTCGCCCAACTTGTAACCCTGGAAGCCATGGCATTTAAGGCAACCTTGTTCGGTAATAAAAGGTTGCATTATTCTCAGGTAAGGCTGCCCATCAATCTGCTGCATTTCGACCCGTTCTTTCTCTCCCTGTTCGAACGCGCGCAGTGCGCTGGTTTCCCACTCATCCGGGGCATTGTTCGGGTTGAGCAATTGCAGGCTGGTGATGTGGCTCCTGGTGCCGTAATCGCCGGGAAAATCCGTTTGCATCTCGCGCAGCATATAAGCGGGATTCATTAAGGTCAGATGTTTCCCCGTCGTAGTGACCACATCTCGCTCAGGCACTTTGAGATAGGGATTCGGCGGAGTATGTTCAGTCGGGGAGACGTAAACGCCGCCGTGTGCAGTCGCCCAGCGGCGAAAACTAAGATCCTTGCCGATATTGGCGCGGGCGGCGGCATCGGCGATGTTCAGTGTAATGCGCGTTTCCTGCTGAAAAGCCCACAGCAGCAACCCCACCAACAGGACGCTCCAAATGACCAACAACAGCACATACCTGCGCGCTAAATTACTGTAGTTTGCATCGTCTGTTTTCATGTGAGGCTAACCTCTCGCTTGATTTGCAAACTCAATGCCACTTTGCTACCTAACTTGCCGCAAACAGCAGCTCTATAATACTTTTGCAACAACGGCTACAGGCACGCTCTGCTCCAGTTTGCTGCAGTGCCGGGAAAAATCGTTCCCATGCCAACCATAATCCCAAAACTCCGCATTTACTATAGACACAAGTCTATTGAAAATCAGTAAGTATCAGCCGCTATAGCGTTAAAATGAACGCCATGCTACGCCTTACCGAAATTCGACTCCCGCTCGACCATCCTTCAGCCGAACTCCAGAGCGCGATCCTCAAGCGACTGGGCATCGCTGCCTCCCATTTGCACGGCTTCACCATCTTCCGGCGCGGCTACGACGCGCGCAAGCGCAACGCGATCACACTGGTCTATACCGTGGATGCGGATGTCAGCGACGAAGCAGCGCTGCTCAAGAAAAACATACCGCATGTCGCCGTTGCGCCGGACATGAGCTACCGCGTGGTGGCGCATGCGCCGCAAGGTTTGCACGAACGCCCGGTGGTGATTGGCAGCGGCCCGTGCGGCATCTTCGCCGGCTTGCTGCTGGCGCAGATGGGCTTCCGCCCCATCATTCTGGAGCGCGGCAAGGAAGTGCGCGAGCGCACCAAAGACACCTGGGGCTTGTGGCGCAAAGGCAAGCTTGATCCCGAATCCAACGTGCAGTTCGGCGAAGGCGGCGCGGGTACATTCTCCGACGGCAAGCTGCACAGCCAGATCAAAGACCCGAAATTCTACGGCCGCAAAGTGCTGACAGAGTTCGTCAAAGCGGGCGCACCGGAAGAGATCATGTACGTGAGCAAACCGCACATCGGCACTTTCCGCTTGGTGGGCATGGTGGAACAAATGCGCCACGAAATGCAAGCGCTGGGCGCGGAGATCCGCTTCCAGAGCCGCGTGGCGGACATCGAGATCGAGAACGGAGAAGTGTGCGGCGTGCTGCTGGCAAACGGCGAACGCATCGCCACCAAACACGTTGTTCTCGCCGTCGGCCACAGCGCGCGCGACACCTTCGAGATGCTGCATAAACGCGGTGTGTATATGGAGGCCAAGCCGTTCTCCATTGGCTTGCGCATCGAGCATCCGCAATCGGTGATCGACCATGCGCGCTTCGGCGCGAACGCGGGCAACCCGCTGCTCGGCTCGGCGGATTACAAACTGGTGCATCACGCCAGCAACGGGCGCTCGGTGTATAGCTTCTGCATGTGCCCCGGCGGCACAGTGGTCGCCGCAGCCTCCGAAGAAGGCCATGTGGTGACCAACGGCATGAGCCAGTATTCGCGCAATGAACGCAACGCCAACAGCGGCATCGTGGTCGGCATCACGCCCGCAGATTTTCCTGGCGATGTGCTGGCGGGTGTCGAGTTCCAGCGCAAATGGGAAGCGCGCGCGTTCGAGTTGGGCGGCAAAAATTACAGTGCGCCAGCGCAACGTGTCGGCGATTTTCTGGCTGGACGGCCTTCGGAAAAGATCGGCGAAGTCGCGCCGTCCTATACCCCCGGCGTAACCCCCACCGACCTCGCCAGCGTCCTGCCCGACTACGCCATCGCTGCCATCCGCGAAGCCCTGCCCGCGTTCGACAAACAGATCAAAGGTTTCGCCATGGACGATGCCGTACTCACCGGCGTAGAGACGCGCACCTCTTCCCCCGTGCGCGTCAAACGCGGCGACGATTTCCAGAGCATCAACATCAAAGGCCTGTATCCGGCAGGTGAAGGCGCGGGTTATGCGGGCGGGATTCTGTCGGCGGCGGTGGATGGCATTGAAGCGGCGGAGGCGGTGGCGCTGGATATGGTGAAGCTGGGGTAGATTTTGGAAACACCACCTCGTGAAGATGACCTTCAATAGGTGATTTACACTATGCTAATACTGGAGATTGGCGTATTTACTGCCTTGCGACTGAGTTGATCTATCAAAACCAGTGCTGCGTCAACTGCAATGCCTAATGCAATGTCCAATTCGCCGCCACGGCCATGATGTCGATGAACACCGCATCGGCATCGATGCTGTCAAACACGTAACGCTGGTTGCAGAATTCGCAATACACTTCGACATCGCCGCGCTCGGCGAGGATGGCATCGACTTCTTCGCGTCCCAGCATGTGCAACATGCGCGCCACGTTGTCGCGTGAGCAGGTGCAACGGAACACGACGGCTTGCGCGTCGAACAGGCGGATATCTTCTTCGTGATACAGCAGATGCACTAACTCGGCAGAGGGCAAGTTCAGCAGTTCTTCGGGTTTGAGCGTATCGGCGATCTGCACCGCGCGATCCCAGGCATCGGCATCTGGCTCGTGCTGTTCGGGCAGTTTTTGCAGCAACATGCCGGCCGCATGTTTACCATCCGCCGCCAGCCACAAGCGTGTTTCCAGTTGCTCTGAGCGTGTCATGTAATTCTGCAAAATCTCGGCGATGCTGTCGCCTTCCAGCGCGACGATGCCTTGATAAGCCTGGTTACCGTCTTTGGGATCGAGGGTGATGACGAAGCGTCCGTCGCCGACCAGCTCTTGCAGCGTGCCCTGCGTCAAGTCGCCTTCCCATTTCGCGGTGGCGCGCAGTTCCAGATCGCCGGAGCATTCCACCACCAGCAGTTTCACCGCGCCCTTGCCGTGTATCTGCAACACCATGGAGCCTTTCAGCTTGAGCGTCGCCGCCAGCAGCACGGCAGCGGCGCATAGTTCGCCCATCAATTTTTGCAGCACAGGCGGATAGTCATGGCGTTCGATCACGGATTGCCAGACGCTATCGAGGCGCACGACTTCGCCACGTATCGGCGCATATTCGAACAGGAAACGACGCAGGGTATCGGTTGAATTATTCATAAGGTCTAATGATAGCACCGCAACATTACTGCGGCGATTTTGAGGGACACAACAACTGTTCGCGTTCCCTGGTGGCCGGATGGCTGGACAGGTAATCCATCACCTCATGTGTTTTTCCGGCACTAGCCGTATGTTCTTTTTCGGCTGCTTTGGCAAGCTGCGCGGCTTCCAGCTTGTCCAGTATGCTCGCCAGCAGACACGGCGACAGCGCGTTGAGTTTCAAGGTCTGCCCGGCATAGTCATCCGCTTCGCTTTCCATGTCGCGCGAATACTTGGCCTGCATGATGATCGCCGGAGCGGAGGCCAGCAATGAACTCACATCGCCCACGTACCAAGCCAGCACCAAGCCAACTACCGAGCTTTGCAACACCATGCGCATGGCATGGCGACGTTCAACGTGACCGCGCTCGTGCGCCAGTACGGCGATGATCTCGTTATCGTCCTTGGTCAAGCCGACCAGCTCATCCAGCAATACGATGTTGCCATCAGGCAAGGCGAAAGCGTTCGCCCCGATGTCCGGCGAACTGCGGAACACGATGTGGTAGTGCAACTGCGCAGCGGATGGTGCGTTGAGTCTGGCGAATTCAGCACTGATTTGTTGCTGGCGTGCCATATCCAATTTGCTCGGTTGCAGCACGAATTTATCCAGCGTCTCCAGCGTGGAACTGCCCATCTTTTGCAGCACACTTTCTGGCAGGCGCATGGCGATCACCTCCGCGCCCCAAGGCAACAGGTAGCGATAGGCGGCGAGCAACGCCAACACAAACAAGCCTGCCGCTAACAGCGCCCAAGCCAGACTATGCTGCATGCCATCCAGCCATGAACGCCGCGTGCCGAGTTGCGCCAGCATGGCATCCAGCGCGGCGTGATCGGTGACTTCACAATGCCCGCCGCCCGCATAATTCAGCAGGCGCGGCGTGTTACCCAGTCGTTCCGAGATGTTCACTTGTTGCAGCGGCCAGCGCAGTTCGAAATCAGCACTGCGCAGCACGATGTCCTGCGCATCCAATGACAAGCTCACCGCTTGGGCGGCGGCAGTTTTGCCGTCGAAGTAACGCGCGCTTACCACGTTAGAGCGAAATATCCACGTCAAACATCTCGGCGGTTTCTTCGCCCACAGCGCTGGTCGCCTGCGCTTGTCCAGCCACGAATTTACCCAGATCGCCCATCGCAGTCAGGCTCATGTTTTCCAGCTTGTAGCGCAGCATGCGCACCGTGGCGAAAGGAATGAATAAGCCGAGAGTAAACACGATACCCAGCAGGTTGGTGAAACCTATCCACAGATACGGACGCACTTTCAAGTTGCTATGGATGGTATGTTCGCCCAGCGTGGTTGCATTCCAGATCAGATTGGGCAGGCTCACCGCCATGTAGGCCATGATGAACAAGAAAACAACTGGCAACAGAATCAACATGAAAGGCAAACCGGCGACAGAAAATATTCCCGCCAGAATAGCCAGCCCGACAAACATGCCCAGCACTTTCAAATAAATTCCGTAGAAACTTTTCACCGGAGCATCGAAGTTGAAAAAGGTATCGCCGAACTGGCTGTTGCAATGCTGATATTGCTTGATGCGTTGGTGGGTGAACGGCATCAATAGATACAAGGTCACCACAGAAAGAATGGGGAATAGCAGGAACACGGTGTAGGCAGCGGCATCGCTTCCGGCAAACGCAAAGCGCAGTCCGCGATAGCTGCTGTTGTAGAGTTTGAAACGCAGCGAGCGCACGATCAGCCACGGCATCACCACTGCGATCATAAGCGCGATCGTGATGCCCAGCAATGGATTCACGCGTATCGTCACGGAATATACCGTCAGCATGATGAAGGCGATGATGCGGCCTTTGAGAATCGCTTTCGGCGTGCCGTGATAATCGAAACTCGCATCCGCCAAGCGCGTGTTGCGGTAAAAATATTGCAGGCGGCGCACCTTCGCCCACGCGCTGTAAATGCCCAGCGTGAGGATGCTCAGCAACAGATTGACGATCCATATCTTGAAGTATTCCCAGCCGTTGCCGGTGAATTCAAAAGCGTGCTCTTGCTGTTGCTGCATTTGCATAATTCCCCCTTGGCTTCATTCAGGAAAACCGGCGATGACTTGACCGGTGCAGCGCCACCTTTCGGAAAACGCCCGCGCACTATAACTGTCCATGCCGCGAAAGACCATAATTTCCAAGGCTTGCATGCACCTGCGGTGGTGCCAATAGAAAGGGCAGCCTGAGCTGCCCTTGAGTGCGCTTATTTAACGCGATGGTTCAATCATCCCAATCAGGGAAATTGGGAATGCGCACGGTGTCAGCGTCGAACACGCCCTTGTTCGCCTGTGTGTGGCAGGCATCGCAATAGCTCAGCGACTTCACATCCTTGTTGCCCTTGATCATCTTGTCGGGAATCTCATGATGCTTGCGTTTGATGTAGCGCACTTCGGTGATGCGTAGCGGTGCTTCAACGCCTTCGGTAGCCAGAGCAATTTTGCGCGCGCGTTTGTAATACGATTTGTCGGCCGCATTCGCCATCGCGTAATCATGGATGTTTGCCAGCACATCCTTGTCGAGTTGCGCGTTCTCGCCGAAATGGTCGGACAAGGCCTGGTCGTTCAGCAGCTTTTCCCATGACTTGCCGGGCAACAATCCCGGCGGGTAAGCGAAATGGCAGGAACCGCATTCTTCCTTGTACTGCGCGTTATCTACCGGATGCACTTCTTTCTGGCGCAACGGGGTCAGTATCGCTTCGAGAAGATTCTCCTCCGCCCATACCGTACCGCTCAGCAACCACAAACTCGCCAACAGTAGCGCGGCTTTCGTTTTGAATCGCATCTTGTGTCTCCCGGTTTACTGAGCCAGCAGGAAGGTCAATATATCGCCCTTCTCTTGCGCGGTGCATTCACGGCCACGCACGTCATGGCAATTACGCTTGAACCATTTTTCAACTTTCTTTGCGTCGGTAAAACGCTGCGGATTTACGCGCGGCGACATCGGCTCGATGACTTTGTGTGTCTTGTTGTGTTGCCCGGCCTTGGTCAAGTCCGGACCGTGGCAGGAACTGCAAGACTCGCCGTTGTCTTCTTTGGTCCAGTCCTGCTTGCCCTTCTCGACTGTAAATTTTGTAGCGCCCTCGGATTTATATTGCGCCAACAACGCGTCGCTTGCAGGTGAAGCCAAAGCCGCCGCAGAAGCCAATACACCAACGGCAATAAACAATGCGATTATTTTATTCATGAAATTTTCCTTGAGTTTGTAAAATCAATTACCAGGTTAACTTGACTGCAACCAGCATGCTGGCCGCACCCAATTCGGCGATACCCGCATGGCTGACAGGCGTAGTCGAGTGCATCGATTTGTTGACTGCATAGGCCATGAGCGCGGCACCCGATACCGCCAGCAGTACGTGCAAATTATCGGGATCGGCGATGCCGTCTTCCAGATAGAAATCCTTCCAGTGCACGATCAGTCCGGTGGCAATCGTTGCTGCCGCCAGGGCAATGGTAGTCTTGGCCAGCTTGGCGTGGAGGCCATTGGTCTCACGCGCTGGTGCAGGACTCGGGCAGTTATGTTCACAACTGTCCGGCGCAGCCATCGCGGTCAAACCTGCGGCAGCGAGGGTGGCCAATCCGAGATACATGTGCGTTTTTCTGCCGCTCCAAAGCGGCGGTTCATACTCCGGCTGTGGCGTGGTCATCGAAGCCGGCGCGTTCTGTTTCTTCACCAGCACTTCGGACTCGTTGGCGGCCAGCATAAACTTGCCCGCATTGCGCACATAAGCTTGCGAGGGCAGCGACAGATCGAGCGCGGTTTCCTGCGCTTGTCCGACCACTGCCCACGTCAGCATGAGCAGGCTGACGGATAATATTATTGTTCTGTGACTCCCTTGCATTGACTCCTCCATATTGACGGTCGATTGCTAATTATTGTTGCTTTGAATTCGGCGATACTATTTTTTTCATGCCGTTCACCATCGCCCTGACCAGATTTTCCTTGTGTTGCAGGCTGCCCGAGAGCACACCCAACAGATGCAGCGGAATCAGCAGCAAGGCGACATCCACAAAAAAGTTGTGCGCGTGACGGAAAAAATAGCTGGTCTCATCGCTCATTCGATTGGCAAGGAACAATAACGGACCTTCATAATTGATCGCCGACAGAATCAACAGACCGGAAACAAAAATCGCAGCCAGTACAGCCAGCATGCCAAACACCATCAGCGCGCCTGCCGGGTTGTGTCCGTAATAATGCGCGGGATGGCCGCAACGCATGGCTTTCACATAAGTCAGTGTCTCTTTCCGCGAAAAAATGAACGACTTGAAGCGCGCATATTGATTGCCTGTAAAACCCCAAACCAGCCGAAACAACAATAACGCGATTAGCAGGTAGCCGACCAGCACATGTACGTCGATGATATGCACTTCAGCCAACAGATAAGCCAAGGCAAAGCTCAACACCAATGACCAATGGAACAGCCTGAGCGGCCAATCCCAAACCTTTACCTGCTCTATTTTTTCATCCATTTTGTTCGTCCGGATTTTAAACGGGCGCGATTGTATCTCAGTATGTTGAATATCAAAGTTGACCTGCGGCGATTTTCCCGAGCGCAAATAGACACAGAAAAATCGCACCCGGCGTAGGAGAGGTCAAGCGCAAATAAGTTCCCGAGCGCTGCGTCAACGACGGTGCAGATACTGGCCAGAATATAATTTCAATTGCTTAAGGCAGGCTTAAGGAGGCAGGGCAAATTAATTATTCTGTTTGCTCAAGCTCAATTCGAATTGCTCCAGTGGCAACGGCTTGCCGAACAGAAACCCTTGATACGAATGGCATCCGCGCAGAAAGAGAAATTCCTGCTGTTCTTTCGTCTCCACCCCTTCGGCAATGACTTTCAGTCCGAGTGCTTTGGTCATGGCAATGATGGTATGCACAATCGCGGCATCGTTGGTATCGGTAGCGATATCGCGCACAAAACTCCGGTCGATCTTGATCTGGTCGAGCGGCAGGCGCTTCAGGTATTGCAATGAGGAGTAACCGGTGCCGAAATCATCCATGGAAAAACTGATGCCCAACTGTTTAAGTTCGAGCATCTTGACGATGGTGTCTTCGACGTTTTCCAGCACGATGCTTTCCGTGAGCTCCAGTTTAAGTTGCGATGCACGGATTTTAGTTTCCAACACCACCTTACGCACCTGCTCGACGAAATCCGCCTTGCGAAATTGTCTGGCGCTGACGTTGACTGCCAGTGTCAGCGTGTTGGTCAACTCATTGTGCTGCCATGCCTTGAGTTGCAAACAAGCAGTGCGCAGTGCCCACAACCCCATCGGCACGATTAGTCCCGATTCTTCCGCCAGCGGGATAAACTGCGCAGGCGACACCAGGCCGCGTTGCGGGTGCATCCAGCGCATCAGCACTTCGGCTCCCAAGGGGCGACCCTGCGCATCTACCTGTATCTGGTAATACAGACACAACTGCTGCAATCGCAGCGCATCTTCAAGTTCCGTTTCAAGTTCGATGCGCGCATTGATAGCTGCCTGCATCGCCGGATCGTAGAAACGAATGGTATTGCGTCCGGCCTGTTTCGCCTGGTACATCGCGATGTCGGCATACTTAAGCAAGGTGTCGGTGCTTTCCGCGTGTCCGCGAAACAGCACCACGCCGATGCTGGGCGAGCTTTGATGCGGATGGCCATTCAAGAGGTAGCCTTCGCTTAATGCGCTGCGGATTTTTTCCGCCACCATCTCTGCATGAGTCGCCGCTTCCTGTTCCAAACCGCTCAACCCTTCGAGCACCACTACAAACTCGTCGCCGCCTAGCCGCGCCACCGTATCTCCCTCGCGCATTGCAAGCTGCAAACGCTTGGCAACCTCCCGCAGCAACTGATCGCCGATATCGTGCCCTCTGGAATCATTCAGCTTTTTAAAATTATCCAGATCAAGCAACATCAAGGCGCAGTATTGGCCGCTCCTGATGCTGACTGTCTGTGCATACAGCGCCCGCTCCAGCAATAGACGGCGATTAGGCAGTTGGGTGAGCACATCATAGAACGCCAGTTGGTGAATATGCTGTTCTTTTTCCTTGCGCTCGGTGATGTCCAGAAAAGTCGCCACCGCACCGATCGCTTTCCCGTCCTTGGCGATAGGGTACGACCAGTATTCAACCGGAACGGCGACACCGTCCTTGCGCCAGAACACCTCGTGGTCGGCATGCGCCGACTGGTTGTACTTGAATGCCTGATACATAATGCACTTATCCGCCGGATACGGACTGCCATCGGCTTGCGAATGATGGATCAGCGTGTGGATGTGTTTGCCCAGTATCTCATCCTGATGTTCGAACCCCAGTATGCGCAGGAAGGCCGCGTTGACGAAGTTGCAGTTGCCATGGGTATCCACGCCATACATGCCCTCGAAAATCGAATCCATCATGCGTTGTAGATTTTCCTGCGAGTCTTTCAATGCCTTCCGCGCCGCTTTGCGCTCACTGATGTCGCGGCACGAGCCATACACACGACCGTTCGGCAACAGCACGGCATTCAACTCCATCGGGATTTTGATACCAGCTTTTGTCAGCAGACGTATCTCAAACACATGGCGTGCCCGGGTGGATACGATTTGTCTGAGGTTCTCTGCATAAGCTGCGCGATAATCTTCCGGAACAAGATCTAACACTGTCATGGCGTACAGTTCGTCGCAAGAATAGCCTAGAAGCGTCAGCACGTTGTCGTTTACATAGACGATACGTCCATCCTGTTCGGTAATGAACACTGCATCCGGCGCATTCTGCAACGTCATGCGCAGCTTATCCTCGCTTTCGTGCAGCACCGCGATCATCTCTGCCGACTCCTGCTCGGTTCGCTCCAACAGCGCATGGTGCAAGCGCTCAAGCTGCGCCAACTCGCGCGCGTTCTTGCGCGCCATGCGTTGATCGAACAGACTGGCCAGCAGTCCACCACCGAACAACATCAATGCTGTCATGGTCAGCATGATCGCCATCAGGTTTGGCTCGATGCGCAAGATACCAGCCTGACAGATGGCGTTTACCGGAATCTGCAATCCCAACATGGCGGTATAGTGCATGGCAGAGATAGCCAGACCCATCACCACTGCACCAAATATTGAACGCGTCAATACTTCCAGTTTGATCCAACCTTCCCGCCACATGATGAGCAGCGAGCACCACGATGCCACGATAGCAATCACAACCGATAATACAAAATACACAGGGTCGTAACTGATATCGGGATACATCTTGAGCGCAGCCATGCCGATATAGTGCATGCTGCTGATGCCGATGCCCATCAGCATTCCGCTGAACAGAATGCGGCGCAAACTGATATGCGGATCGTGCAATACCTGGAAACCCAGCATGGCTGCAATGACCGCAGGCACCAGCGAAAGTATGGTCAGCGCCGGATCGTAACCAATAGGGACAGGCAAATGAAACGCCAGCATACCCACAAAATGCATGGCCCAGATCGCCACGCCCAAGGTGCCGCCGCCCGCCACCATCCATAAAGTCGCGGTATATCCATTATTTTCGCGCATGCGCCGGGCATGCGTCAGCGCAGTGAATGAGCCAAGGATGGCAATAAACACAGACAGCAGAACCAGCGGAATGTTCCAGATTACAGGCACGACGCATCTTTCTAGAATTCAGGTTGCGAATGCTATCCGAACATTGGCAGTTTGTATGTCAATTTACAGTGAATATTCCTGGCGGCAGGCCGCACGAATGATGCGTTCGACCTGTCAAACACCTGTCGAAACAGTGACTGCATGCGTCTATACTTGCATCACCCTAACGTACCGCACATAGGAGGGATTTGCCATGTCGTCCAATACTTTCCCCATGAATCTATTCAACACGCGCCAGACCTTCAACCTTGCCTCTGGCCAATCATCCACCCTGTATTCGCTGCCCGCACTGCAAGCCGCAGGCATCGGCAACATCTCGCGCCTGCCCGTTTCCATCCGCATCGTGCTGGAATCGGTGCTGCGCAATTGCGACGGCAAGAAAGTGACCGAGCAGCATGTGCGGCAATTGGCTAACTGGCAGCCGAACGCACCGCGCACCGAAGAGATTCCCTTCATCGTGGCGCGCATCGTGCTGCAAGACTTCACCGGCGTGCCGCTGCTGGCCGACCTCGCCGCGATGCGCGATGCCGCTGCAGCAATGGGCAAAGACCCGAAAATCATCGAACCGCTGGTGCCGGTGAATCTGGTGGTGGATCACTCGGTACAGGTGGATTACTACAACCGCCCTGACGCGCTGAAACTGAACATGGAACTGGAGTTCGAGCGCAACAGCGAGCGATACCGTTTCATGAAATGGGGCATGCAGGCGTTCGATACCTTTAAGGTGGTGCCGCCCGGTATCGGCATTGTGCATCAGGTCAATCTGGAGTATCTGGCGCGCGGCGTGCTGCAGAAAGACGGCGTCACTTATCCCGATACTTTGGTCGGCACCGACTCGCACACCACCATGATTAACGGCATCGGCGTGGTGGGTTGGGGCGTGGGCGGCATCGAAGCGGAAGCGGGCATGCTGGGGCAGCCGGTTTATTTCCTCACGCCGGATGTAGTCGGCGTGCATCTGAAAGGCAAGCTGCGCGAAGGCGTGACCGCCACCGATCTGGTATTGAGCGTGACCGAGTTGCTGCGTAAAGTGAAAGTCGTCGGCAAGTTCGTCGAGTTCTTCGGCGAGGGAACATCCGCGCTCACCCTGCCCGACCGCGCCACCATTGCCAACATGGCACCGGAATACGGCGCGACCATGGGCTTCTTCCCGGTGGACGACGTGACGGTGAACTACATGCGTTACACCGGACGTACTGATGAAGAAGTGGATGCCTTCCAGTCCTACTTCAAAGCACAAGGTCTGTTCGGTATTCCGCAAGCGGGCAGCATCGACTACAGCAGCGTGGTGGAACTCGATCTTGCCAGCATTGAGCCATCGCTAGCCGGGCCGAAGCGTCCGCAAGACCGCATCGCGTTGTCGCAGATGAAAAAGACATTCAACATTTTATTCAGCAAACCTGTCGCGGAGAATGGTTTCAACAAACCCGCTACCGAACTGGGCAAGCGCTACACCACCGCCCTGCCCGACCGCAGTGGCACAGTGTGTGTGCCGATATCCGGCGGCGGCAAACAGGACAACGCAAAGAACCGCAGCGAAATGGAAATGGCGGACGACCATCCCGCTGCCGTGGTGCGTTGCGAAACGCCGGATGAGATGCTGCCGCCAGTCGAGATCGGCCACGGCGACGTGCTGATCGCCGCGATCACCTCTTGCACAAACACTTCCAATCCCGGCGTGTTGCTGGCGGCGGGTCTATTGGCGAAGAAGGCCGTAGCCAAAGGCTTGCGCGTCAAGCCGCACATCAAGACCTCGCTTGCGCCTGGCTCGCGTGTGGTGACCGAATACCTGGGCAATGCCGGGCTGCTGGAGCCGCTGGCGCAACTAGGCTTCTCGCTCGCCGCATACGGCTGCACCACCTGCATCGGCAACTCCGGCCCGCTGGATGCCATGCTGGAAGAGACCATCGTCAAGCACGATCTGATCGCCGCTGCAGTGCTGTCAGGCAACCGCAATTTCGAAGCGCGCATTCACGGCAACATCAAAGCCAACTACCTCGCCAGCCCGCCGCTGGTTGTCGCCTACGCCATCGCGGGCAGGATGAACATCAACCTCGACAGCGAGCCACTGGGCACGGGACGCGACGGCCAACTGGTATATCTGAAAGACATCTGGCCGAACAGCGCCGAGGTGCAGACTATGATGAAGTACGCCGCTGATCCGGCGGTATATCGCAGACTGTATTCCAACCTGACCAAAGACCTTCCGTTGTGGAACGACATCGCTGCACCTACTGGCGATCTGTACCAGTGGGATGAATCCACCTACATCGCACGTCCGCCGTTCTTCGATGTCGCCTCTCCCGAAGTCGGCAATATTCGCGGCGCAAAAGCACTGGCGTTGTTTGGCGACTCGGTCACCACCGACCACATCAGCCCCGCAGGCAGCTTCAAGCCGGCCACTCCCGCCGGGAAATATCTGCAAGTCCATCATGTCGCAGTTAAAGACTTCAACAGTTATGGCTCGCGCCGTGGCAACCACGAAGTGATGATGCGCGGCACCTTCGCCAACGTGCGCATCAAGAACCTGATGCTGCCGCCAAAGGAAGATGGTAACCGTGTCGAAGGCGGTTACACACTGTACAAAGGCGAGCAGTTGGCGATCTACGATGCCGCGATGAAATACATCGCCGACGGCACGCCGACCGTGATCTTCGCCGGCGAAGAATACGGTACCGGCTCATCGCGCGACTGGGCGGCGAAAGGCACGCAACTGCTCGGCGTAAAAGCCGTCATCGCCAAAAGCTATGAACGCATCCACCGCAGCAACCTGGTCGGCATGGGCGTGTTGCCATTGCAGTTCAAAGGCAGCGACAGCGTGACCAGCTTGAATCTGACTGGTGATGAGATATTCGATTTGACCGGCATCGACGAGAAGTTGAAACCGCAACAAGACGTGACGCTGACCATCACGCGCAAGGATGGCACTAAGCAAAACGTCGCCCTGCTGCTGCGCATCGACACGCCGATTGAAGTGGACTATTACCGTAGCGGCGGGATATTGCCGTATGTGTTGAATGAACTGGTGAGTTGATATTACTCACCGCTCCGCAAGCCAGTAAACACGGCAATCTTCATGCAGAGCACAATGAAGATCACCTATTGACGGGGCTTGCGGGACAATGGTGATTATGAATTCGCAGCCAGAGGAGAACATCATGACCAACAGAACAGAACACGATTCATTTGGCGACATCGAGGTTCCCGCCGAGCGGCTGTGGGGTGCGCAGACGCAACGTTCATTGCACTTCTTTCACATCTCGTCGGAAAAAATGCCGGATGAAATCATCTTGGCGCTGGCGCAGGTGAAACGTGCCGCTGCTGTGGTCAACCTCGACTTGGGATTGCTGAACAAGGAGAAAGCCACTGCCATCGTGCAGGCAGCAGATGAGGTGTTGGCCGGTAAGCATGCGCAAGAATTCGCATTGTCGGTATGGCAGACCGGCTCGGGCACGCAGAGCAACATGAACATGAATGAGGTGCTGGCCAACCGCGCTTCGGAGTTGCTCGGCGGCGAGCGCGGCATTAAACGCACGATTCATGCTAACGATGAGGTGAATCTCGGCCAGTCGTCGAATGACATATTTCCCACTGCCATGCATGTTGCTGCGGTGAGCGCGATCATCAATCAGCTGCTGCCATCGCTGTGCGTGCTGCGCGCAACACTGCAACAAAAATCAGAAGCCTTCGCGGACATTATCAAGATCGGTCGCACGCATTTGCAGGATGCCACGCCGCTGACGCTGGGGCAGGAATTCTCGGGATATGTCGCGCAGCTCCTGCACGCGGAAGCGGCGATCAGCGCTACGCTGCCCGCGCTGCATCAACTGGCCGTGGGCGGCACTGCCGTCGGCACCGGGCTGAACACCCATGCGCAATTCGGCGAACGTGTTGCCCGCGAACTGGAGCGCCGCAGTGGGCTGCCGTTCAGTAGCGCCGGAAATAAATTCGCTGCGCTGGCCGCTAACGACGGGCTGGTCGCGGCGCACGGCGCGCTCAAGATGCTGGCTACTGTACTGATGAAGGTCGCCAACGATGTGCGCTGGCTGGCTTCCGGCCCGCGCTCGGGGCTCGGTGAAATCAGCATCCCGGAAAACGAGCCGGGCAGTTCGATCATGCCGGGCAAGGTCAACCCGACCCAGTGCGAGGCGTTGACCATGCTGTGTTGCCAGGTGTTCGGCAACGATGTCGCCATCAACATCGGCGGTGCGTCCGGCAACTTTGAATTGAATGTGTTCCGCCCGCTGATCGCGCACAACTTCATGCAAAGTGTGCGGCTGCTGGCCGACGGCATGGCGAGTTTTGAGGAACATTGCGTGCGCGGTATCGAGGCAAACCGTGCGCGCATCGGTGAATTGTTGGAACGGTCATTAATGCTGGTCACTGCGTTGACCCCGCACATTGGCTATGACCGTGCCGCCGAGATCGCCAAACGCGCGCATCAAGACGGCAGTACGTTAAAGGCGGCGGCGCTGGCGCTGGACTATGTCATGGCGGAAGATTTTGAGAGATGGGTGCAACCAGCCAACATGGTGCATCCACGCAAAAAATAGAGCGGCCCGGTGCGAGTCCCTTGGTTGTAGCCGGTAAGGTTACGATCCAAAATCAAAAGCGCCATTCCTGCTCTCGCGGGAATGGCGCTTCTTTTTTTAATACGATTTATGCAGGCTTAAGCGCCGACTTGATCAAGCTACAGCACACCCGATCAGTTCAATCGAATGATGCTGCTGATCCTGAACTTTGGGTTGCAGTGCATCCATTGCGGCCTGATCGGTCTGGAACAGATTGTCTTTGCCGATCTTGTCGATAAGTCCGGTTCTTTCAATCACGTCCAGCGTCTGTTTCTTGAACCCGCTGAAACACAGGGTGATACCGCTGCTCTTGAAACGGGTTATCAGATTGGACAACATCTCCACACCCGACGCATCGATTTCGTTGATGCCGCTGCTCTTGATCAGGATGTGGTCAACGTCCGGGTTATCCCGTTCCAGTTTGAGGATGGCATTCTCGAAGTAGGACACATTGACGAAACGCAATGAACCGTCGAAACGCATCGCGGCCAGTCTGTTGCGCAACATAGGCAGGTTGTGGCGCTGCGCATCACGCAATGTTCCGTCCTGATGCATACCCAATAGAGCGATACGCGGGCGCATCATGCGATACAACAGCAGCGATAACGACAGAATGATGCCGACAAGGATGCCGTCCTGTATGTTCGGTGCGAATGCCAAGGTAGCAACAAAAGTGGTGACGGAAGCAATTCCATCGTCCTTGTTGGCACGCCATGCGTTGAGGATGATCTTGAAATTGATCAAGCTGATCACCGCCATCATAATAATGGCAGCCAACACCGGCTTGGGCAGGTGAAACAACAGCGGCGTCAGGAACAGCAAAGTCAGCAACACGAACAAGGCGGAAATAACCGAGGACAAACTTGTTTTCGCTTCCGAGGCCAGATTCAGCGCCGAACGCGAGAAGGAACCGCTGACCGGCATCGAATGACAGAAAGCGGCGGCCACTTTTGCCAAACCCTGCCCGATCAGTTCCTTGTTTTCATCCCAAGGCTGACGGGTCTTGATGGCAATCACTTTGGAGCTGGACATGGCTTCCATAAAGCTGATCAGCGCAATCACAAAGGCAGCAGGCAACAATGAGATGGACGCATTCCAGTCCAGTGGTGGCATGCTGATGCTGGGCAAGCCCTGCGGGATGGCACCGACCACTTTGCCGCCCATTTCGGCGAAGCCGATGGCGTAGCTGACCCAAGTCAGCAGCACGACCGTAATCAGCACACCGGGCAATTTCGGCGCGTATTTTTTCATCGCCAACAACATCACGATCGCCGAACCTCCAAGCCCCAGCGACCATGCGTGCAAGGTGTCGATATGTGTGACCACTTGCCAGATGTCGAGCAGGAAGTGTGAAGATTGCGTAGCCGGAATGCCCAGCAGTGTCGGTAGTTGCGACAGGCCGATGATCAGCGCGGCGGCATTGATGAAGCCCATTAATACCGGATGCGACAGGAAGTTCAGTAGCACGCCGACACGCAATACTCCAAACAAAATTTGGAACAGGCCGGACAAAAGCGCCAACAAAATCACGCAGGAATAGAACCATTCCGTACCGTGTGCGGCAAGTGGTGCGATACTGGCGGCGGTCAACAACGACGTCATGGCCACCGGGCCGGTTGAAAGTTGGCGAGAGGAGCCAAATATGGCACCGATGACGGTGGGTATCAATGCGGCGTACAATCCAAAATAGGCGGGCACACCTGCCAATTGCGCATATGCCAGCGATTGGGGAATGGCAACCAGTGAAACCGTGATGCCTGCGATCAAGTCAAATTTGAACGTTGATCTGAGCTTGGTTATAAGCGCAGATGCATCGAACGTAAACGGCTTGAAAAATGACATTGTAGTAGTAGCAGATTTCATCATTTAATCCATTTAGTTATATTTAACAGTGCTCTGTTGTTCGGGCAAAGTAATTTTAATAACTGTGCGAATGTGGCAGATTCGCATTCAAGCCGGAACTATGTTTGGGAGCATTTTTGTGGTGCTCGGTTGCAACTGGTTGAGCACTGAGCTCATTAGGTTCGTTCAACATCGTAGTCAGCGTGCTTAAATTGCTGGCGTTGGTAAATTCCAAGGCATTGAATGCCTGTTTTACTTGTTGGGTTAAGGTTTTCATTTTGGTTGGCCTATTTACATAACTGTGGGCTTCAGTTATTGCAGCATTCGTGCCACCACCAGTAACATGTTGTTACACATAAGAATTAGCAAATTTCACAGTAACCATCTTGCTGCCTATGCCGCAATCTGCAACAAGCCGCTCTTCGAGTAAATAGACTATCCTGTTGTTTTTAATATAAATGTAGCCAATTAAAGATGATGTTGCGCTGGATAAACTAATTGTTGCATAATGCAACCAACTTCCTCCTTGACCGCAACCCGTGCTATTTCATTCCTCATTGCGCCAGAAAATCACTTTCGCCTACCTGATCGTGGCGGCGCTGATTCTGGCCGTCTCGCTGTTTACCTTTGAATCGCTGAAGCGCGTCGAGGCGCGCATCCTGCAGAGCGAGCGTATTTCAGCGTTGTTTGAAACGGCGATGGAAATCCGCCGCTTCGAACGCAATTATTTCCTGCATGCGCAGGCAGCCGATCTGGCAGAGAACGCCTCCTATATAGATCGTTTGCAGGGCATGTTGAGCGACGGACGAGCAGGCTTCGCGCAACTGGATTCCACCGGAAAAATTGAGGAGTTGGGCGAGCTAACGGGAAAGTATCGTCAACTGATCGCTGTATATGTCAACACGCCGGTCAACGATCCGCAGCGCAGCACACGCGAGCAGCAAGTGCGCGCAACTGGCAAGGATCTGGTTTCCATTACCGAAACGCTGGTACAGACGGAACGCCAGTTGCTGCAATCTTCGCTGGCCACCTTCCGCATCACGTTGGTATTCATTGTGGTCGGGTTGGCCGTGTTCATGATCGCGCTCGGCCAAGCGTTGTCGCGCCGCGTTGCGCAGCCGTTGCAGCAACTGGAAGACAATGTCGAAGCGATTTCTGCGGGCAGCCGCGATACCCTGCTGCCGCCTTCCCAAGACAGGGAAATCGTATCCATTACACTGGCCTTCAACCACATGCTGAAAGAACTTGAAGTACGGCAAAAACACCTGCTGCGCTCCGAGAAACTGGCTTCGCTGGGTACGCTGCTTTCCGGCGTGGCACATGAGTTGAACAACCCGCTGTCGAACATCTGGTCATCCTGCCAGCTGATGCAGGAAGAACTGAATGATGCCGATCCAGCCTATCAGCAAACGTTACTGGCACAAATCGATGAGCAATGCGAGCGGGCGCGGCACATCGTGAGCTCCCTGCAGGATTTCGCGCGCGAACGCCACTTCAGCCGCGAGACTTTCCCTTTGCGCCAAATGCTGGAGCAAACCCTGCGCTTCCTCAAGGCGGGCGTACCTAGCCATGTGTCTGTTACTCTGGAAGTCGCTGACAGCCTGAGCCTGCATGCGGATCGGCAGCGTATGCAGCAAGTATTCCTGAACCTGATCCAGAACGCGCTGGATGCCATTCCCAACAGCGGCAGCATCGTCATTGCCGCGCACTTGCGCAAAAGTACAGAGGTGACAGACGAATTCCCAGCCGATTGCGAGGTGAAGGGCGACACCATAGACATTACCCTGCGCGATAGCGGCAGCGGCATGTCGACGGAATGTCTGGCGCGCATCTTCGACCCGTTCTTCACCACCAAAGATGTCGGGCACGGTATGGGGCTGGGCTTGTTCATCGTCTATCAGATCATCGAAGAACATGAAGGCTGCATCTCGGCCAGCAGCGTTGAGGGACAAGGTACGACCTTCTTCATCCGCCTGCCGCTGGCCGTAACACCAACAGGAACACAAAATGTCTGAAAAAGGGAAACTGCTGATCGTTGACGACGAGGCCGTCGCCTTGCGCAATCTGGAACGGGTGATGAACAAGGCCGGATACCAGGTCACTGCCGTGCAAAGCGGCGAGGAAGCACTGGCGCTGCTGGAGACGCAGGAATTCGAACTGCTGCTCACCGACCTGCGCATGGAAAAAGTCGATGGCATGCGCTTGCTCAAGACCTGCCGCGAACTACATCCAGACAGCGAAGTCATCATGATCACCGGCTATGCCAGCGCACAATCGGCTGTAGACGCGATGAAGCAAGGCGCGTTCTATTACATCACCAAGCCTTTCCGTCTGGACGAGGTACGCAAGGTAGTGGCCGAGGCAATGGAAAAAATCCGCCTGCGCAATGAAAACCGCAACCTGAAACAGCAAATTGAGGCCCTGCAGGATCAAGTGAAAATCGTCACGCAGGACAGCGGCATGTTGAGCCTGCTGGGGTTGGCGCGGCAGATTGCGCCAACTGATTGCAACGTGCTGGTCGTCGGCGAAAGCGGCACGGGCAAGGAACTGTTCGCACGCTACCTGCACCAGCAAAGCACACGCCACGACGGGCCTTATGTGGCGGTGAACTGCGGCGCGTTCAGCAAGGACTTGCTGGCAAACGAATTGTTCGGGCACGAGAAAGACGCCTTCACCGGTGCGCATTCGCTGAAGAAAGGCCTGATCGAAACCGCTTCCGGCGGCAGCCTGTTTCTGGACGAAGTGACCGAGATGTCGCCCGACATGCAGGTCAAATTGCTGCGCGTCATCCAGGAAAACGAAGTACTGCGCTTGGGCGCTACCCAGCCGATCAAGGTTGACCTGCGCGTCATCGCAGCGACCAACCACGATCTGGCAGAAGCCGTACGCAACGGCGTGCTGCGCCAAGACTTGTATTTCCGCCTCAACGTAGTGACGCTGTCCATCCCGCCACTGGCGAAACGCAAAGGCGATATTCCGCTGCTGGCGCAATATTTCCTGCAAAAATACACCGTGCAAATGAATAAAACACTCACCGGCATCGCCCCCGAGGTGCTGGAAGCATTGCAGCGTTATGATTTTCCCGGCAACGTGCGCGAGCTGGAAAACATCATCGCGCGCGGCTGTGCCGTCAGCTCCGGCGAACGCATCGAACTGGCGAATCTGTCCGAAGAACTGCGCCAGCAAGACGGCATCACCATTCCAGGCAAGGGCGAAAAATTCCCGACGCTTGAACAACAAGAAAGAACCTACATCCGCTGGGTGCTCAACGAACTGGACGGCAACCAGACCGCCGCCGCCACCGCGCTCGGCATCAACCGCAGTTCGTTGTGGCGCAAACTCAAGACCTATGAGGAAGAGTCAAACAACAACGGATAATGGAGCGGATACCTTTCATGAGTTAAGTTACCGCCGGCAAAGCCCGGGGTTTATCTTTGTTAACCCCTCAACGGGGCAAAAACATGAAGCGCCTGAAGGCGCTGACTCACATGCCTAGTTTGAGCTGATCGCAATGAGCATCTTCTTTGTCTTGGTTTCTGACGTATGCCCTGACCTTCTCTTCATCAAGCCCAATCGCGTCTTCACTTAACTCGTCCGCCAAGCATCCTACGGGTTCGGCCAGTACGCCCTCTATATCCTTTTCAAAGCGTACCAGATAAATTTCCTCCTTGGGCATCTCTTGCGCATAGCCGACATTGACCACGACACCCCGTGTTCCCGCTGCTGCCAGCAAAGCATTTGGAACTAGTCCGGGGATACTGCTCTCGCCGGTTTCTTCCAGTACTTCGTTATAAAGATCAAGCGCAGCAAAGACCATATCTCCCATTTAAAATCTACTCATCGTTCACCTCAAAGTCTCGGGATCAATTTCGCTTCGCACCGCAACGTCTCATCACGGCCCCACGCCGTGACCATCTCGACGAACCAGCGTTCATCTCTGGGATGAGGACAGAACAGATCGTACTCGGCATAGAAGCTATTGTCGCTATTGATCATCAGGATGCCACAGCGATCATTATTTGCATTGCGCCACACCCCTTCATAACCTGGCAGTTGATTGCAAGGGTCTATGATGAGGGTAAATACCACAGTGTCTAACACTATCTTTGGCGCAACACTAGGTGCGGTGTAAATCGCCGCCTCTTTCCGCATGGCATACACGATACGTTCGGCCAATATTTCCAGTTCTGCCGGAAGTTGCCGTGTCGCCACAAGACTTACCATACATCAGATGGGACAAGCAGCCGCTCTACCAACTTGCCACTCAGCAGATGCGCATTGAATATCTCGCTCACATCGGCCTTGGTGACGTTGTCATACATGATACCTTCTGGATAGACAAGCACGTGTCTCGCCGGTTTGGCATATCAAGCTCCGACTGGCATGGGTAAATGCGTGTGACACTGTTTGGGACAGACACGTGCACATGATCCACACCCTATGCAATCCAACACATTAGCGAGAGACATCACCATGGTGTTGTCTTCGTCTTCATCATATGACTCATCGTCCTCGTCGCGTTCGAGCAACTCAAACACTTCACGCGGACAAACCTTGTAACAACGACCACAGCCAATGCAGTTCGCTTGATTCAGTGCGGTCAAAAACGTGGGCGTATAAGGCGTGCCGCCGCGTGTGATTCCGGTGATGGGTTCCATGTCTATGTCTCCTTTTGTGTTGCAGCCAATTTCGCGTTCGCTGCTGCCCATGCTTCGCAAGCTTTGTAAGTGGCTTGCGCAATGCCCGGTATCTCCTGATAGGCAGCGGGCAAACGTTCCTCCACCAGATCATGCAACTGTGCCGCCCATTCGCTGGAAATGCGTTTGAGTTTTTTAACTTCCTTGTCGAGTGATTTCAGTTCGTCTTCGGTCATCTGGCAATCCTCACATTCCCGCCACTTCCGGGTACTTGCCGATGATCTCCAATGCCACCGACAGCAACTTATCACCCTCGTCCTTCATCTTGGATAGGCTTTCATAGCCGTAGCGATGCACGTCGCGCAGCGTCTTGTCCATCACCACTAGCTTGCCCACGGTGATGAGCACGCGGCCGAAACCTTCGTGGTTGAGGTTGACCACGGGCGAGGCCATCAGTCCGCATTCTTTTTCGATCAGCGACGAGATCGCGTTGTAGAAAGCCTTGATGCGCGCCAGCAAAATTTCGTCGGGATCGCCGATGATTGGCATAGCCCGGCGCTGCTCCTTGGTCACCACGTAAGGCGCGAGAACCTTCTCTACCGGCCAGCCATCGTAATTGCCATAGCTGTCGATGGCGCGCATCTGTTTGTCCATCTCCTTGATGAAATCGGTGGACAACAACGGGTCTGCTGCGACTGCTTGATTCATGGTAATTCTCCTTCGTTTGATTGATTATTCTTTACGTCGTGCGATCATCTGTGGCACCCAACCCGACAAACGCCCCAGCAAAAATCCCAGCGCGATTCCACCAACCGCGCCCAGCACCGCGCCGACATCGCCGTAACCGTATGCCGTGACGACACCTGCGCCGACCAGTGCCAGCACACTCGGCAACAGGTACGCCAACATCCCGGCCTTGAGCATGTCGCCTTCGCTCATGGAAAGCTGCAACTCGTCACCCGCGCGCACGCCAGCGTCGCACTGCACCGGAATAGCTTTGCGCTTGCCGGAAAAATACTTGCCCAGACCGGACACACCGCACACGTTGCGCGAGCCGCAACCGCCGCAGCCGGATTGCGTCGAGGGTTGCACCAGCACCGTGCCGTTGGCGGACGAAACCACGCGTGCGGTTGTCTCTATCATTCCTGCCACTCCTCGTCCTCGGCAAAATCCTTGCCGCCCGCCTGCTTCTTCAAATGCTTCGCCAACCATACCGGTGGATCGTTGACCAGATTCTTTTGCAGCCCGCACAGCATCTCGTCGATCAGCGTGCCTTCATCCACGCGCATCGGCTGTATGCTCGCGGCCAGCAATTGCTGAATCGCCGACTTGCCCGCCGCATTGCAATACACCGCCGCGCAATCGCCCAGCAGCTCGACCTTGGCCGCCAGCTTGCCGTCGTGCCCGTCCATCGCGGTCTCGATGAATTCCGCCACCTCGATCAAGCGCGTTTCGTGCTCGCCCACCTCGTAAATCGCAAACGATTCCGCCGCACCAAAATGCTGGTTCACCGCGCGTCGGTCGCTGGTTGCAAAAGCGATCTTTACCGTCATGGCATGCTCCTTAGTGTCGATCAGCCGCAGATGGCGCACGCTGTTCTCCTGTCCGCTGGGAATAGATCGAAACATGCGGCTCCGCCTCGTGCTGTCCATGCTGTTCCAGCATCATGTTTGCCAGATCGAACAACGCCTGCCGCGTGCCCTTGTAGCCGACCCACAGGCGTTGATAACCGCCGACAAAATCGTACTGAGGAAAGCCGGCGCGCAGCATCGGCACGCCGAGGCGGCGCGCAGTCTCCTTGGCGTGCGAATTGCTGATGATGAGTTGCGCACCGTGGCGTTTGGCGACGATCTCTAAGTCCTCCAGATCACCGATGGCGACTTGCGCCGCCGCCACGTCGTTGAGGATGTTGGCGCGCGCGGGTGCGACAGCCGCCACCACTTCGCAGCCCATCTCCGTCACCAGCCGCGCAAAGCTGTAAAGCAAATCGGCATCGGCGGCGATGGCCACGCGCGCGAAGCCCAGCATGAAATGCGCATCCATCATCGCGTCCTGCAACTGCGCGCGCTGGCGCTCGATCTTTTCCGGCACCGGCTTGCCGCTGATCTCGGCCAGCGTCGCCACAAAACTGTCCACCGCATCCAGCCCCATCAGGCTGTCGAAGCGAAAATCCGGCACGCCAGTTTGTTGCTTCAGGTAATCCGCCGCCTCGAACAGCGAATTGCCCAGCACCAGCGTGGCGATAGATTCGCCCATGCTGGAAATTTCCAACACCGGTGTGCCACCTATCGTTACCGGGCTGCTGTCCATCGGTGTGAGGTGACCGTCCAGCGAATCGCCGAGGTCCGGCAATACCAGCGGACGCAAGCCGAACGCCTCGATTAATTCCTTGATGTGCTCGACATCGCCCGGCGTGAGCATCGAGGCTGCGAGTACGTTGACTTGTTTTTTGCGTTTACCAACCTGCGAGGTAACGCTCGGAATCATCACTTCAAGAATCGCTTTAACCGCCAGCGCATACCCGCTCTCCAGACAGCCGCTAAAATCCGGCGTGTTCACCGGCACCACGGGAATGTGCGCAAACTCGGGATGCGCCGCGTAGAACTCTTTCACCAGCCGCTTGATGTCCGTACCCTGAGTTTCAGACAGGCTGGTGGTGGGCAATCCAATCAAGGCTGGATTACTCTTTTCACAGATCGACTTCAAACCGAGGATCACGTTTTCATCCGCGTTCATCACCGTCGAAACTTGATCCATTGCCGTGGTCTGCAACGGGATCGGCTCGCGGAAATGGCGCACGAAAAATACCTTGCCAAATGCGGTGCAACCCTGCGAACCATGCAGCATCGGGATTGCGCGGTTGATGCCGAGGAAAGCTAGCGACGCGCCGACCGGCTGACTGGCTTTGAGCGGATTCACTGCAAGTGCTTTATTGCGTTTCAGGATTTCGGCCATGTCAGACTCCTGCTTCAAAAGCCCCTCGCCCGCAGGCGGGAGAGGGGTTGGGGTGAGGGACGTTGAGTTGAAACCAATTATGAGAATACTCACAGACCCTCATCCCCTGCCCTTCTCCCGCCAGCGGGAGAAGGGAGTCAAAACATGATGCTGATTGAGAATGAATTTTCATCCTCACGCCCCCAACTCCACACCCAACCCGCTCGTCTTCGCCCACGGCGACGGCTTTCTCACCGCCTCCCACACCGGACTCTGCAAAGTCAGCGCCAACTGCCGCGCCAGTTCGAGCATGCCGCTATACCCTTCATAACCAAACTCGCGCTCCTGATTGATGTCCAGAAACGGAATCCGCGCCTTCAATGCTGTGTACATGTTGCGTCCGCCCGCGATCAGGATGTCGGCCTGATATTCCTTCACCGCGCCGAGCAACGCTTTGGGGCTGCCGTCGGTGATCATGCGCGTCTTGTCGCCCATGATTTCGCGGATGCGCGCCTTGTCTTCTTCGGTGGATTTATTGGTACCGGTGGCAACGACTTCCAGTCCCAAGTCCTGCAAGGCGGAAACAATCGACCACGATTTCACACCGCCGGTGTAAAGCAGCACGCGCTTGCCGCGCAGCTTTTCGCGCCACGGTTCAAGCGCCACGTTGATGCTGGCTTCTTCGCGCACGATCATCGCTTCGGTGCGTTCGCTCAACGACGGGTCGTTCAACAGTTTGGCGAAATCGCGGAACGCCATCGAGGTATCGGTCACGCCGTAAAAGCTGCCCTCGAAATACGGTGTCTTGTAATCGGTTTGCAGCTTGCGCGCCACGTTCAGTAGCGCCTTGGCGCACACCACCATGTTGGCTTCGGCACGGTGCATGGTCTGCACTTCGCGGTAACGTCCGTCGCCGGACAGCGTGCACAGGATGCGCAAGCCCAGCTCGTCGAACAGCGGCGCGACATTCCAGAATTCGCCCGCGATGTTGTATTCGCCGATCAGGTTAACGTCATGCACGGTGATGCCGGGGCGTTGCGCCTCAGGCGACACCGGCAGCGGTTCCGCCGTGCCCACCACATGCTTGAACATGGCCTCGCCCGCGATGCGGTTGCCCAGATTTTTGGTGCCGTAGAAACCGGCGCAATCCACCGGAATACACGGCACACCGAATTTTTCCGCCGCTGTTTTGCACACCTGGCCGATGTCGTCGCCGATCAGCGCGGGCACGCAAGTGTTGTAAACGAACACCGCCTTCGGCGCATAACTTTCCACCGCCTGCTTGATGGCGTGATACAAGCGCTTCTCGCCGCGCCCCATGATGACATCTTGCTCGGTGAGGTCGGTGGTCATGCCGATGCGAAACAGTGTCGGCCCCGACGAACGCGTGCCGCGCCCTTCCCATGAACTGCCTGCACAGGCGATAGGCCCGTGCACGATGTGCGCCACATCGGCGATCGGCAACAGCGCGATCTGCGCCCCGTCGAACGAACACCCGCCAGCCGTCGCCCCCGGCTTGGGACGCGCACAGCCCGACTTCGACTTGGTGTTATGTGTGCACGCCGGTTCGTTAAGTAACGCGGCGATGTCTTTGGC
This sequence comes from uncultured Gallionellaceae bacterium, assembly GCA_903847155.1. Classification (GTDB taxonomy): domain Bacteria; phylum Pseudomonadota; class Gammaproteobacteria; order Burkholderiales; family Gallionellaceae; genus Sideroxyarcus. The sequence goes on along the minus strand of CAINCU010000043.1, from coordinate 32,054 downwards.
TTGCATGGCATTCACCTGTGAGTATTGATGCACAGGTAATCGCAAATGGCGTGCCAAGGTCGGAAGCCTGATTTCAATGGGGTTTGCGGCGATGAGTGTTGTAGCAAACCTGACAAGTCAGGCAGATGCAACAAATTTGTGGCGACTGTAGGCTGCGGCTAATTTTCAGCAAGGACTGACTCACAGAATTTGCGTAGAGGGATTTGCTACGATGACGAATGCAGGTATCGGCCAATTCATGCTGCTTGCTTGCTTTTTCACCCTCAAGAATTTCAAAAAAACGGTCTCAACTGATCCTGCCATCACCCAGCAATTTATAAGCCGCAAGAGTGTGTAATAAGTTGCCAACCCTAACAATTCACAATACATCCCCCGTGAAGATGACCGTCAATAGGCGATCTTCAGCATACTGATTATTCAAACTGAATACGGCGCAGCCACCCATCCCTTCACTAACGCCGCTTCGGTATCCGGCAAATAACTGAACCCGCCCTCTAGATCGCGTACCACGGCGTAGGCGATCTTGGGCGGGGTAAGCGTACTGGCGACGAGGTGGAAGTACCAAGCGGAGGGGTAGCCTGCGGCGCGGTCGAAAGCTTGCAACTGGGCGAACAAGTCTAGCCCGGCGAGTTCAATGTTCCACTGGAACGGTTTGAGTTCGCGCGCGCGGCGCGACACCAGCGCGAGCGAGGTGACCGGGTTGCGATAGCGGTCTTGGTGTTCGCGCAGGGCGGCAATCCAGTGATTGCCGAAGTGACCTCGTCCGGCGGCGCTGCTGTGCGTCCATTCTTTCAGCAGGCGCGGCAGCTTGGCGCTTTGTCCTTCGCCTAGCGACACTTTGGCAATGGACTGGCGCATGTCGAGCAGACGGCGGAAGCGGTAGTGCGGCGCGCCCAGCGGCTGCGCGCCCAGTTCGACCGGGGCGATGGGTTCCAGCAGTTCCTGCAAGTCTTCGGGTGGATGGTCGATGTCTATCAGTTTGCGATCCAGCACTTCCTGCAATTCTTCCACTTCCAGTTGCAGAAATTCCGCCGGAGACTTGCCATAGGCGGCGACGAAATAATGCGTGCGCCCGGTGAAGCGCGATACCTGCAAGCCGCTGTCTTCATGACGTTCGAGCAGCTCGTGCATGTCGCCGCCGCAGCTTTTCAGTTCCGTTTTCGCCCAAGTTTCCAGATTGTCGGCGACGCGCTTGCCGTCCGTCGTGATCACTCCACCAGGGCGGTACCAACCGCCGCGATTCAGCACGTAGCGAAAATCGCAGCCGGTGCAGATACGGTTGGCCGTTTCTACTAGCGCGCTGTGATGCGGGCGCGGAGGAATGGCTTCGATTTCGCTGGCCAGATTGCTCAGCGTGGATTCATCAGGCGTGTAGATACTCATTTGTCATCTCCAGTCAAAAATTCATTTAGTCGTCGCAGCAATGCTGCCCGCACATCCGGTTCAGCGTCGTCCGCCCCAGCTATGGCTTCCTGCGGCGTGCGTTGCACCGCCTCCAGGGCGACTACCCGGGAAAACGTTCCGACATATTCAAACCATTTAATTGCTGCTCTGTTAAAACTTCAGGTGGATACGAGCAACCACCGTGCCAGTTTGCGCAGCATTGTATGAAGCCAGCAAGCACGGGATGGCCGCCAAACGGATGTGGATTAGTGTGGGAGGTTTTGTAACGATTGCTACAAACAATGTGGTGCTACAGCTTCCTGCGCAACACCATCATGTTCGAATCCCCGAAGCCAAGCTTGCGGTAGAAATCCAGTGCGGAGTGGTTATCGCGGTCGGCCAGCAGGGTGACGCGCACGATGCCGCGCAACTTCGCCCAGTCCAGCACATGCTCGACCAGCTGGCGCCCAAGCCCACAGCCGCGATGATCGCGGTGCACGATCACATCTTCCAGCAGCAGCGCGCGGTCGCCTTCCGCCGTACTGATTGTAAAGAGCGCGTTCGCCATACCCACCACCTTGCCATCGACGCGCGCAACGAACAGCTTGCCGAGTTCCGGCTCGTCGAGAATGGTGAGCAAGCCACGCAACTGCTTGTCGGGGTCGGGAGTAAAGTCGCTCTCCAGCGCGAACAGCTCGGTGAGCAGGTCGACGAGGTGCGGCAGGTCAGCAGAGGTGGCGAAATCGATCCTGATGGTCATGACATCAGTGCAACGCTTTTTACTTGTGCGCACACATACATCCCCGCGTGCAGGCCGAGTTGGTCGCGTGAACGGCGGGTGATGCGCGACAACAGGGTGTGCGAATCTCCGACCTGCATACGCACCATTACCTTGTGCGGCCCTTCATCGCGGATCTCTTCGATACGGGCGTTAAGGATGTTGTTGATGCTGGTTCCTTGCGGCGCTTGGGTGGCGATGCTCACGTCGCGTGCCAGCACGCGGGCACGCACGATGCTGCCGAAAGGCTGCTCCACTTTACCCACCCACAGTTGGCCTCCAGGGAAATCCAGCCGCGTGAGGTGGTAAGCCTCGTCGTGTTGCGCCACCGTTGCCTCAATCACCGCACCCGCATCGTCGAAATGCGCCAGCGGCAAATCAAGACGCGCGATGGTTTCCTGCAATGTGCCGCTGGCGATGACAAGGCCTTTTTCCAGCAGCACCAGATGGTCGGCCAGCCGTGCCACTTCATCCAGCGCATGGCTCACATACAGCACGGGAATGTTCAACTCGCGGTGCAGGCGTTCCAGATAAGGCAGTATTTCCTGTTTGCTGTTGCTGTCGAGCGCGGACAGCGGCTCATCCATCAGCAGAATGCGCGGGCTGGTGAGCAGCGCGCGACCAATGGCCACGCGCTGACGTTCGCCGCCGGACAATTTAGCCGGGTCGCCACGCTCGATCAGGCGGCTCAGTCCTAGCCATTCCACCACCTGTTCCAGCGGCACTTTGCGCTCAGCAGGCGCGATGCGTTTGTAGCCGTATTCCAGATTGGCGCGCACCGACAGATGCGGAAAAAGGCTGGCTTCCTGAAATACGTAACCCAAAGGACGTTGGTGCGTCGGCACAAAGATCGTGTCGTTCTGCCATGTTGCGCTATTCACTCGCAACGTGCCGTGCGCTTTTTCCAGTCCGGCGATGCAGCGCAGCAGCGTGGTTTTACCGCATCCCGAAGCACCGAATAAAGCCGTGACTCCGCGAGATGGAGCATCGAATACGACACTCAAAGTGAAGTCACCAAGTTGAATGTGCAAGTTGACATAGATGTCGCTCATTGCGCCACCTTCCACGACTTGCCGCCCGCCAGATACAGCGCCAGCAACACCACAAACGAGAACAGCACCATGCCGCCCGCCAGCCAATGCGCCGCGCTGTATTCCATCGCTTCGACGTGGTTATAGATGGCGACGGAGAGCACGCGCGTTTCGCCGGGGATGTTGCCGCCCAGCATCAGCACCACACCAAATTCACCAACTGTGTGTGCAAAAGCCAGGATGATCGCAGTGAGAAATCCGGGACGCGCCAGCGGCAGCGCCACGCTGACGAAGCGATCCCACGCGCTCGCGCGCAACGTCGCCGCCACTTCCAGCGGACGCTTGCCCATCGCTTCGAATGCGTTCTGGATCGGCTGCACCGCGAACGGTAGCGAGAACAACACCGAGCCAACCACCAAGCCGGCAAAGGTGAACGGCAACCTGCCCAGATGCAAGGCGCTGGTGAGATCACCCACCACCCCGTGCGGCCCCATCAGCAGCAGCAAATAAAAGCCCAGCACTGTCGGCGGAATCACTAGCGGCAACGCCACCAGCGCCGCCACCATGCCCTTGTACCATTGCTTGCTATGCGCCAACCACCAGGCCAGCGGCGTGGCGATCAGCAACAGCAGGAACGTGGAAACGCTCGCCAGTTTGAGCGTGAGCCAGACGGCTTGCAGGTCGGAGGGGTCAAGTGTGGTCATGATGTTTTCAAGTCTATTGCCAAGCTATTTTCCAATCCATCCCGCACAATATTTCTCTTACGGCAAACCGTAACCAAAACTACGGATGATCGCTACAGCTTTGTCACTCTTTAGGTAAGCGAGGAATGCCTTCGCCGCATCAGGATCTTTCGCGGCAGTCAACAACACCGCGCCCTGCTTGATCGGGTTGTACATGTGCGACGGCACGATCCACCACGAGCCTTCGCTTACCTTGCCGTCCTTGGTGATTTGCGACAGCGCGATGAACGCCAGCTCGGCGTTGCCCGTCGCCGCAAATTGGTAGGTCTGGGTGATGCTTTCGCCCGTCACCATTTTACTTTGCACCACGTTCCACAGCCCCATATCATCCAGTGTTTCTTTCGCTGCTAAGCCATAAGGCGCGAGCTTGGGATCAGCGTAGGCGATCTTGTTGTAGTTGCCTTTGCGCAACACCGCGCCTTTGTCATCGATAAAACCCGGTTGCGCGCTCCACAGCACCAGCTTGCCCAGCGCATACACGAAGCGGGTATTGGCCACAGCCAGGCCTTCTTTCTCCAGCAGCATCGGATTCTTTTCATCCGCCGCGAGGAACACATCGAACGGCGCGCCTTCCTTGATCTGCGAGTAGAACTTGCCGCTGGAACCGAAGCTCAGCTTCACCGTATTGCCGGTGTCTTTCTCGAACATCGCGGCGATCTGCTGCACTGGCGCGGTGAAATTCGCCGCCACTGCTGCATTCACTTCACCGGCATGCGCCACTTGCGCCAGCGTTGCCAACAGCACGCCCAACAAACCCAATTTGATAGCCTTCATTTCTTTCCCCTTACGCATTCACTGCCAAAATAACGTGCGATGCCTTGATCAACGCACATGCCTTTACACCTTCTTTCAAACCCAATGTCTTCACGCTGTCGTTGGTCACCACCGCTACCACGGTCTTGCCGCCCGCCAGTTCGATGATGACTTCGCCGTTGATCGCGCCTTCCTGACAGCGCACCACGGTGCCGTGTAGTTCGTTGCGCGCGCTGGTCTTGAAACCGTCGGATGTAGTCACGATCACCCACGGCGCCTTGATCAGCGCGTAAGCCTCCATGCCCACCTTCAAGCCGAGATGTTCCACGCTCTCATTGGTGATGATCGCCGCCAGGCTCTGCCCGCTGCCGATGTCCAACACCACTTCTGCATTGATCGGCCCGGATTTGACGCTCTTGATCTTGCCCAGATACTGATTGCGTGCGCTCGTCTTCATATCGAATCTCCTTATCATGTGGTAATACTCATCGAAGTCTTCCATGATGCGGCCTAACGACTTGAGAACCTGCTCGCGCTCCTGCTCCAGACGACGGTACGCACCCACCACGCGCCGACCGTAAACCGTGAGCGTAGTGCCGCCGCCTTTCTGGCCGCCGGTCTTGCGCTCCACCAGTGGCTGCTCGGAAAGGTTGTTGATCGCCTCTACCGCTTCCCACGCCGCCTTGTAGCTCATGCCCATCGCGCTCGCCGCCGCCGTGATCGACCCCGTTCCGTCGATGCGTTCCAGCAATTCCAGATGATCCCAGCGCCGTCCCTTGGCAATTTTCAGCTTCGGTAAAACGCCCAGTTCTGCTTTCTCTGCCACCGCTTGCGCCATGATGTCCTCACTCGTTATAACCTTGCACCACCCAACGATGAGCAAAAGCGATGCCACAGACTGCATCGTTGCCACTCATCCCGCACCACTGATTGATTCCCGCGAATTTTCGACGCTTGCCAAGATGCCCATGAAAGCCCATTACCTGTAACGTTTGGAACATTTTGGCGATTTCGTTACAACCCAAATGCTACAACGCTATGGCGCCATACCACGCAATCCCGCGCACTGGCCGGAGCTCCCGCTATTGGCATGTCCCTTGCTGAAATGCGTTTGCGTTATGTACCTATCTACATAACCGAAACCATTATCCCATAGGAGCCTGAAATGACTAAAACCCGCATCAACTTCCTCATCGTCGCCTCTTTCCTCGCCGCCACTCCCGCACTGGCCGACACGTCCAATGTTTCCATCTATGGCGTGGCGAATGTGTCTTATGATTTTTTCAATACCGGAACCAGTACCTCTGGCACTCAAGGCACAACCATCAACAAAGTCTCGAGCAACGCGTCGCGCGTCGGACTCAAAGGCGCGGAAGACATGGGCGAAGGCTTTACCACAAGCTGGCAGATCGAATCGGCGATTGCGCTGGACAATGCGGGCGGCACGCTCGCCACACGCAACAGTTATGCCGCCGTGGGCAACCAAAGTTACGGTACGGTGTTGCTGGGTCGTTACGACACGCCTTACAAAATCTCCACGCGCAAGCTGGACAATTTTGCCGACAGCATCGGCGATAACCGCAGCCTGATGGGCAGCATCAGCGGCCTCTCGGCCAGCGCCGCGTTCGATGCACGGCAGCCAGACGTAATAGCCTACACCTCGCCGTTCCTGCAAGGTTTCAGTGCGTCGTTGGCACGGATAAATCTGGCCGAGACCGCCGCCACTTCCGCCGCCGCCAAAGCCAGTGCTACCTCGCTCGCGGCCATGTACGACAACGGCACTTTCTACGCCTCGCTCGCGTATGAAACGCACCATCTCGACACCGTGCGTATCGGCGGCAAGGAAAGCGCTATCAAGCTGGGCTTCGGCTATACGACGGAAGATTTTACAGTCGGAGCTGCTTATGAAAAGAGCAGCGACACGCTGGGCGGCGCAAGCGCACCGACCAGTTGCAGCACGCTCGCTGCTGGTGCGGACTGCATGGGGCACCACGCCCTGTACCTCACCGGCAAATATCTGTTCGGCAGCAATGCGGTGAAAGCGGCTTACACCAAAGCGGGCAACCTCGGCGGTGCCGCGAATACCGGCGCAAGCCAACTCTCACTCGGCTACGACCACCGCACCAGCAAACGCACCACGCTGTTCGTCGTCTATACCAAGCTGAACAATGACAGCAAAGCCAACTATGGCCTGGGCAACAGCGCCTTCTCCAGCGCCGCCACCAATTCCATTGGAGCAGGGGCTGATCCATCCGCATTGAGCATGGGCATGAAGCACGTGTTCTGATTTTCGGGCAGCAAAACACAACGGGCACCTCCGCGCCCGTTGTGTTTTGCCCGAACTACAGTTCATTATTCTTCATCAACCCACGCTAACACCACACCGATCGCCTGTCGCGGATCGTCGGTCAGGCTGAGGCAGTGTTCGCTACCGTTGACCAGATACAGATTGAAATTTTCACACCGCAATACGGGCGGCAAACGAGCGGGCATGTCGTCGTCGTTGCAAAACGTAAAACGCAAGTCCGGCCACGTTTGCTTCAACGTGGCCAGTGCGTGCTCGTTCAACGCGCCGAGCGAGGCGGTACTATTGGCAATCTGTTCCAGTGTTTCGGGGACGATCATCGGATAACCTCAGTCGTCTTCCGTCTCGGCAAAGCGACTCAACGATTTCGCTTCCACGCCAAGTATTTTGGCCAGCCAAGGAGGCGGTGCATCGAGCACGGCTTGCAGACGTTGCAGAGCGATTTGCGCCTTGCCGCCTTCCGGCGCTTTAACCGGATGGATGTTGGCGCGCACGGCTTTGGCCGCTGCCGGGCCGCCGATGGATTGCACATAAACAATCTGGCAATCCTTTATGAGATTGGCGCGCGCCACGTTCTTATCTTCTGCATCGTCAGTAAGGCTGGTGGAACGGATGTCGATCAGACGAATGTCGTTGTGCCCGACCTGATAAATCAAAAAGTGCGGACACGAGCCAAAATGGCCGTCGAGATTGGCTTCGGTGTTGGATGCAACCGCCACACGCAAACTACCAGGCAGGTCGCCATCAACATAAGCGACCGTAGGCGGCAGATTTTCCGCATCGTCGATTTGTCCCCACAACAGACGCACCGCCAGTTTGATCGAAGCGCTATCCACGTCCGGCTCGACGGTTTCTTCACCGGAAAGAATGAGTTTGAGATCGGCCACGGTGACCTTGGCCAGTTTTTCTTCGGTGATCGGCAACCCGAGCTTGTCGCCCATCTTGGCCGCAAATGCTCCCGCGTTCACGTTGTCCAGCACACGTGCAGCCTGCGCGATGCGTAGCGCGGCAGTTTTGGTGATGACGGTGGTGGTCATAGTTACCTCATCGAAATTCTGACTTGTTCATTTGAATCAGTTATTCCGGCCTACGCCGGAATGACATGATTTTTGTTACGCCGCGATCTGCGTAATGCAACCTTTGATCGGGCAAATCTTTACGCATTGCGGCTTGTCGTATTCGCCGTCGCATTCGGTGCATTCTGCGGCGTTGATCTTGAACACGCCTTTCTTGCCACTGATGGATGCCGTGGGGCATTCCGGTTCACAGTCACCGCAAGCGGTACACAAATCTCCATTGATCTTCATTGCCATGATGACTCTCCTTTTCCAAAGTAAAACGATTCACGTTTCACATCTCGAATTAAAACAACTATTCAGCCGCATCCAGCCGTTTCGCACGCAGCGAAATCGGCAACTTCGCCGGAGCTGCTTGAGGTTCGATGAAATACGTTCCTCCGTTATTCAACTTGATCTCGCCTCCCCATTTTTCTAGGGTGTCGAACTCCATCGAAACGATGGCATCTTCAAGGTCGCGCTTGGGCAGGTAGAACACATACTCACCCTTGCTACCGCGCTGGATCATGATGTTGGCCATTGGTTTCTCCTGTTCTAAATATAGGAGCGAGCTTGCTCGCTCCTACGTGAGGCTTAGCGCACCAAGTCGTGGTTGTAGTCGGTGGTTCCCATTCCTCTGGTCTCTTCATCCAGGCGCTCCAGCACTGCGTTGGTCAGTGTGGTGAGCATCTGCATGGCACCTTCATAGCCCAAGGTGGTCGAGCGATGCAGGTGGTGACGATCGAAGATCGGGAAGCCGATACGTATCAGCGGCACTTCGAACTCTTTGCCCAGCGCCAGCGTGTCGCGCTGGATGAACTTGGCGTAGGAGTTGCCGATCATGAAGTCCGGTTTCTCGGTCAGCACCAGCGAACGGAAGTGCCACAGGTCGGCACCCGCGAACAACTGGGTGTTCTTGCCGTATGGCGTTTCGTCCAGCATCTTCTGCATGGCTTTCGTCCACTTCTTGCTGCCGTTATTGCACAGTACGTGCAGCGGTTCGATGCCCAGTTCGGTGAGGAACTTGGTCATGCCCATGACGAAGTCTGGATCGCCGTACAGGCTGATCTTCTTGCCGTGCAGCCAGGTGTGGCTGTCGGTCATCATGTCCACGAAACGGCCACGCTCTTTGGCCAGCGATGCGGGGATCGGCTTGCCGGTGAGTTCGGAAACCTTCATCAGGAATTCGTCAGTCCACTCCAGACCCATCGGAATGTTGATCTTCGGCGCACTGTGTTTCCAGGTGCCTTCAACATACTTGCGCGTCTTGTCGAGTTGCAGCGGTTGCAGCATCAAAGTGTCGATGGCGTTAGGCGCATCTTTCACTTCGGCTTGCGTGGTGCCGCCCGCATACATACGGAACTGGCCGTCAGCCGGGGTATCCAGCACTTCGGTCGGATCGCTCAGCATGGTGTGCGCCACACCCATCTCGTCCAGCATGCGGTGGATCACACGGTAGTTGCCGAGGTATGTCTCGAAGCCGGGAACGATGTTCAGCTTGCCGTTGGAACCGATCACTTTGCCTTCCATGCTGTTCACGGTAAAGCAACGCATCACGCCTTCGAACATGCCGTCCCAACCGGTCACGTGCGAACCCACGAACGACGGGGTATGCGCAAATGGAACTGGAAATTCATCGGGAATATTGCCGGCCTTTTTGGTGTTCAGAATGAACGCGTTCAAGTCGTCGCCGATCACTTCCGCCATACAGGTGGTCGATACAGCGATCATTTCCGGCTTGTACAGAGCGATGGCGTTTTCCAGACCGTCTATCATGTTCTTCTGTCCGCCGAACACCGCTGCGTCTTCGGTCATGGAGTCTGACACGCAAGAGATGGGCTCACGGAAATGACGGTTGAAGTAAGTGCGGAAGTAAGCCACGCAACCTTGCGAACCGTGCACATACGGCAGGGTCTTTTCAAAACCCAGTGCGCACAACACAGCACCCAGAGGTTGGCAGGCCTTGGCCGGATTCACGGTCAAAGCTTCGCGCTTGAAATTCAGTTCGCGGTACTCCATTGTGGTTGTCCACTTGAAGGTTTCCAGCACTTTGGCCGCGTCATGGCCTTCTTCGAAATTGTCTTTCTTGTTGCCCAGTGATTCCTTGTATTCGTCCTGACGGAACAATGGATAACAAGGTTTGATGTCATCAGCTTTTTGCATGTTTATCTCCTTAGCCTCACTGCCAATTTGCAGATGTCGGCACAGATTGATAGGTGGGCGGCATCGCTACCGCCCGGTATTTATTACGCTGCCGCCTTCTCTGCCACAGGTTCTTCCTTCTTCAACCACGGTGCTTGCATCTTGCTCCAGCACGGGTTGTTCAAGGTCATATCCATGTCGCGGGCGAAGATGGCGAAGCCGTCGTAGCCGTGGTACGGGCCGGAATAATCCCAGCTGTGCATCTGGCGGAAAGGCACTCCCATCTTTTGGAAGATGAACTTTTCCTTGATGCCGGAACCGACCAGATCAGGCTTGACGCGTTTGACGAATTCTTCGAACTCAAAGCCGGTCACGTCGTCGTAAATCAACGTGGCGTTGCCCATGTCTTTGATGGTGCGGTCGTAGTCGTCGTTGTGACCGAACTCGTAACCTGTTCCCACCACTTCCATGCCCAGATCTTCATACGCACCGATCACGTGACGCGGGCGTAATCCGCCGACGTACAACATGACGCGCTTGCCTTCGAGACGCGGTTTGTACTTGGCGATGATTTCGTCCATCATCGCTTGGTACTTGGCGATGACGCGCTCTGCGCCTTCCTTGATCTTGTCGTCGAAATGCGCGGCGATGGCACGCAGCGACTCGGCAACTTTGGTCGGACCGAAGAAGTTGTATTCCATCCAGGGGATGCTGTATTTCTCTTCCATGTGGCGCGCGATGTAGTTCATCGAACGGTAGCAATGGATGAGGTTCATTTTCACGAACGGTGTCTTTTCCATTTCGGAAATCGTGCCGTCGCCGGACCATTGAGAAACCACGCGCAGACCCATTTCTTCCAACAGAATGCGTGAAGACCACGCGTCGCCGCCGATGTTGTAATCGCCGATCACCGCCACGTCGTAAGGCGTGCTCTCGTGAACCTTGCCTTCGCTGCGCGGCAATACCCAATCGCGGATCGCGTCGTTGGCGATGTGGTGACCCAGCGATTGCGACACGCCACGGAAACCTTCGCAGCGCACAGGAACAACCGGCTTGCCGGTTTCTGCTGCGGTCTTTTTAGCAACGGCTTCGATGTCGTCGCCGATCAGGCCGATAGGACATTCGGATTGGATCGAGATGCCTTTGTTCAAGGGGAACAGGCCTTCGATTTCGACCATCACTTTGGCGAGCTTCTTGTCGCCGCCGAACACGATGTCTTTTTCCTGAAAGTCGGTCGTGAAGTTCATCGTGCCGAAGGAGTTTACGCCGGTGGTGCCGACGTAATAGTTACGGCGACCGGCGCGGGAATATTGTCCGCAGCCGACCGGGCCGTGTGAAATATGGATCATGTCCTTGATCGGGCCCCACACCACGCCTTTGGAACCGGCGTAAGCGCAGCCGCGAATAGTCATCACGCCCGGCAACGATTTGCGGTTGGAGGTGATGCACTTCTTGGACTGTTCGATGGATTGATCGTTGACCGCCAGATGCTTCTCGCGGTCTTTTCTGGCTTTCTCTGGATAAACCTCAAGCACTTCCTGAATCAGCGCTTCGGTTTCTTCGCGTGTTAATGCAGACATTTCATTCTCCTTTAATGACCCACTAATTTGTGGAGTCCATCAGGGTTGGAATTCAAAGATTGTGCAGGTCGGGACATATCCCGACCCACATCCATCAGGCAACAGCCAATTCGCTTGCCTTCTTGCCGATGATGGTGGTGTCTTCGACTTCCATGATGCCGAATTCCATCAGCAGTTCTTCCAGCTCGTCCATGGTGATCGGAGTCGGAATAACAAAATTCTTGTTATCCACAATCTTCTTCGCCAGAGAGCGATACTCGTCAGCCTGCTTGTGCGTTGGATCAAATTCGATCACGGTCATGCGGCGAATTTCAGCATGCTGCACGGCATTGGCACGCGGAATAAAGTGGATCATTTGCGAACCAAGTTTCTCAGCCAGCGCGATGATGAGCTCATCTTCGCGGTCGGTTTGACGGCTGTTGCAGATCAGACCGGCCAGACGCACACTGCCGGAGTTCGCGTACTTCACGATGCCCTTGCAAATGTTATTCGCGGCATACATTGCCATCATTTCGCCGGAGCAAACGATGTAGATTTCCTGCGCCTTGTTTTCACGAATCGGCATCGCGAAACCGCCGCACACCACATCACCCAGCACGTCGTAGAACACAAAGTCGAGTGCATCGTCATACGCGCCTTCCTCTTCGAGGAAGTTAATCGCGGTAATCACACCGCGACCGGCGCAACCAACACCGGGCTCAGGTCCGCCGGATTCAACGCACTTGATGCCGCCGTAACCGACGGACAATACGTCTTCCAGTTCCAGATCCTCGACGCTACCGGCTTCAGCAGCCAGTTCCATCACTGAGTTTTGTGCCTTAGCATGCAGAATCAAACGAGTTGAGTCCGCCTTCGGATCGCAGCCAACGATCATTACTTTCTTGCCGGATTCGGCCAGAGCGGCTACCAGGTTTTGAGTGGTAGTCGATTTACCGATACCACCCTTCCCGTAAATTGCGCATTGACGCAGAGCCATGTTAGTCTCCCAAGAGTTTCAGAATTTAAGATGCGATTGAAAACTGTCGCTCGCACCCAGTACATCGCAAGCTCCATGCCACCCCGCCCACACATAGCCAAGCGACTGAAATGCAAACAAAAAATAATTCAGCGCAAAACTCATTGGCGGATGTGCAACACAACAAAGCCCAGCCGTTTGTAGCAGCCGCGACAACAGAATCACTCATGCTGCCGCGTTCCGCGCGCCTGCCGATCAACCGCTGCAACCTGCCTGCCGACATCCTCGGCGGTCTCACCTTCCAGCACTCACCCGTCGCCCTCGAACTCGACGGCGTAGCGCAATTCCATCGCGGCCTGTTTGCATTTCTGGACAAGCTCGACACCGCGCAAGAACGCGCCGAAGCTTTCACCATGCACATGAACGCCGCGTTCTATCTGGACGACCCGGAACAAGCTGGCTACTCGGCGCAGAACACGCACAAGCGGCAGAAAGCCGACTACCTGCGCATGGTGCGCGGCTGGAGTTTTGATGCGGATGGACGGGAAGGCGCGGCATTGAAAGGCTGGGTGGAATCGCGCTTCGGATTATTGCCACGACACCACGCCGCCCCGATCCGCAACCTGTCCGGCGAAGCCTATCGCCGCTACCTGGAAATGCGCGCCAAAGCGCTGTATGGAACGAATGCACTGGAGTCGCAGTTCGACCTGCTCTACACCTATTGCCAATACGAACTCGCACGCCAACATCCCGGCGAGACACACCTCACCCTGTATCGCGGCGTGAACAGCGTGGATGATTACGAAACGCTGACCTGCCTCGATGACAAACGGCGTGTGGTGCTGTTTAACAGCTTGAGTTCATTCACTGCCAACCGCGAACGGGCGGATGAGTTTGGGGATTACTTGCTGACGGCGCGCGTGCCGCTGGCGAAAGTGTTTTGCTATACGAGATTGTTGCCGGGGATGTTGCAGGGGGAGGATGAGTTTACGGTGGTGGGCGGGTTGTATGAGGTAAGTATTGCGGCGTATTGATGTGCTGTTCGCTCTGGGCTCGTCGAAGGGTGAGACGGAAATCTAGTTGATCTAACCATTCATTCAGTTTTGTGTTTCTAATTGAATGCTGTAATGTTTGACCCTGATCTTGTAGCGGACTTGATCGAGCATTTTTGGCGGAGTAGCAACGAGCGGTGTAGTTTCATTAGCCATAACGTCGCCGCAGACTTGATTGTTACTAGACAAGCAAAGGGTTGCTTGCAAACATGAGACAGTTTTTACATTGCCGATTTACAGGATATGCACCAATATCGGTGTCTACATTACGTTATGCCTCATGGAGGACTTGTACATGAAGCCGCGAGTAACTGTTATTACAGTCTGCGTCGATGATTTGGAAAAATCAGTCAGGTTCTACGAAGTAGGTCTTGGACTCAAAACCGAGGGCATTATCGGGAAAGAATTCGAGTATGGTGCGGTTGCTTTCTTTGAGCTGCAAGCAGGACTCAAGCTCGCCATCTGGCCGCGCAAAAGTCTTGCTCATGATTCCGGTCTCCCTCTTGGCAAGCCGAGTGCTACTGAGCTATCACTTGGGCATAATGTTTCTTCCAAGGCAGAGGTCGATGCGGTCATGGCTCAAGCAAAAAATGCTGGTGCGGTAATAGTAAAACCTGCTCAGGACACTTTCTGGGGTGGCTACGCGGGTTACTTTCAAGACCCAGACCAACACCTATGGGAAGTCGTATGGAATCCACAGTGGAAAATCACAGAGTGAGGCATAACCTCTACATTGAAGCTCCGAGCGCAGAATCAGATCAAGATTCATAGTGCTTCGTTTCTAGACCTAACCCCGCGTTTGCCGTGCAGTGAACGAAGGGCCAAGTTCGCATTTATTTTCTGACTGCTAAATCCGTAAGGCGCGCAACAAGCCGTTTTCCCAGAACCCAATGACCACGGCCATCTCCACCATACACATGATTCAGATCGCCTATTGACGGACGTTGCGTCGCATTTTCGCCAGTTGAGGCGATCGACATATTCCCCTACCCCCACACCCTAATGCGACAAGATTTTCTCCTTTATTGCATTTTCTCCACCCCCGCCGCCCCGCAACTCGCGCCAATACTAGAGTTACGTGCTGGCTCGTTTATTGCCCAGATTTCTGCGTACCAAACTCGCACTGTTATAGCGACGGTTACACCATGGAAAGTAGGGTTACAAAAAAGTAGGGTTACAAAATGGTTACATTTAGTTAGCGTAAGCCAACTAAAAATGTCGAAAAACTTTGTAACTAATTGAATTTATTTGGAGGCGCGACCCAGAGTCGAACTGGGCTAATCGGATTTGCAATCCGGTGCATAACCGCTTTGCTATCGCGCCGTGAAGCATAAACTGATCTGCTGAAAATATAAGGGAAAGCTTAAAGCTTTCCCTGAAATTTGGAGCGGGAAACGAGACTCGAACTCGCGACCTATACCTTGGCAAGGTATCGCTCTACCAACTGAGCTATTCCCGAGTAAAAACGAGGTTCGCATTATATGGATTAAGCAAATTGTGTCAAGAAAGGAACGATATATATTTCATATTTCTCAGTCATCATCACTCTCCTTCATCACCATCTCATCTGTATAATGCGCAACTCTTAAAATATGAGACAGGTTATGGCCTATCTTATTAGGCTATGCCAGCAATGGAGGAATGGGTAGTAGAGAAAAATTTAATCGGATGCTAGTTTTTTCGATTAAGGGTTGATTAGCAGCAAATAGTTGAAAATCCATCCTTGCCGGGGTGGTGAAATTGGTAGACACAACGGACTTAAAAAATTGAGCACTGGGTAGCGAAAGCATCCATGTGAATCCCCTCAAATTCGGTGAACCCCCTGACGTTAATGTCGAGGCAACGCCGAGCCAAGCCCCAACACGGGAAGGTGTAGAGACTAGACGGGGGGCACCTAAAGTGCGCAAGCGTCACGGTGAAGGCATAGTCCAGCACACGAACAGGAAGCTTCTGGCGACTAAAGTCGTAGTGTGAAGAAAATCCGTCGGATGGGTAAAACCACCGTGCCGGTTCGATTCCGGTCCCCGGCACCATCGTGCTCTAGACGATGCTAGCAAAATACTCAAACTGAAGGACGCCCACAAATATCCGGTTGCGGCCGAACTGCGAATTCACCCCTCAAAATATCCCGCCCGCTAGCCGCCGTTGGAGAGTTGAACTCCTGAAAAATATTGTGCTTCTCTAAGGTCGCTTACGAGCTCATCGCTGCCATTCGAAATCGCGTAATTGAGATTTGTATTGCTAGCCGACTTGATATCCCTACCATCGCAGCACCAGCAATATCAAAACAATGGGTAATGCGAAGAGAAAGTAAATCGCCAAGTTATACGACTGGATGGGATGAATTGCTGGAATCTTGTTAGAAAAAACTTGGCTCAAAGGCACTCGCAATTTTCTGGTGTACTTTTATAAGTCTCCCCCTACACAGATAAAACGAAAAATGGGTTAGACCTTTTACGATCTAACCCATTGTTACTACTGGTCGGGGCGGGGAGATTCGAACTCCCGACCCCTTGCACCCCATGCAAGTACGCTACCAGGCTGCGCTACGCCCCGAGGGCGCGGATTATAGCAGAGCACCACACTTCCTTTGAATAGTTTTACTCAATTTGTAATCACGCGTGCAACAACGAAATAATCTCACTCAATTCACGCTTAAAAGCACTCGCATTGAATCCACCGTGATTGTTCGGTGCTCTTCTTCCCTCTTGGCGAATTGCCTGCTGATCCAGACGTCCGCGTGCTCCGCTGATGGTAAAGCCTTCTTCGTAAAGTAACTGGCGTATACGGCGAATGAGTAGTACTTCATGATGCTGGTAATAACGTCGGTTACCTCCGCGCTTCACCGGCTTAAGTTGGGTAAATTCCTGCTCCCAATAGCGCAACACGTGCGCTTTTACACCGCACAACTCACTCACTTCACCGATGGTAAAGTAGCGTTTAGCCGGAATCGGCGGCAATTCTGAATTAGCTACGTGCTGTTCCATGATAGTTCTTTTCTACCATGCTTTTGAGTTTCTGGCTGGGATGAAAAGTGACTACTCTGCGCGCTGTGATCGGTATCTCTTCGCCCGTTTTGGGGTTACGTCCTGGGCGTTGCGGCTTGTCGCGTAATTGAAAATTGCCGAAACCGGAAAGCTTGACGCTCTCGCCTTGCTCCAACTGCATGCGAATTTCTTCAAAGAAAGTCTCCACCATGTCTTTCGCTTCGCGCTTGTTCAGCCCTACTTTTTCAAACAGCATATCAGCCAATTCAGCCTTAGTCAGTGTTGTCATATTCTCCTCTTACACACGCAACTGCACGCCTTGACTTTGCAAAGCTGCAATTATACGTGTCATATTTTCTTCAATCTCGAACTCGGTCAAAGTTTTTTGAGTATCTTTCAACAACACACGGAATGCAAGGCTTTTTTTGCCTTGTTCTACACCCTTGCCGCGATACACATCGAACAAAGCCAGCTCGACCACATTGGGCGCATTTGCTGCCTGCATGACATCCAATAGCAGCTGCACAGTCATGCCTTCGTCCACAAGTAGCGCAAGGTCGCGCCGCGCAGGCGGGAAGCGCGAGATGTCTATTGCCTTTGGCACATTACCTTGGGTTAATGCTCTCAATTCAACTTCGAACCACACCAATGCTTGCGGCAGGTCATATTGTTGTTGCCATTGCGGATGCAATTCTCCAATCCAGCCGATGGCTCGCCCATCCAGCAGGATGCGCGCTGATCGACCCGGATGCGAAGCTGAATGAATCGCTGTTTGGAAGCTCAAACTACGCGGCGTGAACAACGCTTCCACATCGCCCTTCACATCATAAAAATCCACATTGTGTGCAGGAGCTCCCCACTGCTCTGACAATGCGCCGCCATATGCCAATCCAGCCAATCGTTCATGCTGCACATAGCTGCCTGGTTCGGCGAAAAAACAGCCGCCGATCTCAAACAGGCGTACACGCGGCTGCTTGCGTGCAAGATTGGTGCGCAAAGCGCCGAGCAATCCGCCCAGCAAACTGCTGCGCATTACGCTCATCTGGCTGGCGATCGGGTTCTTCAACGCGATAGGGGAGGTATTGCCACACAGATCACGCTCCCAATCAGCATCCACAAAAGCATAATTGATGGTTTCCTGATAATCGCGCAGCACCATAGTTTGGCGCAATTTTGTCAAAGGACGCTGCGCCTCTATTTGCGGCAGCATGCTCATACGTGCTTGCGTCGCAACAGGTTGAATTTTTTCGTAGCCATAGACGCGCGCAACTTCTTCAATCAAATCTTCTTCAATGGCAATGTCGAAACGATAGCTGGGTGGTGTCACCGAAAACTCATCGTCATGCTGTTGGAACACCATGCCCAGACGCGAGAATATCTGCGCAATCTCTTTAGCCTCCAAAGCCACGCCCAGCACGCGATGTACGCGCGAAGTACGCAGTTTCACCGGATGGCGCACGGGTAATTCAGCGCACACCTCGGTCACCGCGCCAGCTTGCCCGCCGCAAATATCGAGAATCAATTGGGTGGCGCGATCCAGTGCGGCTGGCGTGGCTGCAAAATCCACACCGCGCTCGAAACGATAAGAGGAATCCGAACCAAAACCGAGAAGGCGCGATTTACCGACGATCACGCCGGGCACAAAGAACGCGCTTTCCAGAAAAATATCGGTAGTGGCATCATCCACCGCGCTGTCCGCACCGCCCATCACGCCTGCCAGCGCGAGCGGAGTCTTGGCATCAGCGATCAGCAACATGTCTTCTTGCAGATTGACCGTCTGCTCGTTCAGCAGTTTCAGGCTTTCTCCGGCACGGGCGAAACGCACTTCGATGTCGCCGTTCAATTTGTTCAGATCGAAAGCATGCAGCGGTTGCCCCATTTCCAGCAACACATAGTTGGTCACATCAACCAGCGCGCTGATGCTGCGCAAACCGCTGCGCTCCAAGCGCTGCGTCATCCATGCAGGTGTCGCCACCTTGGCATTCACTCCAGTAATCACACGTCCGCTGTAACGCGGACACGCCTCTGAAGCCGTTACCTTGAGCTTGCGCGTAATGTCGCTGCTTTGCTTGAAAGATGCTTGGGGAATGGCTTGCAACGACGCTCCCGTCAACGCAGCCACTTCGCGGGCGATTCCTTGCAGCGACAAACAATCGCTACGGTTCGGCGTGAGCTTGAGCATAATCAGATGATCGTCCAGATCGAGATGTTCACGGATACTTTGCCCGACTACTGCATCAGCAGCCAGCTCCAATAGTCCGGCACTTTCATCCGCCAGACCGAGTTCTTTATCCGAACACATCATGCCGAAGGAAGCGATACCTCGCACCTTGGCCTGTTTAATTTCGATGCCGGGAAGTTTCGCACCGACCAACGCGCATGGCGCTTTCATGCCGACGGTCACGTTCTGCGCGCCGCACACAATAGTCAGTGGTTCAACTTGTCCCACATTCACCGTCAACACGTTCAGGCGATCCGCATCTGGATGTTTGTCTTTGGTAATCACTTGCGCCACCACAACTTTTTCAAAAGCTGGTGTGACAGGAGTCATCTCTTCCACTTCCAGTCCGGCCATAGTCAACAAATGTGACAACTCCTCGCTAGTAAGCGATGGATTTACGAAGGTTCGCAACCATGATTCAGAGAATTGCATGTTCAGTTAAATTGTTTCAAGAATTGCAGGTCGTTCTCGAAGAACAATCTGAGATCGTTCACGCCGTAGCGCAACATGGCCAAGCGCTCCACGCCCATACCGAAGGCGAAGCCGATATATTTTTCGCTGTCAATGCCGACGTGCTTGAGTACATTCGGATGCACCATGCCGCAGCCGCCAATTTCCAGCCAGCCGCCTTTCCAACTCATATCCATCTCGGCCGACGGTTCCGTGAACGGAAAGAACGAAGGACGGAACCGCACTTGCATGTCTTCGGTCTCAAAATAGTTCTGCAGAAAATCGGCGATCACACCTTTGAGGTCGGCAAAGCTCACGCGCTCTCCTATCCACAAGCCTTCGACCTGATGAAACATCGGCGAATGGGTAGCATCGGAATCCACGCGATAGACGCGACCCGGCGCGATGATGCGGATGTCCGGCATCGTTTCCAGATGCTGGTATTTCGTCATGTGCGCTTGCATATAGCGAATCTGAATCGGCGATGTGTGCGTACGCAACACATGTTGCTCGTCGATATAAAAAGTGTCGTGCATGGCACGCGCCGGATGATCGGCAGGAATATTCAATGCGGTAAAGTTGTAGAAATCGTTTTCAATTTCCGGGCCTTCCGCCACTGCGTAACCGATGGAGTGAAACAGCGTTTCGATACGCTCCAGAGTGCGCGTGACCGGATGCAATCCGCCCACGCCCGTACCGCGTCCCGGCAGTGTCACATCCAGCGACTCGGCTGCCAGTTTGGCGTTCAACGCCCGTTGCTGAATAGCATCACGTTGCGCTTGCAGCGCTGCTTCGAGTTGTTGTTTAACTTGATTGATGCGCGCGCCGACTGCCGGACGTTCTTCGGCGGATAGTTTGCCCAATCCTTTTAATAGACCGGTCAGACTACCTTCCTTACCGAGATAGCGCGCCTTGGCATTCTCCAGTTCAGCTGCGTCTTCTATCGCAGCGAAGCTTTGCAGTGCATCATCTAAAATTTTTTGAAGTTCTTGCATTGTTTAAATTTTGAAACAAAAAAGGAGGCATGACGCCTCCTTTTTTATATTGCGCTATATTTACGCTCCAAGGCTGGCTTTGGCTTGTGCGACGATCTGCGAGAACGCAGCCTTGTCGAACACGGCCAGATCGGCCAGCACCTTACGATCGATCTCAATCGCAGCTTTTTTCAAACCGTTCATGAATACGCTGTACGCCATACCTTGCTCACGCGCAGCCGCATTGATACGGGCAATCCACAGAGTGCGGAATTGACGCTTGCGTTGACGACGGTCGCGATATGCATATTGTCCTGCCTTCATCACCGCTTCTTTGGCGACGCGATAGACACTATTGCGACGACCACGGTAACCCTTGGCCAGATCCAGAACTTTCTTATGGCGCGCGCGCGCCGTTACACCACGTTTAACTCTTGGCATTTTTACTCCTTATGCGTATGGCATCATGGCGCGAACAGACGCCGTGTTGGTTTCATGAACACCAGTCGAGCCACGCAGTTGACGCTTGTTCTTGGTGGTTTTTTTGGTAAGAATGTGGCGCTTGAACGCTTGGCCACGTTTGATGCTGCCACCGGGGCGAACGACAAATCGTTTCTTCGCACCGCTTTTGGTTTTCATCTTTGGCATAACGACTCCATTTATTTGATGACGCCGGGAGGTTCCTGACAGGAACACTTGAAAACCCGGAACCACTTATACGGGACTCTATTCACAACCACCGCAACGGCAAGTCCCTTGCTCCGTTGCGATACAAAATCATTTCTTCTTGGGACCGAGCACCATCACCATCTGACGACCTTCCATCTTGGGGTACTGCTCGACCACTCCATGTTCGTCCAAGTCACCCCGGATGCGCTCGATCAGTTTCATACCGATCTCCTGGTGCGCCATCTCGCGCCCACGGAAACGCAAGGTGATTTTGGTCTTGTCGCCATCAGCCAAGAATTTGATCAGATTGCGCAACTTGATGTTGTAGTCGCCTTCGTCCGTACCCGGACGAAACTTGATCTCTTTGATCTGAACTTGCTTCTGCTTTAGCTTGGCTTCATGCTGTTTTTTGGCTTCTGCGTATTTGAATTTGCCGATATCCATGATTCGGCATACTGGCGGTTCCGCCAAAGGCGCAATCTCCACCAAATCCAGTTCCGCCTCGTCAGCCATGCGCAATGCTTCAGCAATTGCCACGACACCAACCTGCTCTCCCTCCGCGCCAATGAGTCGCACCTGTGGTGCTGTTATCTGCTCATTGATACGCTGCGACTTATCTTGTGCTATTGGAAATTCTCCATTAAAAAATTAAACCGTGCTATCGCGAAGCAGTTCGGCTTGCAAGCGCTGTAACAGCGCCTCCACCGACATCTGCCCAAGGTCTTCACCTGTTCGGGATCGCACGGCAACGAGACCTGCAGCCATTTCCTTGTCGCCGATAATCAGCTGGTAAGGCAGCTTCTGCAAGCTATGTTCGCGGATTTTATAGGTAATCTTCTCGTTGCGCAAATCTGATTGCACACGTAAGCCGGACGCACGCAAAGTTTCTGCCACTTTTTCAGCATAAGCCTCCTGCGCCTGCGAAATATTCAACACCACCATCTGCACCGGTGCCAACCACAATGGCAGTGCCCCAGCATGATTCTCAACCAGAATGCCGATGAAGCGCTCCAGCGAGCCGAGTATCGCGCGGTGCAACATCACCGGCACCTTGCGGCTATTGTCCTCATCGACGAACTCGGCACCCAAGCGCCCCGGCATGGAGAAATCCACTTGGATCGTGCCGCATTGCCAGGAACGGCCAATCGCGTCCTTGATATGGAATTCGATCTTAGGGCCGTAGAACGCGCCCTCGCCCGGCAATTCTTCCCACGTCATTCCGGAAGCACGCAATGCCGCGCGCAAGGCATTCTCGGACTTATCCCAGATTTCGTCAGAGCCAACCCTGCCTTCAGGGCGCAACGCCAATTTCACCACCACATCGTGAAAACCGAAGTCCTTATAAACCTTTAGCACCAGCGCATTGAACGCAGTCACCTCGGGCTCGATCTGTGCTTCGGTACAAAAAATGTGGCCGTCATCCTGCACAAAACCGCGCACCCGCATCAGACCATGCAAACCGCCGGACGGCTCGTTGCGGTGGCATGAGCCGAACTCGCCATAGCGCAGCGGCAGTTCGCGATATGAACGCAAATCTGCGTTGAACACTTGCACATGGCCGGGACAATTCATCGGCTTGATCGCATAGTCGTGCTTTTCCGACTCGGTGGTAAACATGTTGGCCTTGTAGTGTTCCCAATGGCCGGATTTTTCCCACAACACGCGGTCAATGATTTGCGGACAGCGGATTTCTTGGTAGCCATTGTCACGGTACACAGCGCGCATATACTGCTCAATCACCTGCCACATCGCCCAGCCCTTGGGATGCCAGAACACCATACCCGGCGCTTCATCCTGCATGTGGAACAGGTCGAGTAACTTGCCCAGCTTGCGATGGTCGCGCTTCTCTGCTTCTTCCAGGCGCATCAGATACGCATCCAAGTCTTCCTTCTTCGCCCAGGCCGTACCGTAGATGCGTTGCAGCATCGCGTTCTTCGAATCGCCGCGCCAATAGGCACCGGCCACCTTCATCAGCTTGAACACCTTCAGCTTGCCGGTCGAAGGCACGTGCGGGCCGCGACACAGATCGGTGAACTCGCCCTCGCTGTACAGCGACACATCCTGATCGGCGGGAATGGACTCGATGAGCTCGGCTTTGTATTTTTCGCCCAGCGATTTGAAATAAGCCACCGCCTCGTCGCGCGGCACCACCTTGCGCGTCACAGGCAAATCCTTCTTGGCCAACTCCGCCATGCGCTTCTCGATAGCCACCAAGTCTTCCGGTGTGAAAGGACGCGAATAGGCAAAGTCGTAATAGAAACCGTTTTCGATCATCGGGCCGATAGTCACCTGCGCCTCGGGGAATAATTCTTTCACCGCATACGCCAGCAAGTGCGCGGTGGAATGGCGAATCAGGTCGAGACCGTCCGCATCCTTGTCGGTGATGATCGCCAGTTTCGCATCGGTAGAGATTAAGTACGAAGTATCCACCAGCACCCCATCCACCTTGCCCGCCAGCGCCGCACGCGCCAAACCGGCACCAATGCTTTGAGCGACCTCGGTTACAGTCACTGGGTTAGGAAAACTACGTTGCGAACCATCCGGTAAGGTAATGACAGGCATTTTATTCACTCTGCTAAAAACAAATGCGGCAAACGCCGCACTTTAAATTTTGATTTGACGCATCCTGCGTCAAGCGACGCGCAGTATAGCGCAAGTCATTGGTAGATGCAGAGTTGAGCGACCAACGAATCAAAAATTAAAGTCTACAAATTACACTCGTTCACGCGTTTGAGTTTTGTAGCCAACGGGCAAAAGTCGCTGCATCACTACATCGTGCCGAGATATGCAATCAATGCATCCAGAGTAAACACAAACAGCAAGCTTTGCAGCACAGCGCGGATAGCAACCTTGGGTACTTCAGTCACCGAGGGATGGGCTTGCATGCCGTTGTAGCAAGAGATGGTAGAAATAGCGATGCCAAATACACAGCCTTTGAATGCGACCAGCACGAACTCGCTGAGCTTAACTGTGCTCAAAAAACGTCCTATCTGGTCGAAGTAGGATACGTTCTGAAAGAGCGCGCTCACTGCCAGACCACCGCCGATGGCGACGACTTGGAAATAGATGGTTAGCGCAACCACAGCCAGCGTCACACCGAAAATACGAGGAACAACCAAGTAATCATAAGGCGATATACCCATACGAGAGAGATGAGTCATTTCGTTGCGCGTTTTCATCAGCGCCAACTCGGAAGCAATGGCGGCACTGCTACGCGCGATGATGATGATGGCGGCGAACAAAGGACCGACTTCGCGCACCACTGTCCAGATCAATATTTTCACCGTCAGTTCGCTGTCACCACCGACCAGTGAGGTGGTCTGGGTAATGACCAGCGTGCCGCACAGAAAGCCAAACACCGCGACGATGCCCCAAGCCTCAACTCCGGTAAAAAAAATCTGACGATGAAACACGGTATTGACCGGCACTATCCTCAAAACTCGGTAATGGGTAGTCGCATACCACCACAATGCAAAGCAACCTTGTACGGTCTGGACTATCTGTCCCAGCTTCAACCAAAGACTGACTTTGTTCCAGAGTTCGGACATCAGTTTGCCGCAAACAATGGCGGATACCAACCACACACTGATAACACTGCATCGCCCTTCATCGGTTGATTGCCTAAATCAGTAAGACCGCCGGACAGTTCAACGCTTTCCGCTACCGCCTTGGAGCAAACCACCGGGTAACCCAAGGTCTTGGTTAGCTCTTCCAGTTTGGCAGCTATACTCACGACTTCACCAATGGCCGTGTATTCGTGGCGAGATTCCGAGCCGATATGCCCGATCACCACATCTCCCACGTGCAGACCGATGCCTATTTCTATTGGAGCGATGCCACGCTCTTTCAAGCGTGCATTAACTTGGCGCACACTCAGCAACATCTCTTGCGCAGCTTCCAATGCGTTCTTCTCAGGACATTCCAGAGCCTGTGGTGCACCAAAACACGCCATGATGGAATCGCCAACAAACTTGCTGACCGTTCCATCGTGCTGGTGGATGGCTACTGCCATTTCAGAAAAGTATTCGTTCAACACAACGACCACTTCTTGCGGGGAGCTACTTTCGCTGCGCGCGCCGAAATTATGAATATCTGCAAACAGGATGCACACGCGCTTGCGCTCCCCTTCCAGACTCGATTGAACACCGCCCGCCATCAGCGCACGCAACGCTTCAGCGCTAACGTAATTGCCGAATATTCCGCGTAATTGTTTGTTCTCGCGCTCCTTCAATACCAACTCATAAATCGAGCGCATCGCAAAAGCAAATAAGCCGGAAAATAAAATTCCCCCTACCGGCAAATGCACTGCATGACGCAACAACCAAGTCGAATAAATGAGTAGTGAAATTGGCAGAATCACCAGAGAAACAAATCTCAGCCAGTGCAAACGCGCAAACCAGAGCAACGTCGCAAGCAGGCTCAACACCAGCACAAAATTCGGATTGGAGTCCTTGAGAAGCCCATTTGTCAGCATTGAACGCAATGCCTGAGCTTGCCACACCACTGTCGAAAGATGACGGTTCTCCGGCTCCCACGCCGCCAGCACTACTGGCAAATTCACGCGATCCTCGAACGGCAAAATCATTCCAACCAACACTGGCTTACCGGAAAAAGCATGCTGCAATTGTTCCTCATCACCCTGATCTGCCCACTCCAACACTTTTTGGAAGGGTATGTAAGTCAAATCATCACCCACCGCAAAATCGACCAAGCCACGCGATGTTTGCTTCTTGCCCAGATGTGCAGCCATTGCTTCAGTCAGCGTCTCGCCTTGCGCATTGACTGTGCATTGATTCGGGTCGGCTCGTCGTGCCACACCGTCCGTTTCAGAGCAAACCACTACCGGAGCCAAAGCATCCGCGCCGGATGCATCAATAAAAGGCGCATACACCGAACGAAAATTCCCGTTTTCGTCCAGCATCTGCCCAAGCACGATAGGAGTTTGCGATTTCAGCGCAAGCAAACCCTGCGCAATATTTTGGTCATACTTTGGTATCAGAAAATCATAGGAATGCTCTGGCAATGCCACATCAATCCCAAGAACCGAAGGCTTGGTGCGAGTCATGGCCTGCAAGAATTTCCCAAAGTGGGGATGCCATAATTCGTATGGTTCTTTGAAGGTCTTGAAGGTCGCTTCATCAATACCGACGATCACCACGTCGTTGCTGATCGGGTGTGGATAGTGGTCGCGCAAATAAGCAAACTGCCTGTCCAGAATTTTTCGGCTCAGACTCTCGCTCAAGTGAGAAAAAGTCAACACGATGGTCACCAACAAGCACAGGCCAAAACCCAAACCGATCCTGACTTTGTTATTTTCCAGCTTCAGTCCACCTAGCTTTAACTCCATCGCTACGATCCTCTCACTTCAGGGAAGTGGCCGCGATGCGCGCTGCCCGTTCGCGATACTGTGCAGCCAGCTCTGCTCCACCCAGCTTATCCTGAGCTTGAGCGAGCAGCAGCAGATCTTGGCGAATTTTGTCCGGCAACCCCAATATCTTGTCAATGCCAAGCACTTCTTCCAACAATGGCGGCGCTGCCCTGAACTCTCGCTTTAACAATTTGGATTGCGCCAACAAACGAATGGCATTGGCATATTCAACCTGCGTTTCACTTTTATTGGCGGAGACTGCATGCTCGCTCCAATACACCGCCTGATCTGCATCGTTTGACTGTATCGCAATATTCGCTCTCAGATTGGCGATTACGCCATTCAGCTTGCAGTCGGAGAGACAATATCCTACCGCCTTGTCCGCCCAAGATTTCGCCGCAGTGACATCGCCAGCTTGCAATCGAATCAGACCATATTGCGTTGCAGCTGCTGCAAGATGTACCAAAGGGTAACGCAATGCCTTATCGCTCAATAGTCGATCCAAATACCGTTGCGCAACCGCAGGCTTTCCCAACGCTTGATTTACTTTCGCCAGATTCAGCAAATTAACGGCAATGCCATCGATATTTTCGATGGCACTATCCAACTGTAGGGCGCTCTCGTACAAGTCGGTTGCAGTCTGATAATCGCCACGCATAAATGCACGTTGGGCGCGTAGATTGAAATCGATTGCCTGCTCTTGTCTCGCGCTACGAACCAACGGTGCTTCATGACTGCATGCGGATAGCAGCAATAACGCAAGCAGGAGCACAATGCTTCGACGAAAAAACGTATTCATCATGGCTTGACCGGAAGCGGCGCCACATAGCTATCCACTGGCAGCACCGTCTCTTCTTGCTTGGGAAAAAAGTCGTTTAGCAACCAGGATTTCTTGACGCCTTTCAAGGTATCTTGTCCATCTTGAACCAGAGAATTGGTATTGCGCACCAAAGCGGGTATCTGGTCTGAAGATGCGCTTGTTATATGTTTTATGTCGGCGGTCACCGATTGCACATTGTCCAGCGTCGCATCCGCTTTGCCCACTAATTTCGGAATCGCTTTATCCACTGCTTCCAGACTTGCATTGACATGATCCAGAGCGCGATCCACTTTCACATACGCACCATCCAGTTTCTGATTGCCGCTTTGCACCAGCATATTGCCGCTTTGCGCCAACGTATTGAGCTGCGCCACTGTCTCACGCATGCCGCCGGTGACTTGATTGAGGTTTTTCAGAATCTGCTGCACATCGCCGCGCGGGTTGTTGATAGAAGAGGTAATCTGGTGCACGTCAGCCAGAATCGGCTGCAATTGCCCGGTGAGATTCTCGACCAGTGATCCTGCATCAACCCCGCGTTCGAAATTCAACACACTGTTTTCAGTCACCTGACGCACCTGCTGCTCGCCAGGTATGATCTCGACCACGCCCTCGCCTACTAGTGCCTCCTTAATCAAGCGAGCCTTGGCATCCTGCCCGATGAGTCGAACATAATCGTTATCCAACGACAATTTTACCTTGACCGATGCATTGGACTGCATGCTGATCTCTTGTACGCTCCCCACTTTGAAGCCGATGAATTTGACCGCCATCCCTTTGCTGAGGCCCTGCGCATTAGGTGCAAAAAAATAGACCGCAGTGTTGCGCACAAAATAATCTTGTCTGAATGCAATCAGGCCTGATACCACAACTAGAACCATAAACGCTCCCCACATAAAGCGGATAGTTTTGCGCTCTGTATTCAGTATGCTTAGATTGAAATTTGGTAGTTTCATCTCACAATTGGATAACCACTTGTTTAGGTTCGGTCGAGTCGCGGTACTCCTCAAAACTCAATAATACCGAAGTGCGAAACGGATAATACAAACGGAAAATACGATCAAATCTGGCAGTCTTTCCCATTTCTCTAGGCGAGAGCCCCTCATGCAAGGAGTCGTACACCATCATCTCCGGCATCATCAACATCGCTCTCACAAAACCGACCAGCCGTTTTTCATACAATGATAATTGATCCGGCAGTTTTAACATCAGATCTGAAAATGACTGTTCATCACGCACGCCGCACTTCTCGAATAGATTTACCACGTCCTGTTCAAGTTTGCCACCCAGTTGAATATTTCGATATTGCACCGGCAGTGCGAGATTTTCCCACACTCGCAAATTGCTGATGAGTCCGCCATTGTTCGCTACAACCGCAGTGTTCGGCTGTGCCGCAAGCATATCCAACGCAGCTTTGCGCTGAATATCTGAACGCACGATCAAACAATATGAATAGCCAGGCTTAAGCTCGGCTTGGGTATTTTCTTCTCCATGCAGGCTCAATGTGAACATGGCATTTTTCGCGCGATTGCTATCGAATAGCACGCGTTAACTGGTGTGTTTGCCTGATACTATAAATCATAATGCTGTTTATTACCTCCATAGTTACCCCACCCACTTCGTTGCCACCAACCAATTGTTAGCCCCTAGGGACTGAGTCTAACTCATGGGGTAGGTAGGGGCAAAAAACAACATGCTAATAATAATCTTAGCCCTCAATTTCGTGTTTTTTAACACACTCTCATTATGCTGCATGTTTCATAAATGCCACACACCGACTTCAATAATGCTATTTCCAACTCATTTCATGTTGGACAGGGTTTTTAATTGACAGCAGAACGATCGTTCTTTATTATTTAAGAACGTTCGTTCTGTTAAATATTACCATGATCAGTCTAAACCCTAACCTTGTCAGCCCCGCGCGGCGTGCCGCTCACTCTGTTTTGCTGTCGCTGACACATCCCAACAAATCAATGTTCGAAAGGCAGCGCGCTTTGTTGCGCAAGTCCGTGCCTGCAGGCTTTCCATCACCTGCCGATGATTATGTCGAGCGGCGACTGAGTCTGGATGAGCATCTGATCCAGCATAAAGAATCGACGTTCTTCATGCGCGTGTCTGGACATTCGATGCGTGAACTAGGCATCTTCGATGGCGATCTGCTGGTAGTGGATCGTTCCGTGCCCGCCTCTCACGGTTGCGTGGTGGTGGCAGTGGTGGATGGCGAGTTTACAGTGAAGCAGTTGCTCTATACGCCGCATGGCAAAGTGCTGCGCTCTGCGCATCCTGATTACCCGGAGGTTGCCATCAAGCCTGAACAGGATTTTTCCATCTGGGGTGTGGTGCAGTGGAACGTGCATAAGGTATGACGCAACGCGCCATCGCGCTGGTGGATTGCAATAATTTTTATGGTGCGACCTGAAAGTCGCTTGTATTTCTGTTTCACAGGAGGAATCATGAACTGATGAAACCGGTTGTTCCATCAACCGTTCCCTACCCAGACATGCGGAGCCGGTAACAGCTCCGTGTGAAGCTCTGGGGACAATGTATCCGCCGATTAATTTGGTATGCCAACCCGCGAGGGACGGCAAAATCTGCCAGCACAGGGCGGAGAGGAGCTAGGGATGAACAGGTAGGATCAACATATGTGAACCTCTATAAACGTCGTGATTGTTGACAAGCCAAACGTGCTGGTAGGCTTGAACCAAAATGGTAAGCGGTGAGGCATGGTTCTTCGTAAATGGGCCATCGTGGACAGTGTGCCGCCGGCGTAAAGGAGGGGTCCGACCCGTTCTGAAATTCAAGTGGAACAGGGTAAGCCCGTAGTGCTGCCGTTAACGGCAGGTGAACCGCAAGGAACACCGTTGGTGCTGCGGGTATAGGAACAAGGAAAAAGCGAAGGCCGTTCTGTAATGGGGCGGATAGAGGTTGAAACATCACCTCACGCGAAAGCGGGCAGACTTCCTTATGGTCTCTCTTCACAAGAGAGTTGGTAGAACCATCTAAACGGAGGGAAAGCAAATGGACGCTGCAACACTGGCGTGTGCATCTTCCGGCATGACGTGGGACGGCATCAGTTGGGTCGATGTCCAGCGTCAGGTAAGACGGCTGCAAGCGCGTATTGTGAAGGCAACACAGGAAGGCTGCCACAACAGGGTGAAAGCCCTGCAATGGTTGCTGACCCACTCGTTCAGTGGCAAAGCATTAGCCGTCAAGCGGGTGACTGAAAATAAAGGCAAGAACACCCCCGGTGTGGACAAGATCATATGGAAAACACCGATGGCAAAGATCAACGCGATAGCGTCGATGAAGCGGCGAGGTTACTCGCCGCTTCCGCTTCGGAGGGTATTAATTCCGAAGAAGAATGGCAAGACAAGGCCGCTCGGCATCCCCGTAATGAAGTGCCGCGCCATGCAAGCATTACATCTGCTGGCGTTGGAACCCGTTGCGGAAACCACCGCTGACCCAAATTCTTACGGGTTCAGGCCGGAACGCTCAACTGCCGATGCGGGGGAAAAATGCTTCATCTCTCTCGCAAGAAAAGTAAGTGCGAAATGGGTGCTCGAGGCCGACATCCAAGGCTGTTTCGACAACATCAGTCATGACTGGATGATCGCCAACATCCCCACGGACAAGGCGATTCTAAAGAAGTGGCTAAAGGCGGGATACGTTTATCAAAACGAACTCTTCCCCACAGATGCTGGCACCCCGCAAGGGGGCATCATCAGTCCGGTACTGGCAAACATGACGCTTGATGGCCTCGAAGCAAAGCTGGCGGAGAAATTCCCGAAAGCAATGCGAAGGGGCCTGAAAATGCACATGGTGCGTTACGCAGACGACTTCATTATTACTGGCAACTCGAAAGAATGGCTGGAGCATGAGGTTAAACCAGCAGTGGTCGAATTTCTGGCGGAACGCGGACTAGTTCTGTCGCCGGAGAAGACCAAAATAACGCACATCAGGGAGGGGTTTGATTTCCTCGGATGGAACATTCGTAAACACAACAACGGCACGTTGTTGATGAGGCCGTCGAAAGCGAACATCAAGGCGCATCTTGATAAAATCCGAGAAGTCATCAAGGCCAACAAGGCGGCTAAACAGGCAAACCTGATAAGGTTGCTTAATCCTGTTTTACGGGGATGGGCGAATTACCATAGCCATGTGGTCGCCAAGGAAATCTTTGCTCAAGTTGATCACAATGTCTGGTCAATGCTATGGCAATGGGCGGTAAGAAGGCATCCGAATAAGGGAGCCAGATGGGTTAAAGAGAAATACTTTAAAACACGAGGTACACGAAACTGGGTATTTGCCGCAACAGAAAAAAAAGAAGATGGAACGCGCAGAGAACTCATCTTGCTGCAAGAATCGGATACGCCAATAGTACGGCATATCAAGATCAAAGCCGATGCCAACCCGCACGACCCGCAATGGGGAGGGTATTTCGAGTCCCGCTGGGGCAAGAAAATGCTGAACTCATCGCGAGGTCGCCGGAAGCTTTACAGTGTCTGGCTAAAGCAGGATGGCTTGTGCTCTATCTGTCAGATGCCAATCACAAAGAGCATCCCTTGGGATGTTCGCCATATTGTGAAAAAAGCTGAGGGCGGATCGGATGCTGCAAGCAATCTTCAGTTGCACCATTTCAATTGCCGTAGAAGTCAGTATTACGCTGAAAACGCAGTTGTGTAACCGGGTGTCGAAAGATGCCTTTGCAGAGGCTTGAGCCGTGTGCGGTGAAAGTCGCAAGCACGGTTCTTAGGGGGCTGGGTGCGAGCAATCGCGTCCGGCTACCCGACT
>CAINCU010000042.1 GCA_903847155.1 uncultured Gallionellaceae bacterium | reverse complement strand
TTGCTGCGCCGCCTGGATATGAAGGTGGGCGATGAAGTGGGCATCGGGTCTCAGCACTTTACGGTGGCGGCGCGCATCGTGAAGGACATCGACCAGTCCATCGGCTTCGCCAGTTTTGCCCCGCGCGTGTTGATGAACGATGCGGACTTGGCTGGAACCGAGTTGCTGAAAGAAGGCAGCCGCATCTCGTACCGCTTGATGATTGCGGGTGATGCGGCGCAAGTGAACGCACTGCGCGCGGCGCTGCAAGATAAGCTTTCCGGCAACGAAAAAATGGAGGATGTGCGCGATGCTCGTCCCGAGATTCGCACGGCGCTGGAACGCGCGGAACATTTCCTCGGTCTTGCCGCACTCACTGCCGCGATTCTTGCGGGCGCAGCGATGGCACTTGCAGCGCGCCGTTTCGTGTTGCGTCATCTGGATAGTTGCGCGGTAATGCGTTGCCTCGGCGCGCAGCAGGGGCAAGTGCTGTGGCTGTTCCTGTATCAATTCATTTTGCTCGGCGTGGTGGCGGTGTTGCTTGGCGGCTTGCTGGGCTATGTCACGCAAGCGATGTTGGTCGAAAGTATCGCTTCCATGCGTGAGGCGAGTCTGCCGCAACCGAGTGTTTTGCCATTACTGAAGGCGGCGGTCAGCGGTTTTGCACTGTTGCTGGGTTTCGCTTTCCTGCCTTTGCTGCAATTACGCAAGGTGTCACCGCTGCGCGTGTTGCGCCGCGAACTGGGTTTGCCGGAAGCCAGCGGTTGGTTGATCTACGGCTTGGCAGTGGCTGTGTTGGCGGGGTTGTTCTTGTGGCATGCGGGTTCGCTGAAACTGGGCTTGGCGGTGCTGGGAGGGTTGTTGGCTGGCTTGTTGGTGTTTGGCGGGTTGGCTTGGTTGTTGTTGCGTGGTCTGGCGCGCAACGCGCTATTCTTTCAATCGCAGTGGCGACATGCACTCAATAATCTCGCGCGCCACGGACGCAGTGCGGCAGTGCAAGTGGTGGCGCTCAGTCTAGGTGGCATGGCGCTACTGCTGTTGACGCTGGTGCGCGCCGATCTGATGCAAAGCTGGCAGGGCAAGTTGCCGCCGGATACGCCGAACCGTTTTGTGGTGAATATCCAGCCGGACCAATATCAGCCGGTGCTGGATTTCTTCGCTCGCCATTCGTTGCCAGCACCGCAATTGCAGCCGATGGTGCGCGGCAGGTTGATCGCCATCAATGAGCGCGTTATCAACGGCGATAGTTATCTCGATCCTCGCGCGCGTGCGCTGGTGGAGCGCGAGTTCAATCTCTCCTATATGGAGCAGATGCCGAATTGGAATACGTTGGTGAGTGGAGCTTGGTGGACACCATTAAACGTAGATAAAACCGAGTCGTCACACCGGCGAAAGCCGGTGTCCAGTTCGTTACAAACACTGGATTCCGGCCTTCGCCGGAATGACGAAATTCCAAACGAGCGCAAACAACTATCAGTAGAGGAGGGCATCACCAAGACCTTAAACATCCATATGGGCGACATGCTGACTTACGACGTGGCTGGCAGCAGCTTCACGGCGCAAGTGACCAGTCTGCGCAAGGTGCAGTGGGATTCGATGAAAGTGAATTTCTTTGTCATTGCAACGCCGGAACTTCTCAAGGATTATCCGGCCAGCTACCTGAGCAGTTTTTATCTGCCGCCGGACAAGGTGGGCGCGGGTGACCAGTTGTCGCGCGCATTTCCAAACTTGCTGGTGATAGACACCGGTGCGATGATCGCCCAAGTGCGCAACATCATGGACCAGATCGCGCAGACGGTCAGCGCGGTGTTTTTGTTCACGCTGTTGAGCGGCGTCGTGGTGCTTTATGCCGCACTGCTTGCTACACAGGACGAACGTAGTCACGAGGCAGCGATCCTGCGCACTTTGGGGGCGGATAGCCGCTATCTGCGACGTTTGCATCTGTCTGAGTTCGCCGTGCTGGGCGGCTTGAGTGGCCTGTTTGCGGCAGCGGGTGCAGAGTTGCTGGGTTGGGTGTTGGCGCACTTCGTTTTGGAGATACCTTACGCGAGCAATCCGCTGATCTGGTTGATCGGCACAGTGGGCGGGGTGTTTATTGTGGCTGTCGCGGGATGGTTCTCGACGCGAAACGCGATCAAGTTGCCGCCGATGCGCGTGTTGCGAGCAGATTATTGAGTCGCCTTTTAAATGATGCTGATAATGATAGAATTTAGATAGGTAAATAAACTCTAGAAAGATGGGGCGCAAAAAAATGAAGAAAGAAATTACTGCTTTATTGCTTGCAGTATTGGCACTATCTTACACGCCACTTGCTTCTGCCTACGTCGGACCAGGTCTAGGGGTTGGTGTTGTAGCGACGGTGCTTGGGACTCTTTTAGGTATATTGATGCTTTTGGTCGGGGTCATCTGGTATCCGCTAAAGAAACTTTTTCGCCGTTTTTTTCCGAATAAGTGACAGTCATCATTCTGATTGTTTCTCTTTTGATTGGTATGGTTCTAGCTGAAATCGCCATTCGTGCTTTCAGTGGGCATTGGTTTCGTAGTCAGTTAAGCGAAATTATGGGTATTCATCAGGCATTTCGCGATACTGACGGAGACGATGCGAGACAAGCATTGCTGTTGCGCTCTGGGCGCATGACGTTGCAATTCAGCCTAAAGTTGCTGGGGTTACTAACCGGATTGGCGGCTATTGTGGGTCTGGCTCCGTGGCTTCTGGCGTGGAGCGAACCACAGCAGGCGGTGTATTTTGTAGCTTTGTCTGTTGTCGCGAGCGGATGGTGGTTTCTTCGTCCCGTTTTTATCTCCAGCAGACTTACCAAATCTCTGGCTAAGAGTGGCAATGCCTACAGTTTAATGGAACGCTGGTTGCATTGGTTAGCACTTGAACCAGCGGCAGTTCGTCATTTGGCATTTGAGTTGGAACGCCAGTTTTCACTTCCCAAACGCACTCGTTCGGTCGCATCGTCCACTAAAATTGCAACAGACCCCGCTGATGGAGCTGTGTATGTATGCGGACTTGCACGGTCGGGTACCACGATGTTACTTCGCGTTCTCGACGAGGTTGATGACTTCCGATCTCTGACGTACCGAGATATGCCGTTCGTAATGGCGCCTAATCTGTGGAAGCAAATCACGCGCCATGCAGCGCAGCCATCTGTGCCAGAAGAACGTGCGCACGGTGATGGGATCATTGTCGATTTCGACAGTCCAGAGGGGCTGGAAGAAGTTTTCTGGCGCACATTTGGATCACGAACAAAGGATCCACACTGTTTTGGTGTCGACGAACCTTCGTTGGAGGCGCTTGCCGCTTTTGCGGACTTCCGTGCGCTTGTGGCGAATCCGCGAACGCAGCTGGTTTCAGCGAATGGTATTCGCCGTCGCTATCTTTCCAAGAACAACAACAATCTATTGCGCCTGAGCAGTCTCTGTGCCGAACCAACGGCGACGGTATTGCTCGTGTACCGAAATCCGATTGCGACCGCGCGCTCGCTGCACCGCCAGCACCAGCGCTTCTGTGCTCAGCAGACCGAGGATCGCTTCACACGAACCTATATGAGATGGCTTGCGCATTACGAATTCGGTCTCGATCACCTTCCGTTTTGTTTCGCCGTACCCGAGATGGATTTTTCGCTAAAACCGGAAGATTTGGATTATTGGCTTGATTACTGGAATGCTGTGTACCACCACATATTGTTGCAAAAGGATTTGAATCTGTACTTCGTCAACCATGATGAGCTGCGGGCCGAACCTGTTGGAGTGATAAAGGCAATCTTCGACACGCTCGGAGTCAAAGCCGATGCTATAGCCTTGGCAAAGCGAATAGCTGCTCCGGATGCCAAGTGCGCAGACGGCTTCAGTCCTGAATTGCTGAGACGCACAGAGGCCACATACAATGAACTACTAAACAATCCACGAAACATTTATCTGCCTGCCAGTATGTTGAAAAGATGATGAAAAAATCTAACTCCACATCCACACTAACTCAAGATACTCAAACGCTTGGATGTGCATTCTGGCTTTGGTTAACAACAGCGTTATTGCTCGTACTTATCTTGGTAATCATCGGCACGGCATGGGCGGTCCGGCATGTAATTATCAATGACAATGACAATGGCCATCGTCGTTTTTCAAAAACTCAATCTCGCATGATCATTGCAGTTGCCGAGTTTCCTTCACTCGTCAAAACAGCGGTCAATGAAGTGCAGTCGCTGTTCGGAGAGAAAGGGGATCCGACACCGTTGTTGATGGATCGAAAATCGACCGAGCAACCGAACTGGATACGCCGTTTTCCTGCACCAGATGATACTGGTTACCTGCTGTTCTCCGGCGTTGATCCGACGGCAAAACACTCCATCGTGCAACTGATTCGGATATCGGATGGTGCGACACTCTCTCGTTGGGATCCAGACTGGCTTACGATTATCGAGCAGACTACTGATAAAAAATACGGTACGAAAGATTCTGCGATTAATGCGCAAGCTAATCACCCTATATTGTTAACTGACGGCGATATTATCTTCAACACCGGCAATTCATTGGTGCGGATGAGTCCCTGCAGTTCCAAACCTGTTTGGGTACTTGACTCTGTGATGCACCACTCGAACGAACTTGATGGCAGCGGAGCTGCTATGTGGGTTCCCTCAGTTTCACAGGATGGGCTCGTTGACAATCAGTGGCTAAGCGATCGGATTCGGGAT
>CAINCU010000041.1 GCA_903847155.1 uncultured Gallionellaceae bacterium | reverse complement strand
TGCGGCGCGTGCTTATCAGCAGCGCTTGGCGACATTGGCGGCGCAGGCAACGCAGCCGTTGTTTGTGTTGCGCACTTCGGATTGGACGGCTCTGGAGCAGCGTTTTCTGGAGCAATATGCGGAACATGCTGAGGTGGTGGTGTTTGAGTTGAGGGAGATGGGGAATGAGTGTCCCAGCTTCGTAACTCAAGCCCTCACCCCAACCCTCTCCCGCCTGCGGGAGTGGGGGCTGTCCAACTCCCCTCTCCCGCAGGCGGGAGAGGGGGTGAGGGCTGATGGATTACTAAATCAGAAAATATTTCTCAAAGAAAAAAGTATTCCTCCTCTCAATAATTTACTGCTCTTTTTCGCCGCCACCTCCCTCGAACAGGAAGCCCGCGCCGCCGCCATGCAAGTGCGTCTGTGGCTACAAGCTGGCAAAAGCGACATCGCCATCGTGGCGCAAGACCGCGTGGTGGCGCGGCGTATGCGCGCGCTGCTGGAGCGTGCCGAGGTGCTGGTGACGGACGAGACCGGCTGGACGTTCGCCACGCTGTCGGTGAGCACGGTGCTGGATCGCTGGCTCACCGCGCTGCAAAGCGATTTTTATCATCACGATCTGCTCGACCTGCTCAAGTCGCCCTACATCTTCGCCGACATGGCTGCCGGCGAACGCAAGTCGGCGGTGTATCAGTTGGAGCAACTGCTGCGCAAACAGGGCGTGGTGGCCGGGCTGGAAAAATTCAGCGCGCTGGCCGAGCACGAAACCGTGCTGCATCAGCCGCTGGCGCGCTTGCGTCAGGCCGCTTCTCTGCTGGAGCAGGGCAAGAAAAAAACCTTGGCGGAATGGTTGGCTGCGTTGCGCGAAAGTCTGGCAGTGTTGGGAATCGACAAGGGTTTGCAGCAGGACGATGCCGGCCAGCAATTGCTACGTGCACTGGAAAACTGGCAGCAGGAATTGGCCGGCGACGAAGGCCGCTACCGTTTCCACGAATGGCGGCGTTGGCTGGCGCAGCAACTGGATACCGAAACTTTCCGCGACAGCAGCATAGACAGTCCGGTGCGCTTCACCCATCTCGCGGCCACGCGCTGGCGCGCCTTCGATGCGGTGCTGCTGCTCGGCTGTGATGCCGAGCATCTGCCCAGTGTGGCGGACGGTGGACGCTGGTTCAACGATGCGGTGCGCGCCAGTTTGAACCTGCCCACACGCAGCATCTACGCCGCACGCCAGCGCGACGATTTGCTCGCGCTGCTTACGCTGAACGATTGTGTGCTGGTCACTTGGCAAAAAGATCGAAACGGCGAAGCGGGCTTGCTCAGTCCCTATCTGGAAATGCTGCGCGATTTGCATGTGCTGACTTACGGCGACGACCTTGCCGAATGTGAATTGCACGCTTATCTCAAAGAGGAAGAAACACATACGCATAGCCTAGAACAGGCAATGCAACCCGCGCCAGGCGCGACCAGCGAGATCGTGCCGCTGAGCGTTTCCATCAGCGCTTATAGCAGTCTGGTCGCCTGTCCCTATCAGTTCTATGCGCGTTACATCCTGCGTCTGAACGAACTCGACGAAGTGCAGGAAGGCATTGAGAAGCGCGACTACGGCGAGCGCGTGCATGAAATATTGCATCGTTTCCATGCTCGCTTCCCGGTGGTGAGCGAGCATGACGCAACCGCGATGGAAAACGCGTTGCGCGAGATCAGCGAAGAAGTGTTTGACGACTTGCTGCAACAGGATTTTGCGGCGCGCGCATGGCTGGCACGCTGGTCTGCGTCGTTGCCTGCCTATATCGAATGGCAACAGCAAAACGAAGCACAAGGCTGGCGCTATGCCGAGTCGGAGCAGGCGTTTGATTGGGGCTTGGAAGGCGTGCGTTTGCGCGGACGCATCGACCGGCTGGATGTGCGTGGCGAAGAAAAACTGGTACTGGATTACAAGACACAGAGCGAAGCCGTGCTGCGCAACAAGTTGAAAGAACCGGGCGAGGACGTGCAACTCGCGTGCTACGCCTACGCGCACGAAGCAGCGGATGCCGCCTTCGTCAGCATCGACAATGGCAAAGTGAAACTGGTTGCGCCGAAAGAAGATGTGCCGC